>CAZYQX010000003.1:12378-179305 GCA_964649985.1 uncultured Pseudomonadales bacterium | reverse complement strand
CTTCCTGATGTTCTACGTGCGCACCGCCGACCGCCTGCAGCGCACCAGCACCTGGATGGACAACCTCGAAGGCGGCCTGGACTACCTGAAGCAGGTGATCTGTGAAGACAGCCTGGGCATCGCCGACGAGCTGGAGGCGCAGATGTCGCTGATCGTCGACACCTACCAGTGCGAGTGGAAAACCACCGTGCAAGACCCCGAGAAGCGCAAGCGCTTCCGCGCCTTCATCAACAGCGATGCGCGCGACAACAACGTGGTGTTCGTGGAGGAGCGCGGCCAGATCCGCCCGGCCACCGAGGACGAAAAAGCCGCTCACCCCGACCTGATTGCCAGCATCGCCTGAGGAGCACACGTCATGCAATGGGAAACCGTCTGCAACCTGGAAGACCTGCAACCCAACCTGGGCGCTTGCGCCCTGGTCAACCAGCAACAGGTCGCCCTGTTCCGCATCAAGACCGCCGAGGGCGACAAGCTGTTCGCTGTCGGCAACTACTGCCCCTACGGCAAGGCCAACGTGATTTCACGCGGCCTGGTGGGTGACCTGCAGGGCAAGATCGTGGTGGCCTCACCACTCTACAAACAGCACTATGCGCTGGAGAGCGGCATCTGCCTGGAAGACGACAGCCTGGTGTTGCCCACCTACGCCGTGCGCGTGGCAGGCAACGCGGTGCAGGTCGGCGTAGAGGCCTGAGCCATGAGCGCGGACATCGCCCCCCTGATCGACAGCACGGTTGCAAACGCCTCGACGCCTGCGTCGAAGACCAAGCGCCTGGTGGTGATCGGCAACGGCATGTCCGGCGCCCGCGCCCTGGATGAAATCCTCGCCTCATGCCAGGGCAAGTATCAAATCACCGTGTTTGGCGCCGAGCCCCACGGCAGTTACAACCGCATCATGCTGTCCCCGGTGCTGGCCGGGGAAAAGCAGATCGACCAGATCATCACCCACCCGCGCCCGTGGTATCAGCAGCACGGCATCGAGCTGTGCAGCGGGCTGGAAAACGAGGTGGTGGAGATCCAGCGCGCCCGGCGGGTGGTGATCACCCGCAATGGCCGCGAAACCCCCTACGACCGGCTGGTGATCGCCACCGGCGCCGAGGCCTCCCGCCTGCCGGTGCCCGGCAGTGAGCTGCCCGGGGTGCTCACCTTCCGAGATATCGCCGATGTGGAGACCATGTTGGCGCTGTCCGAAGCACCCGGCAAACGCGCGGTAGTGGTGGGCGGTGGGCTGCTCGGCCTGGAGGCCGCCTACGGCCTGCGCAAGCGCGGCATGGAAGTGACCGTGGTGCACACCTCCGGCTGGCTGCTCAACCGCCAGCTGGACCGGGAGAGCGGCGCCCTGCTGGGGCGTCACTTCGAGCGGCTGGGCATACAGGTGTGCCTCAACGGCCACACCGAAGCGGTGCTGGGTGACGAACACGGGCTGGAATGCCTGGCGCTGAAAGACGGCCGGCGGCTGCCGGCCGACGTGGTGATCATGGCGGTGGGCATTCGCCCCCGCACCGCCCTGGCCAAGCACGCCGGCCTGCGGGTGGACAAGGGCATCCTGGTCAGCGACACCCTGCAAACCTGGGACCCCAGCATCTACGCTGTGGGGGAATGCGTGCAGCACCGGGGCAGCACCTTCGGCATGGTGGCACCGCTGTTTGAGCAGGCCCGGGTGCTGGCCAGCCACCTGGCCGAACACGGCGCCGCCAGCTACATCCAGCGCCCGATTCCCACCCGGCTGAAGGTCAGCGGCGTGGATCTCTACTCGGTGGGTGACTTCAACACCCCCGGGGCGGAGAACATCATCCAGCGCGACGCCCGCAGCGGCCACTACCGCCGGCTGGTGATCAAGGACAACCGCCTGGTGGCCGCCGTGCTCTATGGCGAGATCAGCCACGGCCCCTGGTACGCCGAGCTTGTGGAAAACGCCACCGACATCCAAACTCTGCGCCCCAGCCTGATGTTCGGGCCGCCACAAGAGGCCGCCGCGTGAGCGCTCTGATCGCCAGCACCCACTCCACCATCAAAACCACCTGCGCTTACTGCGGCGTGGGCTGCGGCATTGAGGCCCAGGTCGATCCGGCCAGTCGCCAGGTCGAGGTGAAGGGCGATCAGCAACACCCCGCCAACTATGGCCGCCTGTGCTCCAAGGGCTCGGCCCTGGGCGAGACCCTGGCGCCGCGCAACCGCCAACTCCAACCCGAGATCAACGGCCAGGCCGTGAGCTGGCCCCAGGCCCTGGATGCGGTGGCCGACGGCTTCAGGCGCATCATCGAACAGCACGGCCCGGATGCCGTGGCCATCTACGGCAGCGGCCAGTTGCTGACCGAGGACTACTACGTCGCCAACAAGCTGATGAAAGGCTTCATCGGCACCGGCAACATGGACACCAATTCGCGCCTGTGCATGGCCTCCAGCGTGGCCGGCCACAAGCGCGCCTTTGGCTCCGACACCGTCCCCAACAATTACGAAGACCTGGAACTGGCCGATCTGCTGGTACTGGTGGGCTCCAACACCGCCTGGTGCCACCCGGTGCTATTCCAGCGCATCCGCGCCGCCAAGGCACGCCGCCCAGAGATGCGCATCGTGGTGGTGGACCCGCGCCGCACCGACAGCTGCGACATCGCCGACCTGCACCTGCCCCTGGCGCCGGGCAGCGACGTGCTGCTGTTCAACGGCCTGCTGCGCCACCTGGCGGACGCCGACGCCCTCGACCCGGCCTATCTGGCCGCCCACACCGAGGGTTTCGACGCCACCCTGCAGGCCGCCCGCGCCGAGGGCGACGATGCCGCCATCGCTCAGGGCTGCGCGCTGGCACTGGCCGACCTGCAACGCTTCTACGACTGGTTTACCCGCACTGCGCGCACCGTCACGGTCTATTCCCAGGGCGTGAACCAGTCCAGCGCCGGCACCGACAAGGTCAACGCCATCACCAACTGCCACCTGGCCACCGGTCGCATCGGCCAGGCGGGATCTGGCCCCTTCTCCGTCACCGGCCAGCCCAATGCCATGGGCGGCCGGGAAGTGGGCGGCCTGGCCAACCAGCTAGCGGCGCACATGGATTTCGCCAAGCCCGAGGATGTGGAGCGCGTCGCGCGCTTCTGGCAGTGCGAGCAGATTGCCCGCAAGCCAGGCCTGACGGCGGTGGAGTTGTTTGAGGCGGTGCATCGCGGCGACGTGAAAGCAGTCTGGGTGATGGCCACCAACCCGGTGGTGAGCCTGCCCAATGCCGACCGCGTGAAGGAGGCCCTGCAGCGCTGCGAACTGGTGGTGGTCTCCGACTGCATCAGCGACAGCGACACCATCAAGCTGGCCCACATCAAGCTGCCCGCCCAGGGCTGGTCAGAGAAAGACGGCACGGTCACCAACTCCGAGCGCCGCATCTCCCGCCAGCGCGCCCTGCTGCCGCCCCTGGGCGAAGCCCGCCCGGACTGGTGGATCATCTGCGAAGTGGCCAAGCGGCTGGGCTATGCCGAAGCCTTCGACTACCACAGCAGCGCGGACATCTTCCGCGAGCACGCGCGGCTGTCCGGCTTCGAGAACGGCGGCAGCCGGGATTTCGACATCTCCGCCTACGCTGACATCTCCGATGAAGCCTACCAGGCGCTGGCACCCTTCCAGTGGCCCGCTCCCCCGGGCCGTGCCGCAGGCACCGCACGCCTGTTTGCCGCAGGCGGCTTCTTCACCCCCAACGGCCGGGCCAAACTGCTGCCAGTGAATCACCGCCCGCCGGTCAATGCCCCGGGGGATGACTACCCGATCAGGCTCAACACCGGCCGCATCCGCGACCAGTGGCACACCATGACGCGCACCGCCCTGGCGCCGCGGTTGAATGCCCACAAGCCCGAGCCCTTTCTGGAGCTGAACCCGGCCGATGCCGAGCGCCTTGGCCTGCACGATGGCCAGCTGGCGCGCATCCAGAGCCGCTGGGGGCAGAGCCTGGCACGCACCGAAATCACCGATGCGGTGCGCCCCGGCAATGCCTTCCTGCCCATGCACTGGACGGAACAGCTCAGCCGCCAGGGCCGCATCAACCCGATCGTCAACCCGGAGCTGGACCCCTACTCCCGCCAGCCCGAGCTGAAGCACACCCCGGTGCAGGTGGCGGCCTATGCCCCCGCCTGGCAGGGCTTTGCCATCAGCCGTGAGCGCTTGTCCATCGCCAGCGATTACCAGGTGGAAGTACTGGCGGACCACTGCGTACGCTACGAGCTGGCCGATACCGCACCACTCAGCGATCCACGGCAATGGGCGCTGGCACTGCTCGGCGCGTGTGAATCTGACGATATGCTGGAATACGAAGACGCCGGTCAAGGCCGCTACCGGCTGGCCCTGGTACGCGAAGACCGCCTGCAGGCAGTGGTGTTCATCGCCCCGGATCAACACCTGCCCGAGCGCGGCTGGCTCACCGGATTGTTCGGCAAACCGGCATTGAGTGAGGACGACCGCCGCGCCCTGCTCAAGGGCGAGCCCAGCGGCGGCGGCCTGGGCAAGATGGTCTGCGCCTGCTTTGCCGTGCCAGAAAACACCATCCGCCAAGCGGTGATCGCGCAGAAACTGGCCACACCGGCCGAGGTGGGTAAATGCCTGAAGGCCGGCACCAACTGCGGCTCCTGCGTGCCGGAGATTCAGCGTATCATCGGCAGCTGCGCGAGCACGGCCTAGCGATTAGTCCAACGCGCTCCCCGGCATCTACACAGGAGCGGTCATGCGCAATTTTTTCGCCGATATTCCTGCCGCACTCCCTACCGAACACCTGGAAACCTGGTTGTCTGCGGAGCATCTGCGGATCGAACGCATTATTTCGCGCGGGCACATCGCCCCCGCCGATGGCGGGTGGTATGAACAACACGAACATGAATGGGTGATGATCCTTCAAGGGGCTGCCCAGCTGGAACGCGTGCCCTCGGCCGACGCGCCCTCAGAAATACACCACATGGGAGCGGGAGATGCGCTGTTCATCCCGGCGGGACAACCCCACCGTGTGATCTGGACAGCCGCAGATCAAGACACCGTGTGGCTCGCCATATTTTTCCCACCCGGCGGCCACCTGAACTGCTCGACGTGATGCGATTTCACCCCCCCCCATTGGAGCCTCCATTCGCAGGTCGAGTGGCTATGGAGGATCGCAGCTGAAGCGACCGCACCGTCTGCGCTGTCGCCGCTGTAGGGCCTCGCGGGTAAAACAAGCTCTTTGCGCGGCCACCCCAGAGCAGGGAATCCAGCACCGACCGATACCCGAGCGGCTTATGCGGCAGATTGCAACATCCGCAGCGCCAGCGCCCGGCCACTCAACCAAGCCCCCTCCACCCGGCCCCCGGCCAACCAATCGCCACACACACCAAGCTGCAAATCGGCCGACCAGGCACAGCCGTCCTCCGTAGCGGCGACGGTATGGGCATAGCGCCAACGATGGGCCGACCACTGGTCGGGCAGCTCCCCGCCTATCGCCAGGAAAGCGGCCATCATGTGCTCGGCCACCCACTCCGCTGGCTGATCAAGGTGCTGCTCGCTCCAGTCTGGCGCGGCATGTAACAGCCAGCTTTCCAAGCCACTGCGGCCGGGTTTGGCGCGATCGCGTGCCACCCAACTCAATGGGGCATGCGCGATGAACGCCGCATCAAAGGGCAATGCAAGGGGCTTGTGATATTGCAACATCAAGGCCCAACAGCCTTGCATCTTGGCCCCGGCGGCCAGGGCCGCCATGGTGGGAGCGACCTCTGCCAGCAAGGCCGCTGCCTGCGGTGCCGGCATCGCCAGCACCACATGATCAAACACCTCGCTCACGGCTGTTTCTTCAGCAAACGCCAGTCGCCAGCCAGCGGAATCGAGTGCCAAGGCTTTCAGGGTGTGCCCGCAATGCACCGCCAAATCGGCCGACAGCCATCGGGCTGGCGCACTCATACGCGGCACCCCCACATAGCGAAGCGGCTCGGAAACGCCCGCGCGAGGCGCAATGCGCATCTCCCAGGGCGAGGCCACGCCCGCGTCGCACCAACGTTGCACCTCGGCCTGAAAGGCCGGATCGCGCGCGGTAAAATATTGCGCGCCATGATCACACTGCCAATCCGGCCCACGCCGGGTGCTCATCCGCCCGCCCAGGCCTCGGCTCTTATCAAACAACACCACCCGCCACCCGGCCTGTTGTAAATGGCGGGCACAACTCAAGCCGGCTAATCCGGCGCCCACCACCGCCACCTTGGGTGTCATGCACTCATCGCTCACGCCTGCGTCCTGTTGACCCTTGCTCAATCCAGCCCCCTACAAGCCCATCCCCTGCGGAGCATTAAAGACCCAGGATTTTTCCTCTACGCGCCGGCTAATGCGCCAGCCGGCAGGCGTGCGCACATATTCATCTACATACCACAACCCCAGGAAGAACACCGGTGCAGCCTGCTCCCCTCCCCCCAATTGCATGGGATTGAAACACATAATCCGGCCGGTGGCGCGATCGCCATCCAGGCGAATCTGCTGATTGGCTATCATATGCTGGGTAGCGCCAAAGGCCGGCAACGCCTGTTTCAGGAACGCCTTGATCTCCTCCCGATTGCCCGCGATGCCACCCATGGCGGTGTAATCGATAAAGGCATCCTCGCTGAATATATCGTCCAGCCGGTCGATCAGCTGCTGATCGATGATGTGGCAGTATTCCACCAGCAGGTTTTCAATATCGAAACGGTCCGAGACTTGCTGCAGTGTCCAGCTCATGATGAATCTCCGCATTTATATTTTTGCACAAGGAGGTTCAGGCAATGTATACGGCCTGCAGGCCGCCGTATATCGGACGAACGGGTAGTAACCGGGTGGGAGGCAAGGAGGATACTGCAGCGATGGAAGCCGCTACGGTGCACAGGGGGGATAGCCTCCCCCGTGCACCGTACAGGCCGGCGGACTATTTGCGGAACTGCTTGAAATCAGGCGTGCGCTTCTCGAGAAACGCCATGATCGCCTCGACGTTCTCAGGACCACCCGCCAGCTGGCGCATGGCGGTATCTTCTTCCACCAGGATGCGCGACAGCGTATCGCGGTGTGCCAGTTTGGTCAGGCGCTTGATGCCTACCAGGGAGCGCACTGGCCACTGGGCCATTTCCCGCGCCTTGGCCATGGCGTGCTCCAGCACCTGATCGTCGGCCATCTGGCGCGTGGCAATACCCGTTTCCATGGCACGTGCGGCATCGATCCACTCGGCGGTGAACAACAGTTCATTGGCCTGGCGCAGGCCGATCTGCAGCGGCAGCAGATAACTGCTGGCAAACTCGGGCACCAGGCCGAGATTGGCAAAGGGGAAACGCATGCGCAGGCTGTCGCCCACGTACAGCACGTCGCAGTGCAGCAGCAGCGTGGCACCACCCCCTACGGCAATACCGGTGGCCGCACCGATCAAAGGCTTCTCAAACAGCGCAACGCGCTCGGCGCATTTGACAAAGGGGTGCTCGCCCTCGCCGCTAAAATCGCTCAGATCGGTGCCCGACGAGAAGTTGCCACCGGCACCCGCCACCACCACCACGGCCACAGCCGGGTCGTCATTGGCTTCGGCGATGGCGTCGGAGAAGGCCTGCCATTGCTCGCGGTTGAAGGCGTTTTTCTTGCTGGGCCGATTCAGTGTGATCAGCAATACACCGTCATCGTCCAGCTGCTTCAGTACAGTTTCACTCATGCTATTCACCTTGTAAGCGACGGCGCATCACATGACGCCGTCGAAGCCTGCCCAACGGGCAGGCGTTGTTCAATTACTTGACCGCACCCGCCTGTTTCAGGGCCTCGATCTGCTCTGCACTCAGGCCCAGGCCCGCCAATACCGCATCGGTATCGGCGCCGGTGACTACGTCCTCACCAGCCTGGCTAGGCGTGCGGCTGAAACGCGGCGCAGGCGCCGGGTGGATCTTGCCCTCCTTGAGCAGGAAGTTGCCACGCGCGGCATTGTGGGGATGGTGCGGGGCCTCATCCACCGATAGCACCGGTGCAAAGCAGGCGTCAGTGCCTTCCAGGATGGCACACCACTCGTCGCGGGTCTTCTGCTTGAACACCTCCGCCAGGCGCGCCTTCTGCTCGGGCCAGCGGTTCGGATCCATGTGCACCATGATGTCGGCCGTATCCAGTTCCAGCCCCATCTTGTCCATCAGCGTCATGTAGAAAGGCGTCTCGATGGCCCCCACCGCGACGAACTTGCCATCGGCACACTCGTAACTGTCATAGAAATGCGCGGCACCGTCCAGGATGTTGTGGCCACGCGCGCCATTCCACATACCGAGCGACTTGAAGGAGAGCAGATTCGCCATCAGCATCACGGCGCCATCACAGATGGCCGCATCCACCACCTGCCCCTGGCCGGAGTTTTTCGCCTCCAGCATGGCCGCCAGCAGCCCCATTACCAGGAACATGGCACCGCCACCGGTATCACCGGCAAAGTTGACCGGCGGCAGCGGTTTTTCTGGCGTGCCGATGGCATCCAGCGCGCCGGTAATGGCGATGTAGTTAATGTCGTGGCCAGCCGCATGGGCCAGTGGCCCGGTTTGGCCCCAGCCGGTCATGCGGCCGTATACCAAGCGAGGATTGCGCGCCAGCACCGCGTCCGGCGCCAAGCCGAGCTTTTCCATCACGCCTGGGCGGAAGCCCTCGATCAAGGCGTCCGCGCTCTCAATCAGCTTGAGCACGGTCTCTACGCCTTCAGGGCTCTTCAGGTTGACCGCGATGGACTTGCGCCCGCGGTTGATGAAATCCCCCGGCATGGACAGGCTGCCAGAGCTGCGATCCACCCGGATCACCTCAGCGCCCATGTCCGCCAGCATCATGGCCGCCAGCGGGCCAGGGCCGATACCGGCCATCTCGATGATGCGAATTCCTGCAAGTGGTCCCATAGCGATCGCTCCCAAAAGCATTGATTCAACCGGCGCATTGTTGCGGTGCCCTTTGAGGATTCACCGTTCGCGCCCGAGTGATGTAAAGCAAGCAAGGCCACAAGAGGCCAAACCCACGTCGACCCAAAAAAAAGCCCGCGCCCTGGGTGGAGGGAGCGGGCCTGCCTCTCAGATCAGCACATTACTTGCCGGTAAACACGGCCTTGCGCTTCTCTTTGAAGGCTTTCATGCCTTCTTTGGCATCGGCGGAGCCCATTACCGGCCAGCCCAGCTCATCGGACTTCAGCATGGCGTCTTCCTCGGCCAAGCACTCCTGGTGCTGGCGCAGGGAGGTGGTGATCGCCTTGATTGCCAGCGGGCCGTTCTCGCACAGGCTGTCCGCCATCTTCTTGGCTTCAGCCAGTGCCTGACCTTTAGGCACAACGCGATTCACCAGGCCCCAGCTCAGTGCCTGCTGGGCATTCACGTGGCTGCCCAACAGCAGCATTTCTGCGGCGAAGCAGTAAGGAATCTGGCGGCGCAGGCGAATGGTGGAACCGGCCATCGGGTACAAACCGCGCGCAACTTCGGTGATGCCGAAGGTAGCATCTTCCGCAGCGATGCGCAGGTCAGTGCCCTGCAGGATCTCGGTACCACCGGCCAGGGCATAGCCCTCAACCGCCAGAATCAGCGGCTTCATCGGACGGTTGTCGCGCAGCAGCGCCTGCCAGTGCACATTCGGCACCTTGCCCATCAGCTCCATGAACTCCTCGGTGCTGCGCTGACCGCCCTCGGCACCGGCCTTGAGGTCCATACCGGCACAGAAGGTGTCGCCATTGGCGGTGAGGATTGCACAGTAGAGGTCATCGTCAGAGTCGAGCAGACGCCATGCCTTGTACAGGCCGAGCAGCATCTCGGGGCTGAAGGCGTTCTTGGCTTCGGGACGATTGAGGGTCACGATCAAGGTGTGACCTTCTTTTTCAACGATGCAGTTCTTGGTGCTGATGTCGAGTTCAGCCATGGAATTCAACTCCTGAAAACAGCCTCACGGCGGGGATGCCGCACGTGAGGCAAGCGTGGTTAGTCAACCAAATATTGGTTTGTCAACGCCATATCTCTGGCGATTTTGTAATCAGGCTTGCCACTGGGCGAACGCGGGATCTGCGGGATCACGTGCAGCTCGCGGGGTACCTTGTAGCCGGCCACGTGCTGGCGCGCCTTCTCCTGCACATCTTTCAGGCTCAGCGCCGCGCCATCGCGCGCCTGCACCACGGCGGTGACACGCTGGCCCCAGCGCTCGTCCGGGGTGGCCACCACCAGGGCATCAAAGATGTCTGGATGGGCCTTCAGCGCCATTTCCACCTCTTCCGGGAAGATCTTCTCACCGCCGGAGTTGATGCAGTTGGAGCCGCGACCAAACACAGAGATGCTCAGGTCTTCTTCCAGCTTGGCGGCGTCACCGGTCAGCAGCCAGCGCTTGCCATCGACGATGACAAAGGTCTTGGCGGTCTTCTCGGGGTCGTTGTAGTAACCCAGCGGGATGTGGCCAGAACGGGCGAAAATGCCGGTTTCACCGGGCACGGCGTGACGCATCGGGGACTCGTCCTCGATGATCACGTCCATGAACTCGGAGCGCACCACGTTGCCCAGGCCGCCTTCGGTCTTCTTGGCGCCGCTGTCCATGCCCATCTGGCCGGACTCGGAGGAGCCGAACGCATTGGTGATGAAGCAGTTGGGGAAGTGCTTCTTGAACTCGTCCTGCTTGCTGACGGAGAACACTGCACCGCCGGAGCCGACGTTGAATACGTTGGACAGGTCCCAACGGCCGGGGTTGGCATTGAGGGAATCCAGCAGCGGGATCGCCATGGCGTCGCCCACGATCTGGATCGCGTGGCACTTCTCGGTCGCTATGATGTCCCACACCTGCACGCCGTCGAAGCTGCGGTTGTGGTTCAGTACCAGCTTGTTGCCCGCCAGCAACTGGATACAGGCATACCACCAGGAGGCACCGTGCATCAGCGGCGCGAGCGCAATGCCGCACAGCTGGAAATCGCCTACACGACTGGCGATATCTTCAGGCACTTCGCACTTGCCCAGCGGGCTGAAGTGACCACCGCCACCCATGGCAGCGAAGAATACATTTTTGTGCGGCCACATCACGCCCTTGGGCATGCCGGTGGTACCGCCGGTGTAGAGAATGAACAAATCGTCATCGGAGCGCTCGCCGAAATCACGGCCATCGCTGCAACCGGCGATAACGCTTTCCAGCTCGACCGCACCAATGGTGGCCAGGTCGGCATCGGAGCCATCTTCCACCGAAATGTAGGTGTGCAGCTTGGGCGCGGCCTCGCGCACCACGGCAATGGCCGGGATGAACTCGCGACCGTGAATCACCGCCACCATATCGGCGTTGTCAAAGATGTACAGCAGCTCGTCGTTGACGTAGCGGTAATTGACGTTGACCGGCACCGCACGGATCTTGAAGCAGGCCAGCATCGCTTCGATGTATTCGTTGCAGTTGTACATGTAGAGGCCGACGTTGTCGCCCGCCTTCACACCACGGCTGCTAAGGTAGTGCGCCAGCTTGTTAGCGCGCTGTTCCAGACTCTTGTAGGTGTTGCGCTTATCGCCACACACCAGCGCCTCGCGATCCGGAACCTTGTCGGCCACCATCTCGAACAGATCGGCGATATTGAAATGCTTCGTTGTCATTGGCTCCACTCCAGAAAAGAGCGGGGCAGCTCACGCTGCCCCGTCTTCCACATCATAACGTGACCGGTTAGGGTTTGTCAGAACCTACGATCCACATCGCGAAGAACTGGGAGCCACCGCCATAAGCGTGACCCAGTGCCTTCTTGGCTCCTTCCACCTGGTAATTGCCGCACATACCGCGAACCTGTTGCGCAGCTTCAGCGAAGCGAATCATACCTGAAGCGCCGATCGGGTTCGAGGACAATACGCCGCCGGAGCAGTTCCAGGGGATGTCGCCCTTCTCTTCCAGGGAGGTGGCACCCGACATGGTGACCTTCCAGCCCTCGCCCTCGTCACAGAAACCGAGGTTTTCCAGCCACATGGGCTCGAACCAGGAGAACGGTACGTACACCTCGGCGCAATCCAGTTCCTTGCGGGGATTGGTGATGCCCGCCTTGGAATAGACGTCCTGGGCGCACAGGCGACCGGCTTCCGGATTCACCTCTTCCCGCCAGGGGTACATGGTCGGCTCGGAACGCATCGCCGTCGCATGAATCCAGGCCGGCTTGTTGGGGGACTTCTTGGCCAGATCCTCGCTGCACAGCACCATGGCGCAGGCGCCATCGGAGGACGGGCAGGATTCCAGCCAACGCAGCGGTTCCCACAGGTACGGCGTCTGCTGCACCATCTCCAGAGAGATTTCGGGCAGCTGCAGGTGAGCACGTGGATTGCGCAAGGCGTGCTTGCGGTCCTTCACCGCCACCTGCTGGCCCGCTTCTTCGGGCGCACCGGTGCGGCGCATGTACTCGCGAATCAGCGGCGCGAAGAAGCCACCCGCGCCCGCATTAAAGTGAGCGGCAAAGGGCTGCTTGGAGGACAACGCCCACATGGCGTTGGACTCCGACTGCTTCTCGTAGCTCACGGTCAGCACGCGCTTGAACTGGCCGCTCTGGATGTGCTGAGCCGCCACAATAGCGGTAGAACCGCCCACCGAACCCGCGGTGTGAACGCGGATCATCGGCTTGCCGTTAGCACCCAGCGCATCCGCCAGATACAGTTCAGGCATCAACACACCCTCGAAGAAATCAGGCGCCTTACCGATGATAACGGCGTCGATATCACTCCAGGTGCAGCCAGCGTCTTTCAGCGCCTCAAGCGCCGCCTCGCGCACCAGACCGGCCATGGAGGCCTTGATGCGGGTACGGTAGCGGGCACTCTGGCCAACGCCAACAATGGCACATGCATTACCCATGATTAAGCCTCCAGTACCGCAACCAGGTTCTGTTGCAGGCAGGCGCCGGAGGTGGCGTGAGCCACACCGCGATTCGCCTCGCCGTTGATGATGCGCTGAGCCACTTCACCGAAGCGGTCCAGGCCTGAGCCCATCAGCACGTGACCGGCCATTGGGCCACCCGACGGGTTGATGGAAACGCTGTCGTCCAGGCCCAGCGCTTCTTTCAGGATCAGCTCCTGGTGACTGAAGGGCGCGTAAAGCTCGGCAATATCGACCTTGCCTTTAGCCACACCCGCTTTCTCAGCCGCAATTTTGGCGGAAACAGAGACCGTCAAATCGCGGTTGCCCAGCATGTGAGCCTCGATGCGGTGATCAATGCCACGGATGTACGCCGGGCGCTTACATTTCTTGTCTGCCACATCGCGCACCGCCAGCACCAGGGCACAGGCGCCATCGGTGATGGGCGGGCAATCGTGCTTGCGCAGTGGCGACACAAACATCGGCTCGGCCAGCAGCTGCTCAACCGTGTAATCACCCTTCAACTGCGCCTTGGGGTTGGACTTGGCGTTGCGACGGTTTTTGGCCGTCACTTCAGCCATCTGCTGCTCGGTGATCTTGCCTGCGTCCAGCAGCGCACGCGCCTGCAGGGCTGCCAGGGAGACACTATCCGGCCACAGCGGCTGGACATAGTAAGGGTCCAGCTGCAGCGCCAGGGTGTCGACCAGTGGGCCCGGGGAAGACTTGCCGAAGCCGTAGATCAGTGCGGTATCCGCCTCACCGGACTGGATTTTCAACCAGGCTTCATACAAAGCCCAGGCGGCATCCATCTCGACGTGGGATTCCTTGATCGGTGGCACCGCCCCCAGGGCATCCACAGCAGATACGAAAGCAAACGCCGCACCACCGAGGTAGTCGCATGAACCGGAACAGGTGAAATCGACTTCCTCGCGGGTCATGTTGGCCTTTTGCAGGGCCTCGACCAGCACCGGCATCAGCAGCTCGACTTCGTTCTGGGCGCCAGCGTCACGCAGCAAAGGTGACTGGGCGTAAGAGATGATGGCTACTTCACGCATGGCGGTACTTCTCCGCTTCTTTCAGGCGCTCGGCCCGGAGTTTTTCCACGTCCACATCGGGCTCGTCGATGGGCTTGAACCACAGAATGTTTTCCATGGTGTACTCGCACTCTTCGGGCGCCTTCCACACGGCCTGCACGCGCTGACCCATGTGTACTTCCTCGTTGACGCACTCGCTGACCAAGTGACCGAAGGTCTGATCGGCGCCATCCACCAGGATGTTGGCCACAATGAACGGTGGCTTGATCGGGTTACCCGGAATGGGGATATGCACGATGGTGAAGCTGATGATGGTGCCTTTATCTGACAGCGGCACTTCAACCTCGGTCGGCGTACCCGTCTCAGGGCATGAACCGCGCGGCGGCACGATTACTTTACCAGTAACCGATGAGCGCTGGCCCACCAGGCGACGCTCCTTCACATGCAGCAGGAACTTGCTGGTAGCACGGGCAGCGGTGAAGCTGTAGGGCAGATAAATGGGAGACTCGAAGCCTTCAACCAGTTCGATTTCTTCGCTCATGGGCGCACCTCTTAGGCCGGCTCAAAACAGGCAAGATCGGCAATAAAGCCTTTGCGCTCGTCGGCCCAACGGGCTTTGACGCGCATGCCGGTCTTCATGTTGGCTTCGCTGCCCGCGTCAACGGCGTGCAACATGGGAGTATCCGCGCCATCCAGCTTGACCAGGGCCCAGGCAAAGGGACGCTGCAGCGGGTGTTTGTCGCGGGGGTGGTGAACCCAGCACCAAGTGGTCACAGACCCTTCATTGGCCACGTCCACGAACTCGGAAAGCTCATCGGCGGTCACGGGATCGTATTCAGTCGGTGGCACCAATACACGGCCATCAGAGCCTTTGATGCCTACGATCTTCTGGCGCTTCAATTCTGCCAGAAAGCGGCCTACCACTGGCCCGCACGTACGGGTGTAGGTGAAGCCAAGTTCAAAGCCCTGGGATAGGACTTCGGTATTCTGAGTCGACATACGGGATCTCCTCAAATCAAACGCCGACAGGCGCTGTCCCGATTGGGGGACTGCGCCGAAGTATTGTTCAAGGACAAGGCTTAAGCAATGACGTGCAGCTTCAAAGGTGGCTGTCAAAACTGATCATTAAGATCTCAACCACAGATTAACTCCACTACGGTGATGTCATCATAGTGCTCCACCCCCTGTGCATGCCGCTTCCAGGCGGTGATCACAGCGGCCAAGGGATTGTTTTCTCCCGCAGCACATGCCGCCACCCGCTCCTCACCAAAAGGCTCGCCAGCGGCATCTGGCTGCTCCACCAGGCCGTCACTGAACAACAACAGACGGCTACCCGCCACAGACCTGAAATGTTGGGTTTCGGCGGTGAACTCAGCTTCATCCATGGTGCCCAACGGCATGTGCTGAGCGGGGATACGCGTTAGGCGGGCATCAGGCGCCAACAACAAGCCATCGAGCATGCCTCCAGACCAGATTTCCAGCCTATCGCCACACGCACTCATTTTTACCACCATACCCGCACAAAAGCGGTCTCCAGGCAGCAGATCAAACAGATGCCGATTTATCTCTCTGGCAATATCGGCCACTTGGCAGCCCTTGGCGGTCATACTGAAAAAAACTTCCGACACCGGTAAACCGCCGATGGCGGCGGGAAGGCCGTGCCCAGAAAAATCGCACAACAAGAGATAAGAATCGCCCTGGTGCTGGGCCGCCAGCAACAAGTCGCCATTAAAACCGCTCTCGGCTTTGGGAGATGAGTAATAGCGAATATGGGCAGAATGATGCCGACTGCGACGGCGGGCATTTCGCAACAGCTTGTCAATTACACCGTAGTCATGGCGCATATGAGCGCGCAAATAGCGCAGTTCACGTTCCAGATCACACTGATGGCCAAGGCCTCCAAGCTGTTGCTCCCAACACTTCAGGCGCATCGCCCACATTTCGACTGGCGCTTCCAATGCCATGACATCACAGCCACCCTGAGCCAAAAAGTGTTTGGCGCGGTCGTCCCACGCCCCCACCCACACCAGCGGCACCCCCATACCAAAACGCTCGCGCAAGGCCAATATGTCAGCAGCCTGCACATTTTCCAGAACACTATCTACCAGCACCACCGGCAAGGCACTGCCAGGCAAGGATGCCGCCAAACCTGTCAGACATGGCGCGAACTGCAGCGAATGTTCTTTCAACGCTTGGGCGAGTGGAAACCGTTGATCCCAGCGCGGCGACACCACCACGATGCGCATGTGCGGCCTCACCCAATCCGGAATTTTCGATCGAAATGAGAGATCACCAGCAAGCGATGAATCGAGGCAATGGCATTGATGATACTGATATCGGGTTGCACGCCCCTCACACTCCGATAAAGGTTGAGCAGCATGCCAAGCGCGGAGCTATCCATGTAGCGCGTGTTGCGGAGGTCTATCACGAATCGACCAGAAGCCAGATCAGCCTCGCTATAGCAGGCCATGAAATCTTGCAGGCAGCTATAGTCAAACTGCTCCGGCGGCATGATGTTCAACACCGTACCGGCTTCATCTGTACTGCGATGGCTAACGACCGGCATTGCGTGCTTCCAGAGTGGCTGACAACCTAACACTATTTCTTATAGCGTAGACTGCCCCCCTCCACACCGCCACTCTGGCACTCGACAGCCACTAACGCATTTTGTTATTTTTCGCACTCATGGAATGATCAAGCAAGGAGCCAGGATGCGCTCGCTTCAACAGGGCTTTACGTTGCCCGAACTCATGGTGAGCATTGCCGTGCTCGCCATTATTGCCGGTTTGGCCACCCCTACTTTCACAGAACTGATGGAGCGCCAGCGGGTGGACACGACCAGCCAAACCCTGCTCGGCTCGCTCAACCGCGCCCGCCTTGAAGCTGTCACCACACAGCGCCAAGTAGCCGTCTTTGCTCGAGACGGGGACTGGCGCAAAGGGTGGGTCATCGCCATTGACCACAACTGCAATGACGACCTCGATCCAGCCGATGAGGTGCTGGAACACGTTGATGTGCAAGATAAGCACCTCAACATCTGGGGCAATCAGGCTGCCAAAAATAAAGTCAGCTACAGCACATTAGGTGAAGCCAATTTGTGTCATGGCGGGTTTATTGCCGCCACTTTAGGCATTGGCAGTATGACCTACGACCACCACTACGCCATCAAGCTCAACGCAGCGGGTCGTGCGCGCTTGTGCCGGGCAAACAAAGCGGGGGCCTGCCAGGGGGAGCCCAAATAATCGGGGCAGCCCGTCGCAAGCGGGCTATGCTGAAAAGTGTGCCGCAAATCCATGCCGGAGGCCGCAACATGGAGCCCGACTATCAACAGGTGGTGGCTGCAGTGGATCTCGATGAGTCCGCCTCCGACATCCTGCTGCGCGCAAAATGGGTCGCCAGTCTGCAGCAGCTGCCGCTACACGTGCTGCATGTACAGCCCAGACCCGCCTTTGCCATGTGCCATGGCGCGGAACACGCACAATTGGGTGATTACATTGTGTGCGCCAGCCAATTGCAACAATTGCAACAGTTGCTGGCCCAGGTTGAACTGCCTAGCACCTGCCTGGAGCTGCGGGTGGGAAATCCCGCCGCCACCATCAACAGCTACCTGGAGCAACACCCGGGCAGCCTGCTGGTGATGGGCTCACCGCCGGAAGGCTGGCTCAACAGCTGGCTGCATTCCACCGGACGGTCACTGCTGCGGCAACATGAACACGACACCCTGGTGGTACACCGACACCACTGAGCCAGTGCCGATACAGCCCAGGCAGTAGGAAGCACCAGAAGGCAGAAAGAGGATAACGTTCATAGGGGGGGCGGCCCCACGCGCCCCCGCCCGCTAAGCCAAGGCAGATGCGTCAGCAAGGCCCCTCTACCACTGGTGCTGACGCCGCCTGAAACGCGCCCTGCTGCCAGGGCGGCTGTCCACCTCGCGCAAGCAACCCACAAGTGACAGCGGCGCTCAACCGACCTGCACCACGCGCAGCTCACGCGGGATAGAGAACACCACGTCCTCTTCCCTACCCGCCATCTCTTCGGGGGCTTCGGCCCCCAAATCGCGCAGGCGGCTGATGACGCCCTGCACCAGTACTTCCGGCGCGGATGCACCAGCGGTGATGCCGATGGCGGTTTTACCCGTCACCCAGCCGGGCTGAATGTCGTCGGCACCATCGATCAAATACGCTGAAGCCCCCATGCGCTCGGCCAGTTCCCGCAATCTGTTGGAGTTGGAGCTGTTGGGGGAGCCCACCACCAGCACCAGATCACACTCGGCGGCCAACTGCTTGACCGCATCCTGGCGATTCTGCGTGGCGTAGCAGATGTCATCCGTGCGCGGCCCCTGGATCTGGGGGAAGCGCTGCCGCAAGGCTTCGATGACCTTGGCGGTATCGTCCATCGACAAGGTGGTCTGGCTGACATAGGACAACTCGGCCGGATTGCGCACCACCAGCAAGGCGGCCTGGGCTTCATCCTCCACCAGATAGATCTGTCCACCTTCGCTGGTGTCGTACTGACCCATGGTGCCTTCCACCTCCGGGTGGCCGGCGTGGCCGATCAACACGCACTCGCGCCCCTGGCGGGAAAAGCGCGCCACCTCCATGTGCACCTTGGTTACCAGTGGACAGGTGGCATCAAACACTTTCAGGCCGCGCTCGGCGGCCTTTTTGCGCACCGCCTGCGAAACACCGTGGGCGCTGAAGATGACGATGGTGTCGTCGGGCACTTCGTGCAACTCGTCGACGAAGATAGCGCCGCGCTCGCGCAGGCCATCCACCACGAACTTGTTGTGCACCACTTCGTGCCGTACATAGATCGGCGCGCCAAACACATCCAGGGCGCGGTTGACGATGTCGATGGCGCGGTCGACGCCAGCGCAGAAGCCACGGGGGTTGGCGAGTTTGATCTTCATGGCTGGCCTCGGGCGGTCATTCGACCGCAAAAATCTCTACATCGAACTGCATGGCTTTGCCGGCCAGGGGGTGATTGAAGTCCACCACCACCTTGTCGGTGGTGATCTGGCTCACCACACCGGGCAACTCGCCCTTGGCCGCATCGGCAAAGCTGATCACCAGCCCCTCACTCAGCTCCATACCATCAAACTGAGCGCGGTCGAAGGTCTGCACATTGTTGGGGTTGGGCATGCCGAAGCCATCCTCCGGCAGGATGTCGAAACAGCGGCTGTCGCCGGCCACCAGGCCGATCAGCTTGCGCTCGAAGCCTGCTAGCAGGTTGCCATCGCCCATCTTGAAGCGCACCGGCTCTGGCCGGTTGCGGGTGGAATCAACGATGTGGCCATCCGCCAGTTTCAGGGTGAAGTGAAAGCTGACGCTGGACGCGGGGCCGATGGCCGTCATGCCTGTTTCTCCGGGGCTGTGGTGGGGCTTGGCGACTGGGCGGCCGGGCAGCAGCCGGACGACTCACCCGAGGCCGGGCACGCCGCCTGCTCAAAAATGGGGGAGCGGGCAGGCCCGGCAGGCGCTGCCGCAGCTGCGGCCGCCGCCTCGCGCCGGCCTTCCAGGAAGAAGGCATCGATGGCCATCATGATGGCACCCACGGTGATGGCGCAGTCGGCGATATTGAAGGCCGGAAAGTAATGCTCCTGCCAGTGCACCGATATGAAGTCCACCACATAGCCCAGGGCGATGCGGTCGATCACATTGCCGATGGCACCGCCGAGGATCAACGCCAGCGAAGCGGCCAGCCACTGCTGGTTGCGCTCCAGCTTGGCCAGCCACAGGGCCATCCAGCTGCTTACACCGATGGCGATGCTGATGAACAGCCAGCGCTGCCAGCCACCGGCATCCGACAGGAAACTCCAGGCCGCCCCGGTGTTGTGCAGCAGGGTGAGGTCAAACACCGGCAGAATCTCCACCGGCTGGGCGTACACCAGCCGCAGGCTCGCCGCCAGCTTGGTCAGCTGGTCGACGATGATCACGGCAAACGAGACAAGAAACCAAGCGCGCACGTTACACCTCACGCGAATTGACGCACTTCGCCGTCACCCGCTACGTTGTCAACGCAGCGACCGCACAGCTCGGGATGCTCGGCGTGGCTGCCCACGTCCTCGCGGTGGTGCCAACAGCGGGCACACTTGGCCTTCTCGGTGCGCAGCAGACTCACCTTCAGTCCTTCCACCTCGGTGGCCAGGGCCTCGCCGGCCTCGGCCAGCGGCTTGACGCCGGCATAGGAGGTGATCAGCACAAAGCGCAGCTCGTCACCCAGGCGGTTGAGATCAGCCGCCAGCTCACCATCGGCATGCAGTACCACTTCGGCCTCCAGCGAGCCCTTCAGCTTGCCGTCGGCGCGGGCGCCCTCGATCACCTTGTTGACGGCATTCTTCACCGCCAAAATGCGGGCCCAGTACTCGCGCCCTTCGGGCATGGCCTGCAGCGGGTACCACTCCTTGAGGAAGATGCTCTCGCTGTCGGCGCCGGGCATGAACTGCCAGATCTCCTCGGCGGTGAAGCTGAGGATGGGGGCAATCCAGCGCACGAAGGCCTGGGCGATGTGGTACAGCGCGGTCTGCGCCGAGCGACGTGCCACGCCGTCGGTTTTGCAGGTGTACTGGCGATCCTTGATGATGTCGAGGTAGAAACCACCCAGGTCGTTGACACAGAAGTTGTGCAGCTTGTGATAGATCAGGTGCAGCTGGTAGTGCTCGTAGGCGCCGAGGATCT
The DNA here is from genome assembly GCA_964649985.1 of uncultured Pseudomonadales bacterium. Classification (GTDB taxonomy): domain Bacteria; phylum Pseudomonadota; class Gammaproteobacteria; order Pseudomonadales; family CAZYQX01; genus CAZYQX01. The sequence goes on along the minus strand of CAZYQX010000003.1, from coordinate 158,829 downwards.
CTTCCTGCAACAGGTGGGCGCGGTCCATGGCCCAGCGGTCCAGATCCAGCATCTGCTCAGCCGGCAGCAAATCCGTGGACGGGTTGAAGCCCGCCAGGTTGGCCAGCATGAAGCGCGCGGTGTTGCGGATGCGCCGGTAGGAATCGGCGGCGCGCTTGAGAATCTCGTCGGAACAGGTCATCTCACCGGAGAAGTCGGTGGCCGCTACCCACAGGCGCAGCACATCGGCGCCCAGGTCGTTCACCACTTTCTGCGGGGAGACCACGTTGCCCAAAGATTTGGACATCTTGCGGCCGGACTGATCCACCACGAAGCCATGGGTCAGCACCGCCTTGTAAGGCGCGCAGCCGTTCATGGCGATGGAGGTCTTCAGTGAACTCTGGAACCAGCCACGGTGCTGGTCGGAGCCCTCCAGGTAGAGATCCGCCGGGAAGCTCAGGCCGTTGCGGCGCTCCAGCACCGCCATGTGGGTGACGCCGGAGTCGAACCACACGTCGAGGGTGTCAGTCACCTTGCTGTAGTGCTCGGCTTCGTCGCCCAGCAGTTCTTTGGCGTCGAGCTTGAACCAGGCATCCATCCCCTCTTGCTCGACCTTCAGGGCAATCTGTTCGATCAGGTCGGCGGTGCGCGGGTGCAGCTCCTGGGTCTGCTTGTGGATGAACAGCGCGATGGGCGCGCCCCAGGTGCGCTGGCGGGAGATACACCAGTCCGGGCTCTGGCCCAGCATGGCCTCGATGCGCGCTTGGCCCCAGCTGGGGTGCCATTCCACGCCCTTGACCGCTTCCAGCGCGTCGGACAGCAGGTGCTTCTGGGTCATGCTGACGAACCACTGTGGCGTGGCGCGGAAAATCAGCGGCGTCTTGGTGCGCCAGCAGTGGGGGAAACTGTGGGTGATCTTGGTTTGGTAGACCAGGTTGCCACGCGCCTCCAGCAGCTCAACCACCTTGGGGTCGACCTTGTAGACGTGATCGCCCTCGAACAGCTCGGTGCCCGGGCGGTAATTGCCGTTCTCGTCCACCAGGTTGAGGGTGCCAATGCCGTGGGCGCGGCCCACCACGAAGTCGTCCATGCCGTGATCGGGGGCTGTGTGCACGGCGCCGGTACCGGCATCCAGGGTCACGTGTTCACCCACCAGTACCGGTACGGTCTTGTCATAGAACGGGTGCTGCAGGCGCAGGCCAGCCAGTTTGCTGCCCGGCACCTTGGCCAACACCTGGTGCTCACCCAGGCCGTAGCGGGCCATGCAGCCCTCCAGCAGGCCTTCGGCCAGGATCAGGCGCTCAGCGCCCACCTGCACCAGTGCGTAGTCGAATTCGGGGTTGAGGCTCACTGCCTGGTTGGCGGGCAGGGTCCAGGGGGTGGTGGTCCAGATCACCACCGAGGTCTTGCCGCCGGCGGGCTGGCCGAACACCTGCAGCCAGGCAGCCTCGTCGGCCACCGGAAAACGCACGTCAATGGCGAAGGAGGTCTTGTCGTGGTATTCCACCTCGGCCTCGGCCAGGGCGGAGGCACCTACCACGCTCCAGTATACCGGCTTGAAGCCGCGCACCAGATGGCCGCGCTCGATGATGCGGCCGAGCGCCCGGATGATGTCCGCCTCGAAGGCGTGATCCATGGTCAGGTAGGGGGCATCCCAGTCACCCAGCACGCCCAGGCGCACGAAGTCGCGCTTCTGCCCTTCCACCTGGCTGGCGGCGTACTCCCGGCACTTGGCGCGGAAGCTGGCGTGATCGACCTTGTCGCCGGCCTTACCGATCTTCTTCTCGACATTGTGTTCGATGGGCAGGCCGTGGCAGTCCCAACCCGGCACATAGGGCGCATCGAAGCCGGCCAGGGTGTTGGCCTTGACGATGATGTCCTTCAGGACCTTGTTGACGGCGTGGCCGATGTGGATGTCGCCGTTGGCGTAGGGCGGGCCGTCGTGCAGGATGAACTGCTCGCGGCCGGCGCGGGCGTTGCGGATCTGCTGATACAGATCCTGCTCCTGCCAGCGCTTGAGCATTTCGGGTTCGCGGTTGGCCAGATTGGCCTTCATCGGGAAATCGGTAACCGGCAGATTGAGGGTGTGCTTGTAGTCGGTCATCGTAGCCTTGGCACTGTCAGAGCCCGAAATACGCCCGGGCGTTTTGGATGTCACGTTCGATGTTAAGTTTCAGCTCGTCGATGGAGCCGAACTTCTGTTCCTCCCGCAATTTCTTGCGGAAGGCCACGCTGATGGTCTTGCCGTAGAGGTTGCCCTGCCAGTCGAACAGGTGCACCTCCAGCAGGGCCTTGATGCCGTCCACCGTGGGCCGCGTGCCCACATTGGCCACGCCGGGCACCGGCTCATCGCCCGCCCCCATCACCTCCACCGCAAACACCCCGGAGAGCGGTGCCCGATAGCGGTGCAGCATCAGGTTGGCGGTGGGGATACCCAGGGTGCGCCCCAACTGGCGGCCGTAGATGACCCGGCCGGTGATGTCGTAGGGTCGCCCGAGCAGTTTCTCGGCCAGGGCGAAATCCGCCTGTTCCAGCGCCTGGCGCAGGCGCGTGCTGCTGATGCGCTCCTCGCTCAACGCCAGGGTATCGGTATCGGCCACCTCATAGCCGCGCTCGGCGGCCACCTTCGCCAGCAGTTTGTAGTCGCCCTGGCGGTCGTGGCCGAAGCGCAGATCATCGCCCACTACCAGGTAGCGAATGCCCAGGCTTTCGACAAACACGTGGTCGATAAATTCCATCGCCGACATCTGGCGGATCTTGTCGCAGAAGCGGATCACCAGCAGGCGATCCACCCCCAGCCGGCGCATCACGCGCACTTTCTCGCGCAGGTTGGTGAGCCTCGCCGGCGCCTGCTCCCGGGCGAAGTACTCGCGCGGCAAGGGTTCGAAGATGATCACCACCGACGGCAGCCCCAGCGCCCGCCCCTTGGCGATCAGCTGGCGCAATACCGCCTGGTGGCCGAGGTGCACGCCGTCGAAGGCACCGATGGTCGCCACGCAGCCGCGATGGCGTGGGCGCAGGTTGTGCAATCCGCGGATCAGTTCCATGGGCAGGCCGATGGCTTGGGAAACGGCTGATTATAGCGTGGGGGGACGCCCCCGCCTACCGCCGGGGCGATTTCGGCCTCCCTTGCCGCCGTATGCTCAAAGCACGCCCGGGAATACCGCCTTGCGTTCCGGCGGGTAATCGGCGAACTGCTGGCGGTACCAGCGGTGGGAAGAGATCGCTTTAGGCACCAGATTGGCGGCGGTAAAGGCGACAAATGCCAGGGCCGGCGGCGACCAGGCCGCCAGGGCAAAGCCACCCCACTGCAGCATTTCACCCAGATAATTGGGGCAGGATACCCAGCGGTACAGACCGCCAAAGGGAATCTTGTAGCCGGTCTCACCGGGCTGGCGCAGATTGCGCAGGACGGCATCCGAGTGCTTGGCGATACCGAAGCCCACGGCAAACAGGATCAGGCCGCCGATGAAACGCGGGTCCGCCAGCCAGTCGGCGCGCTGCAGATGCGTGCCCAACTGCGCCAGAAACCAACCATTCAGCGCGCCATTGGCGGCATTGAACAGCATGCCCGGCACCAGCAGCGCGATCTTGTAGCGGGCCTCTGGTTTTACCCGCAGGCGCAGCGGGTAGATGAAGCTGCGATGAAAGTAGTGCAGCTGCCATAGGCCAAACAGCAGCAAGGGCACGGCACTGGCGCGCTGCTCGCCCTGCATAAAACACCACGCCATCCCGGCAAAGGCCGGCAGCTCAAGCACACACCAGCCCAGGCGCATGGGCAAGCCGGGGCCCCAGCCGTCCCGCTCCTGTTTGCCATAGGGGGCAGAGATGAACATCAATACCGCGAAGACCACCGCCGCCGCGGCGAACACCGCCATGAGCAGCAGGTCATATACCTCATTGCTCATGCCCGTGCCTCCTGAGTCGTTCTCTGCTGCGCTAGCGCGGCATCGAAGTGCCCTCCCCGCACCATGGCCTGCAGGATCTCTGTGCATGAATCCACCACCGGCTGGGGCTGCCAGCCGGTCAGCGTGCGCAGGCGGGTGTCGTCAAGCCGGCGCCTGAAGGGCACGGGTATCGGCAGCCGCAGGCGCGGGCTGAATCCACCCGCCGCGCGCCATTGATCTGCAAACGCCCAGAAGTCCAGCTCCTCCCCCGCCACATTCAAGGCCAAGCCCTCGGTGGCGGGTTGCTGCAGGGTCAAGCACAGTGCTTTGGCCAAATCGCCCGCGTACACCATCGGCAGGTTGAGGCCGCGAGGAAAAGGCGTCAGCGGCAGGCGCATCAGGCGCTCAAACCACAAGGAGAAGGAGTTCTGGTCAAACGCGCCGAAGATGGCATAGGGCCGCAGGGTGGTGAGCGCCAGGCCCAGCTCACCGGCCAGGCGCCAGGCCTCCTGCTCGGCACACGCCTTGGAAATCGCATAGACGCTGAAGCGATGGCGTGCATCCGACAAGCCGCGCAGCGGCGCGTCTTCCGTCAGCCCCCGATCCGCGCGCAACTGGCGGTAGACGCTGGCGGAGGACAGCGACACCACCCGAGGCACACCCGCCGCCGCACAGGCGCGCAAGGTATTCGCCGTGCCCTGCAGGTTCTGGGCGAGCAGTTGCTCAAACTGATTGGACAGCGACACCTGGCCGGCATTCGCCACCACGGCATCACACCCCGCGAAGGCTTCAGCCATGCGCTCCGGCTCGGCCAGATCCGCCACTTTCACCATGACGCCGGGTTGATGTAACTCAGGCACCTTGCCCGGGTTGCGCACCACCGCCACCACTTCGGCCCCCTGCGCCAGCAGCTCGCGCACGAAGTAGCGGCCCAAAAAGCCTGAAGCCCCGGTGACGGCAATCCTTTGTTTGTTCAGCACAGCGGCGTCTCAATTTTTTTAGATCCACAATTATGAATACTGCGCCGATGTCCAGACAAGCCCCAACGCCTTACATATTGCGCGATAGCTGCTCGATCAACTTGGTCTTCATGGGAATCACCCAATTCTGCTTGAGAGCGGGCGACAACAAACCCGCCTCTTCCAGCTCATCGCAGAGTTTCATCTGGTGCGCCAGATCGAACAGATCGTACTGCTCGCAGAACTTGCCGTCCCCGGCATAGCGCAGGAAGGACACCCCGTGGGTATCGAAGTGGCTGCCGTCCGCGCGCAGGCCGGGCCCGCGATTCAGCCAGTGGGTGATCACTTGATCGCCGCCCACGGTGCGGCCCACATAGGGGAACTCCCACCCCTCCCAACCGTGCATCATGTCCCGGCCATAGTGGGTCGCCTTGATCTGCTCGATGCCCTCGGCGCGCACCAGCATGGCCCCGGCATACTCGCAGGTATAGACGCAATCGGTGGTGTAACAGCTGTCGACAAAAAATGTCCATTCGTTTCGGCGCGTGGCCTCGGCATGGTAGGCAATCAGGCGGTCGGCGGCGGCTTCCAGCTCGGCGTTGTCAAAGGCGGCCATGGGCATTGGCTCCTGTGGTTGAATTGCCGTGTACCCTAGGTCAGCAGGCAAATCGCTGTCCACACCCAAGTGGGGGAGCACGGTGGGATGCGCTTTGGCATCCCGGGGGGTTACACTGAGGATAACCCCAGGCGAGCTTCCAACCATGACGGACACCCCCATCGCCAGCCCACAGCCTGAGCGCTATTGGCGCGCGGATATGGATCACGACAGCGGCATCATCACCCTGTCGGCAGAACCACCGCTGCTCAAATACTACGGCGGCGTACTGCTCCTGGCGGGCCTGGCCATCGCCCTCAACCTGCTCGCAGCGCGACTCCAGATGGGGCTGTTGGGCTGGCTACTGGTGCCCACCCTGGTGCTGGCCGGCCTGTGGCTGCTGCGCTACCGCAGCCTCCTGCTGATTGACCCGGGCACAGGCAGCGAGATATTCCGGCAGTGCCGGTTGTTCGGCATCACCGACTACCAGCGACCATTGCGCAGCGTCGACAGCCTGCTGGTACGCCATGTGCGTGGCGATGGCACCCTGGGCCACCTGCACGCCTGCCATGTGCTCTACGCCATCCAAGACGACCAGCTGGTGCAGTGGGCCACCGCCCAGCGGCGGGCCCCGTTGGAAGACATCGCCAAACAGCTGGGCGATACATTGGCTTGCCCGGTTGAATTGGAAACGCACACCCTGCAGGACACGCTACTCTCGCTGCTGTTCAAATGCCTGGCGGCCATCGGACTGATGGTATTGTTGGGGGTGGTGGCCACCTTCCTGCATCTGTCTCACGCCATCAAGGTGGTACTGGCGTCACTGTTCTTTGCCGGCGTGTTTGCTGCCGGCTTATGGGGCCTGACGATCCTGATCAAGCGCCAACTGCGGCGCCACTGATTGACCATTTCCCCGGCCAGCAAACCGGGCTAGGATGTGCCCCAAAATTTATAGAGCGCCTGGCCATGCACCACTCCCCCTGCCTGTTCCCCCCTGGTGTTGCCGTGGTGATCGGTGGCAGTGGTGGGGTGGGACGGGCCATCTGTGAAAAGCTGGCCGCACAAGGTTGTGATGTAGCCCTCAGCTACCGCGGCAACCACAGCGCGGCTGAAGCCGCCGCAGACGCCGTGCGCCGTCACGGCCGGCAAGCCCTCTGCCTGCCATTGGCCCTGACCGATGGCGAGCAGCTGGCGCAGGCCTTCGCCCAGATCCGTCAGACCCTGGGGCCCATCCACACCCTAGTCAACGCCGCCGGGGCCAATATCCCCATGCGCTACCTGAATCAGATTCAGCCTGCTCAATTTCAGGACGTGATCGAGGGCGATCTCAACGGCTTTTACAACCTGCTGCATTGCGCCCTGCCCTACCTGCGCGAAAGCCAGGGCGCCATCGTCGCGGTCAGCTCCATCGGCTTGCGCAAATGGCCCAAGCGGGATGCGCTGTCGGTGGTGCCCAAGGCGGGCATTGAAGCCCTGTTGCAAGGCATTGCCAAGGAAGAAGGCCGCTTTGGCGTGCGTGCCAACAGCGTGCAACTGGGGGTGATCGAGGCCGGCATCTTCCTGCGCCTGACCGGCGTCGACTTCGACCCCACCTGGGTGGAGAGCGCCCGGGAAAACACCGCCCTGAAACGTTTCGGCCAGGCGGAGGACGTCGCCGAAGCCGTGTGTTTCCTCGCTTCAAACCGCGCCGCCTACATCACCGGGCAAGCGCTCAAACTCGATGGAGGCTTCAGCATTTAATGAATGACATTATTTTCCGCGAACTCGCCGCCGAAGAAATTCCTGGCATTCTGCCTCTGGTAGAGCTCGCCAACCCGAAGATACCCGCCGCCACCCTGGCCAGCCGTCTCGAAGCCATGCGCGACAGCCCTTACCGCTGCATCGGCGGCTTCGCGGGCGAGCGCCTGGTGGCCATCTGCGGCATGTGGCCCGGCACCAAGTTTTACTGCGGCAAATATATCGAGCTGGACAACCTGTTCATCCTGGAGGAATACCGCCGCCACCAGCTGGGCCATCGCTTGTTTCAATGGATTGAGCAGCTGGCGCGCCAGGAGGGCGTAGAGGCGTTGATGCTGGATACCTATGTCACCAACACCGCCTCCCACAAATTCTATTACCGCGAGGGCTACGAGATCGTCGGCTACCATTTCTGGAAAAAACTGGCCTGAGCGTAGAGCCAGAAAGCCTGTAGCACGCGGCTAAGCCGCCCTTTTTTCAGTTTAAAAAAGCACCAGCACTGCCGCACTGATACTCTATAGTTAGAACTACGCAACAGCCAAGAAAACTAGCGCGTTATGGACAAGCTCAAACGCTGGACAAGCCTCTCGGCCTTGCTCCTGGCATTCCCGGCCGCAATCGGCTGGGGATCAGAGCTATTTGACCTCAGCCTGGAGGAGCTGACCAAAATCACCGTCGCCTCCAAACGGGAGCAAACCCTGCGGGATGCCCCCAGCACGGTGAGTGTGATCAGCGCCCGGGATATACAGCGCTTTGGTGCACAAAGCCTCGGCGAGCTGATAGACCGCCTGCCCAACACCCAGCTGATCGGCTCCAACGCCTACCCCCGCAACCACACCTCGATGCGGGGCGTGACCCAGACCCACCTAGACGACAAGATCCTGCTGCTGATGAACGGCCGCCCGCTGCGGGACGCCGGCCAGGGTGGGGTAAACGCCGATATCTACGCCACCTTTCCGCTGACCATGATCAAACAGATCGAGGTGATTCGCGGCCCGGGTTCGGTGCTCTACGGCACCAACGCCTTCGCCGGCGTGATCAACATCATCACCCAATCGGCCAGCGAGACCCCCGGCCTTGAACTGCGTGGCCGCTATGGCAGCTTCGACACCCGCCAGTGGACGGTCACCGGCAGTGCCGCCGGCGAGGCCGGCGAGGTCAGCGCGGCCTTGATGAGCCAACGGCGTGACGGAGAAAGTTTCAACGGCACCTGGGGGGCCAGTAACACCCCACCAGGCACCTACCGTTTCGGCCAGGAGGCCACCAGCTTAGCGCTGCAGGGGCGCCGCGCGCAGTTTTCCCTCAATGCGCTGATCGACGACAGCCAACTCAGCAACGCTCACAGCGCCACCACGTCTTTTCCGGAGGCAGAATGGAGCATCCGACGCCAGTTTGTGGATCTGGGCTATGACGAGCAATTGGAAAGTGGTTGGCAGGTGAAAGCCAATGCCACCTACAACGGCTTAGACAACAAAGTCTACCGGCAAGCCCTTTCGCCGCTTTACTTCGTTACCCAATCAAGAGGCTATCTGCTGGAGCTACAGGCCAGCCGCGCCTTCACCGATGATCTGGTGCTCCTGCTGGGCAGCAGCTACGACAAACTGCGCGGCGACAACCTCTCCGATGACGTGGACCTGACCGAAATCTACACCCACCGCTTCAGCTCATATGGCCAACTGGACTACCGGGCCAATGACTGGCTCAAGCTGAGCGGTGGACTGCAACTGAATCACCCCCAGGGTGGCGACAACGATCTCTCCCCCCGGCTGGCCGCCCTGTTTGACCTGTCGTCAGATGTGACATTCAAACTGATGTACGGCAAGGCTTATCGTTCACCGTTCGGCCTGGATATGTATGTCGATACCAACGGACTCAAAGGCAACCCTGCGCTAAAACCAGAGACCATCGAAACCCTCAGCGCCGAACTGCTCTACGAGCGCGGCGACAGCCACTACAGCCTGGCCATCTACCAGAGCAAGCATCAGGATCTGATCACACGGGAGCGCCGCGGCAGCGTGCTGTACATCGTCAACGCCGACGAGATGCACTATGAAGGGATTGAGTTCGAGTTTCAGCACGCCCTAAACGATCGCTGGCGACTGCAGGGCAACACCAGCTACCAGAGCAATGAAAACGGTGACGGCCACCACGACACCACCTACCAGCCCAACTGGATGCTGAAGTCAGGCCTGGCCTACGAAAGCCCCCGCTTCACCAGCGGCGTGTTTGCCAGCTACTTCGGCCAGCCCACCGCGCTGCGCTCACTGAACCCGGACGTACCCGAGCGCAACCCGGAGGCAGAGGCCTATGTCATGCTATCGGCCAATCTGGTGCTGCCACTGGACCGTTGGCTGGAGAGCCCGGCGCTTAAAGGCAGCCAGCTTGAAGTCTATGCCAACAACCTGCTGGACGAAGAGATCTACTACCCTGAGTACAACCGCCAGCAGGTCAATACCCTGCCCTATCTGGAAGGCCGGGCGGCGTACATCACCCTGAGTTGCCCCTTGTTTTAAGCTGCGATTCAGCGCCCCAACACGGCATCCAGCTCCGCCGCCATGCGCTCCACGCAATCACGCCCCTCCTGAATGCACTCCGCCGCCCGGTGGAACTCCAGCAAACCGATCGCCGACAGCCGCGGGCTCAGCACCAGATCCGGCGGATCGCCGCCCATGCGGCTGCGGGTAATGCGGTCCTGCATGATGCTGACCGCCGAGGCCACGGTATGCACCATGGCAGGCGTTGAGGGCCTGGGATTGGGCTCGGGGCGCAGTAACTGCTGGGTGCGCTCTTTGAGCGACTCAGGCAGGTTGTCGACCAGACCCGAATGATTGACCGCTTGCTTCCACTTCTCCACCACGCCGGTTCGATCACCATTCTGCCGCAGATAGCGCCCTACCATGCCCCCGCTCAGTTGCACGGCAATGACCACATCGGCCCCCATGGCCCGGGCCAGCGACACCGGCACGGGATTGACCAGCCCCCCATCCGCCAGCCAGCGCTCACCATCCCAGAAAGGCGGAAACAACCCCGGCAACGCGATGGAGGCGCTGACCGCATCCAACAAACTGCCATCCTGCATCCACACTTCGCGACCACTGGCCAACTCGGTGGACACCGCCGCAAAGGGTATCGGCTGCTCCTCGATGCGGCTGTGGCCGGGCACCATGTGCTGCGCTAGCGCCTCTCGCAAGCGCTCCACATCCACAACCCCACCACCGCCCAGCTTCACCTCAAAAAAGCTGGCAATGTCCCACTGATCCAGCGCCAGCACCCACTGCCGCAAGGCATCGATATTACCCGAGGCGTAGGCCGCACCCACCAACGCCCCCACCGAACAGCCGGCAACGAAATCAGGCACAATGCCGCGCTCGGCCAAGGCATCAATAATGCCAATGTGGGCCCAACCTCGTGCCGCGCCACTCCCCAGTACCAAGCCTATTTTCATGGCTTAGCCTCCCGCCATTTGCAACTTGCAACGCAGCATGCCACACCCCGACTAAAACATGCTGCGTTATTCGACATGGAGTATTGTCAGAAATTTCGACGCAGCCCAGCAGCCCCCACCTCCCCCTCTAAGCGTTTCAGTGCTTTTTAAAATGAATAATGCTTAAAAAATAATACTTAAGCATGAGAATCGCTTAAAACCGTCAAATGACTGTCGACTAACGACTGCCAAGCCACAGCGACAAACGCTGTCGAGTCTATTTACAAAATTTGTCGGCATCCGGCCACCTGGCCACCCTATCTTCAGCGGTGACGCCTATCTGCCGCCTCTGGCATATTTGATGCTGAAGTGAAAGCAAGTACTCACAAACAAATATGTTTGAGGAATGCCAGAACGAGTTGCTCTAGCCAACGGGGGTCAGGAATCGAAGACCTCCAACGAAGGCGCAAGGCACAGACGAAGCCCCATCGGACATGGGGCAATTGCATCTAGTCAGCAACGTCATGCACTACAGAGGCTTGTTCACCGCATCCCACAGGGGCACGAAGAGGACTAACCATGCGCAAAGCACTCGCACATTGGATCATCGCCAGCACACTTGCCTTCACCGCCGAGACGAGTCAGGCCATAACCATCAACCCACTCGCCGATACGCAATGGAACGTTGACTACTACTACCCATTAGGTACACATACGTTTCACATTGCCCAGATCTATGATTGGGATGGCGATACGGCGCGGCTGCACATCAGCACAACCTTTGATGCGCTTAATTTGCAAGCGGCCTTAATGAGCTTCGGGTTTAATCTAAGCCCGGATCTCAATAACAATTCTGTCGGGATGGTGGTAGCCGGTGACTGGTTTGATCGGGTTGGTCAGGAGCGCAACCTGCCCAGTATCGACAACAACATAGATGTGTGTGTGTGGAGCGCAAAAAACTGTAGTGGTGGCAGTATCAACCAAGGCCTGTCTCAAGGTATGAGCGATTCAGTCACGCTCAGTTTCAGCAACTTGCCACTGAGCATGATCAGTTTTGATCTCTACGGCGTGAAGGTGCAATCCTCGGAAGGCAGTTTTGAATTCCGTGGTTGCGAACGTGTCTGCGGGCGCACGGAAGTCACTGAGCCCGGCACCCTTGTTCTCCTGAGCTTAGGCGTGATGGGGCTGGTGGGCGGGCGGCGCTGGCTGGCCCACTAAGGAACCTCTGAACAACCCCCTAAAGGCGCGCTGACGTCGTTAAAATCATGCTCAAAATGCTCATTTACGGCCAGTAAACTCCGCTTTTTCGCATGATTTTGCCTAGTCATCATCGCCTTGATGGACTTATTCAGAGGTTCCCTAACCCAGCCACCATGCCGTGCTCAGTCAGCAAATGGTAGCAGTACCAGCTTGCCGCACACTTCCCCTGCGTCGATGCGCTGATGGGCAAAGCCCACCTCCCGCAAGGGAAGTCGGCCAGCAACAACAGGCTTGATTCTGCCCTGCCGCAACAATGCAAACAACGCTTGCAGATCTTCCTTGAATTCGATGGGAAATTTATCACGACGCGTCTGAATATTATAAAACGCGGTGTGTTTGCCATCCGGCAGCAGCTTCCAGCCCAGCATTAATTTGAAGAAGCCCCAAATCACACGCGGTACCGATTCTTCATTTTTGGCGATGTTCTGGGCACCGTAGCCGATCAACCAGCCGCCCTTGCGCAAACAGCGATACGAACGATCCCAATGCTCGCCGCCAATGGCGTCGAACACCGCATCTACGCCATCCCCGGTCAGCGCCTTGATGCGCGCCTCAAAATCCTCTGTCCGGTAATCGATTGCCACCGCCCCCAGCGACTCAACAAAGGCGCGTTTGTGGCCACTGCAGGTACCGTACACCTCCAGTCCCATCAATTTGCCCAACTCCAGCAGCGCCGTGCCCACCGCGCCGGATGCGCCAATCACCAGAATGCGCTGGCCCGCCGAAAAGGGATGGATGCGCTTGAGCATCTGGTAGGCGGTCAGATAGGACAGTGGCATGCACACCGCCTCGGCGGGGTCCACATCGGCGGGCACCGGCACCAAACTCTGGGCAGGGCGAATGGCGTACTGGGTGTAACTGCCAATCACCGGCATGTCAGCAACCCGATCCCCCACATGCAGCCCGGTGACCCCGGGGCCAATGGCGTCCACTTCACCCACGAGGTCGTAGCCAGGCGTGAAAGGCGGCTTGTCTTTGACCTGAGGGTAATTGCCGCGGCGGATGATGGTATCGGTAAAGCCCGTGCCGGCTGCCAACACCCGCACCCTTACTTCGCCAGGGCCAGGCTCTGGCAGGCATGGCTCACTGACAAGCTCCAGGCACTCGGGCCCCCCCACCGCCTTCAACATCACGCGCTGATACGCCATTCGGCATCACCTCATTCAATACCCATTGCTGCTGAGTATAAGGCGGCCCAGCAACCATCAATGTGAACGATTTGAAAGCACGCACAATCCTGGCGGACATTTGCATCAGGTGTTGTCAGGGCAGATCCCCACCATATCGCGATAAAAAGCACGAATGTCAGCGATATCCCGCTCCACCTCACCCGTCGGCTGCATCACCGGGCCAAATCCCACCACCTTGCGCCCGCCATCGATAAAGCCCAGCACGATGGGCACCTGGGCCTGATGGGCAATGTGATAAAAGCCTGTTTTCCAACGCGCAACCCGCGAGCGCGTGCCTTCCGGTGGAATCACCACCAGCATGCGATCGACGCCGTTAAAGGCCGTCACCATTTGACTCACGGTATTGTTGGAGGTGCGCCGGTCAATGGCAATGCCGCCCAGCCAGCGCATCACAGCGCCAAAGGGCCACGAGAACAGCGTGTGCTTGCCCATCCAGTGGAATTCGAGGCCCGAGCTAAAGGCCACGGCCAGCATCAGCGGGAAATCCCAGTTGCTGGTGTGTGGCGCACCGATCACCACCGCTTTGGGCAGGGCGGCCACCGCCGCCATGTCCCCCTCAATGCGCCAGCCCGACAGTCGCAAGCCAAGCTGGGCCAGCCAGCGCATCAACCGACTCATCAATGGGGAGCGGAATACAGTACCAGCCATCAAATCACCTCCACCTCAGCAGAGGCCCATTATCTCGCAGCTGGTACAAACGCACATACGAACGTGCAAGAATGCCCTCTGCTCAGGAGGTAGACCATGCCCTCATCAACACCATTGGAAGACTCCGCGCCCATTACCAGCCACTGCGCCACCCCGTGGGGACTACTGCGCATGGAACGCATCGGCCAGCACTTGTTAAGCGCTTCATTTGACCGCCCCTATTCAGCCACATCGGAGCAAATGCCGCAGCCGCAGCTGCAGGACGCCCTCTGCCTGAACTGGTTAAACACCTGGCTGAGCAACGCCCGCGCCGACATCAGCCTGACCCCGCCAGGCACACCGTTCCAGCATGCCGTGTGGCAGGCCCTGCGGGCCATCCCCCCAGGCGAAACCCGCAGCTACGGCGATATCGCCCGGCTATTGGGACGCCCCAGCGCCAGTCGGGCGGTCGGCCAAGCCATCGCCGCCAATCCCCTTGCCCTGTTCATCCCATGCCACCGCGTGGTACCGCAACAGCATCCCCCCGGCCACTATCGCTGGGGAAGCCAACGCAAAGCGGCCCTGTTGAACTGGGAACAAGGCATGCATCGCATGTACGCCCTCTAGGCACTGACGATAATTTTCTCTGTAATGGAACTCATTCCTATAGTGGTTGTCATAGCGGTTAAGAGGCAGTACATTCCGTAAGGGAATGAATTTCAAGACAATTTAACACGTACCCTCTTGAATATGACCCCCGCTGGGGTAATATCAGAGCTGAAAACCATCATGGAGAACACCACCATGCAACAGCGTCCCTACGCAGTCGCAGAACAATACGGCCTCGGCGCTCCCGCCGTGCCAGTACACAAGGTACTGAAGAACACCTACATGCTGCTGGGCCTCACCATGCTCACCAGTGCCGTTGGCGCGGGTGTATCCATGAGTTTGGGCCTGAGTCATCTGGCTGGTATCGGGCTCTCCCTGCTGGGGCTGGGCCTGCTGTTCGCCGTGTACAAAACGGCCGATAGCGCCAAGGGCCTGGCGATGATCTTCCTGTTCACCGCCGTGATGGGCGCCTCCATCGGCCCCATGCTGAGCCACTATCTCAAAATGCCCAACGGCAGCGAGATCGTGATGCAGGCGCTGGGCGGTACCGCCCTGGTGTTCATGAGCCTGTCTGCCTACGTGCTGACCACCCGCAAGGATTTCAGCTTCATGGGCGGCTTCCTGATGGTGGGCCTGATTGTGATGCTGGTGGGCGTTATCGCCAACCTCTTCCTGCAGATCCCCGCACTTCAGCTGACCATCGCCGGTGCCGGCACCCTGCTGTTTTCCGGCCTGATCCTGTTCGATACCAGCCGCATCATCAACGGTGGTGAAACCAACTATATCCGCGCCACCGTCGCCCTCTACCTGGACGTGCTGAACCTGTTCACCTCCCTGCTGCAACTGCTGGGCATCATGAGCAGCGACGACTAAGCCTCACTGAGGCAAAAACAGCCCCGCCTCGGCGGGGCTTTTTTGTGTTAATGCCCACGCCGAGCCCATAGGGTGTAAACTTCCTGCTGTATTCTCCACCTTGAGCTCAACACGCCGATGATTTTCTCCCTGGTCGTGCTCAGTTCCCCGGCCTCCCAACAGGGTAGCCAGACCGCTCTGCGCTTTGCCCGCGCCGCCCTGGCGGCCGGGCACCAGATCTATCGGGTATTTTTCTATCACGACGGCGTGCACAACGGCCTCGCCACCGAGGTACTCCCCCAGGACGAACATTCCATCCCCGAAGGATGGCGCCAACTGCAGGAACAGCATGGCGTCGATCTGGTGCTGTGCATCAGCGCCAGCCTGCGCCGGGGCGTGCTGGACGGCCGCGAGGCACAACGCTACCAGCGGCAGGCTGACACCGTGCGCCCGGGCTTTGCCCTCTCCGGCCTCGGCCAATGGGTGGATGCCGCCCTCCACGCCGACCGCACACTGACCTTTGCCTGATGGACAGCAAACGCATCCTCATTGTCACCCGCCACGCTCCCTACGGCAGCAGCCTGGCACGCGAGGCCATCGATGCCACCCTGGCCACCGGCGTGTTCGAAGCCGAACTGAGCCTGCTGTTCCTGGACGATGGCGTATGGCAGTTGCTGGCCGAGCAACAGCCACAGCAGATCGGCCAGAAAAACCTGGGCAACATGCTCGGCGCCTTGGCCATCTACGACGTGGAGCGGGTTTATGCCGACGCCGACGCCCTGTCCGCTCGCGGCCTGGCCGCCGAGGCACTGGCCATAGCCGTGGAGCCCCTGTCGGCAGAGCGCGTTGCCCAGATGATTGCCGAACACGATGTGGTATTGAGTTTCTGATGCGCACCACACTGCATACCGTCAACCAATCACCCCATTCGGGCCATGCCCTGAGCAACTGCCTGCGGCGGGTGCAGCCCGGCAGTTGCGTGTTGCTGATCGAGGACGGCGTCTATGCCGCCGCGGCGCAATCGGAAGCCAGCACCCTGCTGGACGCCCTGCCCGCCAACATCGAGATCGCCGCCCTGGACGCCGACGTGCGCGCCCGAGGGTTGCTAGACCGCCTGCACCCCCGGGTGCGCCTGGTGGATGACGATGGTTTCGTCGCCCTGGCGGTGCAACACAGCAACCACCTGGCGTGGTACTGAACATGAGCCTGCTGGTTGACGGCCGCGCCATCCCGCTGGATGAAGATGGCTACTTGCAGCAGCTGGAGGACTGGAGCCCCGCAGTGGCCAATGCCCTGGCGGCCGAAGCCGGGCTGGTGCTGGGGGATGCCCACTGGGAAGTGCTGCACACCCTACAAGATTTCTACCGGGAAACCGGTGTTGCCCCGGCCAATCGCCCACTGGTGAAACTGGTGGGCCAGCGCCTGGGCCCTGACAAAGGCCGCAGTATCTACCTGCTGCAACTGTTTCCGGACAGCCCGGCCAAACTGGCCGCACGGCTGGCCGGGCTACCTAGACCCGACAACTGTCTGTGATGCCATGGCTACCCACTCCCACTCCACGCTGATCCCCGACCCCGACGAACACCCCTTCGCCAAATACGTGCGCGCAGTGGGCAAGGGCAAGAAAGGCGCGCGCTCCCTCAGCTTTGAAGAAGCCGAGGATGCCATGGGTATGATCATGCGCGGCGAGGTGCTGGACGTACAGCTGGGGGCGTTCCTGATGCTGCTGCGGGTCAAGGAGGAGTCGCCCGAGGAGATCGCCGGTTTCGTCAGCGGCGTGCGCCGCTACCTGCCGAAGCCTCCGGCTGAGCTGCAGGCCGACCTGGACTGGTCCTCCTACGCCGGCAAGCGCCAGCACCAACCCTGGTTCCTGCTGGCGGCCTTCGCACTGGCCGACGCCGGCATCCGGGTTTTCATGCACGGCACCACCGGCCACACCGCCGGCCGGCTCTACACTGAAACCGCGCTGGAATACCTGGGCGTGAACATCTGCCATGATTGGCAAGAGGTAGGGGCGCAACTCGACCAGCAGCAGTTCGCCTTCCTGCCCCTGTCCACCCTGGCGCCAGCCCTGCACGACATCATCGAGCTGCGCAACACCCTGGGCCTGCGCTCACCGGTGCACACCCTCACCCGCCTACTCAACCCGCTGGGCGTACCCTGCACCCTGCAGAGCATCTTCCACCCTGCGTACAGCCACATCCACCAGCAGGCCGCCGTGCTGCTGGGCGAGCGGCGCGCTGCGGTGTTCAAGGGTGACGGCGGAGAAATCGAACGCCGCCCCGATGCCAACACCACGGTGCTCAGCGCCATTGACGGCCAGATCAGCGAAGAACTCTGGCCGCGCCTGATGCCGGAGCGCGCCGAGCACGAAGACCTGCTGGATGTGGACAAACTGCGCCGGGTCTGGCGCGGCGAAGCCAACGACAGCTACGGCGAAGCCGCCGTGCAGGGTACCCTGGCCATCGTGCTGCGGGTACTGGGGCGGGCCGCCGACCAGGCCGAGGCCACCGCCCAAGCCGAACAACTGTGGCAACAACGCAACCGCAAGCGCCTGGGCTGATCCGTGCCCCCAGGCCCCCAACCGCGAGAGGCATCATCCCCATGAAACAGCTGCTGCGCACCACCGGCCTGGCCACCACACTACTCACCACCCTGCTGCTGCCCGCCCCGGCCCTCGCCCTGCTGGCGCCCGGCGCCCCGGCGCCGGACTTCCAGGCCCAGGCGGCCCTGACGGGCCAACCTTTCAGCTTCAAACTGTCGGAGGCGCTAAAAAAAGGCCCGGTGGTGCTGTATTTCTTCCCCAAGGCATTCACCAAGGGGTGTACCTTCGAGGCCCAGCTGTTCGCCAAGTCGATCGATGAGTTCGCAGCACTGGGGGCCAGCGTGCTGGGCATGTCCAGCGACGACATCGAGGTGCTGAAGGAGTTCTCGGTCAAGGAATGCCGCAACAAGTTTGCCGTGGGCGCCGACCCGGATGGTGCGGTGATCAAGGCCTACGATGCGCGCTTGATCATGGGCATGGACATCTCGCAGCGCGCCTCCTATGTCATCACCCCGGATGGCAAGGTACTGTTCGTCTACAGCGACATGGACCCTGAACAACACGTCACGCGCACCCTGGAAGCCCTCAAGGCCTGGAAGGCCGGCCCGGCACCTGCCACGCCATGACGCACAGCGCGGCGCGGCAGCCCCTGCAGCCCTTCGACCCCTTTGCCCCACAGCATGTGGCGGCACGCCTGCGCGCCAAGCAGCTGTGCCAGCAGCTCAATGCCATCCCGCAGGAGCACCGCAAGCGCCGCCGGGCGCTGTTCAGCGAGCTGTTCGGCCAGTGTGACAGCGCATTTATCGAGGCCGATTTTTTCTGCGACTACGGCTACAACATCCAGCTGGGTGAGGCGTTCTTCGCCAACCATCACTGCGTGATGCTGGATGCCGCGCCGATCCAGATTGGCAACCGGGTGCTGTTGGGCCCGGCCGTGCACCTCTACACCACCACCCATCCACTGGATGCCGCCGAGCGCGCCCGTGGCCAGCAGTGGGTCGCCCCGATCAGCATCGGCGACGATTGCTGGATTGGCGGCAACAGCGTGATCATGCCCGGCGTCAGTATCGGCGCGCGCACCGTGGTAGGTGCAGGCAGTGTGGTCACCCACAGCTTGCCCGCCGGCGTAGTGGCCCTGGGCAACCCCTGCCGGATAGTGCGATCCCTGGAGGAAGAAGTGTGAAACGCATCGTCATCACCGGAGCCTCCAGCGGCATCGGCCTGGCCTCGGTGAAGGCCTGTCTGGCGGCGGGCATGCAGGTGATCGCCACCGCCCGGCGGGAGGAAGACCTGGCCATGTTGCGCCAGCTGGGCGCCCAGGCGGTGCCGCTGGAGCTCAGCGCACGCGACAGCGTAGAACAGGCCGCAGACACCATTAAGGCGCTATGCCAGGGCCGCATCGACGTGTTGTTCAACAACGCCGGCTACGGCCTGCAAGTCGCCATGGAAGACACCCGCTGGGAGGCCCTGGCACAGCAGCTCGACAGCAATGTGCTGGGCCCGGTGATGCTGACCAATGCCCTGCTGGAGGCGATGCCCACCGGGGCCAAGCTGGTGTTCAACAGCTCGGTGCTGGGAGTGCTGGTCACCCCCCTGCGCGGCCCCTACTGCATGAGCAAGTTTGCCCTGGAAGCTGCCGCCGATGCCTACCGCCTGGAGCTGGCCAGCCGGGGCGTCAGCGTGCACCTGATACAACCCGGCCCGATTGCCGCGCACTTCCGGCAGAATGCGCTGGCGCACCTGCGCCGTTGCCTGGCGGGCAAAACCACCCGGCTGGACTACAGTACCCACCTGGCGCGGCTGTCTGGCGAGGGCCTCACGCCGGGCACGCTGCCCGCCGAGGCCGTGGCCACGCTATTGCTCGACATCGTGGAAGGGCGCAAAGCCGGTGCGCGCTATCTAGTGACACGCACCGCCAAACTGGGGGCACTGGCCAAGCGACTGTTGGGCTCGCGTTTCGACCGCCTGGCGCTGCGAGCCAATCCGGTGCGAGCAAACCCTGTGCGAGAGTGAGCTACTCTTGCCCACCGGCTTTGGCTGCCGCTGCGGGTGCCTCGCCTTCCTGGGCGATTTCATGCGCCATGGTGGTGAACACCACCGTCTGGCTGCCCTGAATGTTCGCGTGCACCGCCTCCACCAGCGGGGGATTGGTGGGCTGTTCAGAATCCCACTCCAGCACGAAATTCGCCCCGGAGCCGCCCGCCGTATCCTTCTTCTCGATGAAGATTTCATAGGTGCCCAGCGCGCCAATCTTTAACGGTGCCTTCACATACTCGCGCAGCAACTTGCCATGGGTGTCGTAATAGCGGGCAGAGAGCAGTCGAATGGCGCTCTTTTCACTGATGTTGCGGATGCTGACCAGCGACGAGAGTAAAACTCGCTGGGGATCGGCATCCTGCGGCACGCGCTCGCCGTACCAGAGATGGGAATAGATGGGCAGGTAGAGGGATTGCCCCTGGGAGAGTTCCGCCCCGGCCATGGCGGTGGATGACAGGGCCAGCAGCGCCCACAACCCACCGCATTGCCCCATCTTGCCGATCAGCTTGTTCACTGGGTCGCTCCTTTTGCCGCTCGATAGCTATCGATAGTGGTACAGGAGTGGCTTGGCCGCAAGCCCGAAAGCCATAACAGGCTTTCGGGCTTGCGCGCATGAGGATCAGGCCAGACCGACGTACACGTTCTGCACATCGTCATCCGCGTCGATCGCCTCCAGGAAGGCCTCGACTTCGGCTCGGGCGGTATCGTCCAGGGTCACGGGATTCTTGGGTCGATAGCCCAGGCTGGCCGACTGCACGCTGAAGCCAAACTCTGGCAGCGCGCGGCTCACCACATCGAGGTCGGTAGGCTCGGTGATGAACAGGGTGGCGCCTTCCTCCGAGGGCTCCAGATCCTGGGCACCGGCCTCGATGGCGGCCACGTCGGGGTCGGCATCGGCATTTTCAGGCGTGGCTTCGATCAAACCACAGTATTTGAAGTCCCAGGACACCGAACCCGAGGTGCCCAGCTGCCCCTTGCGGAACAGGACGCGAATGCTCTGCGCCGTGCGATTCTTGTTGTCGGTGAGGCATTCAACAATCACGGGCACCTGGTGCGGCGCAAAACCCTCATAGGTCACCAGCTCGTAGTTCACCACCTCATCCAGCAGGCCGGCGCCCTTTTTGATGGCGCGCTCAAGGGTGTCCTTGGGCATGGAGGCTTTCCTGGCCTGTTCAATGGCCATCCGCAGGCGTGGGTTCATGTCCGGGTCAGCGCCGTTGCGCGCCGCGATCATGATTTCCTTCGACAGTTTGGTGAAGATTCGGCCTTTGGCACTGGCGGCTTCCGCCTTGCCCTTGGCTTTCCATTGTGCGCCCATGCTGATGCTCTCATGTATTCCAATGGCCGCCGTTTCAGATAGCAGCCCAAATCAAATTCTACGACCTGCGGTGCACAGCACCCACGCCGCGAGACAAGGTCGACAAGTATATAGGGGCCTAGATGGGGAATGCACCTCCCCACCTACGGAATTGGCTAGTCGATAAAGACCAGCTCATGGGGTGGCGCCTGCACCCTGGGTGTGCCACTCACCACACCCCAGCTCACCAAGGCGTATTTGACACCCGACTCCACCGGCAGCGATTCGTGCAGATAGGCATTATTGGAGGGGAATATCACCAGGTCGCCAGCGCGCGGTTGGTAGGTGTAGTTAAAACGATTGAAGCGAATACCGCCCCCCACGTAATCGTCATTCAGATACATCACCACACTCACATCGCGATCCACTCCGCGATACCAGCAATTGGCCTCATGATCTACATTTTCAGCATCCGCATGGGACGCATACAGACCACCAATGCCATAGCGCAACACACAAGGCACTTCGAACCAGACCACCTTGGTGTTGAAAATCTGCTGCACCACGTGGACATAGGCATCCCTGACCCAGCCAACCAATTCGTCCTTGCGCGGCGTGATGTCAACCGTCTCTGTCTTGCGATAGCTGGCCAAGCGCCCCAGCATCTGGCCATCGCCGGAGGCTTCTTCGTCATAGACCTTCAGGGGCTTTTGCTGCTGTTGCTCCGCAAACGCGATGAAGTCCTGACACTGTTGCGGTGAAAGGAAGTTGTTGACGACAAAAACGCCAGCGGGCGGGGGACGATGCGGGGATGGATTGCCACAACACTCCGCAAAGCGACGACCCGAACCGCAAATACAGGGCTGATCTGGCTGGAAACTGGCGTCGCCAACGTAAAAGCGCTCGGTCATACCATCCCTCATCGTTTTATACTTTTATCCCCTACAACATAGCGATATCACCCTGCCAGCACAAGCTGGCGGCGAAGTGCCAACAAAAAAGGGCGACCGAAGTCGCCCTTTTACCCTTCCCCAGCATCAGCTGTTGAGGTCGGTACTCTCCAGGCCAAACAACACGCCGCCCAGATTCTTGCCATACATCGGCACGTTATTGGCCACGTGGGCCTGACTGGCCAGCACATCCAGGTGGCGCTCCAGCACCGGGTGGCCCAGGAAGATGCCGCGGCCGCCGCTGGCCTTGAGCATCTTGCCGGTCAGCTCGGCGCAGCGGTCGGCCACGATAGCCGAGTCATAGCGGTAGTGGGCGCGGTCTTCCACCGGGATCGGCTTGCCGGCGCGCACCAGCTCCAGCATGGCATCGAAATTGGCGTACATGGCGCGCTCCATGTCGCGAATGTCTGCCGCCACTTCTGCCGCCACGTTCTGTGCCAGTGGATCGGTCTGCATCTTGCCGGCCATGGAGGTGCGGCCCTGGGCCACTTCGGCAAAGGCCTTCAACGCCCCTTTGGCCGCGCCCAGGGAGCCGGTGCACACCGCACGCACGAACACCTGGCCGAAAGGCAAGCGATAGAGCGGCGCGGTGTTTTCGGCATTGCCCGGGTTGTTGCAGGCGAAACCATCCACCAGTTTGTGGGTGCGGTGCTCGGGCACGAAGGCGTCTTCCACCACGATGTCCTGGGAGCCGGTGGCCTTCAGGCCCACCACGTTCCAGGTGTCGATGATCTGGTAGTCGGCGCGGGGCACCAGGAAGGTGCGGTAGTTGCGGATATCGAAGGGGGCATCGGGCTCGGGCACCACGGCGCCGAGGAATACCCAGTCGCAGTGATCGCAGCCAGAAGAAAATGACCAACGCCCGCTCAGGCGGTAGCCACCCTCAACCTTGGTGACCTTGCCCACCGGGGCATAAGATGAGGAGATCAACACACTGGTGTCGTCGCCCCAAACATCCTGCTGGGCCTGGTTATCGAACAGGGCCAGCTGCCAATTGTGTACACCCACCACGCCATACACCCAGGCGGAGGACATGCACACTTCGGCGATTTTCAGCTGGATGGCGTAGAACACCTGCGGGTCCAGCTCGTAGCCGCCCCAGCGCTTGGGCTGGAGCACCTTGAAAAAGCCGGCGTCCTGGAAGTCGTTGATGGTTTCTTCGGGCACCTTGCGCAGCTCGGCGGCGAGCTTGGTGCGCTCGGCCAGCACGGGCGCCATGGCCTCGGCTTTCTTGATCAGTTCCTGCGCCAACGCCGATTTGAGACCGGTCTCTGCTGCAGTCATGGTAATCACCTCGCTCTGTGGGTGGCCCTGTATCGAGCCTTGTTATTTGGAGCGGGTTCTACCCGCCCTTGCCACAGATTCTAACGATGCCCATACGGCGTATGCATACCCTATTTAGGGGAAAGACCCACTTTTTTTGTCGGGCATTCCCTTACAAAAAGCATGACTTTTTAGCTGGCCAACAACACCAGTGCAGCCTGGGCACAGCTCACATCCTGCTCAATGGTGGCGCCGCCGACGCCGATGGCCCCCACCAGCGCACCGTCAACAAAGAGCGGAAAGCCCCCCGGCAGCAGTGTCTGAGTGGGAAAGGCCGCCATGCTGAACAATGCCGGTGGATTGCTGGACAGCGCCTCGCCCAGCGCCTGCGAGGGCAGGCCCAACAGGGCGGTATGCGCCTTGCGCTGGCAGGCCTCCAGCGCCAACAGCGGTACACCATCCATGGCGGCGAAGGCCTTGAGCTGGCCGAGGGCATCCACCACGGCCACCGCCACCGCCACCTGTTGCGCTTCGGCGGCGCCCAGCGCCGCCTCCACCAGGGCACGCGCCATCTTGCAGCTGATCAGCTGAGGCTGGAAGGTCTTGCTCATGCGTCACTCCACCACGGCGTCGCTGTACACCGGCGTATTGGCCAGGAAACGGGCCGTCGCCGGGGGCTGCTTGCCGTCGATATCCTGCACGCCGTAGGCGGTCGCCAACTCCGCGCCGATGAAGACCTGACCAGTCTTGTCCATCAAGGCGGCGTCCCGGGCCAGGGCGTCGATCACCAGGCCGGTGAACTGGGGCGATTCGGCGGTCTCCATCATCGGGCCGTATTTTTCATGGGCCGCCTCCACCACCGCCATGGTGCGCTCGGTCTTGAGCAGGCCCATCCAGATCGACACCACCGCCACGTTGTAGGGCTTGAAGTCCACCGCCATGTCATGGGCCATCTTGTCTGCGGCGGCCTTGCCCGCCCCGTAGGCCGGCCCGTGCATGTAGCACACACTGCCCGGCGAGGAGGTCATCACGATCAGGCCTTCCCGCTGGCGTGCCATCAAGGGCGCGGCGTAATAACTGGCCACATAGTGTGAACGCATGCCCACGTCCAGAATATCCAGCATGGCCAGCGGTTTTTCCCAGAACGGGCCGTGCGCGGTCAGCTGTGCGGGAATGGCGCAGGCATTGTTGACCAGGATATCCAGCCGCCCCTGCTCGCGCTCCACTTGCTCGAATAGCGCCTTGACCTGCGCGTCATCGGCGTGATCGACCACCACCGGAATCCCCACGCCCCCCAGGCGGTTGATCTCCTCGGCGGTGGCAAAGATGGTGCCCGGCAGCGGTGCTGAACCCTCCTGAGTGGTGCGGCCGGTGACATAGACCGTGGCGCCGGTGGCACCCAATGCCAGGGCAATGCCCTTGCCGGCGCCCCGGCTGGCGCCGGTCACCACCACCACGCGATTCTGCTTCAGGCCCATCGTCATTCCTCCCGCATCATTGATGTTGGCAACTCTAGTCAGGGTGGCGTTTGCACGCAACCGACGAACGGGTGATCATCGCAACATGCCGATACTCAGGTATAGTCATCTTCAATCACCCGGGTAAGGACACCATGCGCGATTTCATTCCCCCCATGCCGCTGCGCAGCGGCCATCTGCAGACCTTCCTCGCCAGCGCGGGCCCGCGCCAGGCCGCCGTGCGCAACGTGGCGGCACCGGTGCTGGCCATGGCCCGCCACATCACACTGGAGTGTGGCGGTGGTGCGCGGCTGCTGGGCGAGTACAGTAGCGCAAACGCCGCGCGGGGGTTGGCCGTCCTGATCCACGGCTGGGAGGGAAGCGCCCATTCCGCCTATGTGCTGTCGGCTGCGGCCCGCCTGTTCCGGCAGGGGCTGAGTGTATTCCGGCTCAATCTGCGCGACCACGGCCCCAGCCACCACCTGAACCGCGACCCCTTCACCTCGACGCGACTGAACGAGGTGATCGAGGCCGTGCGGGAAGTGCACCGCTTGTTCCCCCACCCGCAGCAGCATCTGGTGGGTTTTTCTCTGGGTGGCAATTTCGCCCTGCGCATCGCCCGGGGCGCCGCCGACAGCGGGCTACGCTTAGACAGCGCGGTGGCGATCTGCCCGGTGATACGCCCGCACATCACCATGCAGCATCTGGAAGAGGGGCCTTTTTTCTACCACTACTACTTCAAGCGCAACTGGAAGCGCTCCATGCTGCGCAAGTTCGAGTTATTCCCTGAGTTGAGGGATGCTCGCCACATGCTCAAGGGCAGCACGCTCACCGAAATGAGCGAGACCTTTGTGCGGCGCTTTACCCCCTACCCCTCCCAACTGGACTATTTCCAGGGCTATGCCATCGACGGTGAACACATGAGCGGGCTGCAGGTGCCCTGCCATGTGATCGCCAGTGAAGACGACCCGGTGATTCACATCGGCGAGTTTCAGCACCTGGCCCGGCCCGAGCGCCTGCACCTGGAAGTGACCCGCTTCGGCGGCCATTGCGGCTTCATTCAGGACTACCAGATGAACAGTTGGGTGGACGGGCGACTGGCGGAGCTTTTAAGCTGAGCAGGCCAACCGACGGAGCAATGCCTTGATATTTCGCCTGATACTGCTGATTGCACTGGTGCTGCTGGGCCTGTGGCTGTGGCGCTGGAGCCAGAGCCGCTATCGAGAAGAAGGCAAGGCCTTCATGTGGAAGGGCATCCTGGCCCTGGCGGCCTTCGTCTGCCTGGTGCTGGCCGCGATGGGCAAGCTGAATTGGCTGGCCGCCGTCGGGGCGGGCTTACTGGCGGCGGCGCGCATGATGCTGCCCGCGCTGATCAAACTGGCGCCCGTGCTGCTGGGGCAGTTTGGCCCCACCCGCAGCCAGCGCACCAGCACGCTGGAGATCCATATTCACCCCAGCAGCGGCGCCATGCGCGGCCGAGTCCTCGCCGGCCCCTTCGCCGGCTGCCAGCTGGATCAACTCAGCCCGGCGGAGCTGGAGCAATTGATCCAGCACTGTGCAACCTATGACCCCGAGGCAGTGCCGCTGCTGCACGCCTTTGTCCAGCGCCGCCAACAGCAATCAGGGCCCGCCGGCGCGGCGCAGATGACGCGCGAGGAAGCCCTGGCTATTCTCGGCGTGGCGCCCTCTGCCAGCCCGGAGGAGATCCGCGATGCCCACCGGCGACTGATCCAGCGCATGCACCCGGATCGCGGCGGCAGTGAGTACCTGGCCACACGCATCAACCAGGCGCGGGATGTGTTGTTGGGGTGATGTCCCCCGCAGCGCCGAGTGAGCGCGTTGCGCAGAGTAGCGGTGCACGGCGTGTGCCTGGCCTGCCAGCACCGCCGAAGGCGTTTACGCGGTCGAACGACCGCGCCATGGGCTCAAACCAGCACACCAAAACGGGCGGCCACCTGCTGCCCCCACGCCTCGAGCGCATCCAGCACCGGCTGGCGATTGGGCGCCGCCGTGGCCCGGGCGTGTGAGATAGCCACGCGATAAGCGGCCAGGGTCAGCGCGCCCGCCCCCTCCTCCGTCAGCCGCTCACGGCAATCTTCGCGCCAGCGCTGTTGCTCCTCCTCACTCAGGCTGCCGGGAAAGTGGCGGGCGCGGTAGCGAAACAGCAGCTCGGGCATGCGCGGGTCCTGAAAGGGCCAGGTGCGCTCGCGCAGCTGCTCGGGGCTGGCGGCGCGGATCTGGGCGCCCAAGGCGCGGTCGGCATCAGGCAGGAAGCCGTGGTAGAGCAGGCGCTCCGGGTCGTCGCTCAGGGGCCGCTCGCCACCACTGAACACCGCCCGCAGGGTATCGCCCAGGTCGGCACCCGCCAGGCGCTGCCAGTGTTGTTCACAGCGCGCCAGGTCGATGTTCAGCCGCGCGGCGTTTTCCTTCACCAGGGCGTTGATGGGCACCACCACCGGGGCGCGGTTCAGGCGCACGGTCTTAAGGGCGAGGCGCTCGCTGCCTGCGGGCAAGTCTTCTCGCCGGGTGTAGAGGCGCTGGCGCAAGGTATCAGCGTCCAGGGCGAACAGCGGCTCGGGGTCGGCACTCAGGTCCCAGCAGATCACTTCGTTGCGGTTGGTGGGGTGCAGGGTCAGTGGCACGATCATGGCTGCACAGCCATTGCTGGCGGGGAATTTCTCCGAGATGTGCAGCAGCGGCTTGCGCTGGGCCACGTCCAGTAGCGGCTGGGTGACGCGTTTGTCGCGCAGGCTTAGGGCGTAGTCGAACAGCTTGGGCTGCTTCTGCCGGATCAGCCGGGCCAGAGCGATGGTGGCCTCCACGTCGGAGAGCGCATCGTGGGCGCTGGTGTGCAGCAGGCCGTTGGCGGCGCTGAGCAGCTCCAGTTTGAAGCGCGGCACGCCCTGCTCGTCCCGGGGCCACTCGATGCCTTCAGGGCGCAGCGCGTAGGTGAGACGCACCACGTCGATCAGGTCCCAGCGGGAGTTGCCGCTCTTCCACTCTCGCTCGTAGGGGTCGTAGAAGTTGCGATAGAGGATGTGACGGGTGAACTCGTCATCGAAGCGCAGGGTGTTGTAGCCCACGCCGCAGGTGCCGGGCTGGCTCAGCTCAGCGTGGATGCGCTGGATGAACTGGTACTCCGGCAGGCCCTTTTCCAGTGCCAGCTGGGGGCTGATGCCGGTGACCAGGCTCGCTGCGGGGTGGGGCAGCACGTCTTCGTGGGGCTGGCAGTAGATCACCAGCGGCTCGCCGATCACGTTCAGCTCGGCGTCGGTGCGCAGGCCGGCGAACTGGGTGGGGCGATCCAGCGCCGGGTGGGTGCCGGTGGTCTCGTAGTCGTGCCAGTAGAAGCTGTCCTTGGCCATGTCGATCAGATCCTAGCGGGTGAGCAGTTGATCCAGGGTGGTCAGCGCCTGCAGCAGGCCGTTGTAATCCACCGCCTGGCCGCGAAAATATTCCTCCACCATGGGCGAGACATTGCACTGGCGGGGCAGCGGCTGGCCGGTCTCCACCATGCTGCGCAGGCGGCTGACGAATACGAACTGCAGCCACTCGGGAAAGGTCAGCGTGTCGACGCAGAACGGCTGGGTGCTGGCCAGGGCCTCGGGGCTGGGGGCCTGGGCGCTCCACAGTTGCAGCTGGCGCAGGGCGGCCTCGACGTCGATCAGGGCGGAGGCGACTTGGATGTGAAGTTCGGTAGTCATGGGGCAACTCGTCGTCGATAGGACACGCGCGGTATCCTCTGTTTAATCAGTCCTGCCACGCCGAACCGGGCATGGCGCTCACACTATGCCACCTCGCGTTTGAACGGCGGCAGTGAGTCCAGAATCAACTTGCCGTAGCGCTTGGTGACCACCCGGCGATCCAGCAGGGTGATGCGGCCGCTGTCCTGCTCGGTGCGCAGCAAGCGGCCGGCGGCCTGCACCAGCTTGACGGCGGCATCCGGCACGGTGATCTCCATAAAGGGGTTGCCGCCGCGCTGCTCCACCCACTCGGCCAGGGCGGACTCAATCGGGTCGTCCGGCGCGGCGAAGGGGATCTTGGCAATCACCACGTGGGTGCAGTACTGGCCCGGCAGATCCACCCCTTCGGCAAAACTGGCCAGGCCGAAGATGACGCTGCCCCGGCCGCTGTCCAGCGCCTCGCGGTGGCGGCGCAGCACCTCCTGCTTCGACAGCGCCCCCTGCACCAGCAGGCGCTCACGCCACGCCTCTGGCAGGCCCTCGGACACCTCGCGCATCTGCTTGCGGGAGCTGAACAGCACCAGGCTGCCCTCCTCCGCGCTGAGCAGGCTGGGCAGTTGCTCGATGATGGCCCGGGTGTGGGCGTAGGGGTTGCTGGGGTCGGCATCCATGCGCGGCACGATCAGCCGGCCACGGCCGGCGTAGTCGAAGGGGCTAGGCACCGCCAGGCAGACCGCGTCTTCCGACAGCCCGGCGCGAATGCGGAAGCGATCAAAGCGGCCCAGGGCGGTGAGGGTGGCCGAGGCCACCACGGCGGCAAAACAGCGCGACCACAGCACCTGGCGCAGAGTGCTGGCGGCGGAGATCATGCTGCAGTTGAGGGAGATCTCCGGCGCCCCCGGGCGCTCCTCGATCTCCAGCCAGCGGGCCTTGGGCGGCGCGCCCTCGGCATCCGGCTCAGCGTAGGCACACCACAATTCACTCAGCTCCCGGGCGCGCATCAGCGCCATGCCGGCGGCGGGCAGCGTGGCCTCAGCCTGCTGGCGCGGCAGGCTGGGGCCGGATTCGTCCAGGATGTCTTTCAGGCGCTCCACCACCTTGTCGAGCTGCTTCTCCAGCCGCTCCAGCAATAGCGCCTGCTGGCCGGCCAGTTCCATCAGGGGCGCCGGCACCACACCGTGGGGGAAGCGCACATGGGGGCCCAGCTCGCCGTCGTCCTCGGGCTCGGCGATGTCCTCCAGCATGGCGATGGCGCGACCGCTGAACTGGCGCAGCTCCTGCGCCAGCGGCGGCAAGGTCTGCAGCACCGAGACCAGCGCCAGCTCGCCGGGAAAGCCCTTCTCCATCTGCAGCGCCATGCGCCCCACCTGCTCCAGCCAGCGATCGCTGGCCCGCAGCCGGGCGTGCTGGGCAAAGTGGCGCAGGGCCTTGTCGGGCAGGTGGTGGCCTTCGTCGAAGATGTAGATCGCATCCTCCGGCGGCGGCAGGATGGCCCCCCCGCCCAGGGCCAGATCGGCCAGCACCAGATCGTGGTTGGCGACGATGCAGTCCACCTTGGCCAGGTCTTCCCGGGCGCGATAAAAGCTGCACTGGGCAATGTTGGAGCAGCGCCGGCCGGTGCACTGGGCGTGGTCGCTGGTCAGTGGCGACCAGTGGCCGTCCTCCAGGGTATCCCGCCAGGCGTCGCGGTCACCGTCCCACTTGCCGGCCCCCAGCGCCTCGGCCATGGAGCCGTAGAGTTTCAGTACTTGGGCGTCCTGCACCACCGGCATCTCGTCCGGGTACAGCGCCAGGGTGGGATTGGCCGGCTCGGATTGGGACAGCAACTGATCCAGCTTGGACAGGCACAGATAGCGCCCGCGCCCCTTGGCCAGGGCAAAGCTGAAGTTGAGACCGCTGTTGCGCTGCAGATCGGGCAGATCCTTCAACACGATCTGTTCCTGCAGGGCAATGGTGGCGGTGCTGATCACCACTTTCTTGTCCAGCGCACGGGCCACCGGCAGCACCGCCAGGCTGTAGGCCACGGTCTTGCCGGTACCGGTGCCCGCCTCCACCGCGCAGACCGGCGTGTCGCCGGTGCGGTGGCCGTCCTCGTCCGTCTCCACCCTGGCCAGGGTCTTGACGATCTCAGCGATCATCAGGCGCTGGCCATAGCGCGGCTTCAGCCCGCGACTCTCCAGATACTGGCGATAGGCGCGCTGAATGGTGTCCTTGAGGGCGTCGGTGAGCATGGGGAAAGTGTCCTCGTTCGAGGCCGCATTATATGCGTTTGGGGCTGCAACGGGGCGGATGAATAATAAAGCTGCGCCTAGTCATGAAATCCTGAGGCAAGCACCGTAGAATAGCGGCGGATATCAGGACTGGACCGATGCTGAGCAAACTCTTCAAGCCCAAGTGGCAACACCGCGACCCCGCCGTGCGCCTGCGCGCCCTGCACTCCCTCAACCCGCTGGATGCGCGCGATGGCGAGGCCCTGCGGGCGCTGGCCACTGATGACGACAGCAGCGTGCGGCGTGCGGCCCTGGAACGCATTGCCGAGCTGGGCCTGTTGCGCACGCTGGCCGGTCAGTCCCCCGAGGGCCGCGCCCGCTACCTGGGCCGGCTGCGCGAGCTGGAGCGCGCCGAGCTGGCGGCCGAGTTGCCCCACCTGCAGGCCCTGCAAGCCGGTGCCGAACTGGCCTGTGAGCACCCCTCCCCCGAGGCGCGCCAACTGCTGCTGGCGGCGCTGGACGATGAGCAACGCCTGCAGGTCGCCCTTCACGGCCACACCAGCCAGAACCGCCAAGCGGCGGTGGAGGCCCTGCAGGATGAGCAGGCCCTGGAACGCGCCTACGACGCCCTCAAGCAGCGCGACAAAGGTGCAGCCCAGCGCGCCAAATCCAAGTTGGACGCCCTGCGCCAGGCCGCCCGCGAACACGCTCGCCAGCGCGATGCCGCCCTGGCCATGCTGGCCAAGCTGGAGCAACTGAGCCGCGCCAGCAATCTGGATGGCCTCTACGCGCACCAACTGGAGCACCTGGCGCGCCAGTGGCAAGAGCTGGGCACAGGCCTGCTGGACGACAGCGAGCAAGCCCGCGGCAGCAGCGCCCTGGCCACCGCCCAGCAGCGCCTGGCCGAGGAACACGCCCGGGAGGCCGCCGCACGCGAGGCCGTTGCCCGCGCCGAAGCCTCACGGGAAGCCCAGATCGCCGTACTGGAACAGCTGGAGCGCGCCCGGGACTCCCTGCACGCCGAGCTGCCCGCCGCCGAAGACGAACACCTGCTGCGCCTGCGGGCGGATGTGGCCGGCATCCTCAGCATCACCCAGAACGCCTGGGAAGAAGCCTGCGAGGAGACCCGCCCCGCCAGCGCCGAAGCCCACCGCTACCAGGACCTGATCCAGCACCTGCACGCCGCCAGCGAGGCCCTGCAATCCCTGGTGATCGCCCTCAACCAGGGCGAGCCCAGCACCCCGGCCATCAGCTGGCCACGCCAGCTGCCTGCGCCACCGCAACTGAAACAG
Source organism: uncultured Pseudomonadales bacterium (assembly GCA_964649985.1). GTDB lineage: Bacteria > Pseudomonadota > Gammaproteobacteria > Pseudomonadales > CAZYQX01 > CAZYQX01. Next base: position 126,976 of record CAZYQX010000003.1, on the reverse strand, counting down.
CACACCCCCGCCCCCGCCGCGGCAAAACACAGCGTCGATGACCAGGATCTCAAAGCCAGCAAGCGCGCCCTGGAACAGCACCTTGCCCAGCTGGAGCTGGCGCTGGAAGGCGGCCACCTGCACGACACTACCCAGCCGCTGAAGCAAGCCCAGCAAGCCCTGGCGGAGAACCCCGAGCTGGCCAGGCGCTACGACAGCCGCCTGCGCAACCTGAGCGCGCGCGTGCAAGAGCTGCGCGACTGGCAGCGCTTCGCCACCCTGCCGAAGCAAGAGGCCCTGTGCGAAGAAATGGAGGCCCTGGCCGACAACCCGCTGCCCGGCGAGCAACAGGCCGAGCGTCTGAAAGCCCTGCAAGACAGCTGGCGCGCGCTGGGCAACACCGGCGCCAACGGCCAGTCGCTGTGGAAGCGTTTTCAGGACGCCGGCGACCGCGCCTACGCACCGGTGAAAGCGCACCAGGCCCAATTGCGCGCCCTGCGCCAGCACAACCTGGAGCAGCGCCTGCTGGTGTGCGACCAACTGGAGCTCTATGCCCGCGGCGCCGACTGGACCCAACCCGACTGGAAGGCCTGCGGCAACATCATCCATACCGCCCGCCAGGAGTGGCGCCGCCTGCACCCGGTGGACCGCAAGGATGGCCAGGCCGCCCAGGAGCGCTTCGACGCCGTGGTAGGCGAGCTGGAACAGCGCCTGCGCGACGAATACAACCGCAACGCCCAGGCCCGCGAGCAACTGATTCAGCAGGCCCGCGCCCTACTCGAGGCCGAGGATGCCTTCGAGGCCAGCCACCAGGCCAAGGCCCTGCAGCAAAGCTGGAAAACCCTCGGCACCACCGATCACGCCCGGGATCGCAAATTGTGGAGCGACTTCCGCGCCCTGTGCGACCAGATCTTCGAGCGCCGCGAACAGGCGCGCAACCAGCGCCGCAGCGAGCGCGAGGCGCGCGACGGTGCGGTGGCCGAGCTGCTCGGCGAAGCCCGCCAGCTGCTGCAATGCAGCGATGAAGGCGTCGCCGATGCCCTAAGCCAACTGGAAGCGCTGGCCGAACGCCTGCAAGAACAGGCGCCGCCAGCTGCCTGGCGCAAGCCCCTACAAGAGGTGGAAAACAGCCTGCGGGACCGCCAGCAAGAGCTGCCCCGCCGCGCGCGCGAAGCCAGCTGGGCGGAGCTGCGCCGCCGCGCCGGCCTGTGCCGGGCACTGGAACAAGGCGAGCTGGATGTGGCCGCCCTGGAAGCCGCCTGGCAGCAAGGGCCCGGCTTACCGGAAAACTGGGAAATCCGATTGCGAGAGCGCGTGGCGCGTGCCCAAGCAGGCACCGATGACATACAGCGCAGCCAGAATGCCCAACGGGCCCGCAGCATGGTGTTGGAGCTCGAGATCCTGGTGGGTGCGGAATCCCCTGTCGAAGAACAAGCACTTCGCATGGAACAGCAAATGGCCCGCCTCGGCTTGTTTGGCCAACAGCGTGAAAGTGCCCAGGAAGCCCGCGAGCGCATCGAACTCGAATGGCTGGCACTGGGGCAACTGCCCGCCCAAGATTTCGAACAGCTCGAGCACCGCCTGCGGCGGGCACTTGCGTTGTTTGACGATAGCGCTCAAAAAATAAGCTAGACTTAAAGAACAAGTTTACCCACGAACATGGGGAGTTGCTGTATGAACGAGATCGCGCTCGCAGAGAAGTTCCAGCATTACTTCGATACGCGCGTTGCGCACTCCTCCATGGAACACAACGTGGGCTACCGGCTCAGGCACCGGGTGTACTGTGATGAATTTCACTACGTGCACCCGCGCCATGACGACAACGGGCTGGAGCGCGACGAATACGACCCCTACGCACTGCATGTGCTGCTGAATCATCGCCCAACCGGGATGCCCGCCGGATATTTTCGCCTGCTGGTAAACAGCAAGCTGCCCACCGACTGGCAGCTCCCCTTCGAGCGCTTCTGCTCCGACACGCTGTACGATCACATTATTGACCCACGCCAGTTACCCGCCAATAGCTACGCCGAATTGTCTAGACTCGCCGTGCCCAGCCTGTTCAGGCGTCGGCACAATGAGCAGTATGCCCGGGTGCCTATTGGCGACAACCACAGCAGCGAGGATGATTCACGAAACTACCCACTGATAACCATGGCACTGCTCCTGTCTGCAGGTATTTTGGTGGAAGAAATGGGGGTCGAGTATTTGTTTGCCATGCTAGAGCCCCGCGTGGCACGTTTACTCCGCCAACACGAAGTGCCCTTCTACCGGATCGGCAATCTCACGGAATATCACGGTGTGCGCGCGCCCTTCTTCATGCGCACCCATGAGTTGAAAGATCGCCTTTCGGCTGATTCCCTGGCGCTGGCGAGCACTATTCAGGCACAACTCACCCCTGCCACGGCCGCAGTGCACTAGGGAGCCTCTGAATAAGTCCCTGAAGACGCGCTGGCGTCGTTAAAATCATGCTCAAAATGCTCATTTACGACCAGTAAACTCCGCTTTTTCGCATGATTTTGCCTAGCCATCATCGCCTTGATGGACTTATTCAGAGGTTCCCTAGGCAATTTCAGACGCAACCCATCAGAACGGTGATGGGCGACAGGATCTCTGGAAAAGTCACTGCAGGCATGAGCAATGTGCTCACAAAAACCGTTTAAGGGAAATGAAGGTGACGGAACTCGCGGCTGTGGTGGGTATAGCCCTCACTGAAACCCTGTGAACGGCCCCCTGGAAAATACACCTACGGTTGCCATCACAACATCCTGCACACCCATCTAAGCAGATGAGTGGCGAAGTTAAGCAGCGCCTCAGCCGGCAGGCTTCTGCTGTTTATTCTGCCCCTTCCACCTCAACACAACTTGCACCGCATGTACCATCGGCGAGCAGCGCTCGATGCCCTGCGCGCGGCCACCACCTTGCCAATACAGCGCACCGCCCCAAACCACCTGAAGCCCATCATGGGCGCCTGCCAGCATGAGGCCGCGAGTACTAGTCCACCAACCACTGCGTTATGTGCTGCTTCCAGGCCAGAATATCCGTGCCATCAGACTCATACAGAGCAAAGCCAGCACGAAATTGTTTGCGATCATCATCCTGGGGTTTAACCCACATCACCTCGCCAACCAAATGAATGCGCTGCCCGGAATCCCTCGGTTGTACGCACAGGCGAAGAATACTGCCTACCGGCAGCGGTTGATCCATGTTGACCTGCAGACCATTGGCCGAAATGTCCACCGTACTCGAGATCACAATACTGGCAGAGTCGTCCATATCAAAGGAGGCGGAAATTACCTCGATATAGATCAGTTCATGTCGCTCCAGGCGGAGCTCAGATCGGTATTCACTCGTCATACCCACATCCCATTGACTCATGGTGCATCACGCCTGTCACGACGCAACTGATCGACAATCCTCACCAGCGCATCTTCAAATTTTGCCTCGGTGCGATGCACCACGGCTCTCCCCATCGCAAACATCGCCAATAGATCCTCTCGCGCAAGATCCGCTACTTTCACCCCAATGCGATCTACGAAAACCATCTTGCCGGTCGATGGCATCTTGACCGCGAGCTTGGCTCTTACCTGAGGCTCACCGGCAACCAGCTCAAGATCAACCCATGAGCCAATGCCCAGGGCGTCCAGCATCTGCTCAGCCTCCTGCCGGCGCTCCTGCAGGGCCTGAGCCCGCTGAGCCTGCTCTGCCGCCAGCTGATGCTCGGCCAGCCTGCGGGCCTCTATCTCGGCCTTGATGCGCGCACGCTCCCGCGCCTCACGCTCATCGCGTTGCCGCGCCAGCCTGGCCGCTTCCTCTCGCTCCTCTGCCTCGCGCTGCTGGCGCGCCTCCTCTCTCGCCTCACGCGTGCGCAGAGATTGCAGATGATACTGTTCGCCCACGGCTGCAAGCGCCTCAGCAAACCAGTTATCTACATCAATAGGCCGCATCCAGCCACTCGCCAGTGCAACGGCCAACTCATCACTGCTATGGCAAGCCACCCGTTGGCCCAACCAGTTGATGAAGAGTGCGCAATCTGTATCCGGTAACCATGCCGTCAACTTGCAGCGCTGAGTTTCCTCTCCTTCCGCCTGCACATGAAACCATTGTCCGGGCGCACAGCCTCTCGCCATGGCGTGCAGCTCACTCTGCACTTGAACCGCGACGCCATGCATGGGTTGCAACATCGCCAATTGTGAAACCGACACCCACGCGATAGGCTGCCCCTGCAACACCCGGAGGTGAACGTGGCCGATCAGATCAAGCCAGTGGCTGATCTGCGCGGGTTGATGACTCAGGCTACGCAAACAGGCCGCTACCTGCTGCGGCACTTCGTCCATGAGTTTATAGGCCTGTTGGCGCTGCTCATCGCGCTCAATGGGTGCACAAGAGCGCACCAAATTGTTTGTCGCACGCACCGCCTCTCGCCAGGCAGTGCTCTGCTGCCCATCGTTGAGACAGATCAAACGCAGTGAGTCCCGCCAAGGGCCATGGATAAAATCCACAATTTCGGCAGGTAAAACGCGCCCCTCGCAGCGCAAATTAATCAATTGCACAGCATGGTGATCAGCACGCAGCGCGCGCAGGGCGCCCAGCTCACTATCGATCAAGCGTTGCTCTAGCTTTTCAACCCGCGTGCGTTGGATTTGCCCTGCAGAACGCATGCGCTGAGCCAGGCCTGCCCACCAATCGGCATCAGGCGAAAACCGCGCCACCCACTCAGCAATAGCCAGGTCAAGCTCTGCCAGCCAATCGTCCAGCGCTCTCCCCACGTCATCGGTGGCCCCCAGGCCATGCACCAGAGGCTCATTCAGCGCTAGCGCAACCGCCCCTTCGGGGCTCAATTGCTCGGGCGCCAGCAACAATGTCGCCAGCAAGGGGCGTTGCAGACGGAGATGCACCGACTGCAGCGCAGCCACGGGCGCAGCATGGTGATATATGCGCGCGAAAAGTGCCTCCACCATGGTCCAGGCCACATGCACCAAACCCGTTGAGGGAATATCCCCCCCCGCTACAACCGCGTGGAGCAGTTCCCTAACGCGACGATCTACGCCATCAACCCCCGCCAGCATGCACAACACCGCAGGGAGCGTGGCGGGATCGCGGACATCGAACTGATCGTCTCTTAATTGCATCATGAAATTGTTCAATAACCTCGGTGGGCATGAAACTTGGTTGCCCCACCATGAGCCTAGCCCAGATTCGGCATCATGGCCCTACAAATACGCGAGCGGATGACGTCTACGACAAGATTGTGTATGGTGCGCGCTCTGCATAGCCTGACAGATTCTCCGTGCCCATGGACCCATTTGCCGATATTCGCCCCTACAACGACAGTGAAGTACGCGCCGTGCTGGATCGCCTTGTCGCAGATCCTGAATGCATCAGCGCTGTCACCAAACTCAGTTTCCCTCGCTTGGCCAGTGTCGCCGCGCCACTGCTCCACCCACTGGTGCGCTGGGGCCTGCGACGCAAGACGGCAAGCATTCACAGCGTGCGCGACTTTCAATCAGTGGTGGAGCACTTTCTCGCGCGGATGCTTGAAACCACCACACAGGGCGTGAACATCAGGGGGCTAGACCAACTGACCCCCGGCGAAGCCTATCTGTTTATTAGCAATCACCGCGACATCACACTCGACCCCGCACTGGTCAACTATGCCTTGTACCATGCCGGGCACGATACCGTGCGCATCGCCATTGGTGACAATCTCCTATCAAAGCCCTTTGTGTCTGATTTAATGCGGATCAACAAGAGCTTTATTGTGAACCGCTCGGCGACAGCGCCCAAGCAGATGCTCGCGGCCCTGAAGCAGTTATCAAACTATATCCGCCACTCGCTGCAACAAGATCGCCACTCCATCTGGATCGCCCAACGCGAAGGCCGCGCAAAAGACGGATACGACCGCACTGAACCCGCCGTGATCAAAATGATCTCCATCAGCATGGATCGCAAGCGTGAGCAATATCCTGCGTTTGTGCGTGAACTCAAAATTGTACCTGTGAGCATCTCTTACGAGTACGACCCCTGCGATCTGGCAAAAGCACAGGAACTCGAAGCAGTTGCCACCACTGGCCACTACCAGAAGCAAGAACACGAAGATGTGGCCAGCATCGCGGCGGGTATCTCAGGCTACAAAGGGCGCATCGCCCTGTGCTTTGGCCAGCCACTCACCGCTGAATTCAGTGACCCTGATGCAGTCGCAGCCGAGATTGATCGGCAGATCATCGGGCAGTATGTGCTCCACCCCACCAACCTGTTGGCCTGGGAAATACTGCATGGCCAGTTGCCCGATGTGGCCCTGGGCAGTGCTGAGGCGCCTTTCAGCCAGGCGGAGTTGGCATCCGAAAAAGAACGCTTCAATACGCGACTAAAGGCCATGCCCGAGCCGCTGCGCATGCGCGCACTTGCCATGTATGCCGCCCCTATCGAGAGCAAGCAGGCCTTCAGGCATTCCGCCTAAGGAACCTCTGAATAACCCCCTAAAGACGCGCTGACGTCGTTAACATCATGCTCAAAATGCTCATTTACGACCAGTAAACTCCGCTTTTTCGCATGATTTTGCCTAGTCATCATCGCCTTGATGGACTTATTCAGAGGCTCCCTAAGCGTGAAGCTCAAGCAAGGCCCACCTAGTGGGCCTTTTTAGTCAGGTTGTCCAGATATCCCATGCCGATGGCCGACACCACAAACGTCATGTGGATAATTACATACCAGAGTAGCTTCTCGTCTGGGATATTCTGAACGTCCATGAAGATTTTCAGCAGATGAATCGAAGAGATGGCTACGATGGAAGACGCTACCTTGGTCTTCAGGCTGCCCGCATCCATCTTGCCCAGCCACGATAGCTTATCGCCCTCCTCGCCCACATCCAGGTTGGAGACAAAGTTCTGGTAGCCACTCAGCATCACCATCACCAACAAGCCTCCCACCAGCGACATGTCCACCAGTGAAAGGATCACCAACACCAGCTCGGCCTCACGTATTTCCCATATGTGAAGACCAACGTGCAACATTTCCTGGAAGAACTTCAGCGTCAACGCCACCAGCGCCAAGCTCAAGCCCAAGTAAAACGGCGCCAACAACCAGCGAGAAGCATACAGCGTGCGTTCCAGCATGCGCTCCATCGTGCAAGACCTCCACATAACAAGGAGCGTCCATTGTATCGCGATTTGAGAGAGGTGCAGCCAGCATAAAGCGACTGCCTTCAGCTAATGCGCCGATTTGCAAAACCGATCTGGCGCTGCCGCCTCACTAAACGGTCAGCGCAACTAAGAAGTACCGACGGGCAACTCAGGCGTGCAAACCCCTCACAGCAATATCATGCGCTGAGTGGCAAGCAAAAGCGCGGTTTGCGGCGTTTGCGCAATAGCCACTTAAACGCCCCCCAATTCCATGACGCACTCCTCTAGCGCATCGATAGCATCGTCAATCTGCTCCAGTGATACATAGGGCGCAGGCCCAATGCGCAGCCATCGGCCTCGATAATCCGTGTGCACGCCACGATCGCGCAATTTGCTACAGATATCTTTGGCATAGAGGCTTTGAAAACTGACAAACCCTCCCAGCGCTGGCAACGTTGCTGTGGCATGAATCACATCTGGATCAAAATCCAGCAATTCAAAGCGCTGAAGCAAATGTCGACATTGTGCACGATTCAAGCTGTGCAGCTGCTGCACCGACAACCCGTTCCGCTCAAAGAAGGCAAACACCTCTGCCGCCCGAAAATCCACCGACACATCCCTTGCCGCGCCATCAAAGCGCTGGTGGTAGTCCCCGTAGGGTATGGGGAGTGCGGCGGGGGAATCCACCAGGGGGTCAAAGCAACCGTGCCAGCTCGTGACCAACGGACGGCACTCTTGAGTGGGAGGGACATACATAAAGCCAAGCCCATCGCCCAGTTGGGCATACTTGCAGCCGCCAGCCGCCACAAAAGCCGTCTGTAACCCTAAACGCGGTAGCGACAGGGGCATGACATTGAAGCTTAGATAGGCATCAACGAATAATTGCACACCGCGCAAATTGCAGGTATCTGCCAACGCGCCAAGATCTGACACCACATGTCCACTTTCGAAAAGCACCGAGGACACCACCACCGCAGCGGTGCGGTCATCTACCGCCTGCTCCATTCTGGCCGCCAAGGTGGCGGCCGGCAGTGCCGGTAGTTGCACCACCTCCACCCCCATTTCGGCCAACCGCAATGCCTGCCTGGCCACCGATGGATGTTCACCATCGCTCATCACGAGCTTTGGCCGCTGTTGTAAGGGCAAGGCGGAAAGAAAGCGCACGAACAACTCATGCAAACTACCCGCGAGGGCAATGTGCTCACCATTCACGTCCAAACGTTTCGCTATGCCCGCCCTCACCCCCTCAGCCAGATCAAATAAGGCCTCTTGACGCTCATCCAGAAATTTGGCGGCCAAGGCCCATGCCGCAACCTGTCCACGCGCAGCACAATCGGGGCTGGCCTGAAAACTCTGCCCGGTCAGCATGATCCTCTCGGCAACCATCGACTCGGCGTATTCCCCAGCCAAGGGATTGGGAGAGTGAAGCAATTGTTCAAGGTCGAAGGCAGCCATGGCATCTCTGTTCACGTGATGGAACTGCTTCCAGTATAGGAAACCCCCCTGCAGCGCGCTTAGCACACGATACACGGTGACTGACAAAAAAACGATTGACGTACACATCATTGATCTGTAGTATGCGCACCTCTTCCGGCGACCTATCAAAGATCGCGAAGCTCAAACGGAAGAGATGCGCGCAAGCGCTTCGGTGCGGGGTGGAGCAGCCTGGTAGCTCGTCGGGCTCATAACCCGAAGGTCGTTGGTTCGAATCCAGCCCCCGCTACCACTTATTCCAGCGCCCTGCCAGCAACCACTGGCGGGGCGTTTTCATTTCTACCCTTCGGTATCTCCGCTTGAGGGTTCCGCGACAACGTCATCACCCCCCCTACTTATGCTCACATAAAACGAGCTTAAACCGGCGCATTCCACGCCTGATCCCGATGTGTTGCCCGGTCATAAACGCATTCGCCAGCTACGTAGGTGGCGCGTGTCGCCCTGTCGTCCCCCAGCATCATCAGTAAAAACAGCACTTCTTCTATGCTGTCGGCAAATGACATGCGCATGCGCAGCAACGGCGTTGAATAGAGGTCCAGTACAACCAGATCCGCTTCCATGCCAGCCGCGATGCTGCCGATTTTGTCATCCAGATACAGCGCATTTGCCGCCCCCCGTGTCGCCAGATAAAACGCATGGATTGCGCTGAGTGGAAAGCTATGCATCTGAGCAACTTTATAGGATTCACTCATGGTCTGTAGCGGCGAAAAACTGGTGCCCGCCCCCAGATCAGTGGCCAATCCGACCCTAATCGGATACCGGCCCTGCGTGGCTTTTTTAAGATTGAACGCGCCACTGCCCAAAAACAAATTGGACGTTGGGCAGTGCGCGATGGCCGTACCCGTTTCATGCAAGCGCTGAAATTCAGCATCGGCCAAATGTATACCGTGCCCGTAAATGGCACGCGGGCCCAACAGACCGAAGTGATCATAGGTATCCACGTAGCTCTTGCACTCGGGATACAGCGATTTGACCCATGCCACCTCATCAACATTCTCTGATAGATGTGACTGCAAATAGGTTCCAGGGTGTTCGCGCCATATCTCACCGGCCATTTTCAGCTGTTCCGGAGAGCTGGTCGCGGCAAAGCGCGGTGTCACGCAATAGAGCTGGCGCCCTCTTCCATGCCATCGGGCAATCAGCGCCTTGGTGTCATCGTAGCCTTGCTGAGGGCTATCCCGCAGAGCATCCGGGGCGTTGCGATCCATCAACACCTTGCCGGCCAAATTGCGCATATTGAGTTTTTCTGACGCTTCAAAGAATGCGTCAACCGACTGCGGATAAACCGTACAGTAGACCGCCGCTGTCGTCGTGCCGGCGCGCAAGCATTCCTGAAGAAATAGCTGGGCGATTTTGCTCGCATGCTGCGGGTCGGCAAACTGCTGCTCAGCCTTAAAGGTGTATTTGCGCAGCCAATCAATCAGCTGCTCGCCATAAGCCGCAATGATCTGGGTTTGCGGGTAATGCACATGGCAGTCAACAAAGCCCGCCATGATGATGCAGTCTGGGTAATGGGTGACATGCAAATCTCCGGCGTATTTCTCCTGAAGCGCGCCAGCCGGGCCAACATCAACAACCCGCCCGCCCGCCATGACTACCAGGCCGTCACTCAAATAGACGAAAGTCTGCTCAATCCCCAGCAGAAAAGGATTGCCTGTATAGGTGACGATCTGGCCTCTGATGGCGCTGCAGGTCACAGCCGACTCCCCGCATTTGGAAAATGAATAACATCAGTTTATGTCACGCAGTGGCGATGCAGATAGGCACGCATGCGCCCTGTCGCCTCGTGCACATTAAGCCTGCCGATGATGGAGCGCGCCCTGCCCCCCACATCACCGCAATCAATCGTCTCTAGGCATTGACGAAGGCACCATGACCGCTATATCATGTTTGGCTCTTCCAGCGGCACCACAGGCCGCAATGCTCAAAGGAAGAGAGCGCGCAAGCGCTTCGGTGCGGGGTGGAGCAGCCTGGTAGCTCGTCGGGCTCATAACCCGAAGGTCGTTGGTTCGAATCCAGCCCCCGCTACCAAATTTTCAAAAAGCCAGCCATCGCGCTGGCTTTTTCATTTCTGCGCGCCATCAATCCATTGAGAATACCTTGGCGACCTGCAAGGCGCGCTCGACATCGGCATCCCCGCCACCCAGGCCTCTCAACGACAAGCCGACCAACAGCTGCGCTTCGCCCAGGTTGATATGGCCCTCCAGCAGTCGACGCAAGGCCATGTTGAGCGTGCTTTCGACGAAGGCGCGGGCAATGCTGAACGGCACGACGCCCGCCACAAGCGCTTGCAGCGCATCATCCGAACGTGGAAACAGGCGATCTTCAAAGTGATGTTGTGTGAGCCAGTCCTTGCCAGTGCCCAAACGCACTATGGCCCAGCCTAGATGAGGGTGTGACAGCGCAAAGCGCAGCAGCCCCATCAGCATGCAGGCCAGCACCCCCTCCGGCGGCAACCCCTGGGGAATTTTGACCATGACGTGCTCCCTCGCCTGACCTTGAACCTCCAGTAGCACAGCACGCCACACATCGTCGCGATCGGTGAAGTAGTTGTAGAAGGTACCGCGAGCCATCCCGGCCGCGCACATCAACTCGTCAATGCTGGCCGACTCGCCCCGCTCTGCCAGCACTTGAATACCCGCCTGCACGATGGCCGCTCGCGTGCGATCTCGCTTTCCGGGCTGGGAGGGAACACTGCGCACGAAGGACTCCGAACAATTTTTTTCATTCTCATTAAAAAATGACAACAACGTCAATATTGACAGTCCTGTATCATTTTAAGAGAGTGTACAATCACTTGAGGCCTTTGCGCTAAGCAACCGCAGCAAAACGCGATCAAACCGCTGAAGGCAACGCATCCGCAGATTTCGCGTCTGCGCGGCCCACCACCTGAAAAAACCACACGTTCTGCCATATTTATAGAGCCGGCTGCAGGGTGGCAGCCTTCTCTGGATCAGGATTTGCCCATGTTTTTGCCTCGCCCGTTGCGAAGCTTTCTGCCAATGGCCCTGCTGGCATGCCTCTCGGCCTGTGGCGATCGGCCAGCCCAGCCTGGCGCCATGCCACCGCCTGCGGTCGGGGTGCTGAGTGCCAAAGCGGAACCCGTCACCCTGACCACCGAGTTGCCAGGGCGTCTGGAGCCCTGGCGTGTGGCGGAAGTGCGCGCCCGGGTCTCCGGCATCGTGCAAAAGCGCTTGTTCGAAGAAGGCCGCGATGTGCAGGCCGGCCAGGTGTTGTTCCAGATCGACGAAGCCCCCTACCGTGCGCGACTCAACAGTGCGGAAGCCGGCTTGGCCAAGGCTCAGGCCAACCTCTATCAGGCTCACTCCCAAGCCGAGCGCGTCAAGCGGCTTTATCAATCGCGCTCGGTCAGCGAACAAGATCTGGTTAACGCCCAGGCCGCTGAGAAACAGGCCGAAGCCGATGTGGCGGTGGCCAGCGCGGCACTCAAATCCGCACGCATTGATCTAGGCTACGCCTCCGTCACGGCGCCGATCAGTGGTCGCATTGGCCGCGCCTTGGTCACCGAGGGCGCGCTGGTCGGTCAGGGTGAGGCCACGCCCTTGGCCACCATCCAACAGGTAGACCGCTTGTATGTGAGCTTCACCCAGACCGCCCGGGAAGTGCTGGCGCTGCGCCAGCAGGCCGGCAATGGACCGCAACCGGGTTTGGAGGTTAGCCTGCAACTGGAAGATGGCCAGCCCTATCCTCACCCGGGGCGCCTGTTGTTTGCCGACCTCACGGTGGATCCAGGCACGGCCCAGATCAGTTTGCGGGCGGAAATCCCCAACCCAGACGGGCTGTTACTGCCGGGCATGTATGTGCGCGTGAAACTGCAGCAAGCTCACTATGAACGGGCCTACCTGGTGCCGCAGCAGGCGGTATTGCGCAATCAGCAGGGCGATCAGATGACCGTGTTGGATGCGCAATCCCAACCACAGCACCGACGGGTGAGTGTCGCCGGTGTCGTGGGCAAGCAATGGTTGATCACCGATGGGCTGCAGGACGGCGATCAGTTCGTGGTGGAAGGCTTCCAGAAATTGCGGCCGGGCTCGCCGGTGAAGGCCGTGCCCTGGCAAGCGCCTCAGCGCTGAGTTGAGGACATCGAGATGCCCGCTTTTTTCATCGACCGTCCCATCTTCGCCTGGGTGATTGCGCTGTTCATCACCCTGGCGGGCGCCCTGGCCATCACACAGCTCCCGGTCACCCAGTACCCGACCGTGGCCCCTCCGTCCATCAACATCACGGCCACCTACCCGGGCGCCTCGGCCAAGATACTGGATGAGAGTGTGGTCAGCATCATTGAGAACGAGCTCAATGGCGTGGATGGCATCATCTATATGCAGTCGGTCAGCCAGGTCAATGGCCAGGCCGAGATCATGGTGACCTTCAACCCCGGCACCGATGCCGGTATGGCCCAGGTGGACGTGCAGAACCGCCTGGCCCGTGCGGCGCCCCGCCTGCCCCAGGCGGTGAATCAGCAGGGTATCAAGGTCGAGAAGGCCAGCTCCAACGTGCTGATGATCGTCACCTTGTCGTCTTCCAACGAAGCCCATGATCGCTTCGCCCTGGGCGACTACATGTCGCGCAATATTCTGCCCGAGCTACAGCGCACCCCCGGGGTGGGACAAGTGCGTCTGTTCGGTGCCGAGCGTGCCATGCGCGTGTGGCTCGACATGGACAAACTGGTGGGCTACGGGCTGACGCCGGAAGACGTGAGCATCGCCCTAAAGGCACAAAATGCCCAGGTCTCATCGGGCATCGTCGGTGATCTGCCGAGCACGGAAGGCCAAACCATCGCCGCCACCCTGGTGCTCGAAGGGCAACTCAAGACACCGGAAGAGTTCGGTGAGGTAGTGTTGCGCGCCCGGCAAGACGGCTCCAGCGTGCGGCTGAAGGACGTGGCGCGGATTGTGGTGGGCGGCCAGGAATACGCCGTCTCTGCCCGCCGCAGCGGCCACCCGATCATCGGCGTGGCGATCCAACCCACCCCCTCCAGCAACGCCATGGAAACGGCCAAGGAGGTGCGCAAACGCCTGGACAACCTGGAGCGCTACTTCCCTGCCGGCATGGAGTATGGCATTCCCATCGACGCGTCCCTGTTCATCAAGATCTCGATATTCAAGGTGGTCGAAACACTGTTCGAGGCCATGGCGTTGGTGTTCGTGGTGATGTTCGTCTTCCTGCAGAGTATGCGCTACACCCTGATTCCCGCCATTGTCGTGCCCGTCGCCCTGCTCGGCACCTTTAGCGTGCTCTATTCGGTGGGCTTCTCCATCAACGTATTGACCATGTTTGCCATGGTATTGGCGATCGGTATCCTGGTGGACGATGCGATTGTGGTGGTGGAAAACGTGGAACGCTTGATGGCCGAGGAAGGGCTCTCGCCCCGCCAGGCCACCCTGAAGGCCATGCAGCAGATCACCGGCGCCATCATCGGCATCACCGTGGTACTGGTGTCGGTGTTCGTACCGATGGCCTTCTTTGGCGGGTCAGTGGGCAATATTTACCGCCAGTTCTCGGTCACCATGGTGGTATCCATCCTGCTCTCGGCCTTCCTGGCCATGAGCCTCACACCAGCCCTTTGCGCCTCCCTGCTGCGCCCGATAGACCCGGCTCACCCGCGCCACGATAGCGGCTTCTTTGGCTGGTTCAACCGCCGTTTCCGCCAAGGGGCGGCGTCTTATCAGCGCCTGGTGGGCGGCGTGCTCGGCCGCACCGGCCGCTATCTGGCGGTCTACCTCGCCATCATCGCCGCCGTGGCTCTGATGGCACTGCGCCTGCCCAGCTCGTTCCTGCCCGATGAGGATCAGGGGCGTCTGTTCGCCATCACCCAGCTCCCGCCCGGCGCCACCGCGGCCCGCACCACGGAAGTGGCCCGACAGATCGAAGATTACTTCCTGTCGCAACCCGAAGTACACGACGTGATTTCGATTGTCGGCACCAACTTCTTTGGCGCCGGCCAAAACATGCTCAATACCTTTGTGCCGCTCAAGGACTGGAATGCGCGCCAGGGCGAGGCCCATGGGGCGGACGCGGTGGCCAAACGCGCCTTTGGCGCCTTGATGCCCATCAAGGATGCCTTCACCGTGGTCATCAATCCCCCGCCCATTCCGGAACTGGGGAACGGCACCGGCTTCAGCCTGCGCCTGCAAGACCGCGGCGGCTTGGGCCACACCGCCCTGCTGGCCGCACGCAACCAGTTGATGGTCGAGGCAGCCAAGAGCGGCGTGATCACCGGCATGCGCAATGAGGGGGTGGAAGATTCGCCGCAACTCGAACTCACCCTGGATCGGCGCAAGGCTTACGCCCTGGGCGTGGGTTTCGAGGACATCAACGCCATGATTTCGGTGGCCATGGGTTCGCGCTATGTGAACGACTTCCCCAACCAGGGCCGCATGCAACGCGTCATCGTCCAGGCCGATGCCTTGCAGCGTATGCAGCCGGAGGACTTGCTCAAGCTGCAAGTGCGCAACCGCGAGGGCCGCATGGTGCCCTTCTCGGCCTTCGCCAGCACCCGGTGGATCACCGGCCCCATGCAGCTGGTGCGCTACAACGGCTACCCGGCCTATCGCATCTCCGGCATGGCCGCCCCCGGTCACAGCACCGGCGAGGCCATGGCAGAAGTGGAGCGGCTGATGCAGGACATGCCACAAGGCATTGGCTTTGAATGGACCGGCATGAGCCGCGAGGAGCAGATCTCGGCCAACCAGATGCCGTTGCTGCTGACCCTGTCCATTCTCGCCGTGTTTCTCTGCCTGGCGGCGCTCTACGAGAGCTGGTCCGTTCCCTTTGCCGTAATGCTGGTGGTCCCGCTGGGCGTGTTGGGCTCTTTGGCAGCCGCCACCCTACTCGGCATGCCCAATGATGTGTACTTCAAGGTAGGCCTGATCGCCATCATTGGCCTCTCCGCCAAGAATGCCATTCTGATCATTGAGTTTGCCAAACACTTGCTGGCCGCCGGCCACCCCTTACTGGAGGCGACCCTGGAAGCCTGCCGGCAGCGCTTCCGCCCCATCTTGATGACCTCCATGGCCTTCATCCTCGGGGTGCTGCCACTCGCTATTGCCACCGGGGCGGGATCGGCGGGGCAGCGCGCCATCGGCACCGGTGTGATGGGGGGCATGATCACCGCGACCGTGCTGGCGATCTTCCTGGTGCCGGTGTTCTTTGTGGTAGTGATGAGACTCTCCGGCTACAAACCGTCCTCTCCTAGCTGAGTACGCCTCGCGGATGACCGTCAGATGTCATGCTGCTGATAGCCCAGCAGCCGAGCAAGCGTTGTTGAGTTACCCGTGGCCTGGGAATGTGAGGGAATTACAAAATGTGATTCGACAGTCCGTGGTACTCAACGACGGAGAGCAGCTGGAAATCGACATGCTGCCTTTCCAAGCGCCTACGGCCGTGATCACCCAACGCCCGAGCCGCCCACTGTCAGACCAGAGTCGACGCCCACTGAGCGAGTTCCTACCCGATCGCACGGAAGACATCTACCCGCTGGAAACCCTTGAAGGTGCCTGGATAGAACGCGCGCTCGATCTTTGCGAACAAAACATCACCCGCGCAGCAGGCTTATTGGGCGTCAACCCGTCCACCATCTACCGGAAGCGGCAGCGCAAATGAGTGGCCACTATCAAAGGCCCCGCAGCGAGCTTAGCCGGTGCGTGACAGCGTGCCCTTTCTGCGCTTTGCCGGCGCTTCCGGCGGTACCGTAGGGTTTGGACCGCGCTCATGCTGCTGGCGCCAGTACTCCGCCAGCAAAACGGACGCGGCCACCCCAACATTCAAACTCTCCACCGCGCCACTGCCCGGAATAGAAAGCTGACGGGTACTCCCGGCAAAGGCCTCGGCCGACAGTCCATGCTGCTCCTCACCAAACAGAAACACGACCCGAGCTGGTAACGCGCATTCAAACAAGGAGCTCCCGGAATGGCTAGAGGTGGCAAACAGAGAGAAGCCCGCCTCTGTCAGCAGGCGTAACGCCTGAGCAATATCGCCGTAGGAGACCACCGGCACCACTTCTGCGCCACCCGCCGCTGTGCGACAAGTGGCGCCTGCTTCAGCGGCAGCGGCATCCTTCACAAGCACCGCATCTGCAGCGAAGTGCGCGGCTGAGCGCAAAATGGCGCCAAGATTATGTGGGTTGCCCACATTCTCGAGCAGAATCAGGCATGCCTTTCTGCGCTTGCCCAACGCCCCCAGCAAGCTCTCCAGAGTCTTGCTCTCACGCCGCCGCACCACCAGACAAATACCGCCGTGGTGAGGTGTCGCTGTCAGTTTTTCAAGATCCTCATCTTCTACCCATTTATACGCCACCTTGCGCTGCGCCAGTTGCTTCAGCTGCGAAGCGAACTGTTCTGCAACACGACGGTGCACATACGCTTTGACCACGTCTTCAGGGCGATGATGGAAAACGGCGGCAACGGCAGACTGACCATATACGCGCGTCTCTGCTTGGCGGCGCTGCCGACTGGTGGAGTTGGTCTTTGTCATGTGGAGCCCTGAATGAAGAAAGAACACCCGCAGAAACCGACGAAAAACACGAAAGTGCTATAACGAAAACATCATGGTGGGCTGTCACAAGCCGCTGCGAGTGCTAGAATGTCTCGGATTACTGCCGGCTTTATTATAACAGTGAGTGCAAGGTAGCCGTGAAACGGGCATTAAGGACAGGAACGCTGACACTCGGGGCACTTTTTGCCCAGTTGTCCTTTTCCGCTCAGCCCACCAGCATCATCTTTGACTCGCGTAGCCAAGCCCCCGACCAACGCCCCTTCGACAACTACATCGTCAAATGCTCAGACGGCAAGTCAGAGTATCTCACTGCCTGGAACGAACGCCGCCTGTGGTGCATCGGCAAGGGCTCTGAACAGCGTTGTGAAGGCAAACAGATCAAGGCCGCAAAAGCCGCCTGCAAATAGCCAGGTGCGGCGTATCCAAATGCGCTGAACACCTCTCGAACCGTGTGCCCCCCTCTCATCTAAGCATACCAGCTCCCGCCTGCCATCGCGGCTCATCGAGCGCACCGGCGCGGCCCCGAATGCCCTGCCCATGGCGTGGGCGCCAGCGGGGCAGCTCCTGCGCCATCCGCTGGCTGCCCCAGAGGTGAGCCTCAGCCAAAGCCCATCAGCCAATCAAAGCTCGTCAGCCTACACGCTACGTCACCGCGTGGCCCGCCTCACAGCGCCCCGTGCAATGTCTGTATCTTATTGCCCCATCAACCAGGCCACAAAAAAAGGGCGCCAACGGCGCCCTCTTCGCGATGGACAAGACACTACACTCTGAATTGTCCGGCAATACTCTGCAGCTGCCCGGCAAGACCTTGTAAGGCCCCACTCAGCTGCGCCAGTTGGGTGGTATAGCGGACACTCAGCTCGGAGGCCTGACGCATGCCGCTGATTTGCTCCTGGATGGCATAAGACGAACGCTGCTGCTCCTCGGTGGCCGCCGCGATTTGCTGGTTCAAGTCAGAAATTGTAGCCACGCGACCACTGATCGCCTGGAAGGATTCTCCGGTCTGATCCGCCTGCGTCACGCTGCTTTCTGCCTTCTCACGACTCTGCGCCATCACCACAACCGCCGACGCCGCCGCCTCCTGCAAGGTCTCAATCACGCTCTGAATCTCGCGGGTCGAGGCCTGAGTGCGCGACGCCAGCGTGCGAACCTCTTCGGCTACTACGGCGAAACCACGCCCTTGCTCTCCAGCCCGAGCGGCTTCAATTGCCGCATTCAGTGCCAACAGGTTGGTTTGATCCGCAATGGCTCGGATAACATCGAGGATGGAGCCGACGGCTTCTGCATCCTGCTCCAGTTTTGCGATGACCTGAGCGGCCTTGGTCACCTCACTCGCCACCGACGCAATCGAGGCTACCGTACTGCCTACGATATCTCGACCCGCCCGCGCCTGAGCATCAGCATCTTCAGCCGCTTGCGCGGCATGCGTCGCACTTTCCGCCACATGAGTCACCGTGCCCAGCATTTCATCCACCGCCACAGTCACCACCTGTGACGATTTCAATTGCTCGGATGAGGTGCGTTCAGTATCACGAGAAACGCCGCTCAAATCCTGAGCCACCTTAGCCAGGGGGGCAATTACATTCACCACCTCACCAATGGTGCCGTGCAATTTCTCCACAAAGGTATTGAACCAGTAGACCAGCTCACCCACCTCATCTTTGGAGGTCTGCTTCAGCCGCACGGTGAGATCACCTTCCCCCTGCGCGATATCCTTCAACGAATTGACAACCGAGCCGAGTGAACGCGTAACCAGAGACGCAATGCTCCAAGAAATCAGCAGCAGCACAATGACCGTCACCGCCGCTACACCAAGCCCGGTGCGGAATGTATTGGCCGCAGTTTCATTGGCGGCTTGCAGTGTGGCGTTGAAGCTTTCCTCCGAGCTATCGCGGAAGCGTTTCAGCTGTTCAGTCGCCTTGGTATGCAGCGCATTTTTCTGCTCAACCTGTTCGGGCACCTTAGCCATGTCAGCGGAACCCGAGAGCATACCCTCAGCCAGCCCCTTGGCGGTTTCATGGTAGCTATCCAAGGCGCGCTCGACATTGGCCAGCACATCACGCTGCTCTGCCTGCAGCCCGCCCTGTTTGGCAAGATTTGCCTTCAGGCTCTTGTGCAATTCATCGGCTTTGTTGACATTCTCTGCCTCACCGGTGGCAACCGCCGCCGTATAGAGCTCGTCCATACGCTGCAAGTAAACCAGATTGGCATCCGCCATAACCAACGTGGGGAAGAACACGTTTTGAACGTCGGCCAGACGCGCCGCATTACTGCGGTTGGCCACCCCATTGAAACCGAGATAAACGGCAAAGGCCACCACAGCGACCAATGGAATAATCAGGATGCGGTGTTTGATCGACGTGGAAGATAACCAGCTCATTACAGCAGCGTCCAAAAACGAAAGGGAACCGATAAGCTACTCAAAATGAGCATAGACCATGCCGGAAGATATGTCCCCGGCTAGACATCACATGAATAGCCCTGCTCTCAGCCCGAAGCATCAGCCGTGGCGTGTACCCCCCACAACTCGACGAATGTCCGCGGCACGTCGATATGGTAACCCTGTACATAGTCCACACCGAGCAAGGCCAGGTGTTCCTTGACCTCCTGGCTGTCGACAAACTCGGCGATAGTGCGTAAACCGAACGCACGTGCGATCTCAATGACCCCTTTAACCACCACCCTGTCATCCGGGTTTTCATGTAGAGATCGAATGAAGGAGCCGTCGATTTTGAGATAGTCCACAGGCAAACGCTTCAGGTACTGCAGGGAGCAGTACCCCACGCCGAAATCATCCAGGGCAAAACGAAACCCTCTACGGCGCAGGGTCGTCATGATTTCCCACGCTGCACCAATATCTTCCACTGCCGCGGTCTCGGTGATCTCGAACAGGATCGCGCGCGGATCGGCACCGTAGTGTTCGATACAGTGGTCGATATGCTCCACCAGCATCGGATTGTGGAAGCTTTGCGCCGACAGGTTCACCGCGATGGTCACATTAAGGCCCCGATCGAGCAGGGCCGCCTGGCACGCCATCACCCGCTCGATGACCACTTCGTCCAAGCGCCGGATCATGCCGGTGCGCTCAGCGGCGGCAATGAACTTGGCCGGGGATTCCAGTTGCCCACGCTCGTTGTGAACCCGCACAAGCGCTTCATAATGGC
This sequence comes from uncultured Pseudomonadales bacterium, assembly GCA_964649985.1. Lineage (GTDB taxonomy): Bacteria > Pseudomonadota > Gammaproteobacteria > Pseudomonadales > CAZYQX01 > CAZYQX01. The sequence goes on along the minus strand of CAZYQX010000003.1, from coordinate 106,707 downwards.
TGATATCGCCCGTTGCAAGCCTGGCAATCGGCTGAAAATGGAGGTCGAAGGCGCGCTCGTTGACGATGGTGCGCACACGTTCATTCCAGAACACTCTTTCGCTGATTCGCTCCCGCCCGGCGTCGTCTTGAGCGTAGATGCGCCAAGCATTACGACCCGATTGTTTGGCTTCCAATAGCGCCATATCGGCATTGCAGAGCAACTCCGAGCTACTGCTGCCATGCATGGGATAGAGCGCCACACCGATGCTCGCCGTAATGCGGTGCACCCGCTGATGTCCGGCGACCGCCACCCGCATCAAGGCCTTAGTGAAACGATCCGCCCCTTCCCCAGCGCTCATGACATCGACACCGGGTATGAGCACGCCGAACTCATCGGGACCCAAACGCGCTACCAGCTCATCTTCGCAGGCCGTTTCCTCCAGTACCTGACCAACCTTCCGCAGCATTTCATCACCAGCGGCATGGCCACTGGAATCATTGATATCCTTGAAGTGATCAAGATCTATCAACAACACGGCACCTTTATGGCCGTGACTGCGGGCGCCGGCCAAGAGCTGTTCCAATTCTTCTTCAAAACGATGGCGATTGAGCAGGCGCGTCAGCGCATCATGGCTGGCGAGCCAGCCCAACGACGCTTCAGCCGATTTGCGCTCCGATATGTCCAGGCCCACCGAGAGCAAGCTGGCACCGGCCCCATCCAGCTTGGATAAGCGAGAATGGAACCACAACAAACAACGAGCCCCCTTGCCCGGCGACTCCAGCATGCACTCATGCTGGTACTCCCCCTCATCGCATGCCGATAGGCGAGCCAGCTCCTCGCACACACCATCCACTACATCAGGTGGCAGCAGCTTTGCAAATGCACTGCCCACCAACAGCTCCTGAGGCTGCCCCAGAAACGCCGCCCCATGCTGGTTGATCATCATGATCTCACCGGCACTATTCTGCGTGAGCACGACCGCATGGGCAGAGTTCAACAACCCCATGGCAAAATTGCGCTCTCGCTCCAGCTCACGCGAGCGGCGCTCCAACTGTGACGCGCGTTTGTCCAGCAGATCCTGCAAGCTCTCCAGTTGCGAGGCGAGCGACAGTGAAGCCTCTTTAACCACATCCGACTCATCCCTGAAAAAGGGAGGCAGCGAGGTCATCATCTGCCGTGATGCCTCCTCAAAGCGGTGCTGGGCCAAGAGAGGCAACGCCCCGGCGATAACGCGCAAGCGACTGGTAGGCCACCACAGCCAAAAGAAAAGCAGTGTCACCATCACCACCGAACTCAGCACGGTAATGCGCAGCACGTCATTCAGATAAGCGGTATTGCGATTATCATCTGCGGTGGCGTCGCTCATGGTGAGAAGACGTGCGGCGCCCACTTCCAGACTGGGTAGGGGAATGGTGGAAAGCGAGTAAACGGCAAGGTCAGTCTGCCAGCGGCCTGGGTGTTCATCGAGCGCGTCCAGCGGCAGCTGGCGTGATGCCGCTTGCAACACCGGCAGGGTACGCCCCCCAGACGACACATACGCCACCTGCTGTCCCCATAGGGTGGGCTCGCCATCCTCCGGCTCTGGCAACAACAGGGCAACACTCAGGTCGTTGATGGATTCAAATTCTTCCAGCACCCGCACTAAATCGAAGGCGAGCACCAACACCAAACGCTTGCCCCCGCTTTCTACAGCCATCCCCGAGACGATAAAGCAGGCATCCTCACACACCAAAGCATCTTGGGCGCGATTTCGGGTCAACACCCGGGTAACCACGCTCGATGCATCCATCGGGGAGCCCCAACTACCCAATAGCACCCCATCCCCGGTGTAGAGTTGCGCCAGAGATACACCGCTTTCTGATTGAAAGCGTGGCCACTGCGAGGAAAAGGCTTGCGCCACATCACGCAGCGAATCGGCACCAAAAGCCACCGCCATGCCCTCGCGGCTCGACACGGTGGACTCAAGCAAGCGCAGCAATTCATGCTCACCAGACACCAGCACGCTGAGCTGCCGCGCTAATTGCCCGCGCTCAAGCTCTACCTGCTCGCGGTAGTTCTGTGCAGCACGATCGATCGTAAAGTGGTAATAGCCAAAACTGAACAGCAACAGTAACAGGCTGGTAAGCACCAGAACCTGCCACTTCAAACTCAGGAAGGGCCTCGGAAACGCAGGCATCAATTCACCGCACTCGTATTCTTATCGTTGTCAGGCGGCTCATACGGCGGGAGCAACGCCGGCAAGCTGATGCATGCCGTGAATACACGCTATGCCTCAGCACACCATGTCGAGGATACACCCGCTCGCCCTATCCAACAATAGCCATACTAGGCCAGGTAACGCCTGGCCAATTCGGCCAACTCGGGTTGGCCCAGCCCCAGGAAGTCGCGCAAATACCCCTTCATATCGCCGGCCATGGCGCACGCCTGATCCAAAGCGGCGTGCAGATATTCGGGGCGCACCTCAAATACTGGCTGAAGCACCTCTGGCCGCAGGGCTATACCACGCGCCTCGGCATAGTAGGCCACGGCTGCGGCCAGCTCCTGCTCAATGGGCAGGCAGGCATTGGTCAGCAGATAGTCGGCCATGATGTGTTCCGCCGGCACGCCCAGCGCCGTCAGCAGCAGGGCGACACCGAAGCCGGTGCGATCCTTGCCCGCCGAGCAATGCATCAGCACCCTGGCATCGGGTGTATCCAGCATGCGTTGGAACAGGCGGCGGTAATGGACATGCTGGCTGGAGGCCAGTTCGCGGTTGAGAGCGGCCATGAATTCAGCCATGTCCTCCGCCGTGGCGCTGGCTTCCGCCGCACGGGCAAACCACTGCTCGGCATTGCCCGGCATCACATCGAGCATTTCAAGCGCTGGCGGTGTGCCAGCCCAGATACTGGGCTCGCGCGCGCGCTCTTGGGGGTGGCGAAAATCGAACACCAGATCAAGGGCCAGCCCCGCCACCTGCTGCTGGTCACCGGGGGTTAAGCGGGAAAGCCTGCCGGAGCGAAACAGCTTGCCCCAGCGCACCGGGCGGCCATCACGGCCGGGATAACCGCCAAGATCACGAAAATTGGGCGTTCCCGCCAAGGGCAGACGGCGCTCGGCCAACACTTTGCGCCCACCATCGCCGTCTTGCAGAAGAAAATACGGGCGACTGTGAGTGAGTTCCAGTTGTAACTCACTCGCCGATAGCACCTCATGCGGGGCCGACATATCAAAGCCTTCCGGGGAGGCGGCGGCGAAAATTTTCAGCGGGGCACGCTCAGAGGACGGGCGCCTGAACACATAGCGTCCAGGGGCCGGGCTGTGCAATTCGACGTGATCCAGTGGCATGGCAGCCCTCACTTGCCATCCACGGGCTTGAAACCTGGGGCGGGAAATGGACGGATGTTGCTGCCGGGCGTGGCCTCGGTCACCTTCGGCACACCTTCGGACTCCACTTCATCAATACGCACAATGGCGTGCATGGGTATATAACTGCGGCGCACACCGGCGAACTCGGCCTTGAGCTTTTCCTCGGAGGGGTCGACGATCACCTGGGAGCGCTCGCCAAACAGGAATTCCTCAATTTCGATGAAGCCGTACAAGTCACTTTGGTAGATCGCTGCGGCATAGACCTCATAGACCTCTGCCTGATTTAGAAAAATAACCTTGAATATCTGAGACTTGGACATGCGTACACCCTAACGGCTAAGGCGGCCATTCTACCACGGATTGCGGCCATCCCAGCCTTCGCCAGGCGGTGATTTGTCGATATAATGGCCAGTTTTCCGCAGCACCAAGAGCAGGTCATGAGCGAGCCACGGGTCAAGAAGCTTTATATCGAAACGCAGGGCTGCCAGATGAACGAGTACGATTCATCGCGCATGATGGATCTGCTGCGGGAATCCCATCAGCTGGTGAAGACCGACAATCCGGAAGAAGCCGACATCCTGCTGATGAACACCTGCTCGATACGCGAGAAGGCCCAGGAGAAGGTGTTTTCCGAACTGGGGCGCTGGCGCGCATTGAAGGAAAAGCGCCCGGAGATCATGATCGGCGTGGGTGGTTGTGTGGCCAGCCAGGAGGGCCCCGAGATTGCCAAGCGCGCGCCCTATGTGGACCTCATCTTCGGCCCCCAGACCCTGCACCGCCTGCCGGAAATGATCGAGCAAAAGCGCGCCAACGGCGTGGTGGTGGTGGATGTCACTTTCCCCGAGATCGAGAAATTCGACCGCCTGCCCGAGCCCAGTGTGGAGGGCCCCTCTGCCTTCGTCTCCATCATGGAAGGCTGCAACAAATACTGCACCTTCTGCGTGGTGCCCTACACCCGCGGCGAGGAGGTGTCACGCCCGTTTGACGACGTGATCGCCGAGGTGGCCCACCTGGCCAGCCAGGGCGTGAAGGAGGTCAACCTGCTGGGGCAGAACGTGAACGCATATCGCGGCGCCACCCACACCGGCGACACCGCCGACCTGGCCGAGCTGATCACGGTGGTGGCCCAGGTGCCCGGCATCGAGCGCATCCGCTACACCACCTCCCATCCGATGGAGTTTTCCGACGCGCTGATCCAGTGCTACGCCGAGGTGCCCGAGCTGGTCAGCCATCTGCACCTGCCGGTGCAGAGTGGTTCCGATCGCATCCTGGCGGCCATGAAGCGCAATCACACCGCCCTGGAGTACAAATCCAAGATCCGCAAGCTGCGCCAGATTCGCCCGGACATCAGCATTTCCTCCGACTTCATCATCGGCTTCCCGGGTGAAACCGAGGCGGACTTCGAGGCCACCATGAAGCTGATCCACGAGATCGGCTTCGATCACTCGTTCAGTTTCATCTACAGCCGCCGCCCCGGCACCCCGGCCGCCGATCTGCCGGATGACACTCCGCAGGAGGTCAAGCAACAGCGCCTGGCCATTCTGCAGGACCGCATCCGCCAACAGGCCTTCGAAATCAGCCGCCGCATGGTGGGCAGCCGCCAGCGTCTGCTGGTGACCGGCCCGTCCAAGAAAGACCCAGGCGAGCTGCAGGGCCGCACCGAGAACAATCGGGTGGTGAACTTCCGCTGCGACGACCACAGCGTAATCGGCCAGTTCGTGGAGGTGGAGATCACCGACGCCCTGCCCAACTCCCTGCGCGGAGTCGTGATCTGATGCCTTGCCGGGGGCTGCGCCAGGCCGCCCCCTGCAAGCCTCTGCATTCACTGCGCTCGCCAGCATCGCCGCCAGCCAGTAAACTCGGCGCTTTTGCCGGTTCATAGCCTGCCATGCGATTCCTGAAAACCCTCGACCACCTCCTGCGCGCCCCGGGCCTGCCCGGCCACCTGCTTGCCTTGCTGGCCGGAGGCCTGGCCTGCCTGGCTTTTGCGCCCTGGCAGGTGTGGCCGCTGGGCCTGCTCAGCATCGGCCTGTGGCTGCGCGGCCTGCTGGACCTCAACCCCGCCCAGGCGGCCCTGCGCGGCTGGTGGTATGGCTTCGGCCTGTTTGGCGTGGGCACCAGCTGGATCTACTACAGCATTCACGATTATGGCTACGCCCCCCCCTGGCTGGCCGGTGGGCTGATGCTGATTTTCTGCGCCTCGATGTCGGCGCTGTTCTGCGTCTGGCCCGCCTGGGCCAGTGTGCGCCTGTTCCAGCGCCAGCCCCGCGCCCTGTGGCTGGGCGGTGCCGCCCTGTGGGTGATGGGTGAGTGGGTCAGCTCCTGGCTGCTCACCGGCTTCCCCTGGCTGCCGCTGGGCTATGCCCATGTCGACACCTGGCTGGCGGGCTGGGCCCCGCTCGGGGGCGTGTTCAGCATTTCACTGATTGTCGCTCTTAGCGGTGGCTTCATCGCTCTGTTCGATCAGTTCAACCAGACTACCCGCCTGGTGGCGGTGCTGGTGCTACCCGAATTCTGGCTGGGGGGCTGGCTGCTGCGCGACGTGGCATGGACCACGCCCCAGGGCGAGCCGGTCAAAGTGGCCATGGTGCAGGGCAATGTGCCGCAAAGCACTAAATGGGACCCTCAGACGCTACCCAACACCCTGATGCTCTACACCGAAATGAGCCAGGAACTGTGGGGCACCCCATTGGTGATCTGGCCCGAAGCCGCACTCCCCGCCACCTACCACCGGATCAAGGGCTTCGTCGACAAAGCCGATGCCCGGGCCAAGGAAAGTGGCACCACCTTGATCACCGGCATCCCCTACTGGGAAGCTGTGCCGGACCAGGAACAGGGGCGCTTCCTCAACGGCGTGATCGCGGTGGGTCAAGGCTCCGGCTGGTACTTCAAGCGCAGGCTGGTGCCCTTCGGTGAATACGTCCCCCTGGAGAGCTGGCTGCGCGGCCTGATCGCCTTTTTCGACCTGCCCATGTCGGCCTTTTCCCGCGGCGAGGAGTCGCAAGCCAACCTCCAGGCCGGGCCGCTGAACATCGCCACCTACATCTGCTACGAGGTGGTTTACCCGGATCTGCTCACGGTCACGCCCGGCAATACCGATGTGCTGCTCACCGTCAGCAACGACACCTGGTTCGGCGACTCCATTGGCCCCCTGCAACACTTCGACATCGCCCGCATGCGCGCGGTGGAAGCCCGCCGCTACCTGCTGCGTGACACCAACAACGGCATCACCGCCATCGTCGATCACCAAGGCCGGGTGCTCAGCCGCCTGCCCCAGTTCACACGAGATGTACTCAAGGGCGAAGTGCAAGCCCGGCGGGGCAGCACGCCGTTCATGCTCACGGGCAGTTTTCCGCTGCTGCTGATCTGCGGCGCCTTGGTGGCATTCAACCGCAGAGGACGCAGCGCATGAGCTATTTCCAGCATTTGTTTGGACTCAATGGCCAAACCGCCCTGGTAACAGGCGGCACCAAAGGCATCGGCCGGATGATTGCAGAAGGCCTGCTTCAGGCGGGCGCCCGGGTGCTGATCAGCGGGCGCAGCCAGGCAGAGTGCAGCCAGGCGGCCACTGAACTCAGCTGCCTGGGCCCCTGCCAGGGCATCAGCGGCGACATCAGCAGCGCCGAGGGCGTGGCGGAGCTGGCGGCCCAAGTGAATGCGGCCACCGACAGCCTGAACATATTGGTCAACAACGCCGGCGCCAGTATTGTGCTGCCTCTGGAGCAGACCACCTTCGAACACGTGGAGCAACTCAACCGCATCAATGTGGCCGGCACCCTGGCACTGACCCAGGCACTGCTGCCGCTGCTGCGGCAGCAAGCCCGGCTGGAGGCCCCCAGCCGCATCATCAACATTGGCTCCAACATCACTCGCTACAACAACGCCTACGGCGGCTACGCCTACAGCGCCAGCAAGGCCGCCCTGCTCCAGCTCAGCCGCCACCTGGCCAATGAACTCACCCCGCAGGGCATCACCGTCAATACCGTGCTGCCCGGGGTGTTTCCCACCCGCATGACCGCCCCCTACCGCGACGCCGATGGCAGTTTGTCCAGCGTGGCGTCGGCTCAACCCCTGAAGCGGGTTGGCCAGCAGGAAAACATCGCCGGGGCGGTGCTGTTCCTGGCAGGCCCCGCCGGCAGCTTCACCTCCGGCGCCGAACTCACCGTGGATGGCGGCGCCACCCTCCGCGGCTAAGCCCCAGCGACATTACAGCCAACGACGTACCCTGGCGCAGTATCCCCGGTAGGCGTCACCAAACAGCTCCACCAACACCCGCTCCTCAGGCACGATCTGAAAGCGGGTGATGTAGAGTACGAATGCCAGCACACCCAACAGCCCCCAAAGGTTGTCCAACCAACACGCCCAGGCCAGCAGCAAACACGCCATCCCCAGATACATCGGGTTGCGCGTCAGCCGGTAGATGCCTGAACACACCAGCGCACTGGACGCCTCTGGCTTCAAGGGATTGACGGTAGTCTGTGCTCGCCTAAAGGACACCACCCCGGCCAGGAGGAATCCCGTGCCAATGCCCCACAACAAAAGCGTGAGTGACAGGCGCACATGCTGAGATAACAGCGATGCTGGCTCCATCTTCGCCCAACACCACATCAATCCAGCAATCAGCAGGGCCAGTAAAGGTGGTGGAATTGTCAGTTCAAGTGCCTTCACAGACGCCCTCATCCTATGCTCAAAGCTCATGTGCAACGCGCCCGGCCCACACGTCAGATGAGCGGGAGGCACCGCTCCCCGGCCCCACGCGTCCTGATGCCCGGAATACACCTCACATATTAAAGCACCGCCTATACTTGCCTAACTAGAAACGTCAGCGAGACGATGGATCATGCTGATCAAAACCAGGATTCTTCTCGGCGCGCTGCTGCTCGAACTTGGGGGCTTTGGCGTGTTGCTATGGGATAATTGGAACTATTCCAAGCAGGTACTGTACGCCGAAAAGCTACTCAACTATAAGGCGGTGATCACCGACGCCGGCAGCCATCTTGAAGTCAGTGCCGATCGACTCGAGCGCCAAGTGCAGCTTCTGGCTACGGCAGCCAGTACCACGCCCCTCATTCACCGCCCTCGACTGCTTGAAAGTTCACTTCAGCTCACCCCTGAGGCGCTATCCATTGGTTTGTGGCAAGTAGGCAACGACCTGCAGCAGCTGGATCGAGATGCCAAAATTCACCTGGCCCCGACACAGACGGAACTGGAGCAAATTTTTTCCCGGACAGAAAAACGCCCCATTTGGCTTGCACCGCGAGCCCCCGATACCCATCCGGAAATGCGCATCATCACGCTGGCCTTCGGTGATACATACCAAGACCAAAAGATGGCTAGTTACATCAATTGGGATATCAGCGGCGTGGCACGCCAATTGAGTGAGGTCTACCTCAGCGAACGCAGCTTCACCTTCCTGGTGGACGAACGCTATCGACAACTGCTCAGCTACGATCCCCTAGAGGGTTTCCTGAGCACCCCCATCAATGCACTGCCCTACCTCAATGAGAGCTTTTTCACGGCCCCCATAGGCGCCATACAAGTCATTGAGCAGCTTTATATCAATGACCAGCCCTACCTGGTGCTTTTCATACGCTCTCGGATTGGCCTTTCTTTTGGCGCTGTAGTGCCTATCACCGATATCAATGCCCCCATCGCCAAAATTGCCATGCAAGGGCTTAACACTGGCGTGATTTTGGCTGCACTGGCCGCCCTATTGACCCTATTCATCCTAGCCTGGAACTTCAAACCCTTTGACAAAGTACTGGCCAGCCTGCGCGAGGCCATCAAGGAAGACCCGGTGTATGGCATACAGGTAACCCCCATCAGTTACTCTCCTAGCAATGAGTTTGGGCCAGTGATCAAGAGCGTGAACAGCGTCTTTGAGCGCCTGAACTGCACCATTCGAGAACTCGGCGAAAGCTCACGTTCGCTGGAAGAATTGAACCGCACTCTGGAGGAAAAAGTGGCGCGCCGCACCGATGAACTGGCACGGCGCAAAACCGAACTCGAAGATTCCCTGCAACAACTCAAAGCCGCGCAGGCCGAGCTGATACAATCGGAAAAAATGGCCTCGCTGGGAGGCTTGGTGGCGGGGGTAGCGCACGAAATTAACACACCGTTAGGTATCACCGTCACCGCCATTAGCCACCTGGACACCCAGGTGGCCGACATCTCCCAGCGCTTTGCCGACAAACGGCTGACCGCACAGGACTTCGCCACATTTCTTGAAGGTGCCCGGGAGAGTGTGGATATCATCACCACCAATACCCATCGCGCAGCCGACCTGGTGCGCAGCTTTAAGCTCGTCGCCGTTGATCAGAGCTCTGACGAGCGCCGCCCGTTTGCTCTGCACGAATACGTACAGGAAGTGATGCGCTCTCTTGCCCCCAAGTTAAAACGTAGCCGCCATCGTATCGAGATCGATATCCCCCGCGATCTGGTCATCAACAGCTATCCTGGCGCCTTCGCCCAAATGCTTACCATCATGGTGATGAACTCCCTGACACACGGCTACGACGAAGACCAAGTGGGTTGTCTGCACATCGCGGCCCGCCGCGAAGGCGAGAACATCACGTTCAGTTACCAAGATGATGGCCGGGGCATGGCGGAAGAACATCTCAAACGGATTTTTGAACCATTTTTCACCACCAAGCGAGGCGCAGGTGGCAGTGGATTGGGCGCGCACATTCTGTTTAATTTGGTGAGTCAGGTATTGAAAGGGCGCATCGAAGCACACAGCAACCCAGGGCAAGGCCTGGGCTTCGACATTCGCTTCTCCGATAACTAAAGCCTCCTGAGCCCCCCACACAAGACCATTCCCCCGGAGGGCCCGACGGTCTAGAATCCGCCATCGAGCCCTCAAGAGACACCTCATAATGCTTCGCCCTCGTCGATCCGCCCTCTACATGCCAGGCGCCAACCCGCGTGCGCTGGAAAAAGCCCGGGAGCTGCCCGCCGACTGCCTGATCCTGGATCTCGAGGATGCCGTGGCCCCCGATGCAAAACCCACCGCGCGCACCCATATCGCCGAGGCTCTCCAGGCAGGAGGTTATGGGCAGCGCGAGCTGGTAGTGCGCATCAACCATCAAGCCAGCCCATGGGGAGCGGATGATCTGGCACGTTTTGCCCGTGCTGAGCTGCATGCCATCGCCTTACCTAAGGTGGAGTCGGCGGCAGAGATCCAGCAAGTGGCCACGGCCATGAGCTCGCTTGGCTATGCTGATGATGTTGCCCTGTGGGCCATGATAGAAACCCCACGAGGCGTGCTCAATGCTGCCTCGATCGCCACCGCACACCCTCGCCTGAAGGTGCTGGTGATGGGGACTTCCGATCTCGCCAAGGACCTGCGCGTACCGCATACGCCGGACCGGCTTGGCTTCATCACCTCGCTTTCACTGTGTGTGCTTGCTGCCCGCGCGGCCGGATTGGAAGTGTTGGATGGTGTGCACCTTGATCTTGAAGATGAATCCGGTCTCGTTGCCGCATGCCAGCAGGGGCGTCAACTGGGCTTTGACGGCAAGACACTGATCCATCCCAAACAAATCGCCGCAGCCAATGAAGCGTTTGCCCCCTCGGCAATAGAGATCGAGCGCAGCCATGCCATTATCGCGGCGTGGCAGGAAGCGGAGTCCAAGGGGCAAGGCGTCGTGGTACTCAATGGACGGCTAGTAGAAAACCTTCACGTTGAGGAAGCCCGTCGCACACTAGCCTTGGCCGCCGCCATCAACGGCAGATGAGCCTGCCAGCCAAAGCCACCATTCGTCGAAGGGGGGGCTGGTGCGGTAGCTCAGTCTGCCCTATTCTGGCGCCCGGCAGCCTGGCCCAAACAGGCTCCCATTTGGATATGGTTTAGGTTTAAACATCAAAGGACGACACAATGAACAATAATACCCCCCCACCCGCCATGGAGTGGCCGGATAAACGCGCTTGGATTTTCTTGGCCCCCCTCCTACTGGCCATGCTGGCTTGGGCCATTGCGTGGGCCTTCTTGCCCACGGAAAACGCCTATTCCCGCCCACTTGAGCTTGGCATGTACAGCCTGCTGGTCGCCTTTGGCATCTGTCTGGGGGGCATGGGCTTGCTCGAGGGGCGCTCACTGATGCGCCCGAGCATTCAAAAAGAGCAAGAGCCGCTGCTGTTCAAGCTCGAAATTTGGGGGACTTGTTTCGGCAGCGCCATATTCGGCATTTACATGTTGATCGACATACTGTCGACCTGAGCACTTCACAGACCAGCCCCCTTCTCCACCATCTTTGAGGGGGCTTCTCAGGCCGCACTCCCTGTCCAACCACAGAAAAGCCAAGCGCCAACTATTTTTCTATACTCGAAGAGCTGCCCGCTTTCAGCACACGCCGTATGGCATCATGTCGCCTGGCATATCCTGTCTAGGCCCAGCAGGTGGGAGATGGAATGTCCTCAATCCGCCGCAACCTTGTGCTAGCCCTGGTCTATGCCCTCATTGGCAAGGCTTCACTGCTACTCGCCATCCCCCCTGGTTTCGCATCCCCCATCTGGCCCGCCGCCGGATTCGCACTCGCCGCTGTGCTACAGCGAGGCCCCAGCTTGCTCCCTGGTGTGTTTGTCGGCTCTATGCTGGTTAACATCCACCCCTCGCTCTTGGCTGAACAGAGCGGCTGGCTGATTCCAATCGGCGTCGCCACGGGCGCCACACTACAAGCTGGGGCTGGCTATTGGCTGATACGCCGCCTGCTAGGCAGCAGCCGTCTACCGGTGCGCGATGTGGCACTCTTGAAGTTTATGCTACTCGCCGGCCCCATCAGTTGCGTGATATCCCCCTCCCTGGGTTTGACTACGCTGTGGCTGAGTCAGCAGATCACCACAACAGAACTGCCTTTCAGTTGGTGGACTTGGTGGGCAGGCGATGCGATTGGCACCATGCTGCTAGTCCCGCCTTTGCTGGTGGCCCGCCAGCACGTATACAACCAGCTCGTCCTTTCCAAAATCTCCACCATTACCCCCACAGCCATTGCGGCCGTCGCTGCATTCATCTGTTTTTTCTGGGTGCGACAAATGGAAGACCAGCGCGTGCATCTGGAATTCGAGAACCATGCAACTGACCTAACCCAAACCATACAAAACGAACTAAATGTCCAGCGCGGAGCGTTGAATGCGTTGCATGGTTTGTTCGTCACCACCCATGACATTAGCTACGCGCAATTCTCAACCTTCTGTCGCCTAGTGTGGCCGCGACAAAGTGCACTAGCGGCATTGGAGTGGGCCCCCATCATCAGCGATGAAGACCGCAACCGTATTGAGCAACAATTGGTCGGGCTCGGCGCTTTGCAGCCATTCATCACCAGCCGTAGCAACATCAAATTAGATCGGGCCCCCAAAGCGGCTCACTACGCTCCCGTTTTATTTGCTTTTCCGCAAAAGGAAAACCAAGCCGCCATCGGCTACGACCTCAGTTCAAATCCTCTCCGTAGCGCTGCCATCACGCACGCACTAGGCAGCGGCATGCTGATTGCCTCGGAGGCGATTCAGCTGGTACAGGATCAACAAAATCACCCGGGCATTTTACTGATACAACCCGTATTGGCTGACTCACTCGAACGAGGCGTTCTGGTAGGCGTACTGCGAGTCGACAACCTGATTGATCAGGCCACCCAAGGCATACTGCCACCAGGTATCCGGCTTGTAGTAGAAGACATCACCCCTCAACGCGGCCCCGACCACCTGTATGGCGCGCCGCCAAGCCAACATTTTGGGCGATCCGAGCAAAGCTTGAACGTCGCCAACCGCAGCTGGCGACTCAGCTACTATGCGACACCTGAGTTCATGGCGCACCACCAGGGTTGGAATGCGTGGCTGGCCTTGGTCTGCGGCATGCTATTCACCAGCCTATTCAGCGTCTTTCTTATTGTGCTTAATGTGCGCACAGCGGTAATACAACAGCAAGTGGAAGCACGCACCAAAGAACTCGAACAGGAAAAGTGGCGCGCCGAAAGCGCAAACCAGGCTAAAAGTGAATTTTTAGCCAGTATGTCGCACGAACTACGCACGCCATTAAACGCCGTGATCGGCTTCAGCACCCGCTTGCTAGACAGCCGTAAACGTGAGCACGATCAACGAGAAATAGAAGCACTCAAGGCCATTGAGCGCAACGGCAAGCACCTGCTCGGCATCATAAACGACTTGCTCGACATCGCACGCATTGAATCAGGGCATTTCAGTCTGCATCGCGAAAATGTCGATCTCGCGCGCTTGGTGGGCAATGTCATCAAACAATCCGTTGAATTAGCCCAGCAAAAAGGCCTCAGGCTCGAGGCGAAAATCCCTGAACAGCTGCCACGCCTCCAGGCGGATCCCAATCGACTCGTGCAAATCTTGCTGAACCTCGTGTCCAATGCCATCAAATTTACTGAGCATGGCGGAGTCTGCCTCTCGGCACACCCTTTTTTACACAAACATCGCCCCGGTATCTGCCTGGAAGTGCAAGACACCGGGATAGGCATCAGTGAACAGCATCAACAGCGCCTTTTTAGGCGCTTTAGCCGCATAGACAGTCGCGTATCGCGCAAAGTGGAAGGCACAGGACTCGGACTCACCATCGTACATGAACTAACCGCGCTTCACGGCGGAGAAGTGTGGTGTGAAAGCAAGCCTGGCGAGGGGAGCCGTTTCAGTGTTTGGCTGCCCCTCGACCCAGCTCAACCCACAGTGGCCGAATCCAGTGAACGACATGCATAAGCCGCCAGCCACACGACAGGCAAGCCCAATGCAGCGGTACCCACGAAATATGGTACCCAGCCCCACTGATCCACCACCCAGCCGGAGTAGCCACCGATAAAGCGCGGCAGCAGCACCATCAGCGAACTCAACAGCGCGTACTGGGTGGCGGAGAAATCCACGTGGGTCAAGCGGGAGAGATACGCCACGAAAGCCGCCGTGGCCAACCCGGCGGCCAAGTTGTCAGCAAACACGGCCATGATCAGCCCGTTCAGATCATGGCCCTGCAAGGCCAGCCAAGCAAACGGCAGGTTAGAAAGGCATGCCAACCAGGCACCGATCACCATCACTCGCCCTACCCCCCACTGGCGCATCATGGCCCCGCCAATAAACACCCCCAACACCGTCACCACCAACCCGAACAGCTTGGTGACACTGGCCACCTCCTGCTTGCTGAAGCCCATGTCCACATAGAACGTATTGGCCACGGCGCCCAGCACCACATCCGCCAGGCGGTAACAACAAATCAGCGCCAGAACGGGGACGGCTGCCCGGCCATTGCGGCGGAAAAACTCCAGTAGCGGCTCCAACACCGACAGCCGCAACTGCGCCAGCCAGCGCGGGCCACGCCCCAGCGCCGCCAACCGCTCGGCCCGGTGTGCCTCATGCCCGACATGCGGCTCGTCAATACAAAACGTGGTCAGCAAGGCGAGGCCCATCAGCGCCGCCATAGCCATATAGGTTGTGCGCCAGGGCTGAGCACTACCGCTGGCCTCAAGCACGCCAGCCAGCTCGAGGGCGCCGGCAGAGGCCACGATCAGGGCCAGCCGATAGCCCAACTGGTAGGCGCTGGCCAGCTGGTCCTGCGGGTAGTGTTGGCCACGCTCAATACGCCAGGCATCCACCGCGATATCCTGAGTAGCGGAGCACAGCGCCACCCCCACCGCCAGCAACGCCATCAATTGCAGATCCACGCGGGGATCGACCACCGCCATCGCCATCAGCCCCGCCATCACCCCCAGCTGGGACAACAGCAACCAGCCGCGCAGCCGGCCAAGCCGCCCCAGCGCTGGCAGGCGCCAGCCATCCACCAGTGGCGACCAGAGGAATTTGATGGCATACACCATCGCCACCCAACTGAAATAGCCGATGCTCTCGCGGCTTACGCCGCTCTCGCGCAGCCAGAATGATAGGGTTGAGAACACCAGATAGAGCGGCAGGCCAGAGCCAAAGCCCAGCGCTAGGGCCGCCCGCATCGGGCCATCCCGGTAGGGCGCCAGGGACTGGCCAAGCACATCCAGGCTGCGCTGAATCAAAACATGACTCCACTGCGCCCCAGGGGCGCCAAAAAAAGGGTGATATACTGACGCATTCAGGCGTGCGGCGACAGTCTGCCGCCCCACACCTCCGTACACAAGCTCCAGGCGAGCACGGCCGCCCTCTCAGAGCCAGCGCATGAGTCCGATCCTAGAAGTCCGCGACCTCGTCAAACGCTACGGCAAGGTGACTGCCGTGAATGGTTTGTCATTCCAGATTGCCCAGGGCAGCTGCTTTGGTCTGCTGGGGCCAAACGGGGCAGGCAAGACCACCACGATGGAAATCATGGAGGGACTGACCGAACCTTGCGCGGGGCACGTACTGTTTCAGGGCAGCCCCCGGGATCGCCAGTTCCGCCAGCGCGTGGGGGTGCAATTCCAGCACACCGCGCTGATGGATCGCCTAAGCCTGCGAGAAAATCTCGCCCTGTTCGCCAGCTTCTACCCCGACAGCCTACCGGTGGAGCAGTTGCTGGCACAGTGTGAGCTTGAAGAGGTGCAACATCGCACCCACCAGCAGGTCTCCGGCGGCCAACGACAGCGCCTGTTGCTGGCCCTGGCGCTGATCAACAACCCCAGTCTGGTATTCCTCGACGAACCCACCACGGGCCTGGACCCCCAATCCCGGCGGCGCTTCTGGGAGCTGATCCGACGCCTCAAGGCGGAGGGGAAAACCGTGATCATGAGTACCCACTACATGGATGAAGCCGAGGCTCTGTGTGACCAGCTGGTCATCATAGACCGGGGCCGCGTAATTGCCCAAGGCTCCCCTCACGCCCTGCTGAAACAGCATTTCAATCATGTGCGGGTATGCCTCCCCCCCAGCGACTTCGCGCCAGTGCGCCATCAACTACACGAAACCATCGTCGAAACTGACCACGAGGTGGAGATACTCACCCAGCACGTGGAGCAGACCCTAGAGACACTGATTCAGCATCAGGTGCGGCTCAACGCCTTGCGGGTGCGCAACCCCACCTTGGAAGACCTGTTCATCAAACTCACCGGCCACGCCTTGCGGGACTAATCCATGCGTCGCTTTTTCGCCCTGCTGCACGCCCGCAACCTGGAATTCATGCGCGATCGCTCCTCCTATGGCTGGGCACTGCTGTTTCCCCTACTGGCCATCCTGGGTTGTGCTGTTGCCTTTTCCTCTGATCGCGAGCAGCTGTTTGAAGTCGGCGTGGTAGGCGACCCTGCCGCCTACCGTGCCGAGCTCCCCTTCCTGGCCGAACCCTGGGTGCGCCTCAGCCAGGTGGAGGATCTGCAGCGCGCCGAGCAGCAGGTTCGCCAACACCAGCTTCACCTGCTGCTGGCAGCCGATGTCGCCCACTACTGGATCAACCCCCAATCCAGCCGCGGCCAGGTGCTGGAACGCCTGCTGCTCGCCTCACCCGGCCATTGGCAGGCGCAACCGGTGCAAGGCCAGCGGGTGCGCTACGTGGACTGGGTGGTACCCGGCGTACTGGGCATGAATCTTATGTTCAGTGCCCTATTTGGCGTCGGTTACATGATCGTGCGTTACCGACAAAACGGTGTGCTTAAGCGCTTGCACGCCACCCCGGTCACCGCCTTTGAGTTCATCCTGGCCCAGATGGCCTCGCGCTTCTTCATCAGCCTGCTCACCACCGCCGCCGTGTTTGCCGGCTGTCTGTGGCTGCTGGATCTCCAGGTGGCCGGCCACTACCTCGACCTGCTCGCCGTGGCGGCTTGTGGCACCCTGGCCATGCTGGCGGTGGGGCTGGTGATCGCCTCGCGCACCCAGGCCGAGGAAGCCGCCAACGGCATGATCAACCTGGTGGCCTGGCCGATGATGTTCCTGTCGGAAGTGTGGTTCTCGCTGGACAGTGCCGCCCCCTGGATGCAGCAGTTGGCCAACTGGCTGCCTCTCACCCACCTGGTGCGGGCTTCACGGGAGGTCATGATCAACGGTGCAGGTCTGGTGGCGGTTGCCCATCACCTGGCCTATCTGGGCGGGCTGGCACTGGTATTGGTGGGGATAGCGGGTGCGGGCTTCCGCTGGGGGCGCTGAACGCGTCGAGATATCATCCGCGACTAAACACGCACACCCGGTGCCGTTGACGGCCCGGCATGCGTTGCCTACTTTGCCGCAGGCAATGTGGTCTTATTGGAAAAACACCCCCACCGCAGCACATAGCGCCAGCAGCGAGGTAGAGAGCAGTAACAGCTCGGAGCGGGTCAGGCGCTCGGCCCCCAACAACTCGTTCATCTTCAGTTTGGCTGCCTTGGTCATGGCACTTTTGCTCTTATCGTGATGTGATCACTATAGAGCTCAGGCCGCCCCTGCACCGCTGAAATTGTGCCGTCCCGGATGTGAAAAACTCCCTGCGGCAAGGGCGTCAAATTACCCCACCTTGCTACAGCGCTTTATCAGCAAGCCATGTGCCCCATGAAGAGAAGCCGTCAGCGCACATTGCTGATCTCTCAGCTTTATGACCGGGCATCCCGTCGCTGCATTGGTAGCCTTACGGTGGCAAACCCTATTGGCTGAAAAATGACCGCGCCCAAGGGCGCGGTGAGAAGGGATCAGGCAGGCTTGGCCCGCCTGTCGATCAATAATGCGCCGGCAGTTTGCCGTTCAGCACGATGTGGCGATCTTCAAACTCGATGTAGTTGCCGATCGACAGATCCTTCAGGATGCGCGCCACCATCTCGCGGGAGGCACCGACGCGATCGGCGATGTCCTGCTGGGTCAGGCGGTCCTCAATATAGGACTTGCCGTCATCCCGAGGCACCGACAGGCTGGTCAGCACCTTGGTGACGCGACCATACACATCCTGCAACGCCAGGCTCTTCACGGTGTTGGTCAGGTGGCGCACCTGGCGGGTCAGGTTGCGCATCAGAGTGCGGGCGATACCCGGGTGCTGATCCATGATCTGGGAGAAGTCCTGCTTGTACATCACGCAGAAGGTGGACTTCTCAAGGGTACGCACCGAGGCCGAGCGCTTGTCGTCATCCAGCAGCGCGAGTTCGCCGAAGTACTCGCCACCCTCCAGGGTGTTCATGATGTACTCCTTGCCGCTCTTGTCGCTGCAGTACACCTTCACCCGGCCAGATACGATGATGTAGAGGGAGTCGGCGTAGTCATCCTCGTTGATGATCACCGTGCTCTTGGGATAATTGCGCACCACGGTGCGCTCGCCCAGTGCCGACAGCTCGGTGTCGGTAAGGCCCTCGAACAGCTCTACACTCTTAAGAATTGCAATGACATCCACAGCGTCGGACATGTCCACTCTCCGTTGGGCCCACCTGGCGGGCAGCTCGAAGCAATGGTAGCGGCCCTGCCCCCCTTGTTCAAGGATACAACGCTACCGGCATAACTTTATGTATCATCGTAGTATGCTGGTCTAAGTCTTTCTATAATCCAACAATATCCTTTGATCGCCTCCGTCATGACAACACCCGACACCACGCCGCCATCCACCACAGCCCTGACGGCGCTGGTGGAGCGCTTGCACGCGGCATGTAGCCAGGACGATGAGCCAGAGCTACAACAGGATTTGTCTGCCCTGGAGCGCGCTCGAGAGCAAGCCTCCCAGTTGTTCCGCGATAATCCCGATCGCCTTGAGCAGTGGCCCCCCGGGCCTCGCCACGACCTGCGCAATGCCCTCGGCGCCCTCACCGGCTACGGGGAGTTGATCGGCGAAACATTGGCCGAAACTCACGCCGCCAATGCCATTCTTGCCGAGCTGCAACAGGTGGCGCAGCAACTGCTCACGCGATTGCAGCTGAGCCGGCCGGCCAACAGCCCGGTGACGCTGGAAATCGACGTGGAGAACCACCCGCCAGGGCGCGTGTTGGTCATCGACGACAACCCGGACAACCGCGCCCTGTTGGCCCGCTATCTAGGCCAGATGGGCCATGAAGTGCTGCAGGCCGGCTCCGCCCTGGCAGCCACCAAGATTCTCGAAAGCGGCGTGGTGGACCTGGTATTACTGGATCTGCTGATGCCTGATATCAGCGGCTATGACATGCTGCTGCGACTCAAACAGCACCCTGAATGGCGCTCCATCCCGGTTGTGATGGTGTCTGGCCTGCAAGACACCGCCAAGGTCATCCCCTGCATTGAAGCAGGTGCTGACGACTATCTGGTCAAACCCATCAACCGCGTGCTGCTCAATGCCCGGGTGGCCAACTGCCTGGAACGCAAGCGCTGGCAGGATCGCGAAGCCGCCTATCGCCGGGAGCTGGAGAAAAACCAACGCTTCATCCGCAAGACATTTGGCCGCTATCTCAGTGAGGAGATCGTCGCCAGCCTGCTGGAAGAGCCTGGCGGCCTTGAATTGGGTGGAGATCGCCGCAAGGTCACCATCCTGATGTGCGACATCCGCGGCTTTACCCGCATCGGCGAACAGCTGCCCCCCGAGCGGGTGGTGGCCCTGCTGAACAACTACCTGGGCGCCATGTCCGATGTGATCATGCGCTTCAACGGCACGGTGGACGAGTTCATCGGCGATGCCATCCTGGCCATCTTTGGCGCCCCCGTGGCGCGCCCGGACGACTCAGACCGAGCCATTGCCTGCGCCATCGCCATGCAACATGAAATGCGCGCGGTCAATGCCCGCAACCAGGCACTGGGCCTGCCCCAGATCCGCATTGGCATCGGCCTGAACACCGGCGAGGTGATCGCCGGCAATATCGGCTCGGAGAAACGTGCCAAGTACGGCGTGGTGGGCCACCATGTGAACCTCACCTCGCGTATCGAGTCCTACACTGAAGGCGACGATATCCTCGCCTCTGCGGCCACGGTGCAGGATGCCAGCGCCAGCCTGCAACTGGGTGAAGCCCAGCTGGTGCAGCCCAAAGGAATCGAGGGCCGACAACGCATTTATCCCATTCTCGGTATCGGTGCCCCCTTCAATCTGACACTCGAGGACACTGCAGCGCAATGACCACATTGCTACTGGTGGAAGACAACGACCTCAATCGCGACATGCTGTCACGGCGGCTGAAGCGTCAAGGCTTTAGCGTAGAGATGGCCGTGGACGGCGAAGATGCCCTGCGCCAGGTGGAGGCGATTCAGCCCGATCTAGTGCTGTTGGACATGGATCTCCCAATCAAGGATGGCTGGACCACCGCCCGGGAACTGCGCGCCCAGCCCCGCTGGCAAAAACTGCCCATCATTGCGCTGACCGCCCACGCCATGGCCGGCGACCGGGAGCAGGCGCTGGCCAGTGGCTGCAACGATTATGAAGTCAAACCGGTGGATCTTCCCCGCTTGCTGGTGAAGATCAAGCACTGGCTGGCCAAGAGCAGCGCCACATGAGCCTGAGCCGGCGCCTCACCCTAGCCATTTTCTCGGTGCTGTTCCTGTTTTCCATCAACGTCGGGGTGGGTTACTGGGGCTCTGAAACCCGTAAAGAAGGCCTGCGCGACCTCAAGCTCGCCGTCGCCGGGCAGCAGGCCGGCGGCACCTTGCGCCAGCAGGTCGACAACGTACACAAATCGGTGTTAACCATCGATGCGCTGCGCACCAGCGACAACGAAAGCGTCAAACGTGAAGAACTGCTGGCCGCACGCCAGCGGGTGGAGGCGCTGGCCCCGCAACTGCGCGATCTGCAGGAATACAACAGTCCCTATACACAAGAAGCGTTGGATAAACTGAACGAGGCCTGGCCACTGCTGCAGGGTGAGTGGAATGCCATGCTGCAAGAAGACGCGACCAGCCCCAGCAGTGATGACGATTTGCTGCGCCTGAAACAGCGTTATGAGCGCTTCCTGGCGATTCTCGATCACTTCGGCGAGCGCCAAACCTTCGCCGCGGAGCAGTTCACCAAGGGCATCTACAAATCGGTGCTGTTCACCGATAGGGTGACCCTGGCCAGCTTCCTGGCCTCCATCTTCGTCGCCAGCTTTCTCGGCTTTCTGCTGGTGCGCTTCACCAACAGCGCTCTGAGCCGGCTGCGCGAGGGCACCGTCAGAGTGGGCGCCGGGGATCTGGATTATCGCATCCCGGTTACAGGCAAGGATGAGATCAGCCAGCTGGCGGTCGCCTTCAACGACATGGCACGCCGGCTGCGCCTGGCGATGGAGGACGCCCATCGCGCCACTGAGGAAGCCCACCAGGCCAATGCCGCCAAATCGCGTTTCCTGGCCAACATGAGCCACGAGCTGCGCACGCCCCTCAATGCCATCATCGGCTACAGCGAGATGATGCTGGAGGAGCTGGAAGATACCGATGCACTGGAACCGCGCCAGTCGGCACGCGATCTGGACAACATCCGCCGCTCGGGGCGGCACCTGCTGGCATTGATCAACGACGTGCTGGACATCTCCAAGATCGAAGCCGGCCGCATGGAGCTGTTTAATGAGCACTTCGAAGCCCCCGAGGTGATCGCCGAAGCGCTGGCCACCATCGCGCCGCTGGCAGAGCGCAATCGCAACCGCGTCATACTGCAAGTGGAGGGCGAGCTACCCACCCTGCATGGCGACCGCACCAAATTCCGCCAGATCATCACCAATCTGCTCAGCAATGCCTGCAAATTTACCGACAATGGCGAAATCACGGTGTTTGCCAGCCCCATTGCATCGCCTACAGCACAGCTGAAAGTGACGATTCAGGACTCGGGGATCGGCATGAGCGAAGAAGAACTGGCGCGGGTATTTGATGCGTTTGTGCAGGCGGATGCCTCCACCAGCCGCAAATACGGCGGCACCGGCCTGGGCCTGGCCATCTGTAAACAATATTGCCAATTGATGGGCGGCGACATCATCGCCGAGAGCAGCCCCGGCAAGGGCAGCCGCTTCACGCTGGTACTGCCGATCACCGCCCCAGTGTCAGCTCCCGCAGACGCCTGATGGCAGATTCCTTTTTCTGCAGCTCGGCCTTCAACCGCTGTAGCTCGGCCGCATGCCGTTGCCGCTCCTGGCTCAGGCTGAGCTGCTGCTCCAGGCTGGCCAGCCACAGGGCATCTTCTGGCGCAACCGTACCCAGGCGATAGTGCGCCAGGGCCTCGGCGGCCGATGCAGTATCCGACGGCAGTGCCAGGGCACCCAGCGCAAGCCAGGCGCGGTTAAAGCCGCCCTCGGCGGCACGCTGGAACAATCCCCGCGCCTCCTCCCGGCGCCCTTGCGCCAGCGCAGCGTAGGCTTGCTCTTCCAGCGCATGGCCTTGCCGGCGACTCAGGCCGGGTTCGGCATCCTTGACGGGCCCTACACTGCTGGAGGCGTCAGTGGGGTACGGCGTGCCGCCAGTACCCGAACAGCCCGCCAACAGCAGCGCCGACAGCAGCCCGACAGCCTTCATCCCTGAGTGCATGGTGCCGACTCCTCAGCCCTGGGGACGCATGTGCGGGAACAACAGCACATCGCGGATGGAGGGTGAATCGGTCAACAGCATCACCAAACGGTCGATGCCGATGCCCTCCCCGGCGGTCGGCGGCAGGCCGTACTCCAGGGCGGTGATGTAGTCCTCATCGAAGAACATCGCCTCGTCGTCACCGGCATCCTTGGCCTCCACCTGAGCCCGGAAACGCTCGGCCTGATCCTCGGCGTCGTTGAGCTCCGAGAAGCCGTTGGCCAGCTCCCGGCCGCCGACGAAGAACTCGAAGCGGTCGGTGACGAAGGGGTTGCTGTCGCTGCGGCGCGCCAGCGGCGAGACCTCGGTGGGGTACTCGGTGATGAAGGTGGGCTGGATCAGGCGGTGTTCCACCGTCTTCTCGAAAATCTCGATCTGCAGCTTGCCCAGACCATAGCCTTCTTTCCAGGGGATGCCCAAGGTGTCGCACACCTTGCGGGCAGCGTCCACCGTCTGCAGCTGTTCGGCCTTCAGTTCAGGGTTGAACTGCAGGATGGAGTCAAACACGCTGATGCGGGCGAAGGGCTGGTCGAAGTCGTACTCCACGCCGCCGGAAGTGAACTGGGCTGACTCCAGGGCGCGATGCGCTACGTAGCGCAGCATGTCTTCGGTGAGATCCATCAGGTCGCGGTAATCGGCGTAGGCCTGGTAGAACTCCAGCATGGTGAACTCGGGGTTGTGTCGGGTGGACAAGCCCTCGTTGCGGAAATTGCGGTTGATCTCGAACACCCGCTCGAAACCGCCCACCACCAGGCGCTTCAGGTAAAGCTCGGGCGCGATGCGCAGGAACAACTGCATGTCCAGCGCGTTGTGGTGGGTGGTGAAGGGGCGCGCACTGGCGCCGCCGGGGATCACCTGCATCATCGGCGTCTCCACCTCGGTGAAGTCGCGATCGGTGAGGTAGTCGCGGATGGCGTCGATGATGCGCGAGCGCAGGGCGAACACCCGGCGCGAGTCCTCGTTGACGATCAGGTCGACATAGCGCTGGCGATAGCGCGTCTCGGTGTCGCTCAGGCCGTGCCACTTGTCAGGCAGCGGGCGCAGGCTCTTGGTCAGCAGCTGGGCCTGGTCCAGATCCACATACAGACCGCCGGCGTTGGACTTGTGCAGCTCACCGCTGCCACCGATGATGTCGCCGATGTCCCAGCTCTTGATGTCTTCCAGCAGTTCGGGCGCCAGCTTCTGCTTGTTGACATAGAACTGGATCTGACCGGTCATGTCCTGCACCACCAGGAAGGCGCTGCGCTTGCCCATGATGCGGCCGGCCACGGAGACGCGCACCCCGGCCTGCTCCAGCTCGGCCTTCTCGCGGTGGCCGTGCTCGCGCACCAGGCCTTCGGCGTAGCTGTCGCGCCGGAAGGTGTTGGGGAAGGCATTGCCGCGCTCGCGCATGCGATTCAGCTTGGCGCGGCGCTCGGCGATCAGGCGGTTCTCGTCCTGGGCTTCTTGCACGGGTGTTTGCTGTTCTTTGCTCATATGCGCTCTTACAGGCCGGATTTCAGGCTGGCTTCAATAAACATGTCGATGCCGCCGTCCAGCACGGCACCGGTGTTGCTGGTTTCGACATTGGTGCGCAAATCCTTTACGCGGGACTGATCGAGCACATAGGAGCGGATCTGACTGCCCCAACCGATGTCGGATTTGGAATCCTCCAGCGCCTGCTTCTCGGCGTTGCGTTTCTGGATCTCCAGCTCATACAGTTTTGCCCGCAGCATCTTCATCGCCTTATCGCGGTTCGCGTGCTGGGAGCGTTCGCTCTGGCAGGCCACCACAACCCCGGTGGGGATGTGAGTAAAGCGGATGGCGGATTCGGTCTTGTTCACGTGCTGACCACCAGCGCCACTGGAACGATAGGTGTCGACCCGCAGGTCAGCCGGGTTGATCTCGATCTGGATGTTATCGTCAATCTCGGGCGAGACGAACACCGAAGTAAACGAGGTGTGCCGGCGGTTACCTGAGTCGAAGGGCGACTTGCGCACCAGGCGGTGCACACCGGTCTCGGTGCGCAGCCAGCCATAGGCGTATTCGCCCTGGATGGACACGGTGGCACTCTTGATGCCCGCGACCTCACCATCGGATTCTTCCACCACCTCGGTCTTGAAACCGTGGGATTCCGCCCAGCGCAGGTACATGCGCAGCAGCATGCTGGCCCAGTCCTGCGCTTCAGTGCCACCGGCACCGGCCTGGATTTCCAGGTAGCAGTTGTTCGCATCAGCCTCGCCTGAGAACATCCGGCGGAACTCGAGGTCAGCGACCATTTTCTCGATGCCCTGCACCTCGTCAGCACAGGCTTGGATGGTCTCTTCGTCGTCTTCCGCGGCGCCCAGCTCCAGCAGCTCCTCGGTAGCGCCAATGGTACCTGTGACCTCGTCGATCACCTTAACCACGCGCTCCAGATCCACCCGCTCACGGCCCAAAGCCTGGGCGCGCTCAGGGTTGTCCCACACTTTTGGGTCAGCCAGTTCGAGCTCGACTTCGGTCAGGCGCTCTTGTTTGGTTTCGTAGTCAAAGATACCCCCTAAGCGACTCGGTGCGGTCGCGCAGATCCTTGAGGGCATTGACGATGGGGTTGATCTCGGCCATGGATGTGAGAACCCGGTAAAAGCGGTGGGAAAAGGGCGTGATTTTAACTGAATGGGCACGCATTGAACAGGCGCAGCCCTGGAGCCCCCGACGGTGTTACACTTGGCGCACATTCGGGGGTTACCCCGCCCAAATTCATCACACAGCATACGAAGCCATGAACTATCGCGACGACAGCAGTGAGCAGGTCGAATACGTCTACCACTGGCACCGCATCATCCCCGCCATCATTGGCCTCATCATGATACTCGTGGCCTTGTATGCCAACCTGCCTGGTGACAGCCTTGATACCGCCACCAGCACCGTAGCGGTGGTACCGGCCGCCACCGAAACGCAGCCTACCGCCACGCCGGCCGAGGAGCCTGCCGAGCCCGAGAGCGCCGCGGGCGTGGCTGAAAGCGGCAACCCACCTCCCTCCGACGCCCCACCCTCGGCAGAAGAGGCGGTCTCCCCCGTCGCCACCCCTCAAGCGCCAGAGGCAAGCGAGGCGCGTGCGGCCAGCTCCGCCCCCAAAACCTCAGCCCCCACCGCAGAGCCTATCAAGCAGCTGCAGTCTGACGTGCCGGCGCCCTATGCCAAGCTGAAACCCGGCCAAGTGAAGTACAGCAGCAAGACCATCAAGAACGCCTCCCTCAATCAGGTGCTCGATCAAGAGCCACTCAACCTGAACAAGGGCGCCATCCGTCTGAGCGAAAAAAAGGCCGTGAAGGTGGTGTTCAGTGGTGAGCTCAGTGGTGGCAAACAACCGGTTTACTACCGCTGGTACCACAATGGCAAACTGGCGGCCAAAGTGGCCACTCAATCCAGCCCTGAGGGCAAGACGGCCGCCAGCAAATACGTCAGTTACGATGTGCCAGGGCTATGGCAAGTGCAAGTCATCAACAGCCAAGGCAAGGTATTAGCCGAAGCGGCGTTCATGGCCAAGCGCTAAAGTAGACGCCATCTGCTCCTGAACGGCAGATGGGTACTGCCTTAGAAGATCCAGGAGTGCCCCCCCTGACTTAAATGCGCGCCCAATGTTAGGCGCGCTTAGTGGGGGCATCGCCCAACCATGGCAAGCCGAGGCACGCTGACCGATTGGGTACAACCAGAAGCCGCAACTCAGCCAAGCGCAACAAACGGCACCCGCAGCACAGACGCGGGGCCCAGCTACAGCCGCCTGATACCCTGCCTCACCAACGGCCCCGCCCCACCCCAGAAACTGCCGCTAGCACTGCATAGTTAACGGAAGAAAGCCATCTGCTGCTGCAAGCGGGCAGCCTGCTCGGCCATGTCCACAGCGGTGGCGGACAACTCCTCCGCCGCCGCCGCATTGCGCTGATTCACCTGGCTCAACTGCCCCATCGCACCACTGATTTGCCCGGCACCACTACTCTGTTCATTTGAAGCACACGCGATTTCCTGCACCAAGTCGGCAGTGCGGCGAATAGAAGGCACCATGTCTTCCAGTAGACTGCCTGCGCGCTCGCTGGTGCAGAGGCTCTGTTGAACCAGCTCTCCGATCTGTTTGGCCGCGGCTTGGCTATTCTCGGCCAGTTTGCGCACTTCCGAAGCAACCACAGCAAAGCCCTTGCCCTGCTCCCCGGCACGACCGGCTTCAATAGCGGCGTTAAGCGCCAACAAGTTGGTCTGGTAGGCAATTTCGTCAATAGCACTGACTTTTCCAGCGATTTGCCGCATGGCCGTAAGGGTTTCACTCACCGCGATGCCACTGTCGCTAGCCGACCCCGCCGCGCGCTGTGCAATGGCATCAGTGACTTGGGCGTTCTCGGTGTTTTGACTGATCGATGCCGACATTTGCTCCATCGAAGCCGAGGTTTGCTCCACGCTGGCGGCTTGCTCAGAGGCCGCTTGGGCAATGGATTGGGCAGTAGCATTGATCTGGGAAGACATCATGCTGAGAGCATCGGCCCCTTGGCGCACTTCTCCCACCATGGCGGATAGGTTGGACAGCATGTTTTTAAGTGCATAGAGCACACTCGCTTCATCGCCACTGCGGGTATTTATCTGCAGAGAGAGTTCCCCCTGAGCCGCGCGATGCATCATTTCGACCGCGTAAGCTGGCTCGCCCCCCATCAGGCGGAACAGCTGGCGCTGCATCCAGGCCGCCAAGGCCAAGAGCATTAAAATAAGTGCCACCAATACCGAAACCACATTTTGCCACAGGGATTGGCGCGCCTCTGCGCGGTCGAGCGTGGCCTGAGTGCGCTCATCAAGCATGGCGAAGAACTCGTCCAGCGGGCGCATGATCTTCGCCACCTCCTGGTGGTAAACCTGGTCGTGTACCAACTTGCGGGCTTTTTCCAGATCAGGAGCGCCCTGGCGCGTACCGCCCTTGCCATCATCCTGCAGCCCTTTCACCAGGTTCATGGCCTGGGTTTCAATGGCAATCAGCGCATCGGAAAGCTGCTTGGATTCGGCCAGTTTGGCTTCTTCCTCCGGGGTCAGCCCCACCTGCTTCATCAGCGCCATCAACGCCACTGGCTCGCCATCCGGGCGAGGCTTCTGATCACTTACCGCAAGAAAATCCCAGTAGATGCGCTGGTATTGTTCCGGGCGGGCTGCCTTGCCATCTTGTATGTCCACTACCTGGAGGTATTGACTCTCCCACTTGGCATCACCTGTTACCGTGTAGGTTCGCACCATGCGGGTGAGATCCTGGGAGTCCTGTCGCAACTGGTTTGCCAGCAGGAACGACTGGTAGCGGTTCTCACCAGCCTCACGCGCCGCATGTGAGGCAAACCGCAGTTGGAACACGGCCACCGCCAAAAGAGCCGTAGCCAAGCCGATCACCATGAAAATTAATGCAAAACGCTGACGAGTATTACCCTGCATGGTGAGACCTCGGGTGATTAACGCTTTATAGAGTCATAACAAATATTTTATTAAAACTAGTCCACCGGCAGACTCTATGCCACATGGCTTATACTGCGCACTCGTTTCAGCCACCGGAGCGCGCCATGACCACCACCACGCCCATCGCCGTCGACTGGTTGATCGACGCCCGCTGGATCATCCCCGTGCAACCTGCCGGGGTGGTGCTGGAACACCACAGCCTAGCCATCACCGAGAACCGCATTGTAGGTGTACTCCCTACCGAACAGGCACACCAACAGTTCAGCGCCCGCCGGGTGCTGGCGCTCGACAACCACGTGCTCACCCCAGGCCTGATCAACGCCCACGGCCACGCGGCAATGACGCTGTTTCGCGGACTGGCTGATGACAAGCCGCTGATGGTATGGCTGGAGCAACACATCTGGCCCGCCGAGGGCAAATGGGTAGACGCCGAATTCGTCAGAGATGGCACCGAGCTGGCCATCGCCGAGATGCTGCGCTCGGGCACCACCCTGTTCAGCGACATGTACTTCTTCCCAGACGCGTGTGGCCATGCCGCACAAGCCGCCGGCATGCGCGCTCAACTGTGCTTCCCGGTACTGGAGATGCCGACTGCCTGGGCGCGCGACGCCGACGAATACCTGCACAAAGGCCTCGGCGTGATCGACACCTTCAAGCACAGCGAGCTGGTCACCACCACCTTTGGCCCCCACGCGCCCTATACCGTGTCGGACCAGACCTTCGGCCGCATCGCCACCCTGGCCAACCAGCTGGACGCCAACATCCAGGTACACCTGCACGAAACCGCCTTCGAAGTACACAGCGGCCTGGAAGCCACCGGCAAGCGCCCGCTGCAGCGCCTGAACGACCTGGGCATTCTGGGCCCCCGCACCCAGTGCGTGCACATGGCGCACCTGGATGACAGCGACATCGCCCTGGTGGCCAGCAGCGGCAGCCACGTGGTGCACTGCCCAGAATCCAACCTGAAACTGGCCAGCGGCTTCTGCCCGGTGGAAAAACTGCGCCAGGCGGGCGTGAACGTGGCCATCGGCACCGATGGCGCCGCCAGCAACAACGACCTGGACCTGCTGGGCGAGCTGCGCACCGCCGCCCTGCTGGGCAAGGCGGTGGCCAACGATGCCGCCGCCGTGCCCGCCCACTACGCCCTGCGCATGGCCACCTTGAACGGCGCCATCGCCCTGGGTCTGCAGGACAGCCTGGGTTCACTGGAAGTGGGCAAGCAGGCCGACATCACCGCCTTCGACATGGGCGACCTGGAAGCCTACCCGCTGTATGAGCCGGTATCGCAACTGGTGTACACCAACTCAGCCCCACGGGTGAGCCACGTGTGGGTGGCCGGCCAGCAGCTGCTCGACCAGCGCCAGCTGACCACACTGGACAGCGAGGCGCTGAAGGAAAAGGCACGCCGCTGGGCGCGCCAGATCCACAGCCACTGAACCCAACGCATTACGCACGGCCCGCGAGGCCCTCGGCAGGAATATCATCATGGCCAACACCAGCAACGTCGACCGCCAGGAAGTCGCCAAGTTCGAAGCTCTCGCCCATCGCTGGTGGGACCCGAACTCAGAGTTCAAACCCCTGCACGACATCAACCCCCTGCGGGCCAACTATATCGACCTGCATTCCCAGGTGGCCGGCAAGCGCGTCATCGACGTCGGCTGCGGTGGCGGCCTGCTGAGTGAGGCCCTGAGCCACCGCGGCGCGGTAGTCACAGGCGTGGATGCCGGCGAAGGCCCCCTGGCCGTGGCCAAGTTGCACCAGCTGGAATCCGGCGTGGAGGTGGAATACCTGAATGCCACCGCCGAGGCGATGGCCGAGCAGCGCCCGGCGCAATACGATGTGGTGGCCTGCCTGGAAATGATCGAGCACGTGCCAGACCCCGGCTCGGTAATCCGCGCCTGTGCCGCCCTGGCCAAGCCTGGGGCGGACCTCTATTTCTCGACCATTAACCGCAACCCCAAAGCCTTTCTGCTGGCCATCGTCGGGGCCGAGTATGTGCTCAACATGCTGCCGCGCGGCACGCATGAGTATGCAAAGTTCATCAAACCGTCTGAGCTGGCCCGCTGGCTGAGGGAGGCAGGGCTTGAGCTGGTCGAGATCGTCGGCATGAGCTTCAACCCCATTACCCAAGTGTACTCACTGGGCAAAGATACCGACGTCAACTACCTGGTGCGCGCCAGAAAGCCCGCTTGACCAAGCTTTAAAATATGGAAAATTGAGACCTGCATCGCAACGTAAATATGCGAACGTCGCAGGTTTCAATTCTGCAGCATCAACATGTGCGTTTTGCGCTGTCGTACCTCGGGATTCACTGCCATGCTCAGTGCAACTCAACATGAGGGACTTCGCTTAAATGCGCACACTGCTTGCTCTTTACATGCTATTTGTAGCTGTTCTCGTCTATCAAGGTGACACCCAACCGGCAGGCGTGGTGATGAAATTGGGGGGGCTGTTCCCCTATGCCGACAAACTGGGGCATATGGTGATCTGGGGCGGCCTGGGTGCCATGGCCAACTTGGCCACTCGGTTTCGACAAGTCTCCGCCTTTGGTCTGCGCTTCCATATCGGCAGCCTGCTCGCCTTCGCCATTGCCTTCGCGGAAGAACTGAGCCAGGGCCTGTTCCCACATCGCCAGGTGGACGTTGCCGACCTGCTGGCAGACGCACTTGGCATCATTCTGATTGGCCGCGTGGGTCTGCTACTGATCGCGCAGCCTCGACGGGAACAACAGCCGCCTGCGCCACAAACAGAATCAGCCTGAGCGCATCAGAAGGAGGCCCAACCGACGCCTCCTTCACTGATTCCCCTGAGACGCCATCCGGGTTAAGCTTTTAGCCCCTTCAGTCAGCCCGCGAGTCCCCCTCACGCCGTGAACATCGACTGCGTATTATTTGACCTGGACGGCACTCTTCTCGATACCGCACCGGAGTTCGCCGTGGCCGTAAACAGGCTGCGCGCCGAGCACCAGCTGCCCGCCATGGACTACGCGCCTATCCGCGCCACCGTCTCCGACGGCGCACGTGCACTGACGCGCCTGGCGCTGGACATCGAAGAAGAGCACCCGTCCTTTCAGGCCGCCCGGCTGCGACTGCTGGCCATCTACGAAGAAGACCTCGGCGCACACAGCGCGCCCTTTCCCGGTATTCCAGAGCTACTACTGGCACTGGCCGAACGGGGCATCCGCTGGGGTATCGTGACCAACAAACCAAGCCACTACGCCGAGCCACTGATGCGCCGGATCGTGCTGGAGCCCACCTCAAGCACGCTGGTGTGCCCAGATCATGTCGGCATGCCAAAACCGGCACCCGAGCCGCTATGGCACGCCTGCCAGCAGGTCGGAGTCGCGCCCGGACGCACCCTCTACGTGGGCGACCACCGCCGCGACATCGAGGCCGCTCGCAATGCCGGCATGCCTTCCGCCGCCGCCGGCTGGGGCTATATCCACCCCGATGATCCGCTGGAAAACTGGGGAGCCGATCTTGTGGCCGATGATGCACACGCCTTGGCCCAACTGATCTTCCGCCAGATCTGAACACTTACACCCCAGAGCCCGCACAGCCACGAGATGAACCCATGATGAACTACAGCCCCCGCCGCGACCTGCTCAGCGGTCGCGTCATACTGGTGACCGGCGCCGGCGACGGCATCGGCCGCGCTGCCGCGCAGAGCTATGCCGCCCACGGTGCCCGGGTGATTCTGGCGGGCCGCACGGTAGAAAAACTCGAGCAGGTGTATGACGAGA
Source organism: uncultured Pseudomonadales bacterium (assembly GCA_964649985.1). Classification (GTDB taxonomy): domain Bacteria; phylum Pseudomonadota; class Gammaproteobacteria; order Pseudomonadales; family CAZYQX01; genus CAZYQX01. Next base: position 74,879 of record CAZYQX010000003.1, on the reverse strand, counting down.
TCATCGCCGCAGATGGCCCAGAGCCGGCCATTTACCCGATCGACCTGCGCGGTGCCAGCATGGATAACTACTGGGAAATGGGTGCTCGCATTGAGGATGCCTTCGGCAAGCTCGATGGCTTGCTGCACAATGCCGCCGTGCTCGGGCCACGCACACCGATTGAAACCTACGACGCCGACGCCTGGATGGAAGTGATGCAGGTCAACGTCAACGCCATGTTCATGCTGACCCGCGCCATGTTGCCGCTGATGCGCCTGAGTGAGGATGCCTCAATCATTGCCACCTCCTCGGGTGTAGGGCGCCACGGTCGCGCCTACTGGGGTGGCTATGCGGTTTCCAAATTCGCCACCGAGGGCTTCGTGCAGGTGCTGGCCGATGAGCTGGCCTCCACCACGCACATCCGCGTCAACAGCCTCAACCCGGGGGCCACCCGCACCAGCATGCGCCGAGCCGCCTACCCCGGTGAAAGCCCCGAGGTGAACCCCCTGCCCGAGGCCATCATGGGGGCTTATCTCTACCTGATGGGCCCGGACAGCCGCGGTGTCACCGGCAAGCAGTTCGATGCCCAGCAGCGCTGAGGGGCTGTTCCCGCAGCCGGTGGCCATCCTCGATCTGGAAACCACCGGCAGCAACCCCCTGCGTGATCGCATCACCGAGATTGGCCTGATCACCCTGGAGCCCGACGGACAGATGGAGGTCTGGAGCAGCCTGGTCAATCCGGGCTGCCCGATTCCACCGTTCATCACTCAGCTCACCGGCATTGACAATGACATGGTGGGCGAGGCGCCGGACTTTGCCCACCTAGCAGCAGCACTGGCCAAGCGCTTGTCGGGCCGCTGGCTGGTGGCCCACAACGCGCGCTTCGATTATGGTTTTCTGCGCCATGAATTCCAGCGGGTGGGCATTGCGTATGAAGCGCCCACGCTCTGCACCGTGCGCCTCTCGCGCAAGCTGTTTCCGCAACACAAACACCACGGGTTGGATCATCTGGTCCAACGCCATGCGCTGCACATGTCGGCCCGCCACCGTGCACTGGGCGACACCCAGGCAGTCCACCAGTTTCTCGACATTGCACGCAACAGCGTGGGCCCTGAGCGCTTCGACAACACCGTCAAGCAACTTATCGCCCGACCCAGCGCCCCTCCTGGCCTGGACGACGCACTCATCGATGCAATACCCGAAGGCTGTGGCGTCTACCAGTTTTTCAGCGATAACGATACCTTGCTCTACATTGGCAAGAGCAGCAACCTCCGCCGTAGCGTGATCGCGCATTTTAATGCCGCAGCCAGCGACCACAAGGCACGCAGGCTAAGCCAGCAAGTGCGGCGTGTAGAATGGCAAGAAACGGGCAGCGAACTGCATGCACTGCTAACGCAAAGCCGCCTGGTCAGGGCGCTCAACCCCGTTTTCAATCGCCAACTGCGGCGCGCACGCGAAGTGTGCGCCTGGTATCTACCGGCAGACCCCAGCGCCCCGGCCAAACTGGTCAGCGCCGAACAACTCGCCAAGTACCAGGGCACACTGCTGGGGCCTTTCAGCCAGCGCAAGGCAGCCCTGCAGGCCTTGGAAGGTCTAAGTAACGCTCATCAGCTATGCAAAGTTAGCTTGGGCTTGGAAAAACCCAGTCGCAAGGGCAGCCCCTGCCGCCAACACCAGATTCGCCAATGCTCAGGGGCATGTATTGGCCTTGAGACCGCTGAAGCGCATCGCGCGCGCGTTGAGCGGGCATTGGGGCCGCTCCGCTTTCAGACCTGGCCCTATCCAGGCCCCATTGGCTTGATTGCCCCTCCAGACGAGCACTCGCCAGACCTCATTCATGTTTTTGATCAGTGGCATTACCTGGGAAGTGCTGCGGGCATAGCCGCAGCACAGCAAATGGCCGCCCAACGCGCGCTAGGCGACTTTGATCAAGACACCTATCGCATCCTTCAGCGCTGGCTGAACGGCCCAGCCCCTGAGGGGATTATTCAGCTGCCAGCTAACGGCACATGAGTACAACTTTTTCACTATATCTACGGCGTATTATGAAAAATCGGTTTAAGGCTTGAGCTAAGGGCTGGCTATAGTTTTAACACGGACGCCGGCAGCCTTAAGCGATGAGATTCAAGGGTCCTACTAAGGGCTACTGCTGTCGCCCCCAGCAGGCAGGTTCAGCATCACCACGATACAGTTGAGGTGATGTGTGTCCTGCCTGTTTTTGTCAGCATCATGGATGAGGGTAAACCGATGGCCCAACGCGTTCTTCTGGCAGACCCAAGCACGGCGGTGAGCGAGGTCTATGCCGCCCTGTTCCGCCAGGAAGGCTGGGAGGTTTGCTGCACGCATTCAGCTGCGGAAAGTTTTCGCGCCATTCGTGATTTTTCTCCCGATATCATGGTCATCGCCATGACCCTGCCCGACATGTCGGCACTGGAATTTTGCGCCTTGCTTAAGGCGAGTGAGGAAACTCGGCTGGTACCTGTTGCTCTGCTCAGTAGCAGCAACGCCGTAGGGCTGCGCGAAGAGGCCTTCGAGGTGGGGGCCATCGATTTCATTTCCCGCCAACTGAGCCCACAAGAGCTGGTTGATCGCATCGGAGAAATCGCCGCCGCCTATCCCGATCGAAAACAAGGCTTGCCCAGTTTTGATGGCACGCCCACCGTTTTAGTAGCGGAAGACAGCCCGGCGATTACGGCCATATACCGGCTGGTCGTGGAGCAGATGGGCTGTAACATTATCGCCTGCCGGGATGGACTGGAAGCCTGGAAAAACCTTGAGGCCGAACCCAATGTGGACTTGGTGCTGACCGACATCTACATGCCGGTACTGGACGGCATCTCTCTCTGCCATCGCATTCGCAGCCTGCCCAAGTACGATGATGTCAGCCTGGTGGTCGTCACCAAGCTGGAACAAAAGGAAGTGTTACACCAGTTACTGGCAAAAGGCGTTAACGATTATTTGGTTAAACCCTTCTCTCCAGAGGAGCTGCGCGCCAGACTCACCACCCACTTGCGCACGCGACAACTTTTGCGCAGCAAGCAACGCCTCAACCAGCGCTTGAAAGAACTCAACACCATGCTTGATGCAAAAGTCGTGGAGCGTACGCGCGAGTTATATGACGCCCAACTGGAGGTGATCTACAAACTCGCTACTGTATGCGATCTGAAAGACCGCACCACCGCTAACCACATACAGCGGGTTCGACTGTACGTAGAGCATATTGCCACCTTGATGAACCTGCCAGAACACGACGTGATGGAGCTGGGCTACTCATCGATGATGCACGATGTAGGCAAGATTGCACTCCCCGATCACATCTTAAAAAAACCCGGAAATTTCAACGCGGAAGAGCGCCGCATAATGCAACAGCACACGCTCCAGGGCGAACAGATCCTCGGCGAAAAACCGTTTTTTCGGGTCGCGCGTGAAATTGCCGGCGGACACCATGAACGATGGGATGGTACCGGTTATCCTCGGGGCCTCAAGGGCAAACAGATTCCATTATCAGCACGCATTACATCCGTGGCCGATATTTTCGATGCCCTCATCTCCAAACGCCCCTACAAGGACCCCTGGCCGCTGCTCGACGCCATGGCGGAGCTGCACAGCCTGGCGGGCACCCAGCTTGACCCAGACATCGTCAATCACATGGCCTATTTGGCGCACAGTGGCATGATTGAAGAAATCTGGCGCCTCTACCCCCCTCATCAAGAGGGCTTGCAATGGTTTGAGCAAGCCTGCTGAACATCAGTCTCATTCAACCATGATCACCATGTAGCACTTGCCAGTGGCTGAATCACGCAGGCAGCAGTGCTCTTCGTGCGCAGACGCATGTTAATCTGCCGGCAGACACAAGCGTTATTCTCCTCGCCTATGCTTGTTTTGACCACGCAAGCTGATGCCCATATACCGCCCCCCGTGATCGCAGATTACAACGGCCTGTTAGAATGACTTCCCATGGGGCAGCACATGAACTGCCCGCTTCAGGAGGGGAGCATGACACTCAGTGCGCATTTTTTAGGGGTAGGTTCTGCCAGTAACAAAGGGCTGGGCTGTTCTGCCTGCGTTATTGAGCGAGGCGGTACTCCCCTACTCCTGATCGATTGTGGACTCGACACGCTCAGTCGTTATCTTGCCAGTTATGGAGAACCGCCCTCCGCCGTGTTTATCACCCACTGCCACCTCGATCATATAGGTGGCCTGGAAGGGCTGTTCCACACCATATGCTTCGACCCTGCCCGGCGCGGCCAGGTCAAGGTGTATGTGCCTGTCTGGATCATTCCGCTACTGCATCAACGCCTGGGCACCTATCCTGGAGCACTGGCCGAGGGCGGCGTGAACTTCTGGGAGGTGTTTCACCTGATCCCCGTCAGCGACGGCTTCTGGCATGAGCAGTATTTCTGGAGTGTGCGACCCGCGCGCCACCACGCCCCCTTGTCGGCCTTTTCCATCGGCGTGGATGGGGTGTTTTTTTATAGCGGTGATACACGGCCAGTGCCGGAGCTGATCTCTCACTGCGCCAATCGCGGTGAGACCTTGTTCCATGATTGTGGACTGGAGGGCAATCCCTCCCATAGCGGCGTGGATGACCTGCTGCGCGAGTACAGCCCGGAGCAACGTGCTCGCATGTGGTGCTACCACTACGCCAATGCAGAGCAGGGCGCCAGCATTGAACAGCATGGCTTGCGCGTATTGCAGCCCGGCCAGCGGATTCCGCTCTAAATGCCGTGGCGCCACCTCCTCCTGGCGCTGGGGCTGGCTCTCACCGGCACGGCATGGGCTGCCACACTGAAAACAGACATTTTCGGTGCCGACCCGGCCCTGCAGCAAAACGTGTTGGCCCACCTGGGGAAAATCGAGCAAGCCCAGCTGGAACACCCGGAACACCTGCAGCAGCAGGTGATGCAACGCATTGATGAGGCCGCTCGCGGGCTGGGTTACTACCAGTTGAAGAGCCAGCTGCAGATCAGTGAAAAACGATTGGCGATCACGCTGCAGCCTGGCGAGCGGGTACGGGTAAGGTCCGTAACCTTGCATTGCGACGACCCCGGCCATGACTTTGCCAAACTGCTCAAGCAGTGGCCGCTGCCCGTCGGCAGCGCTTTACACCACGGCCAGTACGAGCACTTCAAACGCAGCCTGCAGAGCCGGGCCCGGCGCTTGGGCTACCTTCAGGCGCGCTTCAGCGAGCAACAGATCCGCATCGACGGCAGCCGGAACTACGCCGATGTTCGCCTCACATTCGAGCCAGGGCCGCGCTATCGCTTTGGCGAGCTGGTGTTCCAGGGCAGCCAACTAAGCCCGCAGCGACTGAACAAACTCGCCCCGTTCAAGCAAGGCGATGCCTACGACGAGGACAAACTCGCCGAACTGCAAAGCAATCTGGAAGAGACACAGTATTTCAAACAGGTGGAACTGGCCCCCGGCGAGCCAAGTGCGCATGATCAGCAGGTACCCATCCGGGTTCTGCTCACCGATCGCCCGCTGCACCGCAACGAGTTCGGCCTGGGCTTCGGTACCGATAGCGGCCCCACCGGGCGCATCAGCTGGGAGCGTCCGCTCATCAATGAGCGCGGTGACAGCCTGCGCAGCAATCTCGAATTGTCAGCCATCCGCCAAAGCCTGGACGCCCGCTATCGCATCCCGCAGGGCAGCCCACTCAAACGTTATTGGGAGATTGGCGCAGCACTGGAGCAGGAAACACTGCAGGATACCGAATCCACCAGTTCCACCCTGTCGCTGGCCCATGTGCGCGTGTTCGATAGCGGCTGGCAATGGCGCCGCTACCTGAACCTGGAATACGACGATTTCCAACAAGGCGAGCAAGATCAGAGCGGCTTTTATCCCATGCCCGGCATGGGTCTCTCCCGCCTGGTGAGCGACCACCCGATCACCCCTCAGCAAGGCTACCGGCTGTGGCTGGAGACCACCGGCGGCGCAGAATCCTGGGGCAGTGCAACGGATCTGCTCTACACCCGCGCCGGCGCCCGTTGGCTCCAGCCCCTGGCGCAGCATCACCAACTGCTGCTGCGCACCGAGCTGGGAGCATTGGCCACCGCCGATCAGGACGAAGTGCCCCCCAAGTACCGTTTTTTCACCGGCGGCGACCAGAGTATCCGCGGCTACGACTACCAGAGCCTGGCGCCGCAATACGATGATGGCAAGCTGCGAGGCGGTCGCTACCTGAATGTACTGAGCGGCGAGTACAGCTGGCGCTTCAGTCAGTCCTGGGGCGTGGCCGTGTTTTGCGACAGCGGTCGCGCCTACGACCACGTCGACGACCCGTGGCATACCGGCGCAGGGCTGGGCTTGCGCTGGTACTCCCCGGTGGGCCTGATCCGGGTCGATCTGGCCAGCGCCGTGAGCGAGAACCCCGAATCCCTGCGCCTGCATATTTCCATGGGGCCAGCACTGTGAGCCTGCGCCGCAGTCTGACCCTCTGGAGCCTGCGCGCACTGCCTTGGTTCGCCGGCCTGGGGCTGCTGGCCGCAGCCACCGTCAGCGTGTTCACCAGCGAAGCCGCCCCCCAACTGCTGGCCGAGCGCCTGCCTGACTGGGTGCCGGGCCTGCGCCTTTCTGCCCCCAAGGGCCGCCTGTCGTCGGGCCTACAGCTGCTACAACTCGAATATCGCAACGGCGAGCTGCTGCTGCAAATCGATCAGCTTTACCTTGATGCCGGCTTGACCTGCCAGCACAGCCTGCTCTGCCTTCAACAGCTCAGCGCCGAGCGCGTTCATCTAGCACTCCCGGCATCACCGCCGGTCAACGATGACCGTGCCCCACTGGCGTTGCCCCCGCTGTTTTTCGGCATTGATCGACTCGCCCTGCAAACGCTGGAGATAGTACAAGGCGAAAGCCGCCACCAGATTGACGCCATCGCGGCCAGCCTGCAGCTGAGCGGGCGCCAGCTACAGCTGAGCCAGTTCAGCGCCACCCTGCCCCCGCCGCTGGGGCGGTTGAGCATGCACGGGCAGCTCCCCCTGCAGCCACAGGGCCCTCTGGCGCTGCAAGCGCGACTCGAAGACCAGCAACTTGATGTGACCCTGCAGGGCGACCTACCCCGGCTCAACTGGCAGGCCGAGCAGCAGGCGCCGCCGCAGCTGACCGGTAAAGGGCAACTCCGGCTGGACGACCAAACCCTGCAGGCCGAACTGCAGCTCGGCAGCCCCTGGACCCTGCCGACGGCGGCCATCACCCTGCGACAGGCCCAACTCCACGCCGAAGGGACACTCGTTCAACTGAAGATTAGCGGCGCTGCTGAACTGCAACTGCAGCAGGCTTCAAACACGCCACCGTTGCACGCACAACTGGAAGCCGAATGGCAAACGCCACGGCTGGCATTGCAGTCACTGACACTGGACGCCGAAGGCTTGCAGGCACGCATCCAGGCGGAGCTGCTCACAGAGCCCTCACTGAGCGCCAATGGCAGCCTGAGCCTGGCGCAATTCAAACCTGAAGCTTGGGGCTTGCCGGTGGCGGGCCAGCTGAAGGGGCAGCTGGCATTTGCGCTCGAGCAGCAATTGCAGCAGTGGCATTACGCCGTTCCCATGGCCCGGCTCGAAGGGCGCTGGCAACAGCACCCCCTGCTGGCCAGCTTGCAGCTCGAGGGCGACACACAATCCACTCGCATCCAACAGCTTGAACTGAGCGTCGGGCGCAACCTGTTGAACGCCACCGCCGCACTGGGTGAACAGGTTGAATTGCAGGGCACCGTGCAGGCCCCCGAGCTGCAACAGCTCTGGCCCGGCTTGGGGGGCAGGCTAAACGGTCGCTTCGGCGCATCGGGCCCCCTGGCGAACCCCACCCTGGCCGTTCAGTTGGACGCCCCCTTGCTGAGCCTGGATGAGTTAGCGCTGGAGCAACTCACGCTGCTCGCCCAGGGCAAGCCCAGCGATGGCCGCATCGAGATCCTCAGCCAACACATGCGCCTGGGCGAGCAGCAGTTCAGCGCCATCAGCGCAAAGCTGAGCGGCGGCTGGCTACAGCACCGGCTACAACTCCATGGCTCCTCTGACCAGGCCCGCCTCGCGCTGACCCTGGATGGACGCGCTCAGGGGCAGGATTGGCAGGGCCTGCTACGCCAGGCGACCCTGACGCCCGCCCACGCCACGCTCCCAGCCTGGCAGCTGAAGCGAGAGGCCACACTCGGCTGGCAGGCCGGCGCCGGGCCCCATTTGCGCAATGCCTGCTGGCAGGCCAACCCGGCCGAGTTGTGTGTCAACCTGCAGAGCCAGGCCGGTGCTGGCCAAGCCCAGGCCCAGCTGCGCCGGCTACCCCTCCAATGGCTGGATGTGCTAGCCCTGGATGCCCGCCTACGGGGTGAACTCGGCCTGGAGGGCAGCGCCCGCTGGGCAGCCGATGGGTTACAGGAGGCGCAACTGACGGCTCGCCTGCAGGCCGGAACCGTGCAAACCAGCCCGGACACTCCCGTGCTCCCCATCCGCCAGTTGGAGGGCACGCTGGGCCTCCTGCCTGATCGCGCCCGTCTGCGCCTGACACTGGACGGCGGCCCCCTGGGCCAACTCAACAGCCTGGGAGAACTGCGTGCCCCCCTTAGCCGGGCGCGGCAAATGTCCCTGAGCGCACACCTGCAGGGCAGCCAGTTGGCCACCCTCAGCGCCCTGGCTAGCCTGCCTTATCCCCTAGCCGGTCAGCTAGATGCCGACCTGCGCCTGGAGGGCGACCCCGCCATGCCGCAGATCAACGGCCAGCTAAGCGCCAGCAAACTGCGCCTGCAGCGCCCCGACCTCGGGCTTGATCTCCGCGACGGCCAGCTCAACAGCCAATGGCTGGGACAGCGCAACACCTTAAACGGCGTGCTGCACACCAATGCCGGAGACATTAGCGTGCGCGGCGGCGCCGACTGGCGTGCAAGCCCCTGGCGCGCCCAGCTCGACGCAGAGAGCCGACACCTCGCCCTGGCACCCTATCCAGGCATCAACCTGGAGGCACAAGCCAAAATCAGCAGCCAGCTCAGCCCTGCCGGCGCCGCCATCAGTGGCGACATTGCCATCCCCAAGGCCGTGGCGAAACTCAAGGAACTTCCCGACAGCGCCATCACCGAATCCCCCGATGTGGTGATGGCTGACACGCCGGTAGCTTCAGCCGCCCACACCGCGCCCTTCCCCTGGCAGGCAGACCTGCGCATCAAACTCGGCCCCCACGTCGAAATCACCGGCTACGGCTTCGACACCTTGCTCAAGGGGGACTTGCTCGCCAAACTGGGGCACGACCACGCCCCCCAGGCCTACGGCGTGCTCAAACTGGAACGCGGGCGCTACAAAGCCTACGGCCAGGATCTCAAGGTGCGCAAAGGCATGCTGAGTTTCAGCGGCGACTTCAGCCAGCCCCGCCTGGATGTAGAAGCGATCCGCAAGGCCGATGACGGCACCGTCGCCGGCCTGCGCCTCAGTGGCCGCCCCGACCATCTGTTGACGCGCCTGTTCTCAGAGCCCGCCATGCCAGAAAACAGCGTGCTCAGCTACCTCATCACAGGCCGTGCCCCCAACAAGCTGCAACAGGCAAACGAGGCCGGCGCCATGCAGCAGGCCGCCCTCTCGCTAGGCTTGGCCAGCGCCGAAAAACCCGCAGACAAAATCGCCCAAACATTCGGGGTAGATGACTTCAGCATCGATACCAGCAACACCGCCCAAGGCACCCAGGTGCAACTCAGCGGCAAGCTCAGCGAGCGACTGGAACTGCGCTACGGCATCGGCGCCTTCGGCGCCAGCAACACCGTGGGACTGCGCTACCAGCTGGCCCCCCGCCTCTACGTGGATGCCCTCAGCGGCGTTGAAAGTGCCTTGGAACTGATCTATTCGCTGGAGTGGGGAAAACGCCCCACCGCCGCCCAAACAGGTGATGGCGCCACAGCCGACCACAGGCCATGATGGCCACGGGTTCAGAGGAGGTGAGCATGCCAACTACCACGTGGGATCACAGCACCGATGTGCTCGTCGTCGGCTCAGGCAACGGCGCCCTCACCAGTGCCCTATGCGCCCGGGAGATGGGCATCAAGGATGTACTGGTCATCGAAAAACAAGCCAAATACGGCGGCACCAGCGCCCTCTCCGGCGGCGGCGTATGGATACCTTGCAACCGCTACGCCCTGGCCGCAGGTGCCGAGGACAGCCTGGAAGACGCCCGGGAATACCTGCGCCATACGCTGCCCGAGGGCGTGGTGCCCGACCAGATCATAGACACCTACCTGCGCGAGGGTCCGCGCATGGTGGAGTTTCTACACCAGCGCACCCGCGTGCGCTACCTGAGCCTGGATCACTACCCGGACTACTACTCCTCCCTGCCCGGGGCACGCCACGGCCACCGCTCCATGGAACCCGAGCCGATCATGCGCGACGCACTGGGTGCCGAGGCCGACACCCTGCAGGATACCCATCACATGATGTGGTTGTTTGACCGCATCGGCTTCACTCAGAGCGAAGGACAGCAACTGATCTGCCGGCTGCCCGGCTGGACCCGACTGCTGGCCAGACTAATGTGGGATTATGCAAAGGATGTGCGCTGGTGGCTGAAACACCGCCGCGGCCGCCGCCTCTGCACCGGTAGCGCCGGCATTGCCCGCCTGCGGCTGTCGATGATCGAGCGCGACATGCCGCTCTGGCTCAATACCGCCCTCAGCCAACTGATCACCGACGACACCGGCCGGGTCATAGGGGCCGAAGTACAACGCAACGGCAAAACCCTGCGCATAGAGGCACGGCGAGGCGTAGTGCTGGCTGCCGGCGGCTTCGAGCACAATCAGTCCATGCGCGAGCGATACCTGCCGAAGCCCACCAACAGCGCCTGGAGCGCCGGCACCCCTGGCAACACCGGCGAGGTCATGCAGCAAGCCATGAAACTGGGCGCCGCCACCGCGCAGATGAACGGCGCCTGGTGGTGCAGCACCACCACCACGCCCGGCGAACCCTGCCCGCGACTGTCCATCATGGAAAAATCCCTGCCCGGCAACTGCGTGGTGGATCGCCAGGGCAAGCGCATCGCCAACGAATCCCAGAACTACATGGCCTACCAACTGGCCCTGTTCAAACGCCACAGCCAAGGCCAGCCCGCCGTGCCCAGCTGGATGGTGTTCGATGCCCGCTTCCGCGCCGCCTACTTCGTCGGCCCGCTGCTGACCTCAGGCTTCAAGCCGGATTTCACCCTGCCCAAAAGCTATTTCGATAGTGGCTTCCTCACCCGCGCCAACAGCATCCGCGAGCTGGCCATCAAAACCGGCATCGACCCCGATGGGCTGCACCAGACCATTAAGCAGATGAATGAGTACGCCAACACAGGCAAAGATCTGGAAATGCAGCGGGGCGACGCCGAGTACGATCGCTACTACGGCGACCCCACCGTGCAGCCCAACCCTTGCCTGGCGCCCATCGCGCAAGCTCCGTTCTACGCCATGCGCATCGACCCCGGCGATTTCGGCACTCAAGGCGGGCTGGTGATCAACCACAATGCCCAGGTCATGAACACCCGGGGCGAGCCCATTGCGGGCCTCTACGCCTGTGGCAACATCACCGCCGCCACCCTGCCCACCTATCCAGGCCCCGGTTCCACCCTCGGCCCTGCCATGACCTTCGGCTGGCAGGCGGCAAAGCACATCAGTGGCTGGCAATCATGAAGTCAAGCGAGAGGCTGGTCGCCGCGCCAGCCGGGCAAAGCTGATCTGACGCTGCCGCCGGCGAAATTGACACGCGCTCTGCCGCGGCGGGGTGTAAACCCTAGCCCCGGTCGAGGACCGGGGAAAAGCCCACCCACGGCTTAAGCGCGGATGGGCATGGGGCTCAGCCGAAGGCCTTCTTCAGCTGGGCATCCACCTTGGCGTACTCCCAATACGCCTTCAGCGACACGATCTTGCCTTGCTCATTCACCCGGTAGACGATCACCAGATCGGTGGTGATGGACACGGTGTCCGAGAGCTTCTTCGTCAGCGTGGCCACATTGGCGCACTCGTCGCCACAGGGGTGCGACTCGCGCAGGTTCATTTCCAGCTCACCGAAAGCAATCGCCGTATCCCAGAACTTGCCAATCGCCTCAATGCCGCGATGGCCCAAGCCGGTGGGGTCTAGCGGGGACACGCCTACGGGGTCCTGCACCACCGCATCCTCGGCAAACAACGCCAGCCAGCCATCGCGATTTTTGGCCATCACATTCTTGGCGGAATTGAAGCTGGCCTGCTGGGCCGGGAACTCGGAAGGGGCGTGAATATCGATCATGATCGGTTCTCATGGCAAGACAGGTGCAAACAGGCCCTCATTATCAACGCCAGGCCTCCCCCGTCTCAACCCGCCAAGTGGGTGATACAACGGCCCCCGCGCGCCCTATAATGGCGGTTCAACTTCAGGACGAGATCAACCCATGCCCGTCACCGTCATCACCGGCGCCGCCTCTGGCATCGGCGCCGCCACGCGCGAACTGCTTGAAGCACAAGGACATCGCGTGATCGGGGTGGATCTGCGCAATGCGGAAGTATGCGCCGACCTGTCCAGCGCCGAAGGCCGCAAGCAGGCCATTGCCGACATCCGCAGCACCGCCGCAGGGCCCATCGACCACCTGGTGTGCAGCGCCGGTCTGGGCCCGCAGGTGAATCCCCCATCGTTGATTGCCCTGGTGAATTACTTCGGCGCCATCAACCTGTTGGATGGGCTGTTTGCCGACCTGCAAGCGGGCCAGCAGCCCTCCGCCGTGGTGGTGTCATCCAATTCCGCCACCCTGGCAGACTGGCGCGAACACCCCCTGCGCGCCGCCATGCTGGCGGGCGATCATCAGGCAACCCGACAGATCGCCGATAGTGGCGACGGCTTCACCGCCTATTCCTGCTCCAAACAGGCGGTGGCCAGCGCCGTGCGCCAGCGCGCCCTGAGCTGGGGCCAGGCCGGCGTGCGCCTGAATGCCATCGCGCCGGGGGCGGTTGAAACGCCGCTGCTGCAGGCCGGCCTGCAAGACCCCGTCTACGGCCCTGCCATCCGCGATTTCAACGCACCACTGGGGCGCCGTGCCACCCCCGCCGAAATCGCCGGCAACATCGCACTACTGCTGAGCCCTCAGGCGAGTTTCATCCACGGCGCGGTGCTGTTCGTGGATGGCGGGCTGGATGCGCAACTGCGCCCAGATCACTTCTGAAGCGCGCATGGACAACGCCACGCCATCACCCCGCAGCTTTCGCTTCTGGCTGAAGGGGCTGCTGCGCAATGTGTATCAGCACGAACTGAGCCTCTATGCAGGTGCCCTCACCTACCTGAGCCTGTTCGCCCTGGTACCACTGCTGAGCGTGATTTACAGCGTGATGGCCTCGCTGCCCATGTCGGCAGCGCTGGCCGACACCGCACAGCAGGCCCTGTTGCAACATCTGTTGCCCAACAGTAGCGAAGCCGTCCAGGCGCAACTGCAGGAGTTCGCCCAGCAGGCGCGACAACTCACCGTGCTGGGTATCGCCGGCCTGTTGCTGACCGGATTTTTCCTGATACGGGAAATTGAAGCCGCCTTCGACCACATCTGGCACATCCCACACAAGCGGCGCACCTGGGTCAGCTTGTTGATTTACTGGTGCCTGATCAGCCTGGGCCCCATATTGATCGCCATCGGCATCGGCATCACCACCTGGGCAATGTCACTGCGTTGGCTGGCCGAGGGCACACTGCACGACTGGCTCAGCTGGCCGCTGCTGAAGCTCACCCCCTGGTGCCTCAGCCTGTTGGCATTTAGCCTGTTCTACAAGCTGATGCCCAGCGGCCGGGTGTGCTGGCGCGACTGCCTCACCGGTGCGGCGACGGCCGCCACCCTGTTTGAGCTGGCCAAATGGGGCTTTGGCTGGATCACGGCGAAGACCAGCTACGGCTTCGTATACGGTACCTTTGCCGCCGTGCCGCTGTTCCTGCTGTGGATACACACCTCGTGGATGATCCTGCTACTGGGCGCGGAAATCGTCGCCCAGAGTGATTCGCTCAAATCCACCAGCTGAGCCCCTCAGCGCCCCACCGTACCTAACAAGTCTGTCGCCAGCTCATCCAGCTGGCGGGAGGCATGCAATGAACGGGCGCTGAGCGACACCGAGTCGGTGGCCAGTGCATCGATCTGATTGGCCTGCCGGCCGATGTCATCCGCCACCTGGGACTGCTGCTCAGCGGCCGAGGCGATCTGGATGACCATGCCATTGATCTGGTCGATGGCATGGCTGATGGACTGCAAACACTGGGAAGCGCGACTGGCCTGCTCCAACACAACACCGGATTTTGCAGTGCTGGACCCCATGCACTCCACCGCCTGGCGGGTATCCCCCTTCAGCGATTCAATGTTTTGCAGGATCTCCAGGGTGGACTGCTGGGTGCGCTGCGCCAGTGAGCGCACCTCATCTGCAACGACCGCAAAGCCACGCCCCTGATCACCCGCACGCGCAGCCTCAATGGCAGCATTGAGTGCCAGCAGATTGGTCTGCTCGGCAATGGCATTGATCACGTCGATCACCTTGGTCACCAGCTGTACCGACTCCTCAAGATGGCCAATGCGGTCACTCGACTGCTCAATTTCGCGGGTCAACTCATTGATCACGTCAATCGTACGCGCCAGCACTTGGCGCCCCTCTCCCACCGCCTGCTGGGCCGTGCCACTGGCGCTTGCGGCGCCTTGGCAATGGCCCGCCATGTCATGGGAGGTGGCACTCATTTCGGTGGCGGCAGCGGCCACCTGATTAATGGACTCCTTCTGCCGGGTCACGGTTTCGTGCGTGCGGGCCATGGCATCGCTCACCTCGGCAGACGTCTGTGCCACCGCCTTGCCGCCCCGCTCCACGCTCTCAACCACGCGCAGCAGGTTGTCCACCATATGATTGACGGTCGTCGCCACCCGGCCAAGTTCAGCCGCGCCCTCTTCAGCCAATCGCACCCCGCGCTCCCCCGCCGCAACGCGTTCAGCCTGTTTGCCCAGGCGGTCCAGCGGGGCAATCACAAAGCGCAATAGCACTGCGTAATTCACCGCGGCCAGAATGATCACCGCCACCAGGAAGCCCACCAGCGCCATGGCGCTGGCATGGGTGGAACCCACGGCTGCCTCAACGGCAGTCCCAGTACGTTGATCCACCATGCGCAAGAACTCCTGCACCGGCGCCATGATATGTTCCCGATAGGTGTGATAGCGCTGATCGTGCACCAGGGCAGTGGCCTTGGCAACGTCAGGTTCCCCGTTCACCGTGTAATTGCCAGCGGCATCCTTGTACTTGCCTTCCACCGCGTTAAAGGCTTCCTCTTCGGTCTCCACCAGCTTGAGTGAAAGCTCGTTGGAGCGGTCAAGCTTGGCCAGCTCATCAGGTGTGAAACCATACTCCTTCAGCAAGTCGCGCACCGCAATGGTACGGCCATCCGGCCGCGCCGACTTGCCCTCCACCCAATCAACGATCTGCCAGTACTGTTCCTTGTATTGTTTGTCTCCGGTCACCACATAGGTGCGCGCCAGACGGGTGAGTTCATCCGAGGTCACCATGATCTCCTGCCCCATGCGGTAGGAGTCGAGCCGGGACTGTGCGGTCGCCACAAGCTGGGACTGCCGATCCAATACCCCCAGCATCAGCAGCAGGGCAATGGTATTCAAACCCACACTCACTGCCACAAACAGCTGAAGCAGACGCTTGATACTCATACCACTACCCCTATCATCCAAGAGTGATGAAACAGATATTAGGTATAGACCAACCATAGAGGGGCGTCACGGAGGCGCCGGCCAAGGGGAGAGATAAAACCCGCGATGGGGAAAGGAAACTTACAACGGGGGGATACCCCGGGGCGGCACATCGCCCCCCCCGGGTGAAGATGCGACGGCGTTACACATAGCCCTCAGGATTCTGGCTCTGCCAACGCCACGCATCGCGCGTCATGCAATCGATGTCACGGGTCGCCTGCCAACCCAGTTCATCTCTGGCCAGCGCTGGGTCAGCGTAACAACTCGCCACATCGCCTGGGCGGCGATCGACGATCTTATAGGGTACCGTTCGACCGCTGGCCCGCTCAAAGGCGCGCAGGGTTTCCAACACGGAATAGCCACAGCCGGTGCCGAGGTTGTAGACAAACAGACCATCCTCACGGCCAATTTTCTCCAACGCCTTGAGGTGGCCATCGGCCAGATCGAGCACATGGATGTAGTCGCGCACGCCGGTGCCGTCCACGGTGGGGTAGTCACCACCGAATACACTGAGCTCCGCCAGCTTGCCCACCGCTACCTGCGAAATATAAGGCATCAGGTTGTTGGGAATGCCCTTGGGGTCTTCACCGATGGTGCCGCTCTCGTGGGCTCCCACAGGATTGAAATAGCGCAGCAGCACGATGCGCCAGCGGCTGTCGGCCACGCGAAAATCCCGCAGGATCTCCTCGATCATCAGCTTGGTGCGGCCATAGGGATTGGTGGCAGAGAGCGGAAAGTCCTCCCGAATCGGCACACTGGCCGGGTCGCCGTAGACGGTGGCAGAGGAACTGAACACCATCTTAAAAACACCAGCCTCCTGCATCGCCTGGCACAGCGTGAGGGTGCCTTCCACATTGTTCTGGTAGTAGCGCAGCGGCTCGCGAACGGACTCACCCACCGCTTTCAGGCCGGCAAAGTGGATCACGCTGTCAATCTGATGTGCCGCGAACACCCGGCGCAGCCCCTCCAGATCGCGGATATCGACCTGTGCAAACTCGAGTGCGCGCCCCGCCAATGTTTGCACGCGTGCCAATGACTCGACACTGCTGTTGCTCAGATTGTCGACCACCACCACGTCGTAGCCGGCATTCAACAACTGCAGGCAGGTATGGCTACCGATATATCCTGCACCACCCGTTACCAGAACCTTCATGCAAATCCTCAATGCTTAGTGTTATTCCATCACAGCCGCCTGCAAAAACGCCTCGGCGTGTGTCTACTGCCAATTTAGCACGCGATGTTCATATTTATAGGTAAAGAGCGCTCTGAATGTGATCGAGCGCGCAAGGCTGTCAGTGATCGTGCTTGCTCCCGCCCATGCACTTGGGCGAGGCCGGCGCCCCTCCCTCCCTAGCGCCCCACTCTTCAGGGGTATAGGTGTGTAACGCCAATGCGTGCACGCCTCCGGCGAGTTCCTCGGCCAGCACGCGGTAGACAGTCTGGTGCCGCGCCACCAAGCGCTGCCCCGCGAATGCCGGAGACACAATCACCACCTTGAAGTGGCTCTCTGAACCCGCCGGCACACTGTGCTGGTGGCTCTCGTTGATGACATCCAGCAGCGACGGTGACAACGCCTGCTGCAATTTGGTCTCGATCGTGGCTTGAACAGTCATCTAAAGCCTCAAAACAAAATCTTCATTCAGTGCATGGGGAGGCGGGCAGCGCCATCAAGCCGGATCACCTCGCCGTTCAGGTAGCTATTCTCGCACAGCTGAAGCACCAGCGCGGCAAACTCAGCGGGCCGCCCCAGGCGCCGCGGGAAGGCTATGCTATCGCGCAAGCCCGCCAAGAGCGCATCCGAGGCACCCGCCATCATCTGAGTATCGAACACGCCTGGGCAAATGGTATTAACGCGAATACCCAGTGGCGCCAAGTCCCGCGCCAGAGGCAAGGTCAGGCCTATGATGCCGGCTTTTGAAGCGGCATAGGCGCTTTGCCCCACCTGCCCCTCAATACCGGCGATAGAGCCGGTGTTGATGATCACGCCTCGCTCACCATCCGGCGCCAACGGCTCATTGCTCGCCATGGCTGCAGCGGCTAAACGCACGACATTAAAGCTACCGATCAGATTGACCTCGATCACCCGCCGGAAAAGCGCCAGCGACAGCGGCCCTTCGCGCCCGACGACCTTGCCCGCCTGAAGAATGCCGGCACAATTGATACAGGCTCGCACCGCTCCCCACTGGGCCACTGCGTCCTTCAAAGCGTTTTGCACATCGGCTTCAGAGCAAATATCCACCTGGCGGGCGAGCAGCCCCTTCTCATCCTGCTTCATGGCCGACAAATCGAGCGCCAACACATACGCGCCACGCGCCAGCATCGCCTCCACTACCGCCGCACCAAGACCGCTGGCCGCCCCTGTGACCATCACACACTGTCCCGAGACCTGCATGTTCTGTGCTCCGATCATTGCCCAGTTTAAGTATGGCACTCCTCGGCCACAGCGCACTGCTCGCAAGCAGCACTTAGAGAACCTCTGAAAAAGTCGATCACGCCGATGATGGCTAGGCGAGCCGAAGGCCACGCCCAAAGGGGCGCGGCGCAGGGCGCCAGTTGAGCATTGGCCAGATTCGTGGGCACTTCAGCTGGAAGTAGGCGTTGGGGCTGACACATCGCCTGCAACCGCGGTAGCGGCTGGATCAAGCGCATGTGCAGAGAGTAACTCAGAGGGCCGGCGAAGTGTCCAGCAAATCGGCACGCAGCACAAAAGGCGCACAACACACGCGATTGCGCCCCTCGGATTTGGCCTGATACACCGCTTCATCCGCCGCGCGGACCAAGGATTGCGCCACCACCTCCGGCGCCTCAGCGGACTGCACGGGTTGCCAACAGCTCAAGCCGACAGACAAGGTGGCGGTGAAAGGCTCGCCATTATCATCCAGCAAGCGAAGCTGGCTGACCTCGGCACGCACACGATCCGCAATCTGCTGGGCACGTTCCAGCGGACAGCTCGGCAGCAAGGCGGCGAACTCCTCACCGCCATATCGCGCCAGTTGATCGGTCTTGCGCAGCAAAGCGCGCACATGCTGCGCAACGACTTTTAGCGTGCGATCCCCCACCTGATGACCATAGCGATCATTGATGCGTTTGAAATGATCGAGATCGATGAACAACAGGCTGAGTGGCTCGGTGGTCCTCGCCGCACGAGATATTTCCTTCTCAAGCGCAGCATCGAAGCCGCGCCGGTTTTTCACACGGGTGAGTACGTCAATCACGCTAAGGCGGCGCAAGTGCTCCTGGCTGATGGCATTTTCCAGGCACACCGCCACAATCGACGCCATGTGACTCACGAAGTCCAGGGCCTTGCTACTGGTGAAGCGATCCGGGGAGTTGCTGCCCATATGCAGGCTGCCCACCAACGTTTGGTGGCGCACCATGGGCAAGACCAACGCGCTCTGAATTTCGCGTCGACCACCAAAAATCATTCGCGCTTGCAGGGCGGCTGCACTGAGGGCCAAAGGGCGCGGCCGGCCATCGTAAAAGCGTTGCACATTCTCCTGGCGCGGCACCAGCGTCAGCGGCAGGTGCTCAACCGACTGAGGCAAATCTTCCAAAACCTCGGCAAGGCTGCCTTCAGGGTCGTAAAACACCAGCTCAACGGCATCAAGCGAAAAGTGGCTCTTGCTCACTTCAAGCAGGATGAGCAAAGTCTCCGACAAGCTGTCGGCTGAGAGTAGGCTGATTTCAAAATTGCGGAAACGCTGAAAGGTGCGCTCGTTGTGCGCACCATCCTCAATAAGGCGAGTCAGACGATCCGACAGATCCTTCAGGCGCCTACGATAACGCTCGTAATCGCGCTCTTGATCCACAGATTCGGCCTCCGCTAGCACTGTGCGAGGAATCCGATACATCCTACGGTACCCAGCCCGACCTCTCTTTTGGCATTGCCGGGGCGTCGTGCCTCTACCAGCCTCACGCCAACCCCGCCGTCACTCTCCTTGGAGAGCATCAATCAACATAGCGGTTATATACGTTACGTTGAACAGTATAGACGGTTATTTTGATCACGTGATGACCGTGGAATAACAAGCACTTCACAAAAGCCCATCCATCCACGCCGGATGGGCCGGAAGCTGCCGGAGATACCCCGTTCCCAGTTGCCCCATCTGCCGCCGGATCCAGCTGGCACGTCCAGCCACGTAGGGCCCTGGCTTCACCACCGAGTAGGCGCGCGGGTTTGGCAATACCGCCGCTAAACGAGCTGACTCAGCGGCCGACAAGCTCGCTGCAGGGTGGCCAAAAAAGCGCTGGCTGGCCGCCTCAACACCAAAGGTGCCCTGCCCCAATTCAACCGTGTTGAGATAGACCTCAAGAATGCGCTGCTTGGACCAGAGCAACTCGATCCAGCAAGTCCAATAGGCCTCTATGGCCTTGCGCACCCAGCTGCGGGTAAACGGAAAGAACAGATTCTTTGCCACTTGCTGCGAGATGGTGCTTGCCCCGCGTACCCGCTTAGCGCGTTGGTTATAGTCCCACGCCTTGCCGATGGCATCGAGGTCAAACCCCAGGTGGTGAGGAAATTTCTGATCCTCGGCGGCGATCACCGCCAGCTGCGCTTGAGGTGAAATGCGCGACAACGGCACCCAGTCATAGCGGAAGTCATATTTGGCATCCCCCAGCCCTTCCAGCCCACACTTGAGCATCATCAGGGTAAATGGAGGGGGCACCACCGCCAACAGCAACACCGGCGAGTGCAGCGCGAATAGCACTACCAGCACGACGCGCCATCGCCGCGGCTTAGGTGGAGGTGATTCGCTAAACCCTTCAGACAAGGGGGTTGGCGATAGTGATTCTGGCTGGTCCAAGAGTAAGCTCTGGCGTCTACAACTGGCCGCTATTCTAGCGTGCGCCAAATATGAAGGCGCGCGATTGCGAAGTTGTGCTAAAAACGGCCCTTTAGCGCTCAACTGCCGCATCTCTGCTCAGGCAGTTCGGCGGACCAAGCGACGCACGACAGGGCTAAAGCCCCAAACGCACAACGGGCCCATCAGGGCCCGTTGTGTTGTCTCACGCAAAAGCATTCATCAGGCGAATGCATTGCCCTCGACGATGCGGTCAGCCAGCTTCGACAGCTGAGCGGCGGAGCTGCCCAGCGTCATCTCGTTCTGGCGTACCCACAGGCAGTAACGCCACAGCGGGTAGTCTCGATCCACCCCCATGCCGCCGTGCAAGTGCTGTGCGGCATAGCTGACGCGGTGGCCCACATCGCCAGCCCACACCTTGGCCACGGTAACTTCGGTGGTCGCGTAATCAGCCTCTTCCAGCATTGATACCGCTTGCTGCGTCACCAGACGCAGACACTCGATGTCGATGTAGCAGTTGGCCGCGCGGTGGCCTACCGCCTGGAAGGTGGCGATCGGCACGCCGAACTGATGACGCTCGGAGGTGTAGCTGGCCGTCATGCTCATCATCTTGTGGGTGGCACCCAACTGAGCGGCACAGAGTGCAGCCTCGTAGCGCTCAACCAGCCACTGCATAGCCGCTGCGCCATCGGCAGGTGCTACCAGCACGTCAGCCGCGCTCACCTTCACATCGCTCAACTCAACCAGGCACTGGGGCTCATAGGTCGTTACGCGCAGAGAGGTGAGTTTCACACCGGCCGCTTTGGGGCTCACCAGGGCAACCAGTACGCCGCCCTCGGCCTTGGCAGATACCAGCATCTGGCCGGACTGCTCAGCAAAGGGAACGCAGTTCTTAACACCAGAAATCACCCAGCCATCACCCTCCTTGCGGGCAGTGGTCAGCGCGGGAGCGGCGGCGTCTTCGTTCTGATTTTCCATCAGCGCCGAGGTCAGCAGCAGTTTGCCACCGGCCACTTGGGGCAGCAGGTCTGATTTCTGGGACGCGGAACCGTACTTCTGAACGGCCAGCGCGGTCACCAGGGTGGAAATTGCCGGCACCGGAGCCACCGTGCGGCCCACTTCCTCGATCACCAGGCACAGCTCGGTCAGGCCAAAGCCCATGCCTTCGTAGTCGGCATCGATGGCCACACCCAGCAGGCCGGCTTCGGCCAGTTTCTCCCAGAGGGCGCTGTCGTAGCGCAGTTTCTGGTTTTCCAGTTGCTTGATGCGGTCGGTGGTGGCGAGATCGGTGAGGATCTGGCGCGCCAGGTTCTGCACTTCGCGTTGTTCTTCGCTATAGGAAAAATCCATGACGATCCCCTCTTATCGCTTGGCCCGCGGCATCCACAGACCCGCCGCCGAAATGATGTCACGCTGAATTTCGTTGGCGCCGCCACCGAAGGTGATGATACTGGCGGTGCGGTACAGCACTTCCAGCAGGCCACCCATGACCTGGCCAGTTTCAGACTTGGCGTGAATGGTGGAGCCCTGGCCCACGATCTCGGCCAGCGCACGATAGGCTTCTACAAAGAACTCGGTGCCGTAAACCTTGGCGGCAGACGCATCGGCCATCTGCAGATTGCCTTCGCTCATGGCCCAGGCCTGCTTGTAGCACATCAGCTTGAGGGCTTCGATACCGGTGCGCACGCGCGCCAGATTCAGCTGAACCCAAGGCTGATCGATCACACGCTTGCCGTTGGGCAGGGTGGTTTCTTTGGCCCACTTGGTCACTTCGTTGAACAGGTTGGATACCGGCCCCACGTTCACCAGCGAGAGACGCTCGCGGTTCAGCTGGGAGGTCACCAGGTTCCAGCCTTTGTCCAGCTCGCCTACCAACGCGGTGGCCGGCACACGGACGTTATCGTAGTAAGTCGCGTTGGTACGCACGCCGCCCAGTGTCACGATGGGCGTGCAGTCGTAACCCTTGGCAGTCACCGGCACCAGCAGCATGGAGATGCCCTTGTGCTTCTTCACCTCGGGGTCCTGATTGGTGCGGCAGGCCAGCCAGACGTAGTCGGCGAAATGCGCACAGCTGGTGAAGATCTTCTGACCATTGATCACCCACTCATCACCCTCGCGCACGGCGGTGGTTTTGAGGGAGGCCAGGTCGGTGCCTGAACCCGGCTCGGAGTAGCCGATGGCGATGATCAGTTCGCCCTTGAGGATCTTGGGTACGATCTCGGTCTGAACCCACTCGTTGCCGTGCTCGGCCAACATCGGGCCGACGGACTCGGTGGTCAGGAACGGGAAGGGATAACCAGCGCGCATCACTTCTTCGATGAAGATGAATTGCTCCAGGTGGGACATACCACGGCCACCGTATTTCTTGTCCCAGCCCACGCCGATCCAGCCATCGCGCCCCAGTTGCTTCAGGGCCTCGAAAAACAGCGGGCCACCGCCTTCACCCGGGCTCTCGGCAACTTCGGCCGTGAGTTCAGGCGTCATCAACTTTTTGAAGTAAGCGCGAAGCTCTTGGCGCAGCGCTTCTTGCTCGGGAGTGAACTCGATTTTCATCTCGTTGCCTCTGTCAGTGACCCCACCGGCAAACCCTGCGGGGAGCGTGTTGAGATGGCGGATCAGTCAAAGGGACTGCCCGCTTTTAGCGAATCTATAGTTGATCAGCCGGCTAGCCGTCTCAATGACCAAACCGGTCACGACCTCACAATAGCCCGATGCGCAACTATTAAAAGCGGCCAGTGACGTCTGGCGTCAGTGAGCGATGAGCGGTTTTGTCAGCCGCATCATCGCAGCGAGAACTTCAGGACTTGAAATCAGCCAGGCGCTGGCTGAGATCGGCCGCCTGCTCATCCAGCCGGTCGGCCACTTCGCTCACCTTGCGGGCTTCCACCACGCTGGCATCCAGCGCATGGTTGAGGCCTTCCAAATCCCCCACGATGGCCTTGACCGCACCATGACAACCCTCGGTAGCAGAAATGCTCACCTTCACGGAGTCAAACATGCACTGCAGATGCCCCCAAAGTTCCTCCATGGCCTGCTCCACCGAGCGGGAAGAATCTGCCAGCGCCCGGCTGGTATTGCTGTTGGCTTCCATTTGCCCCACCGAGCGATACACCGCCGCCACCAAGGAGTCGACAATACCGCTGGTCTGTTCCACGGTTTGATTGGTCTGGCTCGCCAGCTTGCGCACTTCATCGGCCACCACCGCAAAACCGCGCCCGTGCTCCCCTGCGCGCGCAGCCTCAATGGCGGCATTGAGGGCCAGCAAATTGGTCTGTTCGGAGATCTGCCGAATCACCGCCAATACATCATTGATGCTCTTCGCCTGCTCGCTGAGGTCATTCAGCTCAGTGGCCAAACGCTCGCCGTCAGATGCGGCGCGGCCAACGCCCTGCACCACGGTAGCCAATACCTGGCGGGTATGCACCAGCACCGAGGAGACCCCCTCCATCTCCCGCTCCGCGCTGGACACCAACCGTGTCGCCTGCTCTGTGCTGGTGCGGATGCTGACGGCCTCGGTGGTCACCGCCACCATGCGCCCGGCATTGCGATCGAGTTGTTCGCGCCAATGGCAAGCCGCACCTTCGAGCTGCTCGGCCAGGCGGGCATTTTCATCCACACTGCCACGAATGGCTTGGAAGGTGGTGCGCAAAACCCCGAACAAGCCGTTCAGACTCTCGCTCAGGCGACCCAGCTCGGCGCCATCGGCCACGCTGACGCCGCGACTGAGGTCGTGCTGATCCGCCGCGCGCTTGATTTCCTCCGACATACGCACCAACGGCGCCGCGATCAGATGGGCCGCCCCCCAGGCCAGCAGGCTGCCGACCAGAAACAGACCAACACCGATACCCACATGGCCCATGATGGTATCTGACACCATGGTTTCAACCTGCGTCAGCGCCATGTCGGCGCCAATCACGTAGCGCTTACCATCCACCTCATACGGGACGAACACCGACCTGAACGTGCCATAGCGGTCAGTGTACTCATCGAACTGCTTCTGTTGTTTCTGCCAGGCCTGGAGCACAGCCGGGCTTGCATCGGGGTAATCGGCGAGATAGGCCTGATAATTCGCCGATGCCAAATCCGATTCAGGGGCCGCATCGGTAATGGTGATGACCTTGCCATCGCGCACAGACATCAGATAGATGAACTCCACGCCACTGCGCTGCGTCAAGGCATAGGCACGGCGCACCAAGCCGAAATACTCCTCATCGCTGAGCGAAGCGCCTTCGGCATGCGCCCTGGTCATCCAGGCATCCCCCAGCGCAAAGGGCAGCGCCGCAGCGGCGGCCTCCAGCCTGGCGTCCACCGTTTCACGCACGTGCTGCCGCGCATCCATCGCCGCCACCAGGGTATAGCAGACACAGGCCAGCAGATTTAACAGACCAAAGCTGATGATCAGCTTCATGCGCAAAGACAGGGCTTGCATTGATACCTCTCGGACAACATCGCTCTTCGGAGCACCTAACAGTAACACTCAAGTATTGGTGTTAAAGGCCAATTACACAAATGCACTGACCGCTATTCGCCTTGTTCCAAGCATGGCCGGGTAGTATCCTTGCGCGGCATCAAATCGGAGACCGAACGATGAGCAAGCAACGCGTGCCCGCCATCGAGGGCTGGTATACCCTGGATGCCGACAATCCCCACCTGATCGGCACCCGCTGCACCTGCTGCGGCACCTACTTTTTCCCAAAACTGACCACCTTCTGCCGCAACCCTGTGTGCGAAGGCACCGAGTTCGAGGAAGTCGAGCTCAGCAACCGCGGTAAGGTGTGGTCCTACACCGATGCCTGCTATCAGCCACCGGAGCCCTTCATAGCGCCGGACCCTTACGTGCCCTACGCCATTGCCGCCGTTGAGCTGGAGAAAGAGAAGATGATCGTACTCGGCCAAGTGGTGGCCGGCGTGAACGTCGAGCAGCTCAAGGTGGGCCAGGACGTCAAACTCGTGCTGGATGTTCTGCACGTAGATGGCGACCAGGAAAAAATGATCTGGAAGTGGCAACCGGTTTAAGGGGAACAGCAACAATGAGCCAAGATATCGCCATTCTCGGTGTAGGCATGCACCCCTGGGGCAAGTGGGGCCGCAATTTCGTGGAGTACGGTGTACACGCCGCCCGCGCCGCCCTGCAAGACGCCGGCGTTGCCTGGAAAGACATCCAGTTCGTCAGCGGCGCCGCCACCATGCGCTGTGGCTACCCCGGCTATGTGGCCGGTGCCACCTTCGCCCAGGCGCTGGGCTGGAACGGCTGCCAGGTGAACACCTCCTACGCCGCCTGCGCCTCCGGCTCCCAGGCCCTGGCCGCCGCGCGCTCCAAGATTCTCTCCGGTGAGTGCGAAGTGGCCCTGGTGGTCGGCGCCGACACCACGCCCAAGGGCTTCCTGGCCCCGGCCAAAGGCTACCGCCCGGAAGATCCGGACTGGGTGCGCTTCTACATCGGCATCACCAACCCCACCTACTTCGCGCTCTACGCGCGCCGCCGCATGGACGTGTACGGCGACACGCTGGAGGACTTCGCGGCGGTGAAGGTGAAGAACGCCGAGCACGGCAGCAAGAACCCCTACGCCCGCTACCGCAAGTGCTTCACGGCTGAAGACGTGGCCGCCTCTGCCATGGTCGCCAACCCGCTGCGTCTGATGGACATCTGCGCCACCAGTGACGGCGGTGCCGCCGTGGTGGTGTGCAGCCTGGAGTACGCCAAGAAGATCGGCCGTGGTGATGCGGTGCGCGTTTCCGCCATCTCCACCGTCACGCCGACCTTCGCCAGCGAGCTGGTGGAGATGCCCGACATCGCCACCGACTCCGCCGCCGCGGCCGACGCCTACCGCTTCCGCGCTGCCCTGCCCGCCAAGGCCTACGAAGAAGCCGGCATCGGCCCGCAGGACATCAGCCTGGCCGAGGTCTATGACCTCTCCACCGCACTGGAGCTGGACTGGATCGAAGATCTGCAACTGGCCCCGCGCGGCGAAGCCGCCAAGCTGGTGCGCGCCGGTGAAACCAAGCTGGGCGGCCGCATTCCGGTCAACGTGTCCGGCGGCCTGGCCTGCTTCGGCGAGGCCGTGCCTGCTCAGGCGCTGGCCCAGGTCTGCGAACTCACCTGGCAGCTGCGCGGCCAGGCGGAAGGTCGCCAGGTCGAAGGAGCCAAGGTGGGCATCACCGCCAACCAGGGCCTGTTCGGCCACGGCTCCTCGGTGATCCTCAAGAAGTAAGCCCGCACAGGGGCCGGCAACCGGCCCCTTTCGCCTTTAGGCGTCCACTCATTGGATGAGGCCATGCGCTATCTGTTCATCCACCCGGTATTCCCCGGGCAGTTTCACAAGCTCATGGAACGACTGGCGGCAGACCCCGCCAATCACGTGCTGCACCTGTCACAGCGTGCCTCGTTGGAAAGTGTGCCGGGCGTGAAGCGGCTGCACTACCGCATCGAGCTGGATAGCACGCCCCCGCCCCACCCGTTTCTGGGCAAGATGTACGATGCCTTGCAACACGGTGAAGCCATGGCCCGCGCCATGTTGCAGTTGAAGCGGCAAGGCTTTGTACCCGACCTGATCTACGGCTATGCCGGCTGGGGGCACAACTTCTATCTGAAGGACATCTTCCCCGACACCCCCTTCATCGGCTATTTCGAGTGGTACCTGAACGCCTTCGGCTCAGAGTACAACTTCGACCCGGCCCACCCACTGGATTTCGACAAGCAACGCTATCTGCGCATCTGCAATGCCAACCAGCTGATCGACCTGCAAAGCTGCGATGCTGGCATTACCCCCACCCGCTGGCAGCAGTCTCAGTTCCCACTGGAATACCGCAACAAACTGCACGTGATTCACGACGGGGTGGACACCGACTACTACAGCCCGGCACGCCCCGAGACTTTGGCGTTGCCCGGCGGTACGCTGCCCCATGAGGGGATTGAACTGCTGACCTATTCCACCCGAGGGATGGAGCCATTTAGAGGCTTTCCAGAGTTCATGCGCGCCCTGGCACTGGTGCAACAACGCAGACCCCACTGCCACGCGGTGATCGTGGGTGCCGATGAAGTGCACTACTCGCGCCAGCGCCCGGACGGCCGCAGCTACAAGCAGGCCATGTTGGAGGAACTGGCCGGCCAGCTGGATCTGCGCCGCGTCCACTTCACCGGCTGGTTGAATCAGCACGACTACCGGGAAGTGCTGCGCGCCTCCCAGGCGCACGTCTATCTCACTTACCCCTATGTGCTGTCCTGGTCGCTGATGGAAGCTATGGCTACCGGCTGCCTGGTGGTCGGCTCGCGCACGGCGCCGGTGGAAGAAGTGATCCAGGATGGCCACAACGGATTGCTGGTGGATTTCTTCGACCATAAGGCCCTGGCCAGCACCCTCGAGCAAGCCCTGGCCCGCCCCGACCATTACCAGCCCATCCGGCAACAGGCGCGCCAGACCATGCTGGACCATTACAGCCTGGCCAAACTGATCCCTACTCATGAGCGCTGGATCAAGCAGCATGGCTACAGAAAATAGCCAGCAGCAAAACGTGCTCTAGATCACATTTTCAATGTGCAGCCCGGATTCGCTGCTAGACTTGTTTTAATTATCTCTCGCCGTAGTAAATCCAAGGAGCCCGGAGCGCAGATGAAGGCGGAATTCATCAATCCCTTTCTGTCCTCGATGAGCAATGTGCTGGCCACCATGGCCATGTTGCAGATCAACGCAGGCAAGGCATCCGTTAAGCAGGATGCCATACCCGCCGGCGACATCACTGGCGTAATAGCCATGCGCTCGCCTCAAACCAACGGCACCCTGGCCGTTTCGTTCAACACCCCGGTGATCCTGTCCATTGCCGAACGTATGCTGGGCGAGCCCTTTCCCGACATCAACGACGAAATAAAGGATCTTGTGGGTGAGATCACCAACATGGTGACTGGAGGCGCCAAACAGCTGCTGGAAACAAAGGGCTATGATTTCCAGCTGGCAACACCGGAAGTGCTAGTGGGGCGAGACAAGAGCATTGAGCGGCTAGGGAAACTGCCAGCCATCATCATCCCCTTCGCCTCTGATGCTGGGGAGTTCTTCGTGGAAGTGTGCTTTACCCCCAACTAAACCAAGGCGGGCCAGCAGCCCGCCCGCTGGTATCAATCACCGCACTCAATCACCTGCTTAACATCCTGGGCTGTCACTTGGCCGTCACGGCCTTCGGAGTCTTCGTATTTGTACAGCCCGGCCTTCTTGTCCAGCTTGGGCTTGCCATCCGTCACGATGGCCGTGCCATCGCGGGTGGTGATGACGTAGGGACTACTGCAGCCAGTCAATGAAACAAGCGAGGCAGTTACCGTCAGCAAAGCAAAGATGTTCTTTAGATTCATTGCGCGCACTCCCATTAGGGCCCTACCGTGGGCCAACCCTAGGAGTTTAACAAGGGCCTGACACTTCAGCTAGTTGGCTTGGCGCGCGCACGCCGCCCCCGGAAAAACGCGGCCATACGCATCGCACAGGCCTCACCAAGCACCCCCTCCTCCACCACCACGCGGTGATTGAGAAAGCTCGCCCCCAACAAGCCCACGTGGCTGCACACCACGCCCGCCTTCGGCTCCCGGGCACCAAATACCAAGCGCCCGATGCGTGCATGCACCAGCGCTCCCGCACACATACTGCAGGGCTCGATGGTCACATAGAGCGTTGCATCCACCAACCGGTAATTGCCCACTCGACGCGCAGCATCTCTCAGTGCGACGACCTCCGCATGCGCCGTAGGATCACAGGAAGAAATCGGTTGGTTATAGCCTTCACCAATCATTTCTCCATCGCGCACGATCACCGCCCCCACCGGTACCTCACCCGCCTCTGCCGCCTGTTCGGCCAGCCGCAGGGCATGCTGCATCCAGTAGTGGTCGTCAGTATTCATGGTCATGTCCACAACACAAAGCCTTCAGCAAACGCATGCTCTTACTCAACGCAGGCATGTACTTGATACACCGCCAACTTCGAGCAACAACCGCACCTATGGCGCAGGTCATTTACCCCATGCCCCTTAGCGGCCTGGCAGATCAACATGATAGCGCGCATCGGCCCTGGCCTAGAACATCGCGATGCAGACAACTGCGGCCCGCCCTCACCAGCATCATGCTCAGATGCAAGCGGCAAAACGGCGCTTGACGTTGCCCTGAAGAGCGGGCACCCTATTAGTCAACTTATGTTGACAATTAATACACAAGCAAAATGGACAATGTGCGTACCCCCCCATCCTGCGGTAAATGCGAGCCGGTGGCCCAAACGGTCAGGGCGGCTTCGCGCTGATTGAAAACCCGAATTGTCCCCGAGCACAGCATAGGAAGCGTGGATGAGAACAGCCACGCATGTGAAGCGCAAGCCTCGACTGAATAGCCGAATGCCACACAATGCGAGAAATGGAAGCATGAACAGCAACAATGCGTATGACTATATTGTGGTCGGAGGTGGCTCTGCGGGCTGCGTGGTAGCCGGCCGGCTGGCCGAAGCCAATGTAGGCAGCGTGCTACTTATCGAAACCGGCGATCTGGCCGAAAACAATCCCGAAACCCTCAGCGCGGAGGGCTTCACCCAGGCCTTCGCCAACGACAAAGTGATGCTGGACCGCATGTCCACCCCGCAGGCGAGCTGCGCCGGTCGTACCCTGTACATGGGGTCTGGCAGCGTCATGGGGGGGAGCGGCGCGGTCAATGGCATGGTCTACACCCGGGGCGACAAGCTGGACTTCGAGCAGTGGCCCGCCGGCTGGCAGTGGGATGATAACGCCCCCGCCTTTGCCGGCGTGGAGCAGCGCCTGCGGGTGCGCCACCGCGCGCCCGGCCGCTTCACCGAAATCGCGCTGGATGCCGCCGAACGCAACGGCCTGGCCCGCAAGCACGGGCTGAACGATGGCGAGTTGTGCGGTTTCATGGGCTACAACGACATGAACTACGAGGGCGA
Source organism: uncultured Pseudomonadales bacterium (assembly GCA_964649985.1). GTDB lineage: Bacteria > Pseudomonadota > Gammaproteobacteria > Pseudomonadales > CAZYQX01 > CAZYQX01. The sequence continues at coordinate 44,497 of CAZYQX010000003.1, read as the reverse complement.
CGCCCGGCGCAACTCCTATGTCGCCTTCATCAAGGAAAACAGCCACCGGCAGCGCCTCACCATCAAGAGCCGCTGCCTGGTGCACCGCATCCTGTTCGACGCGCAACACAACGCCGTGGCGGTGGAGTGCGAAAGCAACGGCGGGCGGGAAACCATTCGCCTGAACCGGGAGCTGGTGCTCTGCGCCGGCGCCCTGGAAACCCCCAAGCTGCTGATGCTGTCCGGCGTGGGCCCCGCCGCAGAGCTACAGCCACTGGGCATTCCGCTGGTGAAGGATGTGCCGGGCATCGGACAAAATCTGCACGACCACCCCAATGTGAGCATGTTCTTCCAGGGCAAACAGCCGCCGGATTTTGCCCACCCCCAGGTGTACGGCTTCCAGCGCTGCAATCCCGACCTGCCCCTGCCGCCCCAGCAGGCGGACACCTGTCTGGCCCTGTTGGCCCCGGCGGCCACCATGAAGCGCTCCATGTACCGCATGCTGCCCGCCACGGTATTGCCGCCCACACTGTTCTTCAACAAGCCCCTGCGCTGGCTGATGCGCCGGCTGGTGGATGCCGCCTTCGCCATACCCGCCACCCGCCGCCTGGTGAATTCGCTGTTTGGTATTGTGGTGATCCTGGGCAAGCCCAAATCTCGCGGCAGCTTGCGCCTGCGTTCAAGCAACGTGCGCGATCCCGCCGTGATTGACCCGGCCTATTATCAAGACCCGGCCGACATGGACACCCTGCTCAACGGCATCGCCCTGGCCCGGCAAATCGCCGCCGACCACGGCCTGCGCGAATGGGGCAGCAAATCGCCCATCCCCGCACTACAGAGCAGCAACCGCGACACTCACCGCAAATGGGCCTACGGCGCCACCATGACCACCTTCCACTACTGCGGCACCTGCAGCATGGGGGAAGGCGATGCGTTCCCGGTGGATGCCAACCTGCGCCTGAAAGGCTTCGGCCAACTGCGTATCGCCGATGCCTCCGTGATCCCGGAAATCCCCGTATCGGCGCTGAACGCCCCCAGCATGATGATCGGCTATCGCGCGGCGGACTTCATGCTTCAACAACCCCAGGAGACTCGCTCATGACAGCCGCCATCCATCCTCTTGAGACCGGCGCCCCGCAGCAGATCGAGTGCTTCAACCCCGCCACCGGAGAGCGGCTCGGCACGGTGGCCGTCAACCGCCCCGACGAGGTGCTGGAGGCCGTGAAGGCCGCGCGCCAGGCACAGTTGAGCTGGGGTCAGAGCAGCTTCAAGCAGCGCCGGGCGGTGCTCACCCACATCCTCAACCACGTACTCAGCCACGCCGACGAGCTGTGCGCGGAGATCGTGCAGGATTCCGGCAAGACCTTCGAAAACGCCATGCTGGGCGAGATCGTGCCGATCTGTAACAAGATCAAATGGCTGATCAAGCACGGCGAAAAGCACCTCAAGCCGGAAAAGGTCGGCCCCGGCATTCTGCTGCACAAAACGGCGCGCATTGAATATGTGCCACTGGGGGTGGTGGCCTGCATCGTGCCCTGGAACTATCCCCTGCAAAACATTCTCAGCTCGCTGGTGGCGCCCCTGATGGCCGGCAATGCGGTGGTGATCAAGGCCTCCGAGGCGGTGGCGTGGTCTACCCAGCGCTTCCAGCAGATCACCGATGAGGCGCTGGAAAAGGAAGGTTTTTCCAAACACACCGTGCGTATCCTGAACGGTTATGGTGAAACTGGCGCCGCCTTGGTGCGCGCCGGGGTGGATAAGATTCTGTTCATTGGCTCGGTGAACAACGGCCGCCGCATCATCGAGGGCAGCGCCGAGCACCTCACCCCGGTGATCATGGAACTGGGCGGCAAGGACCCGCTGATCGTCTGCGATGACGCCCACATCGAAAAGGCGGTGTACTCCGCCATCGGCGGCACCTTCATCAACCTGGGGCAGAACTGTGTCGCCTCCGAGCGCATCCTGGTGTTCGAGGCGGTTTATGAGCAGTTTGTCGCCGAAGTCAGCGCCATTACCCGCCAGCTGCGCCAGGGCAAACCCGAGCGCGGCGGCAATGTGGATGTGGGCGCCATCGTGTCGCCGCTGCAGATCGAGGTGATTGACCGGCTGGTGCAGGATGCCATCACCAAGGGGGCCAAGGTACTGGCGGGCGGCGCAATCCGCCGGATCGGCAACGGGCAGTTTTACCCCCCCACCATCCTCACCGATCTCACCCCCGACATGCGCATCATCAACGAGGAAGTGTTCGGCCCGGTCATGCTGATCATGAAGGTGAAGGACGAAGCCGAAGCCATTGCCGTCGCCAACAGCACCGCCTTTGGTCTGCAGTCCTCGGTCATCACCCGCGACAAGGCAAAGGGCGAGCGCATCGCCCGGCAGCTGCAGGCCGGTGCCACCTGCATAAACGATTTCGGCCTGTGCTATCTGAACCAGGATCTGCCCTTCGGCGGCGTGAAGTACTCCGGCTACGGCCGCATGAACGGCCGCGACGGCCTGCGCGACTACACCAACCACAAGGCGGTGATGGCGGACCGCTTCTCCTTCGAGATCCCACCCAAGATCTTCCCGGTAAAACCGGATGACTACGAGATCGCAAAAAGCTCCGCCCACCTGCTGTTTTCGCCCAGCATCGGCAACAAATGCCTGCACCTGCTGCGCATCTGCGGGCTTTCCCTTAAAGCCATGCTGCGCCGCAAGCACGCCTGACCCTAGGAGAATCACACATGAACAGCACAATTCTGTATGGCATGCTCTTCATCGGCGGCTTTACCGGCCTGTTGATGGCGCTGACGCAGTGGATGGTCACATCGCACAAATACGGCCAATACCGCATTCGCACGCCGCAAAACGTCACCATTCCCCTCTCGCGCAAAGTGGTGAACATCGGCCTGAACATGTTGTTCATGGTGCTGCTGTTCATCGCCGCCCTGTATCACCTGAGCGACAAACTGATCGCCGAAGGCCAGGCCAGTGGCGTGACCATCTTTGGCGAAGTGCTGGCGGTGCTGTTGATCTACGATTTCTGCTACTACTTCATGCACCGCACCCTGCACCACCCGCGCCTGATGAAGTTCGTGCACGGCGTGCACCACCGCTCGCGCTTCCCCACCCCGGCCGAGAGCCTGTTCCTCAACCCGATCGAAGGCTTTGCCGGCGTCACCCTGCTGCTCGGTACCACCATGGCGATTGGCCCGGTGAGTGGCGCCGCCTTCCTGATCATCGTGTTCCTGCACAGCGTCATCAACGTGCTGGTGCACGCCAACATGGTGTTGCCACACCCGCTCTTCAAACTGACCAACTTCTGGGCCACCAAGCACGATTTTCACCACGGCCACCACCTGAACCGCAACTACGCCTCCATCTTCCCGTTCTGGGATCTGATGTTCGGCACCTACAAATGAGCCGGGACACCCCTCTTCACAGGCAAGGAGACACGCATGGCTAAGGCGCGGAAAATTCTCATCACCGGCGGTTTTGGCTTCATCGGCAAAAGCCTGGTGGATGGCTTCGCCGACCAGGGCTTCGAGGTCACCGTGATCGACCTGGGCGGCACCCCCTTCAGGCCGGATGTGCGCTTCCTCAAGGTGGACCTCACCGACCGGCAGGCGGTGATCGACGCCTGCCAGGGCATGGACTCGGTGGTGCACAATGCCTCCATCGTGCACACCAAAAACAACCGCGAAGACCTGGTCTGGGCCGTGAACCACCAGGGCACGCTGAACGTGATGGAGGCCTGTAAGCAGCACACGATCCCCCGCCTGGTGTATATCAGCTCCGCCAGTGCAGTTTATGAAGGTCACGATATCCGCAACGGCGATGAGAGCCTGCCCTACTCCTCCATCTCGCAGGCCCCCTATGCCGACAGCAAGATCCAGGCGGAGAAGGATGTGCTGGCCTTCAGTGGCACCGGCATCACCCAGGCCTGCGCCATCCGCCCCCATGTAGTGTTCGGCCCGGGGGACAACCGCTTCATCCCCAACATTCTGGAAAAGGCCGCGGCCGGCAAGCTGAAATTCGAGATCGGTGCGCGCAACAAGCTGTCGGACTTCACCTACATTGCCAACCTGGTGGATGCCGTGATCGCCGCCGAGGCCGCGCTGGTGCCGGATTCGCCGCTGTGTGGGCAAGCCTACTTCATCACCAACGGCGAACCCATGGCCTTCTTCGAGTTTGTGGAGCGCTTCATGCTCACCGCAGGCTTCCCCGCCATCCAATACCGGGTGCCCTACTGGCTGGCCTATGCGGTGGCCGCGATCATCGAGGGCATCGACACCCTCAAAGGCGGCGGCATCAGCGCGGAAAACGGCATGTCGCGCTTCGCGGTGAAATACATGATCACCGATCACTACTACCAGATCGGCAAGGCCTATCGCGATTTTGGCTGGAAACCGAAGGTGAATCTTGCTGAGGGCATCAAACTGACGGTGCAGCACCTGCGGGCATCCAAACACCCACTACTGCCCGCCTGAGGGCATTGGCCAAGCGGTGTTGCCAGAAGGCAACGCCGCATGGCCGTGGCATTACACCCGGCCAGGGGCCAAACCACCTCGGTGGCAGGCCTCAATCTGGCGACTTACTCCCACTATTTGGTAACAGACGGCTGACCGAAGATGTCCTACAGCACCCGCGCGTCACCGCCGATCTCAATGATGATTCAAGGTAATGCGACATCCATTCACGAGCATCTGCACTCGTTGCACTAAAATCTAGAGCGCGAAACTAACAACGGCACCAAGCATTTCTCTTGTCGCCCCCCCTACTCTAGCTGCACTCGATAAGGTCGATTAAGCGCACATAGCGCGGGTCTGCTTTCAATATGGGGGAGGCATCCCCAATCAGCTCAAGTAATTCCTTTAACCCGAAAAGCGGGTAATCGAAGGCTTGAGGTATAGTCCTGCTCACCAAATCCAGTGTTTCTTCTGGATATAAGGCCGCAATCGATTTTTCCTCCTGGTTCACACGAGTAAACAAGTAAAACGAATGGTCTGCGGTCTTAGTCGGCACCAAAAACTGCTTCACCGCGTTATATACAACCGGGAAACTATCCTGGGTTTTAACAAGCAGCTGCATCCATGCCGTCATCGATGCACTGGTCCTGTATCGGCGCTCTCTCGGCCAGCTCTCATTGATTAAGGGGATGACATATTTAACCCAGCCGTTATCGTTTTGCTGACCGACTAGACCCAACCAGAAAATGAACTGCTTCCGAGTAGCGTCTGTCATCGTTCGAATAACCGCGCGCATTTGGCCTTCTGAGAGGCCACCCAGTTCATCCAGGCGACGCACCCGCATGATGCCTAGCCATTGGACCGCTACATTTGAGAGGTTGCGATCCCAGGAAAATTCTTCGATCCACGGGAGGATATCAAGCAAGAGCGGCTTGATGATCTCGGCCAATGGGGGTGACGGCACTCGCCCGCCATGAAGAAAACCATTCCAAGCTGGTTCCGAAGCGGAGTGCTCAAACGCCAACATTGGAATAATGCGAACCTTTGTCCAGGCAGGGTCGACAGACATAAGCCAGACCAGCTTGCTAGTCGTTACCGATACTGCGTGGTCTGCCCCCTCTCCCGGCGCGGTAAAGAGTCGCTCGACACGAGACTTGATGTCATATGGGATTAGTGACCCGGCAGCCTGTATTTCGCCAGGCACTGCGGAAAAAAGAGCCTCAGCACACAGACCAATTGGGCCGTGGAACGCCTGCTTTAAAGTGCGCCGAGACCGTTGGGCGACGCCTCCAGCATGGTAAATTTCAACAAGGTCACTCTTTGTAGCGTCTGCACCACCCCCTAGGATACCTTCGACGACGTGATCATAAACTGCCCAACCAAGATCAACGTCGAACTCAAGAATAGAACCCAAATTTTGCCTGAGCCATCGAGCTAAGTTATGGCGCAGTTCGACGATCACATTATTTGGAAGCCGTGCGAGTCGGTTAAGGAATACCCTTCTCAGCCTAGACGTGATGTTTGCGGGAATTTCATTGATCATCGCCAACCAGAGCACCTCTGGGTAGTCGCCAGCCTTTCCCGCAATAGTCAATGCAGACAACGCTTTTCGCGGATTTTCTCTCACCATACCCGTAAAGGGTCTCTTTTCAATGAAGCTGCCAACGTCCCGATTCAAGTCTTCCTTGGCCCTGGAGACCACCTCGTTTACAGGAATGCCCACAAGGACATCTGGTTTTTCATCCTTAACAATCCCAACCACACAATGGCCCCGTTCGTCCACCAGTGAGGTCGCACAACGGTCACTCCATCTAGGAATACGCTGGATCATCTCGGCAAGTCGTTCACTGTGATCAGCCGCCAGCTCGCACCCTTGTAGTTCGATATACCGAGCGTATCTGGCGGCATCAAACTCATCCCACGATACAGCGCACTCCTCCCCAAGCCCATCCGAACCCTTATTGGGGCCAGTCAAAATACGGTCGATCAGTCGATTCCGGCACTCCAGAGAAAACTCTCCCCATCGGTCCACAAAAAGAAAAAGAAGCTCTCGGGCAACATCAATGTCCCAGAATGTTTCCTGATCTAAAGACAAAACTTCTTCGGCAACATAATCGGCTTCGAACACACCTACTTTGTTGAACGCATACAGCTTTAGCTTCCGGAAGAAGAGCCGGTCCGTCACAGGCCAAGTTGTTGCGTGCGCATTCGCGAGTGCAGGCCACCTGTCAGCCATTCGGTCAAAAAGATGTACAAACCGAGCAAAAACTTCCCCAGCTGGAGTAACGTAGTCATCCCCGTCGATCTCACGGTCGGCATAGCAGGTCGGAGCCTCAACGTTTGTGCTATCAATATCCCCCAGCAAACCTGACGCTACAATCAGCTGATCTTCCAGGATGCCAAATACCTGCGGCAAAAAATCGTCGGGAACGTCTACATCTTCTTTACACTGATAAAGGAATTTCACCTCAAAATGGCCGAGGTGTTCTAGGCAAATTTGCTCCCAAGGCACACAAGGTGGCCTGGACTGGCTCAGTCCATGAGGCGGTGTGATATCCAATCTAGGCATCGCAACCCTCTGGAATTCTCGTAAAACACTGGCCGTCCACCCCTCCAAATTGATCCGCGTTTTCAAATCGAACCAGCCGTCACACCTCTGACGATTACGTGGATCCCGAAAGTATTCGAGTATAAGGTTCCAGATATGGCGTGCACGCTCGTGCAGACCACCCTCACGCGCTAACTGCAATTCAATCTCATGCAGCAATCGTGGATGCAGTCCGTTCTTTCGAATGGCCCACCACGCCAACACCGGACTATCGATCGACTTACTAATCCATTTGATGAGATAGCCGAGCCTTCTAGGAATGGCCTCATAGCCTTCGACCTGTCGCCCAGCCAATCGATGAAACTCATGTGGGCTGTCATCGCCATGGCGCCAAACTAGGAGATTGTCGTTGCTGGCACCCTGACGACTCTCATCATCAGAGTTATCCGTCAGATCATCATCGAGCCCATAAGCAACCCTGGCATCGAAAACTTCTGCAACGGCGCTATCGCCTGGGCCCGGTGCCGCCAAACGAACATTCGCATCCATCACACACACCCATTCCGGATGAGGTAAAGGGTCCGCCTCAGAGAACAATCTCGCCCCCTGTACTGTGCGAAGTACATGCGCCACTTGACCACGCTCATGAGGGGCAAGATTTTTCGGATCATGCTGGGCTTTATTGATGATGGATGCACGCCACTTGCGCAGGTCGTCGGCCCGGTCTGCCCAAGCTTCCATGCTCTTCCACAAGTCCGGATGATCGGAATAGGCTATAGCTGTGACACCTCGGTCACGCCACCGAGCTTCGATCTCTTCCGGAAGCCCACGATCAAAGGCGTAGAGTCTGGACCGGTCATACTGACCGTCATGGTTGAGACCCTGAAGAAGATATTTGATTGGCGGGTCTTCGGCCTGATAGCCGACCAAAACGACGGTATATCGTTCGAGGAGGTGCCGGATGAAGTTAGTTGCCCATCCCTCTGAGAGATATGCACGCCCGAAGTCCGCGCTACTCAGAACGTAGGGATGGCTTTCTGAGGTCACCTCCACCAGCCGCCCATGTAGATACGTGATCCCCTCTATCTTCGATCCGAAGTTCAGGTCGGGAAAAGCAGGCGGCTCATGCGGGCGCAGATGCTCCCCCTCGGGCCCTATCTCGAACAAGCGGTCGAAATTCGTCGTGACGATCTGCGGCACACCGCTCGTACTCTTAGAAATCCGCTTGATCAGGCCGTGTTCACGTCCAACATCTTGGGTTTCGAGAGGAGTACTAAGCTTCTCTGTAACCAGAGCGTTCACTTCGTCCTTGCCGTATTCAAGGTGCAGGAGATTGAAGATTTGGTCGAGCGGGACTTTTGCCGCAGACTGATCGTTCCGATGCGGATTATCAGGGTGCCATGGCCAAAACGCGACCATGATTTCTGAATCAGCTGGCGGGGCAAAACAGTCTATGACGTAGCGAGTGAGGCCGACAAAATCCGGCATAGATGGTTTCGAAACTCCTGCACCGCACAGAAACACGACGCGACCAGCATCACAGCGCTCCAGAAGGATATCCGGTATCGCGGGACCATCGGGATAGAATCTCATAAGCTCAATTAATCAATACTGTGCGTCGATTCTACTGTTGGATTGGCCAGTACGCCTACTTCGACGTTAGCTCAACGGCTCGCTGGCAGAACGAGAAGCCTCAATTTACAGAAGTGTAAATGCCAAAAGCCCGCGATTACGCGGGCTTTTGGCTTGCCTTTACTAGTACGTACGGGAAAGTGCCAACCGCCAAATCACTCCCACTCGATGGTGGCCGGCGGCTTACCGGAAATGTCGTACACCACACGCGACACGCCGCTGATCTCGTTGATGATGCGGCGGGAGACTTCCCCCAGCAGTTCGTAGGGCAGGTGCGCCCAGTGGGCGGTCATGAAGTCGATGGTCTGCACCGCGCGCAGGGAGATCACCCACTCGTAGCGGCGGCCGTCGCCCACCACGCCGACCGATTTCACCGGCAGGAACACCGCGAAGGCTTGGGACACCTGGTGATACCAGCCCGCCTTGTGCAGCTCTTCCATGAAGATGTAGTCCGCCTGGCGCAGGATGTCGGCGTACTCTTTCTTCACCTCGCCCAGAATGCGCACGCCCAGGCCGGGGCCGGGGAAGGGGTGGCGGTAGACCATGTCGTAGGGCAGGCCCAGTTCCAGGCCCAGCTTGCGCACTTCGTCCTTGAACAGCTCGCGCAGTGGCTCGACCAGCTCAAACGCCATGTCTTCCGGCAGGCCGCCCACGTTGTGGTGGGACTTGATCACGTGCGCCTTGCCGTGCTTGCTGGCGGCGGACTCGATCACGTCCGGGTAGATGGTGCCCTGGGCCAGCCACTTCACGTCGGTGAGTTTGGCGGCCTCGGCATCGAACACCTCGATGAAGGTGCGGCCGATGATCTTGCGCTTCTCTTCGGGGTCGGCCACGCCGGCCAGCTTGCCCATGAACAGGGCTTCGGCGTCGACGCGGATCACCTTCACGCCCATGTTCTGGGCGAACATGGCCATCACCTGATCACCCTCGTGCAGGCGCAACAGGCCGGTGTCGACGAACACGCAGGTCAGCTGCTCGCCGATGGCCCGGTGCAACAGGGCGGCCACCACCGAGGAATCCACCCCGCCGGACAGGCCCAGCAGCACCTTGTCACCGCCCACCTTGGCGCGCACGGTGGCGATGGCATCTTCGATAATGTTGGCGGTGGTCCACAGCCCTTCACAGCCACAGATGCCGCGCACGAAGCGCTCCAGCATGCGGCCGCCCTGGTGGGTGTGGGTCACTTCCGGGTGGAACTGCACCGCGTAGAGCTGGCGGCTCACATCGCACATGCCGGCGATGGGGGCGCTGTCGGTGCCGCACATCAGGCTGAAACCGGGCGGCAGCACGGTGACCTTGTCGCCGTGGCTCATCCACACGTCGAGCTGGTGGCCGGCGGCATCGTCGTGATCGCTGATGCCATCCAGCAGCGGGTTGGCGCCGTTCACGGTGACGCGGGCATAGCCGAATTCCCGCAGCTCGGAGGACTCCACCTTGCCCCCCAGCTGCACCGCCATGGTCTGCATGCCGTAGCAGATGCCCAGCACCGGCACGCCCAGCTCGAACACTGCCTGGCTGGCGCGGGGGGTGCCTTCCAGGGTGGTGGTCTCGGGGCCACCGGAGAGGATGATGCCCTGGGGCGCGTAAGCGCGGATGGCCTCGTCACCGGCATCCCAGGCGTAGATCTCGCAGTAGGCGCCGATCTCGCGCACCCGGCGGGCGATCAGCTGGGTGTACTGGGAGCCGAAGTCCAGGATCAGGATTTTCTGGGCGTGGATGTTCTGGGTCATGGTGGCTGCTCAAAAATGGCTGCGGCGCGTGCGGCGCCCTGTAAGCAACAACGGGGCGCGCGGCCCCGTTGTCTGGTTCTCTGATCCTCAGCGGATCGGGTAGTTGGGCGCTTCCTTGGTGATGGTCACATCGTGCACGTGTGACTCATTCATGCCCGCGCTGGTCACCCGCACAAACTGCGGACGGGTGCGCATGGTCTCGATGTTGACACTGCCGGTATAGCCCATGGCCGAGCGCAGGCCGCCCATCATCTGCATGATGATGGCACGCACCGGGCCCTTGTAGGGCACGCGCCCTTCGATGCCTTCCGGCACCAGCTTCTCCACGCCCTCGGAGGCGGACTGGAAATAGCGGTCCGAGGAGCCCTGGGTGCGAGACATGGCGCCCAAGGAGCCCATGCCGCGATAGGACTTGTAGGAGCGGCCCTGGTACAGCTCCACCTCGCCCGGCGCCTCTTCGGTACCGGCCAGCAGGGAGCCCACCATCACGGCGTGGGCGCCGGCCACAATGGCCTTGGCGATGTCGCCCGAGTAGCGGATGCCGCCGTCGGCGATCACCGCTACGCCGGTGCCCTCCACCGCCTTCACCACATTGGCGATGGCGGTGATCTGCGGCACGCCCACACCGGAGACGATACGGGTGGTGCAGATGGAGCCCGGGCCGATGCCGACCTTCACACCATCGGCGCCCGCCTCTACCAGCGCCTTGGCGGCCGCGGCAGTGGCGATGTTGCCGCCGATCACCTGCACGTGTGGGTAGCGATCCTTGATCCACTTCACCCGGCCGATCACGTTGCGGGAGTGGCCGTGGGCGGTGTCCACCACCAGCACGTCCACGCCCGCTTCCACCAGCGCCGCCACGCGGTCGTCGGTGTCTGCACCCACGCCCACGGAAGCGCCCACGCGCAGACGGCCGGAGCTGTCTTTACAGGCGTTGGGGTAGAGTTCGGCCTTCTCGATGTCGCGCACAGTGATCATGCCGGTCAGGCCGTAGTTGTCGTCCACCACCAGCACCTTCTCGATGCGGTGGCGGTGCAGCAGCTCCAGCACCTCGTCGCGGCCCACACCTTCTTTCACCGTGACCAGTTTTTCCTTCGGCGTCATGATGGAGGCGACCGGCGCGGAGAAATTGGGCTCGTAGCGCACGTCGCGGTTGGTGACGATGCCCACCAGCTCGCCCTGCTCCATCACCGGCACACCGGAAATGTGGTGGATCTTCTTCAGATCCAGCAGTTCTTTGATGGTGGCGGTGGCGTCGATGGTGATGGGGTCACGCACCACGCCGCTTTCGTATTTCTTAACTTTTCGTACTTCAGCCGCCTGCTCTTCCACTGTCATGCTTTTGTGGATGATGCCGATACCCCCTTCCTGAGCGATGGCGATCGCCAGGCGGGCCTCGGTGACGGTATCCATCGCGGCGGATACCAGCGGGATATTCAGGCTGATGTCACGGGTCAGCTTGGTCTCAAGCGTGACATCCTTTGCGACGACCTCCGAGTAATCGGGCAGGAGGAGTACGTCGTCAAAGGTCAATGCTTCTTCGACAATTCGCAGCATGAGCAACAGACCCTTTAGCAAACCGGAGTTAAACCGGGCATTATATAGACCCCAGGCACACGGGTAAACCAAGGGAACATGGCACAATCCGGCACCATTCCACCTCCACCCGGCAGGCGCGTACTCGGCGTGGGCGAGCTGAACCGGCGCGCCCGGGCTTTGCTGGAGGGGCATTTCCCCGCGGTGTGGGTGCAGGGGGAGATCTCCAACCTCAGCCGCCCCAGCTCCGGCCACTGGTATTTCAGCCTGAAAGACGCCGAGGGGCAGATTCGCTGCGCCATGTTCCGCGGCAACAACCAGCGGGTGCGCACGCCCCCCAAAGACGGCCAGCGGGTGATGCTGCAGGGGCGCCTCAGCCTGTTCGAGGCCCGTGGCGACTACCAGCTGATCGTGGAACACATGGAGGATGCCGGCCAGGGCGAGCTGCAGCGCGCCTTCGAGCAGCTGAAAGCCAAACTGCAGGCCGAGGGGCTGTTCGAGGCCAGCCGCAAGCAGGCGCTGCCCGACACCCCGCGCCACCTGGCGGTGATCACCTCCCCCACCGGCGCCGCCATCCACGACATCCTGCACGTGCTGGAGCGGCGCTGCCCGCTGCTGCCGGTCACACTATTGCCTGTGCCGGTGCAGGGCCAGGAGGCACCGCCCGCCATCATTCAGGCCCTGGCGCGCATCAATCGCCTGGCCGAGCGCCTTGAGCCACCGGTGGACGTGATCGTCCTCGGCCGGGGCGGCGGCTCCGCCGAGGATCTGTGGGCCTTCAACGATGAGGGCGTGGCCCGGGCCATCGCCGCCAGCCGGCTGCCGGTGGTGAGTGCGGTGGGGCACGAGATCGACTTCACCATCGCCGACTTCGTGGCCGACCTGCGCGCCCCCACCCCCTCGGCCGCCGCCGAACTGGTGAGCCCGGACCAACAACACTGGCTGGCCCGCCTGCGCGCGGCCGACGCCGCCATGCTGAAGGAGCTGCGCGCCAGCCTGGCCTGGCACCGGCAGCGACTGGATGGCCTCAACCGCCGGCTGCGCCACCCGGGCCAGCGCTTGCGCGAACAGGCCCAGCGGCTGGACTACCTCGAGCTGCGTTTGCAGCGCATCATCCAACAAAAACTCAGCCAGCACAGCGAGCGCCTGAGCCGTCTGGACGCGAGCCTGCACCTCAACAGCCCCAGCCAGCGCCTGAGCAACCTGCGGCAACGGCTGGAACAGCTGCCCCAGCGGCTGCAGCGCGCCCAGCAGCAACAGCTGGCCGCGCGCGGCCAGCAACTGCGCCAGCTGCACGCCCTGCTCAGCCGCAGCCAGCCAGGGCCCCGCCTTCTAGCCCTGCGGCAACGCATTGAGCAGCTGGCCGCACGCCAGCAACGCGGCGTGGAGCAGCGGCTCAACCAGCAGCGCCAGCGCCTGGCGGTGGCCATTCAATTGCTCAACACCGTGAGCCCCCTCGCCACCCTCGAGCGCGGCTACGCCATCGTCAGTGATGGCAAGGGCCGTATACTGCACGACGCCGCCAGCCTGAGCGCCGGGGATGCCCTGCGCGCACGACTGGCGCGCGGCGAAGTGATCTGTACCGTCAACCACATCGAACTCGACGAAAACACACCATGACCAGCTACGAAATCGCCAAGATCATCCACATGAGTGCCGCCCTGCTATCGGGCGCCGGCTTTCTGTTGCGCGGCGCGCTCTACCTGCGCGACAACCCGGCCCCGCGCAGCAAACTGCTCAAGATCGCCCCCCACGTGGTGGACACGGTGCTGCTGGCCAGTGCGCTGTTCCTCGCCATCAGCCTGCAACTCTCCCCCGGCCAAGCGCCCTGGCTGATGGCCAAGATCATCGGTCTGCTGGCCTATATCGGCCTGGGCCTGGTGGCCTTCCGCTTCGGCAAGCGCAACGGCGTGCGCAGAGGCGCCTTTGTCGCCGCGCTGGTCTGCTTTGGCTACATCGTGGCGGTCGCCGCCAGCAAGAGCCCGACCCTGTGAAAAAATGGCTGCTGAGCGCAGTGCTCGCCACGGCGTGCAGCAGTGCACTGGCCTTGCGCTGTGGCGGCAATCTGGTCAGCATTGATGACAGCCCGGCCGAAGTGCGCGCCGCCTGCGGCGAGCCCAGCGCCCGCTATCACCAGGATGTGGTGCACAAGGCGAAGCAGACCTATCAGGAAATCGAGCGCTACCAGGCCCTGGACGTGTGGGTATACCGCACCGGCAGCAACACCCTGCTGCAGATCCTGGTGTTTCAGGACGACGCGCTGAAAAACATCGAGAACGGTGACTACGGCAGCCACTACACCGCCGACCACCGCCAGTGCGAAGGCCCCGCCTTCGGCGTGCAGGTGGGCGACTGGGCACCGGAGATCGAACTGCGCTGTGGCCCCCCCGACGACAAGCGCCTGCTCGAGCGCAGGGACCAGCCCTACGCCACCGGCCAAAGCGGCTGGCTGCTGAAACAGGTGCAGGTGGAACTGTGGCGCTATCACTTCCCGCAAAGTGGCCACAGCGCCGAATTAAAACTGGAAAACGGCCAGTTGAAATGGCTCAACTGGGTGCAGGATTGAACGGCCAGATCCGTGCCAGCCTTTAGCCCCGCTGCCAGAACGACAACAGCACCTTGAGCAGCTTGTGGCTGTCCAGCGGGCCCGCCCCTTCCCCACGGCGAATTTCCTCCATCAACTCGCGCCAATCGGGCTCAGTAAGCGGCTTGTAGGCCATCGCCCATCCGGAAAAAAGCCGATCCGACACGGGCTCCTGCAGCAGCGTGATGATCATATGATGGCGTGGGTCCGCCAGAATGCGGCTATACAGCGATTCGACGTGCTCCTTCGGCCCTTCGATCAGCTGCATGAAGTTGCCATCGCGATACAGCAGCAAACCGCTGATCTCATGCTGCCGGTTGAACTCCCTGGCCTGAACCAGCAAAGCCTCAAGCTCGGCCTCCTGAAACGGCGTAACCGCCGCACTGACATACATGATGGCAAAGAGATCTGCCATAGGGCTCACCATCCTAGTTCAAGAAAAACGACGCTAACACAGAGCTTAAGTGTAGTACTGCATGCTATTTGGCACTTAAAACTGCGTCTTTCCGGCCACGGCGGTGTTGCAAATCCTCTCTCTACCGCCAGTATCGCTGTGGTTTGCGACCTGCCTTGAGCAAACGTCCATCAGTTTTTAACATGCCATCAAGCCTGCAACACTACACTGGCAGACCGCAGCACATGCACGCAAAGGCGGGGGGTATTGCGAAGGGCAAAAAACAAAAGGGCCGCCGAAGCGGCCCTCAGGGCATCAGGCGAAGCGACAGGTGCAGCTGCCCACCCCTTCCAGCTCCATGTGCATCTCATCGCCAGGCACCACCGACTCCAGCGGCACCAACGAGCCCGACAGGATCACCTCACCCGCCTTGAAGGGGATGTCGTAAGCGCCCAGGGTGTTGGCCAGCCAGGCGACCGCAGTGAGCGGGTTGCCCTGCACGGCGGAGCCCAGGCCCTCGCTCAGCGGCTGGCCGTTTTTGAACACCTTCACCTTGAGGTTGGGCAGGTCCAGCGTGCGCGGATCAACCTGCTCGTCACCCAGCACATAAACGCCACAGGACGCGTTGTCGGCAATGGTGTCCTGGATGCGGATCTTCCAGTTGTGGATGCGGGAGTCCACGATCTCGAAGCAGGCCATCACGCACTCGGTGGCGTCCAGCACGTCTTGCTCGGTCACGCCCGGGCCCACCAGATCCTTCTTCAATTTGAAGGCGATCTCCGCCTCGGCGCGGGGCTGGATCATGGTGGCGTCGATCTTGATCTCCGCCTTGTTGGGGAAGTACATGGCGTCGGTCAGGAAGCCGAAATCCGGCTGGTGCACGTTCAGCATCTCCTGCACCACCTTGGAGGTGACGCCGATCTTCTTGCCCACCACCGTCTCGCCGTCTTTCTCCAGGCGGTTCTGCAGCATGCGCAGGGAGATGTAGTAGGAATCGTCGATCTCGATCTCGGGCTCGCGCTCGGTCAGCGGCGCCAGCGTCTTGAACTCGCGCATCGCCTGATAGAGTTCATCGCCCAGTTGTTCGCGTTTTGCTTGGCTCAGCATGGTGATCAGTTACCGTATTTTAGGAAGTCGAGGCAGGTGCGGTTGAACATGTCGCGGTGCTCGGCCATGACCCAGTGGCCGCACTCGGAGACCAGCACCATGCGGATGTTGTGGCACTTCTTGGCCAGTTTCATGATGCCGGTCTCGGGCATCATGTTTTCATTCATGCCCCAGAAGGCCAGAATCGGGCACTTCAGCTCGCCCAGGCGATCTTCCATGTTGGGCACGCGCATGGTGGTGGAGACGCGCGAATTCATCAGTTTCATCACCGCCATGCGCTCTTCGATCAGGCGCTCGGTGACCACCTCCTTGTTGTAGACCATGTGGTCCACCATGAAGCCCTTGAGCTTCTCGGGGGTCATGCCGCCACCGCCGAAGATTTCCTTCAGCGCCTGCATGCCAGGCATCAGGAAGTAGTCAGGCTGGTTCTCGATACCGCCTGGCGCCATCAGGATCAGCTTGGTCACTTCCTCCGGGTAGTCCAGCGCATACTTGATGGCAATGGCGCCGCCCAGGGAGTTGCCCAGCAGGGTGAACTTGGTCACGCCCATGCCCTGCAGCGCCTTGTGCAAGCACTCCACGAAGAAGTCCAGGGTGTAGTCCACGTCGTCCGGCTTGCTGGAGAAGCCGTAGCCGATCATGTCGGGCAGCACGGTGCGGTAGCCGTTTTCCACCAGATAGGGGAAGTTCAGCTTGAAGTTGGAGTAGGCGCTGGCGCCGGAGGCGGAGCCATGCAGGAACACCACCACCTCACCCTGGCCGTGATCCAGATAGTGGATCTTGTAGCCGTTGCCGATGTCGACGTAGTTGCCTTCTGGCAGCACGGAGTCGGTCATGTCATCACCCCAATTCGGTTAGCAGACGGATCCAGGGCCTGCTCCCGTAGGGCAAGGCGCTGGTAAAAGGATATAAGATAAACCAAAGGGCACAGCTTGTGCCATGGCCCCTCCCTGCGGCGCGGGAGGAGCCATCTGCAGCGAGATCTCAACGGGCGCTCAGGCCATCGGCGCCACGCTCTTGAGAATCAGCTGCACCAGCTTGGTCTGGCGGGTAACACCGGTCTTGGCAAAAATCGCACTGAGATGCGACTTGGCCGTATTGCGGGAAATGTTCAGTTTGTCCGAGGCTTCGTCCAGCGTCAGTCCGTTGGCCAGCAACAGCGACAGATTGGCCTCCGCTGGGGTAAAGCCGAACAACTGAATCAGGGCCGAGCTGGAGGTGCCCAACTCCCGCTCGGGATCGCTGATAAAGATCGCCACGCAGGGCACATTGGGATCTTCGGCCGAGCCCCCCACCGGCGCGGGCCGGATCACCAGCCCCAGCGCCGCCCGGCCGTATTCACGCTCCAGGCGAAAGGCCCGGGCAAAGCTGGGCGTGCGCTGCAGGTGGGCCGACATCACATCATCCATCAGGCGCTTGAACTGGGCATTCTGCAAGCGGCTGCCCACTTGCAGGAAGCCATCCTGCAGCTGCAAACCGCACTTGGTGGAGAGGATCTCCTGCGCCGCCTGATTCACGCTGCGCACGCGCCCGGTTTCGTCCAGGATAATGCTGCCCACCTCGAAATGATCCACCGCGCCGGCATAGATCGCGCGCTCGGTGGTCAGGTTCTGCAGCTTGGAGTGCAGCGTGAGCGCCTGCCGCAGGTGCGGCTGCAACTGGGCAATCAGGGCCTTCTCGACAGCACCGAACTCGGGCGCCCCTTCTGGCCGGGTTGCCCTGAAGCGCGCCTTGAAGCCGCCGGGTTCGACAATATCGGTGCCTATGATCTGGTGCACATTGACCGGCTGCATGTACTCCTGAAAATAGACCGACTCTTTCAGCGCCTCTTCAGGCATGAACTCCGCCAAAGTGAACACCGCGCCACTGGTAGGCAGATCCACGAAGGGGTCGAGGGCAAAATAGGTTTCCAAATAGGCGCGCTCAGCCTCGGGCAGAATTACCGCATTCAACACCAGACCAGTATCACCCTGCTTGGGCAAACGCAGGATCAAGGTGGCAAAATTCGCCCCCAGAGCCTCGCGCATCGCCATCAGGAAGCCATTGAACAAATTGGCTTCAAGCGGACCACGATAGAGCGCTTCCAACAATGCACTCATATCGGGGGAAATCGTGTAATGCTCACTCATGCCACGCGCCACCCATCAACAACCGACCTCTGCCGGAAGGCTAACAGTGTACCTAGGCCATACGGACACTGACAGCCCCCTCAGATGAAGGCGCGTTAACCCAAAGCCTGGTGAGCGTATAGCCCCCTGTACAGCAATAGTACAAACCAACGCCCAGCTCAACCCGGAATGTATTCGCCGCCATTCACATCCAGCACCGCGCCGGTAATGGCACTGGCCATATCCGACGCCAGAAACAGCGCCGCATTGGCACACTCGCCATCCTCGGGGATACGGCGCAGAGGAATATTCGCGGCCACCTCGGCCTTGGCCTGCTCCAGGCTGATACCGCGCTGGCGGGCACTCGATTCCAGGAAGCCCTGCACCGGTGGCCCCCACATCCAGCCCATGAAGCAGGAATTGACCCGGATGTTATAAGGGCCAAGCTCCAGTGCCAGATGCGCCGTGGCGGTGCGCAAGGCGCCCTTGGAGGTGCCGTAGCCCGACTGCCAGGGCATCGGCTTGCGGGTGACCATGGTGTTGATCATCACTACCGCACCACCGCCCTGCTGCTTCATGGTGGGGATCACCGCCTGAGTCAGGTTGAGCGAGCCGAACAGGTTGACGTCCAGGGTTTTGCGCCAGTCATCCAGATCAGCGGTTTCGATTGGCTCGAACTTGCCGGCGATGTAGGCACTGTTGATCAAGGCGTCCACCCGACCAAAGCGCTCCACCGCCCGCGCCACCAGCGCGTCGCACTGGGCTCTGTCGGCAATATCAGTGGCCACCTTGAGCACTGGGAGTGAGAAGCCCAGCGCGCGGATATCCTCCTCCGCCTGATCAAGCTTGCTTTGAGTGCGCGCCGCAATCACCACACCGGCCGCACCTTGTTGAGCCACACCTCGCGCCAGCTTGATACCAAGCCCCGGCCCTATGCCCGAAACCACCACAATCTTGTCTTTTAGCAACACAGCCCGCCCCCCCTTGCTTTAGAGAAATGAGGATAACGCGCCTGATGCCAACCGGCGCCATACGTTTGGACGGTGACCGAACGCCATCCCCCCCGCACACATGCCCCCACACTACGACTAGTCCCTCTTTACCTCACACATCGCCCCTGGCAGATCCGCTACCTGGACGGCCATGCCTAGCGCCAGCTCACAGGCACTGGGGCGCTGCCCCCAAAAACGGCGGCTCAATGGCGTGCACAAGCGAAACAGGATGTCTCAGTTCTAAGT
Organism: uncultured Pseudomonadales bacterium; assembly: GCA_964649985.1. Classification (GTDB taxonomy): domain Bacteria; phylum Pseudomonadota; class Gammaproteobacteria; order Pseudomonadales; family CAZYQX01; genus CAZYQX01. The sequence goes on along the minus strand of CAZYQX010000003.1, from coordinate 25,193 downwards.
CTGGCGGCCACCATCCCAACAGCGCCATCAGCGCATCACCATGGTGAGGGCTTACATACTGACTTAACACACATAATTAGCCGACAACTAGTCACAGTGAGCGCCCTGTCCATGAAGAACTGGAAGCTTTCATACAAGTTGTCATTGCTGGTAGCACTGGCAGTCCTATGCATTTTGGCCAGTATCGCCGTAGGCCTTCACCATCTACAACACCATTTACTTGAGGATAGAAAAGTCAAAACCCAGCACGCGGTGGCAATCGCACATTCCACAATGCAGCATTTTCATCAGCTGGAAACTCAAGGAAAGATGGATTCTACAACCGCCCGGCAAGCGGCCATAGAAGCAGTGCGAGGCATGCGATACGGAGATGACGACTATTTCTTCATCACGGATCTCAACAGCCGCATGGTCATGCATCCCATGAAACCCGAACTGGACGGCCAGGATCTCTCAGAAATGAAAGATCCTGCGGGTAATCGCGTCTTTGCCACCTTTTCCAGCATCGTCAGAGCACACGGTGAAGGCCACTCCTACTACCTGTGGCCAAAGCCCGGACAATCCGAGCCGGTGCCCAAACTTTCCTATGTGCATTGATTTGAGCCTTGGGGCTTGCTCATTGGCTCGGGCATCTATATCGACGACGTCGATGACGTTTTTGCCAGCGCTGTGCTGCAACAAGCGGGTGTGCTTGCCGTCGTATTGTTGGTGCTGTTTGGCTTTTCCAGCTGGATCATGCGGCTGATCGTCAAACCGGTACAAATCATGATGTCTGCCGTAGAAAGCATGGCCGCAGGGCGTTTGAATACCACCATCGGCTATGAAAGCAGGGACGAAATCGGCCTGCTGATGAAGGACATGAACAGCATGTCGGTTAGGCTCAAAGGCGTGATCGGCCAAGTGCTAAATGACGCCAATGCACTGGCCACGGCGGCAGAACAGATTTCATCAACCGCTCACTCCCTGTCACAATCCACCTGTGAACAGGCGTCCAGTGTTGAGGAAACATCAGCCTCGGTTGAACAAATGGCGGCCTCCATCGACCAAAACAAAGATAACGCCAAAGCCACAGAGGCCATCGCTATCAAAGTTGCACACGAAGCCCAGGAGGGAGGCATCGTTGTACGGGAAACCTCTTCAGCAATGAGCCAGATTGCGGCACACATCAGCATCGTTGATGAGATTGCCTATCAGACCAACCTGCTAGCCCTGAATGCCGCCATCGAAGCCGGGCGCGCGGGTGAACATGGCCGAGGATTCGCCGTAGTCGCCAGCGAGGTGCGAAAACTTGCCGAGCGCAGCCAGTCCGCCACTCACGAGATCGGCACCCTCGCCAGAGAAAGCGTCAGCAAGGCCAACCAGGCCGCCCAACTGCTGGAGCAGATCGTACCGAGTATCGGCAAGACCGCCAGCCTGGTGCAGGAAATTTCTGCCGCCTCAGAAGAACAAAGTACCGGTTCACAGCAGATCAGCCACGCCATCAATCAGGTCAGCCAAGTAACCCAGCACAATGCCAGCGCCTCCGAGGAGTTATCGGCCACGGCGGATGAGCTGAATCACCGCGCCCAGCAACTCAAACAGGCGATAGGTTTTTTCAGTATTTGATTGTCGTTGGCAATGCACTTTTTTCCGGCTACTGGCTACTGAAATAGCCTGGGAAGGGATGCTGCCCAATAACGCCATCACGGCATTGCTGGGGCTAATGCCCTATATCGGCTTGCAGCTCAAGGCTATGCCCCTGCTATAGGCCATTGCCACCATCTGCCTACGCAGCAAGGTCAGGGGACGGTCGCGCCCCACACCTGCGGCTGCAGCCATTTAAACAACACGCGCCGACTTAGAGCGACTTCTCGTTTTTGCGAGAGTGTGCAGCCAACTTCAGCTCAGGGTTGTCCGGAAACAGCATATCGAAGTCCTTCAGCCCATTCTGCGCATGTGGATCGCCAATCAAGCGAGCTGATGGGATGAACTGGGCAGATACCAAACTGTGGCGAGCAGAACACTCCCGGTAATCCAAAGAGGCCAGATCACACCAGGTATGCAGGAAATGCTCATTGCTATACGCGCGGTCCTTAAGGCCATGCCAGGTGGTTGTATTGCGCGCCGCAGCATATTCCGCTGAAGGCAACATCAACATTGGCACCGTATACATCGCGGTGCTCGGCGCATTCTCATTGCGCCCCTGAAAATTGCGCGAATCAAACACCTCTTCCCCGTGGTCTGAGAAGAATACGGCCACACCGTAGTCCCCCTTGCGCTTGAATTTATCCAGAATCGCGGCCACCACCTTGTCATTGAAACGAATGGCGTCGTCGTAGGCATTGAACACCTTGGCATCACCGCCTTCTACCATGTTACTCGGCGACTCAGCGGCAAAACGCGCCTGATCAGCGGGGAATCGGTGCGCAAAGCCAAAGTGGGTGCCCAGCAAATGCACCACAATAAACTTCTTCGCCGCACCATGGGCCAATGCCTGTTCGAAAGGCTGCAACACCACGTCGTCATACTGAGCGGCCCCCTGTTTGCGATTGTTGTTTAGCAGCACCGCATGATCTGCCTGGCTGGAGAGCGCCGTCAGCATCGTATTGCGCTGGCTGAGGGTCTGCTGATTGCTGATCCACCAGGATTCAAAGCCCGCCGCTCGCATCAGGCTAACAATGTTGTGCGAGGAATAGATGCGATCCGGATGCTGCTGATCGCCAAAGCTCAGCGCCTGGGCCAGCGCTTCAATCGTATACGGCCGAGGAGTGATTACATCCTGAAACACCAACAACTCATCCTCCATCCGCTTGAGGTTGGGAGTGGTATCGCGCGAATAGCCATAGAGGCTCATGCGCTGGCGATTGGTGGACTCACCGATCACCAGCACATAGGTCTGCCGCTCATGTGCATCGCGCGACGACACAGGCTCAGCATCCAACCGAGCATTGAGTTCCGCCACCATGTCTTGGACTGCTTTCAGGTTATCCCGGTAGCCTTCATAAGCGAATATGAACTGCCACGGGTTAACAGAGGACAATCGCCCTTCCAGCTTGCCCATCGCCGCGTTCCACGTCGCCGGGTTGACCCCCTGCCAATATTTCACTACCGGCTCGATCAAGGGCAGCATGGCGAGCGATATCACCAGCGCCCGTGCCCCGGCGCTCAGCGGCGCGGGCTGAACTCTCCGCCACAGCCATATGGCTGGCAAAGCGGCAGCTAAGGCCATCAACGGCATCCAGCCACGCGCGTAGTTCTCCACAAATTCGCCGGACTCGCCCTTGTTGGTCTCAAAGATGGAATACAGGACACCCTGCGACATCTCCTGCCCATACAGGAAGAAATAACCCAGATTTGCCAGCAGAAAGGGCAACATCAACGCCCCCAGCACGGCGAGCAGCGGCCTCACCCAACGCCCGGGCAGGCACGCCACCAACACCAGCCAAGGCAGGGTATAAACCAGTGAATCCCGTATGCCTACCGGGCTGACCAAACCCGACGCCGTGATAATGGCCTGAAACGCCAGTGAAAAATAAAGCAGATAAAGGTAAGCCCAGCCCAACCAGCGCTTATTGGAGTGTGTACTGGGTGCGTCTGACAACGCAAAACCGGTTGACTGCATCTCATACCCTCGCGGCTAGTGGTGTACCGAACGCATCAAATGACTATGAGATTGCGTTATACAGCTGCGAGCTTAAGGCCAGCTGAAGAGTAATAAGTTCAATAAACGCAGGGACTTTTTTCGACACATAAGTACTGATTTGAATGCAGTTGAGACTGGTACGCGATGCCGATCAGCTCATAGCGCACACACATGGGGCATTTCCCCATGCATTTGCTAAGCTTTGATCAGCCGTGGCCGCGTCTAGGAACACGTGATCTCATGAAACTAAGCCGGCAGCACTTGGCACACTTTTCGCGCTCGCTATGGCTTGCCCTGGTCATGTTCCTGGTTTTTTGCGCTGTATTCGTCATATATGTGCGCGCCGAAAAGCAGATTGACCGCGCCAACGAGCGGCGGCAGCAATCACTCTCCATGGCCAATGAACTGCGCCAATCATCAGACGATCTGACACGCATGGTGCGCAGCTATGTGGCAACCGGTAACCCACTATTCAAACGCCATTATCAGGAAGTACTGGACATCCGCAACGGCCAGGCACCCCGCCCATTGCAGTACCAACACGTGTACTGGGACCTGGTGCTGGCCGACGACGCCAGGCCGCGCGTCATGGGCGCGGCAGTCCCCCTGCTGACGTTGATCCAGCGCACGGGGATATCCCAACAGGAACTGGCGCTGTTAACAGAGGCCAAACAACACTCGGATGCCCTGACACGCACGGAATTTGCCGCCATCATGCTGGTGGAATCCGCCACCCCGGTAGCGGATAGCGCGCGCCTCAAGGCCATCGGCATGCTGCACGATGCCCACTATCATGAGGCCAAGGCCAACATCATGCGGCCGATCAGTCAGTTTCAGCAGCTTGCCGATCAACGCACCCAGGCCGCCGTAGAAACCGCCGCCCGCCACGCCACTCACATGCGCCTGATACTGATTCTGTTTGGCGGCGTGCTGGTGTATCTGCTCTGGGCCGCACAAAAGAGCCTGCGTGCCATATTGGGCGGCTCGGTCAACGAACTGCACACCCGTATTACGCAACTGGGCAGCGGTGACTTTTCAACGCCCATCCCCCTAGCCGAAGGCGATCACGGCAGTGTGTTGAGCTGGGTCTGCGAAACCCAGCTCAAGTTGGCCCAGCTCGACGCACAACGCCTTGAATCCGAAAAGAAAAACCAGCGCCTCAACAAACTTTATGCCGCCCTCAGCCAGTGTAATCAGGCCATCGTGCGCTGCAGCAACGAAGCCGAGCTGTTCCAGCAGGTATGCCGCATCGTCGTAAACTTTGGCGGCATGAAAATGGCTTGGGTCGGTACGGTGGATCCCCGCACCCAACAGGTGGTGCCGATCGCGGCATTCGGCGACGGCACGGACTACTTAGACGGCCTTGTGATCAGCGCCGATGCGCTTGATCCTCGCGGCCAAGGCCCCACCGGCACCGCTATTCGCTCCGGCCAACCCTGCTGGTGTCAGGATTTCAAGCACGACCCGCACACGACCCCCTGGCGCGATCAGGCCGCAGCATTTCAATGGACGGCATCTGCCGCACTTCCACTTCAGGCCAGACAAGACACCCTGCGGGTACTTAACCTCTATTCAGACCTCGCCAACGCCTTCGACGAAGAAACCCGCACCCTGTTGCTAAAGCTGGTATCCGACATCGACTACGCCCTCAAGAATTTCGCGCTGGAAGCCCAGCGGGAGCAAGCGGAGAAGCGCATTCAATACCTGGCCCACTTCGATGCGCTCACAGGGCTGCCAAACCGCGTGCAACTCGATGACCGCGCCAAATACTCCCTCAGCCTTGCCCAGCGCAACCAGGTGCCCGTGGCGCTGATGTTTCTAGACCTGGACCACTTCAAGGACATCAACGATACCCTTGGCCACAGCATCGGTGATGCCCTGCTGGTTGAGCTGGCCCAGCGGCTCAGACACATACTGCGACAAGGAGACACCATCGCGCGCCTAGGCGGAGACGAATTTATCTTCTTGCTTTACGGGAGTGATGCCGCAGCCGCCAGCCATGTGGCGCAAAAAGTACTGGATGTGATCGCCAGCCCCTTCCAGATCGAACTCTATGATTTGAGTATCACCGGTTCACTGGGCATTTCACTCTACCCAGACGACGGCGCCGACACCGAAACACTGCTTAAACGCGCCGATGCCGCCATGTACCGCGCCAAACAAGAGGGCCGCAACGGCTACTGTTTCTTCACGGCAGAGATGCAAGCTAGGGCCGCGCGCAACCTGCGGCTGGCCCACGCGCTGCGCCAAGCCGTTGAGCGCCAACAACTGCAAGTGCACTACCAACCCCAGATCGACTTGAACAGCGGCCAGATCATCGGTGCCGAAGCCCTCCTCCGCTGGAGCCATCCCGAGCTGGGGGAGGTATCCCCTGCAGAGTTCATCCCCGCAGCAGAAGACAGCGGCATGATCCATTGCATTGGCGAATGGGTACTTCGCCAAGCCGTTCAGCAAGCGCACCAATGGCGGCAAGACGGGCTCCCCCCCATGGTGATGGCGGTAAACCTCTCCGCCGTGCAATTTCGCCACCCCGACCTACCCGACCTGGTCTCCCGCATTCTCGATGAAGAAGGCCTGCCGCCTGAATATCTAGAGCTGGAGCTGACCGAAGGGGTGGCCATGCACGATCCTCAAGGCGCTGTCACCATTATGAACCACCTGCATGCGCGCGGCGTGCGCATGTCGATCGACGACTTCGGCACCGGCTACTCCTCCTTGAGCCAGCTCAAAAAATTCAAGGTATACAAGCTCAAGATCGACCAGTCCTTCGTGCGGGACATCAACACCGATCCGGAAGACAAAGCCATCGTAGCCGCCATCATCCACATGGCCAAAAGCCTAGGACTGCACACCATCGCAGAAGGGGTTGAAAGCGCTGAACAGCTGGCCTTCCTGCGCGAGCAGGGCTGCGATGAAATTCAGGGCTATTTCTACAGCCGCCCACTGCCTCCCGCACAGTTCAAAGCCTATACCCAACATCTGCATGAAGCACTCTCCCCCCCCGTGCGCAGCATCAGACACCACCCCCGCGCCGCACCATGAAGCCGCCCCCAGTGAGAACGAGACGCCTCTATCTCACATGATTCATGCCCCCCAGGCAAACATAGCCCTGCACCTCGCACGAAGTGGGCATCCAGTAGACCAGGCGCGGTTGCACATGCGTCATGTACAGCGCCAGATCGACCTTGCCCTGCGACGCCCAAACAATAATTGCACTTAAAAAATTAATAGTGCAAAAATAACGGCAGCAGCTCAACCCAGCCACGCATCCAACCGCATCCGCGCAGGAGCACTTACGTGAACAACAAAGCGCTCGTCACCCAGTTCATCGACTACCTCAACCAAGGCAACATTGAAGGCTTTGTCGGCATGTATCATGAGGCGGGCTACGTCTGGACCTCCGGCCACACACTCATTTCAGGCAAATTCAGCAAACCCCAAATAGCGGCTTCAGCCGGCGCCATCTTCGAGGCCTTCCCGCAAGGGCTGACCTTTACCATTCACGGCATGCTGGCCGAGGGCGACAAGGTCGCCGTGGAAGCCGAGAGCAATGGCATGCACGCCTCAGGCAAGCACTACAACAATCTCTATCACTTCCTGTTCGAATTCCGCGACGGCAAGGTGCTGTCGTTAAAGGAGTACATGGACACCGAGCGCGTCACCGACATCCTCTGCGGCGGCCAGCGCCCCTGAAGACAGACAGGAGAACAACATGAAGATACTCGTCGTAGGCGGAAGCGGCCTCACCGGCGCTCACGCCGCACTGCACCTGCGCCGCCTGGGGCACGACATCACCCTTGCCGCCCGCTCCCACCCGCAGGCCCCCTGTCTGCAGGACTTCCCCTTCGAGGCAATGGACTACCAGCAACCCGACCTGCCAGTGGAGCGCCTGCGCGGCTACGACGGCCTATTATTCGCCGCCGGCGCCGACATCCGCCAACTGCCGGCAGGAGAGCAAGAGGAGCAGTTCTACACCCGCGCCAATATCGAAGCCATCCCCCGCTTCTTCGCCAAAGCCCGCGACGCGGGCGTGCGCCGGGCGGTGTTGATTGGCAGCTACTACCCGCAGGTCGTACCCGAAAAGATCGCCACCAGCATCTACGTGCGCTCGCGCCACCTCTCAGACGAAGGTGTACGCGCCCTCAACAGCGTAGATTTCAGCGTGTGCAGCCTGAATGCCCCCTTCATACTCGGCCATGTGCCGGGTCTAGAGGTGCCTCATCTGCGCGCGCTGGTGCAGTATGCCGCCGGCCACATCCCCGGCATGCCGCTGGTCGCGCCAGCCGGCGGCGTGAACCACATCTCCTCCCAATCGCTATCCGAGGCCATTGCCTCGGCCTTCGAGCACGGTGAAGGCGGCCGCGCCTATCTGGTGGGCGATGAAAACCTGAGCTGGAAAGATTACCTTGAAGCCTTCTGCGCCGCCGCCGGCAACCCTCAGCAACTGGCCGTCACCACCGACGAGCATCCCATGTTCCCCGACCTGATGCTTTATGCCGGGCGAAATGCCGTAGTGGCCTACGCGCCGGACATGGCGCCGCTGCACTACAGCCGGCATCGCATTCGGGCCACCATTGCCGAAGTGGCAGAGGCCTACCGGTGACGGCGCCCCCGCGCCCTCGCCGGACTGGCCGGCCGGCCTGCTCCCGCGATCGCATCCTGGAAGCCGCCGCACGTACATTCGAACAGCGCGGCTTCCATGCCACCACGCTGGATGACATCGCCAGCGCCGCTGGCGTGGCGCGTCGCACGCTCTACCACCACTTTGGCAGCAAGCAGGACATCCTCACCGCCGCCACGATGGCACAGGCCCACCAGTTCCTCGCACAGCTGCGCGCCAACGTGCCCCCCCAAGCAGACTTCGCCGCCTACCTGCTGGACGCCCTCTGCTACGTGATCCGCGAGGCACCACACTCCCGTTTCTTCATGCTACAAGGCCGTGAGGATGTCGGCATGGCCTCTGCGCAACTGTATTTCAGCCACCCAGCACTGACCCGGGAATGGCTGGATTTTCTCCACACGCCATTTCAACAGGCCATGCACAGCGGGCAGATCGCCCAAGGCATCACACTGGCAGCGCTGGCCAATGCCTTCGGCCGCATCGCCATGTCGTTCCTGCAATACCCCCATGCCGGAGACGTGCGCATCGCCCTGGAGCCATTTGTGCGCGGAGGGCTGTCGTACTGCACCAAGGGCGCTAAGCCACCCCCCTCTCACTAGGCCCCCTCTCATTCAACGCGCAGCTGACTGCACCGAGCATCACTCACGATACCCAGCAGGAATCCGTATCAATAAAATAGCCCCATCATTCACATGTTGACGGGAATTGGCTTAGACGATTTTAATCACGCACGCATAAAAGCTGGTCATTATGTCTTGTAGGCCATCCTAAAAGTGGCTTTTATATCACGAGATATCGCCACAAAATACACGCAAAATTAATAACCAATAGACTCAAAAATTACAAAAAGTCATCCGATTAAATTGATATAAACTCTCAAATAACAATATAAAACAATTAATTATTTAAATAAAAACCGAGAAGCATAGTTAATATTAGATAGCAAAAATGATGTTTAACATGCATTCAACCGACATAAAACACACGTACCAATAAAGCGCACCAGCGTTCAAATTATCATGCGAGGGATATGATGGAAGCACCGCCTGCGGCGACAAAACGCCAAAATAAGAATGCGTTTCAAACGCCTTAAGGATGAGCCACCAACATGCGCATCAAAGTAGCCTTCATCGACTTAGCCAAACTTCCAACTCCGCCCCCATAAGAAAGACGTCAGCATCAGCACTACTTAAGTGCAGGCCATATATATTATTTTTTAGAACGAAATGTTTTAACTATCCCCCTCTACATCTGACCTGAGTCAATACTTTTTTAAACTGTCGGTAAGAAAATGGCTAGCGCCTGCATTTTGAAGGGCATGGAGTTACATCAAAGGGGAACTGACAATGAAACAGATTAAGCATCTCGGCCTTGCCTCCGCTATATTCAGCCTTATGCCCTGTACTCTGTGGGCAGATCCGATTGACATCCGCATCTTTAGCAATTCGAGTTGGCGAAGCAGCGATAGCTATCAATCCGACTGGGAAAAATCAGGCTTTGACGACAGCGCGTGGAGTCAGGCGCGAGCCCCCTATCCTACCCCCGGCTGGCAGCCGACGGATCTGATCCCGGGCACCCATGCGCAGACCATGTGGCACGATCCCCAGGGCACATCGACGGGCACCACTGGTGTAACCGAGGCATTTTTCAGAACCACCTTCAACCTTGATATAGCATCGGACAGTCTACCACTCAGCGGCGGGGCCATTGTCTTTGTCGATGATGATTTCGATTTCTATGTTAATGGGACCCTCGCCTACCGAGATCACACACCAGGAGGTGGAGGCGCCGACGTGCGCCACTACGTAGACTTCACCCCATTGCTGCATTCAGGTGAAAACACCTTTGCCATCCACGCCTGGGATGGTGAGTGGGGCAACCCCTATGACCGCGTCTATGAAATGGTGTTGGTGGACGCCTTCGTTCGCAGCCAAAGCGTGCCGGAACCCAGCGCTTTGGCCTTACTCGGGCTGGGTATGGCAGGAATTGCGGGTGTCCGCAGGCGATTCACTATTGCGTAATCGATAACGCCCGCGTTAAGTGCTAGATCGGCCATATGCTTTAATGTGGCCGATCTAGCCTGTGCCTAGAGGCCTTTGGCTGTTGGCAAGAAAAGGCCGCAGCCTTTAGTGAGTCTCTAATCCCTAACGCCAAGTAAACCCACAGAGCATAGCCGGCTTGCGGGGGGGGCAGTTTACAGAGGAGGACAAATTGCGAAGCAAATGACCCGCGGCAAACTGTCCACACGCAACGCATTGCTAGATTAAGCGGCCCATAGGGTCGCAAGGCAGCATTGATGAAAACATCATAGGCAGCAGCAAAAGAGCCATCAAGGTCGCCCCCCTTGCCTCCCCGAAGTTAACACCCAACGCATCTATTGCCTCGTACAGCGCCAAAGGCGAAAACCATCTTTATAAGATTACATTACTTGCAAAAAAACCTCACTAAAACAGCGATAAACAAGAAATATTTAGCCTAATATTTTCACCAATACTTCTCTTCTAGGTTGACAAAGAATTACCACAAACCACCGATTTTATAATCAATAAAAATCAATATTGTTGGCCTTTTATCTGTACGCGCAATGCGCCCCGCACGGGCTGCTTCTTACCCCCTCAATCTGTAGCCTGGATAGGCTTCTAGCAACGACGCCTTCAAATGATTAACAAAGCCTTTGATCTTGCTGCTATGGCGCAGATCCTCCCGGGTCAGCCACCAGAATCCCATGTGGAACGACAGCCCTAAATCATCCAGAGGAACGAGTTCGGGAAGCGCGTCACCGATATGACGAGGAAGGAAACTGGCGCCTGCACCGGCCCTTATTAAGTCCCGAATCACCCAGATGGCATTGCTGCGAGCCCGCACGCGCACACCTGGCGCCGCACTCTGCAGCCAAGCCGCCATATCCATTCCCTCACTTCCAATGGACCATGCCAACCAATCCAACTCAGCCATCGACACCCGCCTGCTCTTGGGCAGGCAGTCCCGGTGGGCATAGGGGGCATAATGAATATCCAACAGACGTCCACCCACCCAGTGTTCCGGGGGGCGGTTAGTCATGCGCAGCACGAGATCCGCCTCGGCCTTGTCCAAATCACTGAACAGCGAAGCCGAGATCACTTCCACCTCGATATTCGGCTCGGCCTGCAAATAGGCCACTAGCGCCTCACCAAGCGCTATGATTTCGTTGCCGGGCACACTCACCACCAGCCTGTCCCGGCTAGCCTCTTCCAAGCCCTGAATGCGGCTTGCCAAGCACTGGGCGAGTTCCCCCATGGCAAGCGCAGTTGCTGCTAGGCGCTCGCCATCCGCGGTGAGGGAATAGCCGTTCGCCCCACGTGAAAACAGCCGCAACCCCGTTTCACCCTCCAGCGCATCAATGCGGCGAGCCACGGTGCTGTGACTCACGCCCAGCTCCCGCGCAGCCATCGACGCCGAACCCAGTCGCGCCAGGCTAGCGAAGGTGCGTATAGTTTCCCATTCCATGCGATGCCCCTGAGCGCGCCAAAATCCACCAGTGTGAACACCACACGCCGGTCCGGCAAGCCCCCGCCAACGGCCAGCAGCTGTGCATGGACGGCGGCTTATGCGCCCGATGCGCACCTAGTAGCATAAGCGTGTTTCCAGGGCATTAGGGAAAGAGACATGCGAGCACTCACGGGTGTATTAGGTAGCCTCTGGTTTGTGCTGGCGGTGGTGGTGTTCGGCACGCTGCGTCCGGGCTACAGCCATCTGCAGCAAATGATGAGCGAGCTGGGTGAGCACGGCGCGCCCAATGCGCTCGGCGTCAATCTGCTGGGCTTTCTACCCAGCGGCGCCTTGCTGGTGTTATTTGGGCTTCAGCTTTCCGCCTGGCTGGGGCGCCAGCGCCTGCCGCGCGGCCCCGGGCTATTGATCGCCCTGCACGGGCTGGGCATGGCCCTGGCGGCCTATTTCAGCTGCGATCCCGGCTGCAACCCGCCGACCCCCTCCCCGCTGCAGATTGGACACAACCTGCTGGCGGCCATCAAGTTTCCCGCACTGATAGCAGCAGCTGGCTGGCTGGGTGTTGCGCTGTGGCAGCGCACTGAACAGCGTAGGCTCGCCGGTTATTCGCTGGCGACGGCATTGGCAGCAATGGGCTTGATGGGGCTGTTTGTGCAGGCGGTAGCCTTGCAACAGCCTGCAGGTGTCTGGCAGCGGATGTTTTTGGGCGTACTATATGGCTGGTTGGCATGCTTAAGCATCAGACAGTGGCAGCACCGTGAAACCGGATTGACCGCTGGCAAGCACCGCCCGGGCTGACGCGACAGCTGTACTCACCCAAGCGCCCGCTTAGCGACCACATTGTGTTGGGAACCTCTGAAAAAGCCACTGAAGCCGTGCTGGCCTCGTTGAAAACATGCTCACAACACGCCCTGCAAGAGCGTTGAACGTCGAAGGCCGAACCGCGCAGCGGTGAGTAAAATGCTTGTTTACGGCCAGTAAACTCGGCTTTGGCTCCAGGCGTCGCTCTACCGACTACTTCCCTGTAGTCGTCGGCTTTGGCTCCAGGCGTCGCTCTACCGACTACTTCCCTGTAGTCGTCGGCTT
>CAZYQX010000003.1:0-12278 GCA_964649985.1 uncultured Pseudomonadales bacterium | reverse complement strand
TGGCTCCAGGTGTCGCTCTAACGACTACTTCCTTGTAGTCGTCGGCTTTGGCCTCCTACGTCGCTCTACCGCCCACATGCCAGTCGATCCCGTCGACTTGGCAAACTTCCCACATCCCTGTGGGTCGCCCATGTGGGGCCTCCTTGTGGGCGTACGCTCTTTATATCGGCGCTATGAGCCGCGCACCTTCGGTGCGTGGTCTCCGCTCCCGCCCGCGTGTTTTATGCTTTCACTGCGTTCAGCGCCCTTTGGGCGTAGCCTTCGGCTCGCCTAGACAACATCGGCTTGATGGACTTTTCAGAGGTTCCTTAGCAACTGTGCAAGCCATTGCGCTCAGCTTATCTGAGCATTGAGTTGCAAAGTTGAAACTAGGCCGGAAGAGTTAGCGGCTTTTTTCATAATACACATGGCATACATAATAGAAGCAATCAACCTTCGATCTGGCATTTCAACAGCCCGCTATAAAATCTCTCCTGATTTTTCTACCAATATGATTTACCTTGCTACGAGCATATACTTCATTAAAAATTTCCTTATCGAACACAATTGATTTTGACTTAATAAAATCAAATACCAATTGGTCGTAAACTAACTCTTCCAAGACATCACGCACCACCCTGTGGTAAAAAAAGCCAAACTGAAACCCGAGTACCCGATCGACTGACTCAACCTCACCTACAAATGCATTTTCTAGATCAATCGCCTTTAACCTTTCCGGTCTCTGTGGATCAAGCATAATATTACCCACCCACAAATCAAGATGATAAACACGACAATCATGAAGATCTACTATTAGATTAATAGCAGACCTAACAAATTCAATAACATTGCATTCAGGCGATTTTATCCATTTAACACCATCCACATATCCATCAAGATTTTCAACAAACAAAATCAATTCGTTTAGCAGCAATCCATTTCTTCTGACCCCAAATCCCTTAACCTCAGGAACAGGCGCACCTGCCTCATATGCGTTTATATTGTTGACTAACTCCTCAATAGGCCAATCATACAAACCTTTAGACCGCAGCACACCAAGGGTGCATCTTAAGCGGGACCTGAAACCACTCAGTTTTGTTGATTTAACAAATAAAGAATCATCGCCACATTTAATTACCTTGGTATAGCGACGACAATTATCTCTAGCATGTTTTCTTGTAAAACGCAAAGCATCTTCAGCATAAACATTTATCTTATCGCTACAAAAGAATAATTCCGCCCCTTTAATTGAGATTGAATGCTGGTAAAAGAACTTAGCTCTTCTGACAATTCTCATAGGATTCGAATTCAAAGCTTCTTGATGACTTCAAGGCAGAAAATCAGTGCAGCGGACAATCGCAGCACAGCAACGCCCGCCACACACTGCGGTTGACACAGGGAAATTCAGAGTTAGAGCGGGATACTTGCCAGGTCGATCTGGCGAACGGGGACAAATGTCATGATGGCTCCTCCTTGAGAACAAAGACATTCCGTTAGAAATAAAGAATATCCAGTCGGCGCCGGCCAGTCAATGATCGATATGGGTGCACTTTTGTTTCGTTTAGCAACTGTGCAAGCCATTGCGCTCAGTTCATCTGGGCATTGCGTTGCATAGTTGAAACCAAGCCGAAACCGTTAGCGGCTATCATTCATTTCTAGCTGGCAGAAAGCAGCAACAGTGATTCCGATAGAAAATAGCCTCACTGCAATGACACAGTCCAAGAACCGCCCCGCGCCTCATTATTACGAATATTGGGCTGCCACGTCAAGAACCAATCACACATAAATGAGTGACTTCACAATCACTATAATAGTTACTTTTTTGCGCTATTTCTTTGCCTCATAACACAATGACTGCGCATGAAAAATTTTACTTGCCATTAACAAAGTTATAACGGAAACGACCAAAAGCAATACTTTGTCTGCGTACCCACATAGGTTTGCGTAAATGAATTTATCAGCCAGCAGAAAATTTTCTCGCAGTGCAGAACTGATATATGAAGTAAAATTAAACACGATCAAGAAATGCCACCAATGCTCGACCAAATCACCAACCTTTACGTCCTGCCAGGATTCTGAGTCATGACTGGCCTGCCATAATTGTTGCATTGCTTCATAGGGTTTCCACAAAGAATAAACGGGGACAAAGAACCAGCCGACAGACCATACGGGGGAGAATGCCATCCCCCTAGCCCCTAGATTTACTACTGATTTATTAGCCATGTAGATCCATGTAAGAATAGAAATAGCCGCTATAAATATTGCAATACTTAGTCCGCCTTCAGACATTATCTTAATTTCATATAGACCTTCCACATCTAGCATTTCTTCGTATGATCCATAGTCACCACTTTCAACAAGAACCATTCCTTGATATTCAAAATAGTTGGTCACAGCACCAAAAACAGCAAAAGCCATTTGTATTACAACAAAAAAGCACATAACAAATGTAGACAACTTAAGCGACTTTATACTCATCGAACTCTAATGCCTTAACCGAAGCAACAACGATAAAAAAAGAACAGAAGCACCCGCTACGCCAAGCCGGGTGGATTTCACTTAGAGAGAAAGGCTTAGGCTAAATAACGCCTGTAAAATGCTTAAGGGGCAATGGGCTGCTCTAGCTACCGATCCATGGCATTCCACATGAAGATCCCTCTTATACGCCCTACAACTCCGTTGGGAGAAAGGCTAGCCAGTAGGCGCCGCTCAGTCAATGAGCACTGAGGGTTTGCTTTTGGCTCCGGCTAACTGAACAAGCCAGCAATTGCACTTGATATACATTCAATGATTGCTGAAACCCCGTCGACCATGGCTTCAACGGTGCCAATGACGATATCCCAAATACCCTCGTCGCGCTTAACAAGAGGCGCAGCTGCTCCGGCAAATGAAATAGCCATTGCAACCATAGCAAAAGCGCTGAACCCTATAACCATGATGTAAATTGCAGCGCCAATAAGCAGGGTCGAGCAAAGCGAATTAAAGGCTCTAAGCCAGTTTGACCTTTCTACTTTATTTTCCATGTTCCGTTTTTTGGCCTAATGAAAAATTATGAATATGCATAACGCAGACTAAAGTGATCAATGTCGGGGGGCAATTGTTGTTCACCGCATAGAAGCCCCTGGCGCACACAGCGGTTTATGAGCTGATAGCCAGGGGTACTGTCCAGGTCGATCTTGCGCAGACGGGCAACTGTCATGACGGCGCCTCCTGAACAATATGCATCTTCCGTTAGGTGCAAAGGCTAGCCAGTAGGCTCTGCGCAGTCAATGAGCACTGAGGCAGTCCTTTTGTTTCTTTCTACCTAGGCATGGAAGGCTGACGATTGAAGATCGCGAACATCATCTTCAGGTGAGCGCTTAAAGCCGCCCTGTTGAGCGGCCTTTGCCGCTCGCACTACAGCACAAACACCTCCTCCACACCGTCTGATGGAAGGAACGGGGCACCGCGATCCTTCACCCAGTTGCGCAGGCGGAAGACGCGTGAAGGGTAGTTGCGGTCCAGATAGCGGATGCTGGCCCCCAGGTCGAGAAAGGCGCTGCCCCAACTGCGCATTTTCGGGTCGGCCTGAGAGGGAACGCCCTTCAACACGCCGACAATGCCGCCATCGGTATTGAACACCCCGCCGCCGGAAAAGCCGTAGGTGGACGAGATCGTGGCGTAGGAGTATTCATTGCCCTTGCCTTGGAAATCCCGCGCAAACATGGCGGTGACCGCACCGGCACTGGCATGGGTGGCCTGGCCCTGCTGCTTGCCGTTCCAGGGATGCCCCACCAACAGCACCTCCCGGCTGAGCTGGGTGCTGGGCAGCGGAATTTGCACTGGCCTAGGTAACTTCACCACGTTGTAGCCATGACTGGTGGTGGTGTTGAGCCACTTCACCGCCAGCAAGGCGTAGTCAAGGTGGTCCACCCCTCGCTCCAGCACTTGCACCACGCGCCCCTGGGGCTTGCTCTCCACCAGTTTGCCCGTTTCCCAGGCGGCATCGCCGTCCCGGTACTGAAAGGCATCCCCAGGAGGTGCATTGCCGCTGGCATATTCGTAGAGCATCAGCACCTGCATCTTTTCGACGATTTCACGCGGCCCCAAGGTAGAGAGGGTGTGGTCGGCGCACAGCACCACCCCAGGCGCGATCAAGGTGCCGCTGGCGAGGTAACGTGCCCCCCCCTCTCCGTTCAACACCAGCAAGACCGAAGAGCTGGCAATGGTGGCCACTTTCTTTTGCGGAAACATGCTGCCGAATTTCTGGAGCCCGCGCCCATTGATATGGCAACGCCGGCCCAGCTCACACATGGTTTTTGTCGCTACACCCATGACAATCTCCTTATTGCGCACCGCACGACAATCGCCGTGCAGTGCGATGGGGCTTACTTCAATTGATCCATCGGCGTGTTGATGCTGAGATCCAGGGCGCCGGTGGGGGTGTATTCCCACCAGGTAGCGACCAGCTTGCCCCTCTCCGCCTCATTCACCACTTTCTCGTGGTCAGGGTCCGCCGGGTTGGCCGCAGGAATGCCGGGGTAGTTGGTCTTGGCGTAGTTCTGAATTTCCTCGGCGATGCTGATGTAGGGGTGCTCGCCTGGCAGCTTGCCAAATGCCCCCGTCTCTACCAGCTCGCTGAAGCTCTTCTCGAAGCCTGGGCGGATGGTGAGCACCACCCGTGCAGCCCCGGCGCGCAGGAAGGCACGGTGCACCGCGTCCGGGTGATCCAGGAACTGTTTCAAGGTCCAGTTTTTCGGCGCATCCCAAAAATACGGGTAGGTGAAATACAACACGTTTTCCCACTCGATGGCATGCTGTACGAATTTGATGAATTCACCAAACTCCATCATGCGCTGCCATTGCTGGTTGCTCAGGCAGGAAGGGTCCAGCGCATCGTTGTTAAGCGGATCATTGGCATCCATCTTGTTGAGAATGGCCTGGATATCGCTCGGCGTAAGCTGGAACTGCGGGCCAAACAACCAGCGCATCACGCCCTTCATGATCTCCTCCTGCTCCATGCGGCGCAGGGTCAGGGCATCGAAGGGGGCCAGGCTGGCCACCAGCTCGGCGCGCTGATCCATAAACAACACCTGGCGCTGCTGGTACTGCGCCTCGGCACCGGCGCGCAAAGCCTCCCAGGCGCGTGATTGCCAGGCCTGGAACACTTCCGGGCGCAACGCCGTGCTGTAGAGCACGCTGATACTGGCGCTGGCCACCCCGCGATGGAAGAACGGAATGGCGATATGACCGCTGCGACCGATCAGCGAGTTGCTCAGTTTGCTATCGGGATAATTATCAAACAGGGTGTTGGTCACCTGACCGGTGCCGTCAAAGCGCACATCAAACACCAGCTCGTAGTCTTCGCTACCCACGTCGATGTAATAGTAGGCGCAGCTCACCTTGCCGCCGCTGAGGGTGTAGTTCTCGTCCACCTGGAACTCCACCGCACCGGTGAACAGCCGCCCCTTCTCGTCTGGCGTCTTCTGCACGCTGGCACTGGCCATGAACGATTGGCCCGCCAGAGGCGGAGCCTCAATCGCCGCCTGGTACATCGAGGCCAGCTGGGGCCAGTTGTCCCGGGTGATGTCGCTCACTTTCAGGTTGAACTTGAACGGCTCATTGCGCTTGGCATCCAGCGCCGCCAACTGCTCCAACTTGCGGATCAAGTCGGAGCCCGGGCTGGGGATGGTGATGTCATAGGTCATGCGCAGACCATAGCGGTAGAGATCCACCTGCCACTTGCGCATCATCTGGTAGTAATCGACCCGCATCGGCAGGCTGTCGCTAGGATTGGTGATGGTGCGCACCGAGGTCTCCTCGTGGCCCACCACCGAGTTCACCCGGAAGCTGGTCTTGTGGTCCTTCTTCACCCGCGACGACGCCTTGCGGGTGTTGTCGATGGAGTGATTGCGGCTGTCCTTCTGGGCCTGCGCATCATCCGAGCTGGCGTTGTAACCAAAGGCCGTGCTCAGCGTCACACCCAGATAGCTGGCGCTGGCATTGGCATTGAAGTTCAATGCACTGCTGTGGCGGCTCTGGTTCTCGGTGGAATGTGAAATATCGGTCTTCTCCGCTACACCCTGCTCGCTGTAGCCTTCGAAGGCGTCCTGCACGATGGACTCGAACTCCCGGGTGCTGACCGACCACTCCCGATGAGAGATGTTAACCGTTTCCTTCGGCGTCAGCGGCAGGGAGTAGACCAACTCACCGCGCTCGACACCCACCGGGGTGAATTGCAGGCGCTCCAGGTGCAGGCGCCCCACCGGCTCCACCTTGAGTTGCTCGCGGAAGCCCGTGATCACCCCCTGGGTGTAGGATACCGCTTCCACCACTTTGGGGATCATGTGAGTGATGGCGCGGGCGATGCTCTCGTGGGTGTAGGCCAGTGACACGCTGTGATGCTGTTCGGCCAGGGTTTTCAACATGGCATAGGTGGCGGGCTCATGGCGCTCGGCCCACAAAATCGCCTCCTCGATGGTGACATTGGGCGCGCGCGGCGTGGTGGCTGCCGCTACCACTTGCAGCTGCTCCAGGGAAACCTCCAATGCCCCCACTCCGCCCACTTGGCGGCGCTGCTCGGTGATGAGCAAGGTATTGCCGGCGGCGTCTTCAACCTGGCGTACGCTGGGTTGCGCATCCGACACCACCGGGGCGGGCGCCGTTGGTGGCTGACGCGGAGGCTGCTCGGTAGCACCGGCGACCAGGAAGGCCTGGTATTTCTCGCGCAAGTTGCGCACCGCTCCCTCCAGCTGAGTGGCGAGGCCCTTGCGCAGTTGCAACAACCACTCCGCCAGCAACAGGATCTGCTCGCTGGGTATGCCACTCAGCTCGGCGGCATAGTGCATGCTGGCCCCCGGGGCGTGCTCGGCCACCATGTTTTCCACCAGGGTGAGCAGCAATTTCATTTCATGCCCGTGATCCGAAGCCTCCAGCTGCCGGCTAAGCTTGACCACCTCGTCGCGACGGATGACAAGTGAGGCGACAAAGGCCGCCTTTTGCACCCCACGCCCGGTGCTGGCGATGCGCCCCTCCTCGGGCTGAATCGGAGCATAAGTGGCCTTGTAGAGGCGACGTGCGGAATTGGTCAGCATGAGTAAACTCCCTTTTTACGTTAAATATATAACGGCGAATGCCGTCCTTAAAAATCGATCATGAGCCGAATATTTCGACTACCAAGCCTAGCCAGCGCGAATGGCAGATGAGAACACCCCGCTAAAATGCCCGCTCACCCATGTCTCCTAACGGAACATCACGCCAGGCGTGGCGCGCACTATGGTTGGTTTTGCCGGGTGTTGATAGATACAGAGGGCAGCATAATGAACGAATACAGATCGACGCGGCGGATGGCGCTTCACCAGCCACTACCAAGGTGATGATGCCAACCCCGTTCTGGCACGCGGTTACACTGCCCCCCCCTGGTCTGCGACTCACGACAGAAAGAAGCTAAAACCCAGGCCAACAAGAGCGGGGTGGCATGGCAGTGCCGACGGTGCTCGGCCCACCACCGAAGCTTGTGCGAGGCCGATTTCAATGCAGCCATGCGCCATTCAGCGAGATTGTGGATAGCTGCTTCGCTGCTCGTATGCTTGTCAGCTAACATAGCCGGCGCACTGCTCGCGCTTTGACGGGGACACCACATGGCTGATGAAACCAAGTACGCTTCTGCATACACAGAAAACAATTTTTGGGAAAAGGTGACGACCTATGCCAAGTCGGCGGGGAAAGAGGTCCTAGAAAAAGCGCTGTGGCTGTTCTATGCCGCACAAGACCCCGAAACACCTGCCTGGGCAAAGTCAGTAATATACGGCGCTCTTGGGTATTTTATTTTTCCGATTGATGCGATTGCGGACTTTACCCCGTTTGCTGGGTATTCAGATGATTTTGGCGTGCTCGCGTTAGCTGTTGCGACCGTTGTGGCTTACATCGATGACGAGGTGAAAGCCAAGGCGGCGCAGAAGCTAAAAGTGTGGTTTGGCGACTAAGCCGTTGAATGGTGCTGCCGGGCTGGCTATAGGTGTAAGCGCCGCTCCGTGGCGGAAAATCGACACACTGCGCAAGATTCACTCCGATTGATAATGCTTCGGGCTAGCCGTCGATCAATGTGGGCGGCCTGTTGTTCTTATTTTTTCTTTCCTCAGCGAACGAGCAACACCCGAGGGACAAAGCCGTTGATGCAGGAAGGTGAAATGGCCCGAACGCTCTGAGCCATACTAGCAACGTTCGTGACACCGCATGCTAAATTTATATAAGCCGTTAAGCTAAGCAGCTAGCCGGCAGACAATGCCCCATCCATCATTCATCATTAACAGTGGGGTTTACCATGTGTTTTTATTCTGGCGGGTTGTAACCCTACCTCTCAATTGCACTTGAAAGCTGGAACAGGTGAGATAGAAAATGGAAAAGCCTTCAGATTACAGAGAGTTATCGTGCAAACAATGCCTGGAAGGCGTTGACCTTGGCTTTGACTTCACGATGGCATTTCAACCGCTGGTCCAGTGCTCGTCAAAGCGCGTTTTCGGTTACGAGGCCTTGGTGCGAGGCCTTCAAAATGAATCAGCGTATTCGGTAATATCAAAGGTAGATCAGGGAAATCGATATCGGTTTGATCAGCTCTGCCGGGTAAAGGCTATTGCACTGGCAGCCAAGTTGAACATGACCACCTTATTAAGCATCAATTTTTTACCCAATGCAGTCTACCGCCCAGAACTTTGCATTCGCACCACATTAGAGGCCGCTAAGGATCACCGCTTTCCCATTGAACAGATTATGTTTGAATTTACCGAAGTGGAACAGGTTAAGGATCATCAGCATATCAAGCAGATTGTTGAATACTACAAAAGCATGGGCTTTAAAACCGCTATAGATGACTTCGGCTCCGGCCATTCAGGGCTTAACCTACTCGCTGACTTCCAGACAGATATCGTCAAATTAGACATGGCGCTGATACGCAATATAGATAAAGACCCTGTGCGGCAGGCCATTATAAAAAACTGCATATCCATGTTCCTCGACTTGAACATATCGCCGCTGGCGGAAGGCATAGAAAGCAGAGAGGAAATGCTATTTTTGCGAGAAGCAGGGGTTGATTTTATGCAGGGCTACTATTTTGCAAAACCTGGATTCGAATCATTGCCTGAAGTGGATTTCACTATGCTGTGAACTGCATTGCAGGGATGGAAGCGATTTTGCTTGCCTCCCGTTATATTTTATCTAGTTTATTTGGCTAGATAGCATAGGCCGAGTTGAGCCACGAGATCTGTCCGTGGCAACAGACAGTTTGCAATTTGGGTGCCCTTTTTTTATTTATTGCCCTTTAAATCGGCAGACTACTTACATTTCTCTCTAAAAATCTCAAGCGGAATGTCAGCCAAACCAGATATTCTTTCGCCAGAATAAGAAATCGAATAGCGCATTTCGGCGGGCGATCCAAAGAAAAATATGATTAACCCGTCACCGTAAGTAACACCATCTTTTTGATGGTAGCTAGAATCTTTATACTCATCACCAACATCATAATAGACCGTAGTCCCTTCGCTTTTCTTCAAGAACTCACGGATCACAGCTTTCTTTATGCCACCCTCACCATCTTCATATCGAGCCAGCGCTATAACGCTTGAATTTTCAATCTTTTCATCGATCGACATATCAGAAATATCAATATATTGATTTGTTTTCCTCTCCACACGAGACGCTTCGGCAGGAAAACCCGTACTGACTGGGACTGAACTAACTGTTGAATAATGCGAAAGAAATGAGGTGGCCACAAAAGATATGGCAAAAGCCGAGACTGTGAATCCTGCACCAAAGACAATGCCTTCAAAAAACTTTCTGATCACGACGCCCTCCTTTTTATCCAACGATTTTATGAACCAAGACGCGCAGCGCCGTCAGCTTGAACACCTTGTTATGGCAATGCCCTCATAGCGATGACAGCAACCAAGTGATACACTTACTCAACTAATACAGACTTAACCACGAATAAGAACAGATTTGAATGGCTTTTCAGGGTCATAATAAACAGCGACTATTTCACCGGGTTGATATTTTTCCAACTCTATAACCGCTTCTGCTTCTGTAGCGAAACTTAACCCACCGACTTTTACTCTATCTCCTTTGTATTTAACGCCATTCACTTCATATTCATAGGAAATCACTAGGCTATAGTGCGTGCTACTCAAGTTGCTGTATCCGGCAGAACCTGAGGCCGATTCACTTGTCACTTCTTTGATATAGGATCGAGTTATGACTGCCTCTGATTCGAGCCATGAATAACTATCATTTCTCTCTAAAAGGTTTTTCCAAAACCCAAATACCACAAAGGAAAATATACAGATAATACCGATCTTACCCAACAGATCCTTCACTGATATTTCTCCGTAATATTCGCTAACGAATGATATGGACTCCTCCTGCCTTCTACGGCATCAGTGTGCCAAAGTAGGGGGTGCTAAAGACTCCAAACGAAGGAGGAGGAGCCCATATGAACGTTACTACAATCGGCATCGACCTGGCAAAAAACAGCTTCTCCGCCTGCGGTGCAAACGCCCACGGCAAGATCCTGTTCAAGAAAAGCTTCAGCCGCCTGCAACTCGCCAGCTTCATCGCTCAGCACCCCACTTGCCTGATAGCCATGGAAGCTTGTTCCGGCGCCCATTACTGGAGCCGGCTCTTCACAACCATGGGCCACCGCACGGCGATTATTGCCCCAAAGTTCGTCACCCCTTTCCGCAAGGGAGGCAAGAATGATGGCAATGACGCAGTCGCCATCTGCCATGCCGCCGCCCACCCGGACATGCGTTTTGTACCGAACAAAAGTGAGGAGCAGCAAGCCGCTCTATGCCTGCATCGACTGCGACAAGCCATGGTTCAGGACCGCACCGCCCAGGTAAACCGCCTGCGCGGCTTGTTATCCGAGTTCGGACTCATCATGCCTCAAGGCTTCCACGAGGCATTCAAGACCATCCCCGCACTGCTCGATCATCCCTCCACACGCCTCCCGGTGTTGGCAAAGCGCCTCATCCAGGACGCATACCAGCACCTGCGTCACATTCACCAGCAAGTGCTGACGTATGACAGAGAAATCGAGGCTATCGCCCGACTCAATGAACAAGCCAAACGAATGGGCAACGTGCCAGGCATCGGTACGTTGACCTCGACTGCGGCCATTGCCACCGTCGGCGACTTCCACCAGTTCCAGAATGGTCGACAATTTGCTGCCTGGGTTGGCCTAGTGCCCAGACAATTTTCAACAGGCGGAAAAACCCGTCTGGGGCGCATCACCAAGCGTGGCGACACCTACTTGCGCACCTTGCTGATCCACGGTGCGCGAGCGGTCGTGGCTCGACGCGAGCACCTCGACGGCGCCGCGGGTGAATGGCTGAGACAACTGGTTGACAGGGTGGGCTTCAAGCGCGCCGCCGTCGCCTTAGCGGCGAAGAACGCCCGGATAATTTGGGCGATGATGACCAAGAACACTGAATACGCGACCATGTAAGCGATCGCGCAGACGTAAATGAGTAAACCACCGCGTCCTGCAATCAACTGTGATGAACAACGGCTAAGACCACAACGATTGACCCTGTTTAACTTGACGGTTTTCGAAACCGACTAACGAATGAGGGCATCGTTGCGCGAATATCATCAGGGCCGGAGGGCCAATGCCACTCCGAGACCGTATGTAGAGACGCAGTCTTTATTCCGTTGAGTAAAGCAGAGGATTGTCTGACCAGGAGGAGTCCATGTAGCTAAGTTAAGGGGCGGCCCGCTTAGGGACGTCCCCTTGAACGCCTTGTTGGGCAAACGAAGTCTACTTTTGGCTGCAACCTACTGACTCCCCACATATGCAATAACTTTATCAAACCTTCGCTGACATCATGCAATAGCCAGTGGAAGATTAAAAATAGCATATAGTTTTAAATTATTAATTTTCTCAGTTCTCAATTTCGAAACCTGAGAAATCTCCATTCCAGCCACTACTTGTAAGGCAGCATACTTCTAGAAATTCAGGTAAGCCTCCATTCAACGCCAAGTGAGCGCTAAGCATAACTCCATCCGGAAGACTTATTACCCCATGAAGATCAAGTATCTGAAACATAGAGCTTATGGGCTCATTAATGGGATTAAAATACGTATAAGAGCCCGCACCAGTAATATCTCTTCTTTCGATTTTAAGCTCATCGATAACCTCCAGCAAACATGGATAATGTTTGCCAATGGCTTTTAGGATCGAAATCTCAAACTCATTCATTGCCATATGAGGCCCAACGCTAAGTTAAGGGGCGGCCCGCTTAGGGACGTCCCCTTCAACGCCGGGTTAG
>CAZYQX010000002.1:191109-192751 GCA_964649985.1 uncultured Pseudomonadales bacterium | reverse complement strand
ACGTCTACTCCAACTTCGATATCACCGACGGCACCTCGGAATAAAGGGGTCTTTCCCGGCCGCGAGCGTATCGTCGACATCCAGCCCACCAGCCTGCACCAGCGCGTGCCGGTGATCCTCGGCTCGAAAAATGAAGTGGAGCGCGTGACCGGCTATCACAACGAAGCCTGATCGCTGCACCACAAAAAAGGGGCTGCCATGGCAGCCCCTTTTTTGTGCGCGGGCTCAGGCAAGCAGGGCCCAGCCGCCCATGGCGATGAACAACACCGCCGTGCCCCGGCGAATCCAGGCCAGGGGCAGATGCTCCGCCGTATATTGCCCCGCCAGCACCACCGGCACATTGGCCGCCATCATGCCCAGGGTGGTGCCCAGAATCACCTGCCAAAGCTCTTCAAAGCGCGCCGCCAGAATCACCGTCGCCACCTGGGTCTTGTCACCGATTTCCGCCAGAAAGAACAACACCAGCGTGGCACCGAAGGCACCCAACTTGAACCAGGGGCTGTCATGGCCATCGTCCTTGTCCGGCACCAGTATCCACAGCCCCACCGCCACGAAAGAACCCGCCACCAGGTAGCGCACCAGCTCGGGGCTGACCAACCCGGACAACCACTGCCCCAGCCAAGCCGAGGCGGCATGATTGATCAGCGTAGCGACAAAGATACCGGCGATGATGGCCCAGCGCTCCCTGAATCGGGACGCCAGCACGAAGGAGAGCAGTTGGGTCTTGTCACCGATTTCTGCCACGGCGACGGAGAGGGTGGAGCTGAACAGCGCTTCCATTGAACGGACCTCGGGGCGGCAGACAAACCAATGGCACGGCACGACCCCGCCCCACGGCGGTCGCGCCATACCAAAGGTCTCGCCAAGCACAGGCTAACGCCCCTGCCGCAACCGCCATGGTCTTCGACCAAGTATGTTGACGGTTGCCTCCGGCTGAACCGGACAGGCTACTCCCCTAAGGAGCCGAGATCTTAACGCACACCCCGCCCCGTGTCATCGGTAAAAATCGCGCCTTTTGCCCGGCCGCGCCATAGAACAGTCCTTTATGGCGCCACAATCGTGACAACATTCGATGAGGGACTCGCCACGCCAGCACTGTCATAGGCAAAGATCACAACATCATAGGTATCCGGCGTGAGGTTGTTCAGGCTGTAACTCGTGGTCGTCGCACCTGTTATGTGCACCACGCCACTGATACCCGACTTCCGGCCCAAATAGGTCAGATCGTAGCCTCCTACATCACTGACAGCGAGGGAGGAGCCATCTGTGCGCGCGACAGGGACATTCCAGCTGAGCTTGTAGGCCTTCGGCGCAATCACCGTAGTCGTGCTCGTGCTACTGGTCGTACCGCTGGTGCTGGTACTGGTACTCGTGCTACCCGTCGTGCCGCTGGTGCTGGTACTGGTCGTCGGACTGCTGGTCGTGCCGCTCGTACTCGTACTGGTGTTCGGGCTACTGGTCGTACCGCTCGTGCTCGTACTGGTCGTCGGGCTACTGGTCGTACCGCTCGTGCTCGTACTAGTCGTCGGACTGCTGGTCGTACTGGTAGTGCTCGTACTGGTCGTCGGGCTACTGGTCGTGCCGCTAGTGCTCGTACTGGTCGTCGGGCTACTGGTCGTGCCGCTAGTGCTCGTACTAGTCG
>CAZYQX010000002.1:0-191009 GCA_964649985.1 uncultured Pseudomonadales bacterium | reverse complement strand
TCGGGCTGCTGGTCGTACTGGTGGTGCTTGTACTGGTGGTCGGGCTACTGGTCGTACCGCTGGTGCTCGTACTGGTCGTCGGGCTACTGGTCGTGCCGCTAGTGCTCGTACTAGTCGTTGGGCTACTGGTCGTGCCACTGGTACTCGTACTGGTGTTCGGGCTACTGCTGGTACTGGTCGTCGGACTGCTAGTCGTACCGCTAGTGCTCGTGCTAGTAGTCGGGCTGCTGGTCGTACTGGTGGTGCTTGTACTGGTGGTCGGGCTACTGGTCGTGCCACTGGTGCTCGTACTGGTGGTCGGGCTACTGGTGGTACTGGTAGTGGTCGGACTGCTGGTCGTACCGCTAGTGCTCGTGCTAGTAGTCGGGCTGCTGGTCGTACCACTGGTGCTGGTACTGGTGGTCGGGCTACTGGTCGTACTGGTGGTGCTCGTGCTGGTGTTCGGACTGCTGGTCGTGCTGATGGTGCTCGTGCTGGTATTCGGACTGCTGGTCGTACTGGTGGTGCTCGTGCTGGTATTCGGACTGCTGGTCGTACTGGTGGTGCTCGTGCTGGTGTTCGGACTGCTGGTCGTACTGGTGGTGCTCGTGCTGGTGTTCGGACTGCTGGTCGTACTGGTGGTGCTTGTGCTAGCGCTGACGAAGCCACTGCTCGTCGTGCTGGTGGTAGCGGCAGCTACCTTCATCGCCGCCATGGCGGCACTCGCCACGGCATTGCTAAGCGTCTTCGCCGAGATAGCGCGCGTGGATTGCAAAATGCTTGCAGTACTGGAACTGCCCAACGCTCGTTGTGTTTGGACGTCAGCAACAGCCCCCTCCACAGGAAGAACTACCGCAGACACCACCAAAGAAATAATCGATACCGACCAAGTGCGCATAAAACGGCTCCAACATTACGGCCAACTGCACTCCCTTGGGCTAATAATCCATGTAAAACGAGTATAGAAATTATAGAGCGGCCTAGAAAACGAGCATTCATCCGGCCGAGAACGGCGTCACACCCAACATAGAAACAAAGCTAGAAATGCGACCTAACACCAAGATTAATTGTGAAATAGCACTAACAAAAAATGCCCACTCATCGATATTTTTTCTTTCGACCATTTTCTAACTAAAAAAGAATTTTTCATCATCACTAGATATATGATTAGCTGCGACAAGCGAATTTTCACAGCGGCCGATGCCTTCACCGGCAATCACCACAATTCACCTGGTCAGTTTACTCCGCATGGTATTGCGGGCTCAGCAGTTACACCGCAGAGCCCAACGGGGATCTCAGCAACACCTTCAGCTCAGCGATCCACCCTCCAGCGCCTGGCTGTTTGGCTGGGGGCTGATCGGGTTGACCGGCCGGGCGCGCCTCGGCCGCCAATAGACACGTGGCAGATCGGGTCGCCCACGGCGACCCCACTCATCGCTTAGACGCGGATATCGGCAAAACTGCGCACGGCAGGATGCTGGGCGGCCGCCAATTCGGCCTCGGTGGGGTTGCGGTCTTCGGGGCGCACCAGCCAAGTGGTGTGCAGGCCCGCCGCCTTGGCGGCATCCAGCTCGGCCTCCACATCCGACAGGAACAGGATCTCGCTGGCCGGCAGGCCGATGGCGGCGACGATGGCGCGGTAGGAGTTCTCGGCCTGCTTGGGGCCCGAGGTGGTATCGAAATGGCCACTGAATAGCGGCAGCAGGTCGCCCGCTTCGGTGTGGGCGAAGAACAGCTTCTGGGCGGCGATGGAGCCGGAGGAATAGACGTATAGCGCCAGCCCTTCGGCATGCCAGGCGCGCAGCTTGTCCGCCGCATCGGGGTAGACGTGGGCGTAGTAGTCACCGCTCTGGTAACCCTTGGCCCAGATCAGCCCCTGCAGGGTCTTGAGCGGGGTGATCTTGCGGTCCTCGTCGATCCAGCGCTGCAGCTGGGCCACCACCTCGTCCAGGCTGGCCTCCGACGCGCCCATCTCGCGCCGCGTGGCGTCGATCTCCGCCGCCACGGCGGGCTCATCGGCATGGGCGGCGATGAAGTCCGGCAGGGCGCGGCGGGCGTAGGGGAACAGCACATCCTTCACGAAGCTGATGCTGCTGGTGGTGCCTTCGATATCGGTGAGGATGGCGCGGATCATGGAATTCTCCAGGGGGGATGGGCGCCCGGCGGGCGGGCGCGGGGCAGTGCTCAGGCCTCCAGGCGCGAGTACTTCTGGGCGATGTCGTTGCCGGTGTAGTGGGCGATCCAGCCATCCGGGTTGTTGAAGAAGCGGATGGCAATAAAGCAGGGGCTCGGCCCCATGTCGAACCAGTGCGGGGTGTTGGCCGGCACGCTGATCAAATCGCCCTTCTCGCACAGTACTTCAAACACCTTGCCCGCCACGTGCAGGGCAAACAGGCCACAGCCATCGACAAAGAAGCGCACTTCGTCCTCGCCATGGGTGTGCTCGCTGAGGAACTTGTCGCGCAGGGCCTGCTTCTGCGGGTTGTCTGGTGCCATGCTGATCACGTCCACCGACTGGAAGCCTTCTTCGGCCACCAGGCGGTCGATGTCGGCGCGGTAGGCGGCCATCACTTGCTCGGGGCTGTCCCCCGCCACCACCGGCTGGCTGGCCTGCCACTGTTCGAAGCGCACCCCCACCCCCTGCAGGATGCCGGCGATGATCTGGGCATCGTTGCTTTCTTCCAGCGGCGCGCGCGGGTTTTGCTCGTCGAAGACTTTCAACAGGCTCATGCGGGTATCCCCCTGATACGAAGTTTTTCCAGCTCGCAGGACAACAGGAACTCCAGCGCCTCCAGGTGGCGATGGCACTCGTCCATGCTGCGGCCCCAGGTATACACGCCGTGGCCGCGGATGATGTAGGCCGGGCAGTCCGGGTATTGCGCCAGATAGGTCTGCACCTCGCCCGCCAGGGCGGGGATGTCCTGGGTGTTGTGGAACACCGGGATGCGCAGGCTGGTTTCATGGGTGTGCTGGCCGTGGAAGGCTTTGATCAGCTCGTAGCCCGCCAGCTCGATGTGATCCTGCTCCGCCAGCAGCATCGACAGCACGGTGGCCGCCGGCGAGTGGGTGTGCAGGGCCGCGCCGATGGCCGGAGACCAGCGGTACAGCTGGCAGTGCAGCAGGGTCTCGGCGGAGGGCTTGCCGGCCATCAGGGCTTCGCCGTCCAGGTCCACCGCCATGATGTCGGCCTCGGTCAGCCGCCCCTTGTGCTTGCCGGACACCGTCACGGCGCAGCTGTTGGCATCCAGTCGCATGGAGTAATTGCTGGAGGTGGCCGGCGACCAGCCGCGCTGGTACAGCGCCTGACCAGCCACCACCAGCTCCCGGGCACAGGCCAGCAGACGGGTACTGTCGATGCTCATGAGCGCACATGCTCCTTGAAGTGGGCTGCCAGCTTGGCAGCGTTGGGGCGCTCGATGACGCCGTATTCGGTGACGATGGCGTCGATCAGCTCCGCCGGGGTAACGTCGAAGGCCGGGTTGATGGCCTGCACCCCCTTGGGCGCGATGGGCTGCCCGGCCAGGGAGGTGACCTCGGCCGGATCGCGCTGCTCGATGGGGATGTCGTCGCCACTGGCGATGCTGAGGTCGATGGTGCTCACCGGCACGGCGGCCATGAAGCGCACACCGTGGTGGCGCGCCAGCACCGCCAGATTGTAGGTGCCGATCTTGTTGGCCAGGTCGCCGTTGGCGGCCACCCGGTCGGCCCCCACGATCACCCAGCTCACCTCGCCGCTGCGCAGCAACTGGCCGGCGGCGCCTTCGATCACCAGTTTCACCGGGATCTGTTCACGGCTCAGCTCCCAGGCGGTGAGGCGCGCGCCCTGCAGCCAGGGGCGGGTCTCGCCGGCGTAGACCTGGCTCAGTTGGCCGTTGTGATGGGCGCTGCGGATCACGCCCAGGGCGGTGCCGTAGCCGCCGGTGGCCAGGGCGCCGGTGTTGCAATGGGTGTAGACCGCGCTGCGCTCGGGCAGCAGGGCGGCGCCGAAATAGCCGATGCGGGTGTTGATCTCGCGATCCTCCCGCTGCATGTCGATGGCCGCCTGCTCCAGGCGCGCTGCGACGTCGCCGCCCTGCTCCACCACCTTGCGCATTTTCTCCAGCGCCCAGAACAGGTTGACGGCGGTGGGGCGCGACTCGGCCAGCATCTGGAATTCATCCGCCAGGGTCAGCGCATCCACCGGCTCGCCGCGGGCGGCCTTCTGCTTCGCCGCCAGGGCCAGGCCGTAGGCGGCGGTGATGGCAATGGCCGGGGCACCGCGCACAACCATATCGGTGATGGCCTGGGCAATGGCCTGGCAGTCGTCCAGATGGACGTAGGCTTCCATCTGGGGCAAGTGGCGCTGGTCCAGCAGTTCCAGGCTGTCGCCGCGCCAGACGATGGGGGTCACTTCGTGGGACACAGGTCGCCCTCGCTATGCAAAGCGCCCATTATACGCGGCCAGAGGTGCCGGCGCAGCGCACACGAGGCCCATTCCATCGCACAAACGGTTCAGTGCTCCAGCAACAGCGCCTCCAGCACGTCCCCCTCGCTCACGGCTTGGCCGATCGGCAACACCGCCAAGGCATCCGCCCAGGCGATGGACGAGAGCACGCCCGAGCTCTGGTTGGGGTGGGGCTCGGCCCACAGCGCATCGTCGCGCCATGATAGCTGCACCCGCAGATACTCTTGCCGGCTGGGCGGCTTGCGGCGGGCAAAACCCGCCCGCACCGGAATGCGGCGGGGGGACAGCGCCGCCGCCCCCGCCAGTTTCAGCAGATAGGGCCGCGCCACCAACCAGAAGGTGACAAACACCGATACCGGGTTGCCCGGCAGGCCCAGCAACGGCACCCCTCGCACCCGGCCATAGGCCAATGGCTTGCCCGGCTTGATGGCCAGCTTCCAGATATCCAGGTGGCCCAGCGCCTCGACCTGGCCCTTGACGTGATCTTCCTCCCCCACCGAGACACCGCCCGATGAGACGATGCAGTCCGCCTCGGCCGCCGCACGCTCAAGGGCTGAGCGCACCGCTTCGGGCGTGTCGGCCACCTGGCCGAGGTCGATGACCTCGCAGCCCAGCTGAGTCAGCAGCCCCTGCAGACAATAGCGATTGCTGTTGTAGATCTGCCCCGCCGCCAGCGCCTGGCCAGGCTCCACCAGCTCATCGCCGGTGCACAGCAGCGCCACCCGGGGGCGGCGCTGCACCACCACCTGCGGCACGCCCACCGCCGCCAGCACGCCGAGATGCTGCGGCATCAGGCGGGTGCCGGCGGCCACCACCTCCGCCCCCTCGGCGATGTCCTGGCCGCGCGGACGGATGTTTTCCCCTCGCTGCGGCTGATGCTTGAAGCGCACGCCATCCGCCCCCGCCTCGGCATCCTCCTGCATCAGCACGGCATCGGCACCTGCGGGCACCGGCGCCCCGGTGAAGATGCGGGCACAACTGCCAGGCGCCAGCGGCGCCCCCACCTGCCCGGCGGCGATGCGCTGGCTGACTGGCAGGGGCTGGCCGAGCACCACCTCGGCGGCGCGCACGGCATAGCCGTCCATGGCGCTGTTGTCTTCTGGCGGCACCGCCAGCTCAGAGCGCACCTCGCACGCCAACACCCGGCCCAGGGCAGCACTCAGCACCACCGTTTCACGGCCGGCCAGCGGTGAGCAATCCGCCAGGATGCGCGCCAGCGCCTGCTCCAGCGGCATCATGTGTTGAGCACGGACAGTACGCCGACAAAATTGCACGGCCGGGTGCGGCTATCCAGCTGTGGCCGGAGAATTTTCTCCCAGGCGGTGCGGCAGGCCGAGGTGGAACCCGGCACGCAGAAAATCACGGTGCGATTGGCCAGACCGGCCAGCGCCCGGGACTGGATGGTGGAGGTGCCGATCTCGTCCAGGGAGACTTGCCGGAACAGCTCACCAAAACCGTCGATGCTCTTGTCAAACAGCGGCGCCACCGCCTCCGGGGTGGAGTCGCGGCCACTGAAGCCGGTGCCGCCGGTGATCAGCACCGCCTGCACCGCCGGGTCGGCAATCCATTGGGAAAGCAGGGCGCGAATCTGGTAGATGTCGTCCACGCAGATGCGTCGATCCGCCAGGCGGTGGCCGGCGGCCTGCAGTGCCTCCAGCAGATACTGCCCCGAGCTGTCGCTCTCCAGGCTGCGCGTATCGGACACCGTCAGCACGGCGATATTGAGTGGGATTGCCTCATCAGTGGCCTTGGCCATGTCAGCCTCTCAGTGTTCGCAGGATGCGTCGGGGTGGCAGGTCGCTTTCTCGGGGCAGCTGCCGCAGCGATCCGGCTTCAGCAATTGCCAGGCACCGGCCAGGGCCAGGCTGGCTTCGAGCGCCAGACAGCCCAGGTTGTAGGCATCGAACTCACCGGCCAGCAACAACCCGGACACGCGCCCCAGCGCCATGCCAAACAGCGGTACCGTCACGCACAGCAGCGCACTCACCCGCAGGGTGGGCTGGCGCAGCGCCAGCAGAAGAAACAACCCCAGCATCAGCTGCAGACCGCCGTAATAGGCGCGCACCTCCACCACGGCGGAGGGCTGCGAGAGCGGGATGCCCGCCAGGGCCAGCAAGGCCTCGGGCTGGGCCAGATAGCAGCCGCCAGAGATGACAAACAGCAGCCCCACCAGGGCGAGATAAATACCGCAGGACGACATGCGCACTCCCGGGAGATCAGATGGACGGCGCGGCCAGCGCCTCCTGCACCAGCCCCGCCAGCGAGGGGCGCCAGGGGCGCTGCTTGATGCCAAAGGTATTGAGCAGTTTGCGACAGGAGAGCTGCAGCCCGCCGCCAAAAACCGGCACCAGAGCGTCCCGGGGCTGCAAGCGGCCCGGCACCGGCTGGTACTGGGAGGCCAGCGCCAACACCGCATCGGCAAACTGGAACCAGGTGCCCCATTCGGAAGACTGGTAGTGGTAGGTCCCCCAGCGCTGGGCGCCGCAGTCCAGCTGCCGCAGGGCCGCCAGCACCACGCGGGCCACGTCATCCACCGGCGTGGGGAACACCTGTTGCTGGTTGTCGAGCTCCAGCAATTCACCCCCCAGCAGGCCTGGCAACACACCGGCCAGAGGCGCCTCGCCACCGGCCGCGATCAGCGGCCCCAGCCTGAGCACCAGCCGCTGGCGCACGCCGTCTCGCACCATCGCCCCGGCTTCGGCCAGGGCATGGGCGTAGGCAGACTGCGGCACGGCGGCATCTGTTTCGAGGTGCAGCACCGGGCCGGTGCCCTCGTAGACTTGGCTGGAAGAGAGATACACCAGCCCGCGCTCGGCCTGGCGGCAGCGCGCCACCACCGCAGACAGCTCGTCCCGCCAACCGGGCGCCAGCACGGGCGCTTGCTCCGGCCGGGCACACGCGGGTGCCATGCCGCAATAGATAAGATGAGCCGGCAGTGAGTCGGCGGCCGGCAAGCCTTCCGCGCTGATCAGTTCAGCGCGAATGCCCGCCTGCTGGAAGCGCCCCTGCATGGCGCGGGATACCGCGCCACAGCCACCGACAATCCCGATTTCCACGTTGAACAACCCCGATTAGAACGGGATGTCGTCGTCGAAATCGTCAAACGCCGCCGGCGCTTGCTGTTGCGGCGCAGGGGCGCGGGCGGGCGCCTGCTGTTGCCCGCCACGGGGAGCGGACTGGCGCGGCGCGGGAGCGGCGTCGCCACCTTCAAAGCCACCGCCCATGCCGCCGCGGCCATCCAGCATCTGCATCTCGCTGGCGACGATTTCGGTGGTGTAGCGGTCGTTGCCCTGCTGGTCCTGCCACTTGCGGGTGCGCAGGGAGCCTTCGACGTAAACCTTGGTGCCTTTCTTCAGATACTCACCGGCAATCTCGGCCAGGCGGTTGAAAAACACCACCTGGTGCCACTCGGTGCGCTCCTGCTGCTGGCCGGACTGTTTGTCCTTCCAGGACTCGGAGGTGGCGATAGTGACGTTGGTCACCGCGCCGCCGGACGGCATATAACGGGTCTCCGGGTCCTTCCCGAGATTGCCGATCAAAATTACCTTGTTCACACCCCGCGCCATGACGCTCTCCCCAACTTAATCACCTGAATTCACTGTTAACTGCCCCGCCCCTTCCTGGGGGAGCAGCTGACCACTATACCGCGAGCCTGCCGCGCTTGAAAGCCGCTCTCACTCCGCCGTAGCGGCCGGCGCTGGCAGGCGCTGGGGCACCACCATGCCCCGGGCCACCCACCACCACAGCAGGCAGGCACCGCCGCACAGGGCAAATACGCTGGCGGTGCCGACATGCTGGGCAAACCAGCCGCCCACGCTGCCGCCGGCAAAGGCGCCCAGAAACTGGCTGGTGGAGTAGATGCCCATGGCGGCGCCCTTGCCGCCGGGTGGGCACAGCTTGCTCACCAGGGAGGGCAGGCTGGCCTCCAGCAGATTGAAGGCAAAGAAATACACCGCCAACAACACCACCACCGGCCAACCGGCGGTGAAGAATGCCGCCATGCCAAAGTTGGCCAGCGCCAGCGCCAGCACCGATCCGAGAAAGGCCGCCTTGTGGCGCCCGCGGCGTTCGGCCGCCATCATGAAGGGCATCATCACCACGAAGGCCCCCAGCATGACGGGCAGGTAGACCTGCCAGTGGTGATCGCGGGCCAGGCCCAGGTTGTCCCGCAGCACCGGCGGCAACACCACAAACAGCGCGGTGAGCCCCACGTGCAGCACGAAGATGCCCACGTTCAGCCGCAGCAACTCGCGATTTTTCAGCACCTGCTCAAACAGCACCGGCCCGGGCACCACCTCCTGGTGCTCTTCGTTGTCCAGCGGCTGGGGCACCACGTAGATCACCAACAGGATGCCGATGATGCCCATGAAGAAGGTGGTGAGGAACAGCCCGGACAGCCCGAACCAGCGACTCACCGGCGGGCCGAGAATCAGCGCCACGGTGAACGACAGCCCGATGCTGGCGCCGATCACGGCCATGGCCTTGGAGCGGGTCTGCTCCCGGGTGAGTTCCGCCGCCAATGCCATCACGGTGGCGGCGATGGCGCCGCCCCCCTGCAGGGCGCGGCCAAAGATCACGCCGTAGATGCTCTCCGCCATGGCCGCCACCAGGCTGCCCACCGCAAACAACACCAGCCCGGCCACGATCACCGGCTTGCGCCCCCAGCGGTCCGACCACACGCCGAAGGGAATCTGCAGCACCGCCTGGCTCAGGCCGTAGATGCCCAGCGCCAAGCCCACCAGGAACGGCGTGCTGCCGGCCAACTCGTGGGAGTAGAGCGCCAACACCGGCAACACCATGAACAGCCCGAACATGCGGAAGGCATAGAGGCTGGCGAGGGAAAAAACGGCGCGCCGCTCGGGGGCGGTAAACGCCGTTGAGACACTGGAGGACGACATGCAGGAAACCGGACAGAGGAAATGCCAATGCACCTATGGTAACAGCTTTGCCCCCTGCCCTTCAGCCATGCGCAGGGTGATATTCCACCTTCCGGCCCTAGGCCATGCGACAGGCCTGGTCGAAATCCAGCCGAGGATTGCGCGGGCCGAGTTGACTGGCGTCGCCGTAGCCCAGGTTCAGCAAGAAATTAGAGCGCCAGGTCGTGCCGGCCAAAAAGGCCTGATCCAGCTTTTGCCGGTCGAAGCCAGACATCGGCCCACAGTCCAGGCCCAGCGCCCGGGCCGCCATGATCAGATAGCCGCCCTGCAGGCAGGAATTGCGGAAGGCCGTCTCCTCAATGGCCTCGGGCTTGCCCTCGTACCAGCTGCGTGCGTTTGACTGGGGATAGAGCCAGGGCAGCTGCTCATAAAACGCCATGTCCATCGCCACGATCACCGTCACCGGCGCCGCCATGGTCTGCGCCACGTTGCCGGCGGAGAGGCAGTCCCGCAGTCGCGCCTTGGCCTCGGCGCTTTTCACAAAAACAAAGCGCGCCGGGCAACTGTTGGCGGCGGTGGGGCCCCATTTCAACATGTCATACAGCGCCCGCAGCGTGTCATCACCGACCGGCTCGCTGCGCCAGTGGTGATGGGTGCGGGCCTCAGCAAACAGCGGGTCCCAGAGGCGGCTGTCCATGGGCGTTGTCATCGCGATCCCCCTGAAGGCGCGTCAGCGCCGATGGTAGAAGTACCAACCAAGTTTAGCCCGCTCAGGCACCTGCCCCCCTGCAGTTTTGGCGCAGGCAAGCTATCATGCCCGCCACTGCCACCCTGCCATGGATAGCCGAGCCACGCATGAACTGCCCCGCCCAGCCCATCCCCACCGCTGAAAGGCGCCAACGCCAGCCGAGCATCTCCTGCGTGGTCCCCGCCTACAACGAGGGCGAGGGCATCAGCCACTTTCTCAAGGCCCTGGCCCCGGCACTGAGCGCCCTCAGCCCGCAGTTCGAAATCGTGGTGGTGGATGACGGCAGCCGGGACGACACCTGCAGCCGGGTCGAGCATCTGATTGAGCAGCTGCCGCTGCGGCTGGTGCAGCTGTCGCGCAACTTCGGCAAGGAAACCGCGCTGGCCGCCGGGCTGGCGCACACCAGCGGCCAGGTGGTGATCATCATCGACGCCGACTTCCAGCACCCGCTGGCGCTGCTCCCGGACTTCCTGCAGCAGTGGCGGCTGGGCTACGACAATGTGTTCGGCCTGCGCGCCAGCCGGGAAGATGAAGCCCCCCTCAAGCGCCACCTCACGCGCCTCTTCTATCGCCTGCTGAGCCGCAATGCCCAGGTGGACATCCCGCCGGATGCCGGCGACTTCCGCCTGCTGGATCGCCAGGTGGTGGACGCCCTCAACGCCCTGCCCGAGCGCGCCCGCTTCATGAAGGGGCTCTACGCCTGGGTCGGCTACCGCAGCGTGGGCATTCCCTTCCAGCCCGCCAACCGCCACGCGGGCAGCTCCACCTTCAACTTTGGCCGCCTGCTGGAGCTGGCCATCACCGGCATGACCTCCTTCACCGACATGCCGCTGCGCATCTGGAGCGTGATCGGCGCCGCCATCTCGCTGCTGGCGATCTGCTACGCCGGCTACGAAACCATGCGCACCCTGCTGTTCGGCGCCGATATCCCGGGCTGGACCACCCTCACCGTCGCCATCACCTTTCTGGGCGGCGTGCAGCTGCTCTCCATCGGCGTGCTGGGGGAATACGTGAGCCGCATCTTTGAGGAAGTGAAGCAGCGGCCCCTGTATATCGTGGCGCGCAAGCTAGGCTTCCCCGAGGCGGAGGACGGCAAGTGATGCAGCAACAGCTGTTGCGCTTTGGCGTGGTGGGCGTGAGCGCCATGGCCGTGCACATGGCCAGCGCCGTGGCACTGGTGGAACTCGGCCTGGCGCCGCTGCTGGCGAATGTGATCGCCTTCCTGCTGGCCTTTCAGGTCAGCTACTTCGGCCACCGCCTGTGGACCTTCGACGCCCGGGAGCAGGCCCACGGCCAGACCCTGCCGCGCTTCTTCGCCGTGGCGCTGAGCAGTTTCGCCGTCAACGAGGGCCTGTTTGCCCTGCTGCTGGCCTACACCACCCTGCCCTACTGGCTCAGCCTGGGCATCGTGCTAATGGCGGTGGCGGCCGGCACCTTCGTGCTCAGCCGCCAGTGGGCCTTCAAGGCGACCGCATGAGCCAGGCACCGCTCACGGTCGTGCTGTGCGCCGACGACTACGCCCAGTCATCGGCCATCAGCCACGGCATTCTGGCCCTGATCGAGGCCGGCCGGCTGTCGGCCACCAGCTGTATGGCCGACGCCCCCCACTGGCCCGCCCACGCGGCCTGGCTGCGCCCACATGCGGGCCGCATCGATATCGGCCTGCATTTCAACCTGACCCACGGCTTCGATGGCCAGCACACCGGCATCGGCCCGTGGATCATCCGCAGCCTGTGCGGGCGACTGGATCGCCAGGCGCTGCGCCAGCACCTGCTCAACCAGCTGCAGGCCTTTGAGGCGGCCATGGGGCGCGCGCCGGATTTCATCGACGGCCACCAGCACGTGCATCTGCTGCCGGGAATACGCCAGGTGCTGTTCGATGTGTTGGCGGAGTTCACCGGGCCACGCCCCTACCTCCGCTTGGCCACCCCTCCGCTAGACGGCCACGACAGCCCGGCCAAGGCCGCCGTGCTGCGCGCGCTGGCGCTGGGCTTTGCCCGCCAGGCCCGGCAGCGGGGCTTGCGCCTGAATGCGGCCTTCGACGGCCTCTATTCGCTGCAACCGCAGGCGGATTTCGCCGGCATGATGCAACAATGGCTCAATCGCGCCGGCCCCGGCAGCCTGATCATGTGCCACCCGGGGGAGGCCAGCGCAGACGCCAGCGACCCCATCGCCGCCACGCGCCCCCGGGAGCTGGCCCATCTGGGCTCGGATGCCTTCGCGGCGCAACTGCAGTCGGCGGGAGTGCGATTGGGGCGTCTCATATAACAAATTTGAATAAATTAATTACTTAATATTCTTTTTATATTTTACCTCACCTGACTAGCATGGCCCAAACGCTCAGAGCCACGCCATGAAACTCCGTTACCCCGATCTGCAAGACACCACCATCAACCCCGAGCATGAGTCGCTGGGCATCCCCCCGGTGGAATACGCCGTCACCCACGCCGAGGATCACCCACTGCTGCGCATCGCCGGCCACCTGGTGGTCGCCATCCTGCTGGGGCTGGTGGGCTACCTGGTGTACAGCCTGTTCTGGGGTGATCATGGCCGCTCCGGCGAAGAGATCATCCGCAGCACCCTGCAGGACCCGATGTTCTGGAGCGCACTGGGGGTGGGCCTGCTGGCGCAGGTGATCGACGGCGCCCTGGGCATGGCCTACGGCATCACCGCCACCAGCTTTCTGCTGGCTGCCGGAGCACCGCCGGTGATGGCCAGTGGTGCCACCCACCTGGCGGAGGTGTTCACCACCGGCGCCTCAGGGGTGGCCCACCTGAAAATGGGCAACGTCAACAAACGCCTGTTCTTCAGCTTGCTGATCCCGGGCATCGCCGGCGCACTGATCGGCACCTATGTGTTGAGCAGCGTGGATGCCAGCATCATGAAGCCGCTGATCAGCGCCTACCTGCTGCTGATGGGGCTCTATGTGCTGAGCAAGGCCTTCCGCCACATCGCCGCCCGCCACCACGTATCGCCCAAGCGGGTCGCCCCGCTGGCGCTGTTCGGCGCCTTCATGGACACCACCGGCGGTGGCGGCTGGGGGCCCATCGTCACCACCTCGCTGGTGGGCAGCGGGCAGGACCCCCGCACCACCATCGGCTCGGTGAACTTCGCCGAGTTCTTCCTCACCCTGACCGTGGCGGCGGCCTTCTTCAGCATCCTGGACGCCTCGGTGTGGGTACTGGTGGCGGGACTGGCGCTGGGCGGGCTGTTCGCCGCCCCCTTCGCCGCGCTGATCACGCGCAAGCTGAAGACCCGCAGCCTGCTGATTCTGGTCGGCGTGTTGATCAGCGCCGTCAGCAGCTACAACATCTTCAAGCTGATCTGAACCGGGCGCAGCGCGGCGGCTCAGCCCTGCCGCCGCGCATAGCGCTCGCGGTTGTCCAGGCGCTCCCGCTCGCTCTTGCGCAACAGCACATACACCGCCCCCAGGCCGCCGTGTTTGGGTTGGGCGGAATGGAAGGCCAGCACCTCCTGCAGCTCGGGCAACCACTGGGCGACAAAGCTCTTCAGCACCGATTGCTGCGGCAGGCTGCGCTCGCCCTTGCCGTGCAACACCAGCACCGTGCGCAACTCGTAGCGCACGCAATCCGCCAGGAAGGAAAACAACTCCACCCGCGCCTGCTCCACCGTCATGCGGTGCAGGTCCAGCTTGGCGTCGATTTCGTACTGGCCCAGGCGCAGGCGGCGAAATACCCCCTCCTGCACCCCGGGGCGCTTGAAGCTGAGTTCGTCCCAGGGTTTCAGCGGTTTGTGCATGCTGCTGGTGAGCGGGTTGAGGTCGCCCTCGATAAAGGCCTCCGCCGCCGCCCGGCGCGCCTGTTGCGCCAGGCTGGGCGGCTTGATGCGCGCCTCCAGTGCGGCCTGCTGGGCCGTTTTGAGGGGCTTCACGCCTTGCATATGCTCGCGGAACAAGTGCAGATCGTCGCTCATGGCGCCAGGCTCGCGGGAGATTCGGGGAAGATTGCTATTACTATGCCTCAAGCGGGCGGAAGATCAAGCACCCCGAGACGGCAGGAGGTAGACGCCCCCTCACAACCACTTGGCCATCAACACCTCGCCCTGATCCCCCTCCGGCAGGCGGATGGCGCGCTGTTTCAGCCCTTCCCACTTGAAGCCCTGCCGCTCATAGAAGGCCAGCGCACGGGCATTGCTCTCGATCACCCCCAGCTCAAGCCGCTCCACCCCGTGCGCCCGGCACCAAGCCTCGCCCTGGCTCAGCAATGCCTGGGCCAGCCCGCTGCCCCAGTGGGCGCGCAACACGCCGATGGAGAAGCTGGCCACGTGGGCGTTGCGCTGGAAGGCGCCGCGATTGAGGGCAATAAAGCCGATCAATGCCCCGCCCCGCAGCGCCACCAGAATGGCGCGGTGATCGTCGGTGCCGACGCTGGGAGCAGGCGCGGCGCGGGTTTCATCCGGCGTGCGCAACAGGAAGGCGGTCTCCTGCGCCAATTGCAGACGCAGGGCCTTGAGGGAGGCCCCCTCGCCGGGGGCCAGCGGCCGAATCAGCGGTTTCACTGGCGCACGAAGGTGCCGGGCCCGGCGCGGCCATAGCGCTGCTCACTCCACGCCACCGGCCGCAGCGCGTCGTTGATCACGGCAAACTCCAAGGTTTCTTGCTGCGGGCTATCGGGGGAGAGCTGCAAGCGCACCAGATTGACCTGGCGCGACCAGCGACATGCTTCGCGGAAGGCCCCCTTGCCCACATAGGCGGTGGTAAGCGCACAGCGCCCGTCGGCCTGCAGGCTGAGGGTCATGAGCCGGCCCGGGGCGTCGGCGGCGGGTAGCTGAGCCCCGTATTCCCCCAGCAGCGCATCGGCGGAGGGAGTGGTCTGGCAGGCCGCCAGCAACATGGCGATGGGCAAGATCAGACGGCGCATGGGGTTCCCTCCGGATGTGATGCTGCGACTATAAAACATCTGCCACTGCCATTGGCACCCACTCGGGCCCGGCGCCGGCCACGATACCGCGCCAGGGACGCCGCGAGGTCGCGAAAGCGCTTACAGCGCCGAGGTGTGCAGTCCGCATTCGCGCTTGTCGTCGCCCTTGGTGGGATCGAAGTAGCGCTTGGGCGAGGGCAGGTTGTGCTTGGCCATGTAGTCGGCCACGTCCTGCTCGGTCCAATAGAAGATCG
This sequence comes from uncultured Pseudomonadales bacterium, assembly GCA_964649985.1. GTDB lineage: Bacteria > Pseudomonadota > Gammaproteobacteria > Pseudomonadales > CAZYQX01 > CAZYQX01. Next base: position 175,827 of record CAZYQX010000002.1, on the reverse strand, counting down.
GCGCCACTTTCAGCAGGCCGCGATTGTCAATGCTGACGATGTCCAGGTTCTGCCGGTGGGCGGTCTCTTCTTTGCGGATGCCGGTGATCCACAGCTCGGGCTTGAGTTCGTCCAGCGCGCGGCGGAAGGGCTCCAGCTTCACCTGGCGGGTGAACTCCTCGTGCAGATCATCGCCGGGCATGGGGATGCCCCCCAGCAGAGCGTTGCGGCGCTCGGCGGTCATGGTGGGGGTGTAGATCTTCATGTTCAGCTGCAGGTTTTTCATCAGCTGCTCCGCCACCAGATAGGTGTCGCGCACGTTGTAACCGCTGTCGACCCAGATCACCGGCAGCGCGGGGGCGGCGGTGTGAATCAGGTTGAGCATCACCGCCGAGTTGGGCGAGAAGCTGGTGGAGGTGATGGCCGGCTTGCCCAGGCTCATGGCCCAGCGGATGATCTCCTCAGGGGATTTGTCGCGCAATTCGGCGTTGATCTGGTCGAGATTGAGATCCATGAGGGCGTCACCGGCAGCAGAAAAAACAGGGGGCGAAGTGTGCCAAAAAGCCCGCCGAGGGAAAACAGCGGGCGGCATCAGTACCAGGAATATATTCTTCTGAACTTATAACCAAGCGCTATAAAGACGCTCAATCCCAATCCCCCGGGCGGGGCCAAACGATACTGCGCAGCCAGTTCCACAGGCTGTTTTCACCCAGCACCATGCGATCCACCCCATCGTAGAAGCGCTGGGAGCCCACCGGGTCGGCAAACATGTCCCGCCGCATCACCAGGGCCTGATCCGGGTCCAGCTGCTTGACCACCCGGGCCGGGTTGCCCGCCACCACCACATTGGGCGGCACGTCCTTGGACACCACCGCTCCAGCGGCGACGATGCTGTTGTCGCCGATGGTCACCCCCTTCAGCACCGTGCAGTGATCCCCCAGCCAGACGTTGTCGCCGATGATCACCGGCGTGTCCTCGGCGATGCGCTGGGTGCGGTCATAGAGGCCGTGCCAGTCGGAGTCGGTGATATAGGTGCCGTTGGCCATCATCACACTGTGGCCGATGCGGATCTCACAGGAGGCGGAGATGCGCACCGCCGGGCAGATCAGCGCATAGTCGCCGATCTCGATGCGCCCCTGGCCATGGCCGCGCCCCCACACCCCGACCCGCACCCGCTGATCCGCCTCGCCGATCACCGTGGCGCACTTGCCGAGGGAGATGTTCGGCCCGGAAAACTCCGCATACCAGGGTTTCATGAAGGTGTAGTGCTCGCCCAGGTAACTCAGCCGCGGGCGGATGAAGTGCTCCACGTAGAGATCGCGCAGGCGGAGGTAAGCGCGCTTGACCCAGTAGGGGCGGAGATCCTTGTGCATTGCGTGCGAGGCCGGCTAGGGATGAGCCGCCATTTTATACCGGACAAGCCCCGGCCGGATGCGCGAGGGCAATCATTAAATTTCAGCATTAAAAACCATGCTTTTATAGCAGTTATTTAACCTACTGCTACACTAGGTCATAATACACAATAACCATGCCTGGATTAGGATTTACCATGCGTCAGAATCTGCCCGTTACCGAACGCGAGAAGCACTACCCGGACGACGCCAACATCCTGTCGACCACCGACACCCGCAGCCACATCACCTACATCAGCGACGACTTCGTCAAGATCAGCGGTTTCACCGAAGACGAACTGCTGGGTCAACCCCACAACATGGTGCGCCACCCGAGCATGCCCAGCGAAGCCTTCGCCGATTTGTGGAACAATCTGCGCGCCGGCCGCTCCTGGATGGGCATGGTGAAAAACCGCTACAAGGACGGCGATCACTACTGGGTGGATGCCTTCGCCACCCCCATCATGAAAAACGGCCACCCGGCCGAATACCAGTCGGTGCGGGTGAAGCCCCGTCCCGAGTACGTCAAGCGCGCCGAGGTGCTCTACGCCGAGCTGCAGGCCGGCCGCAAACCCTTCGCCCTGCGGCGCTGCCCGCTGCCCCTGCGCACCCGGGCCGCATTGAGCGTGAGCAGCAGTGCCGCCATCGCCTGTGGCGCGGCCGCCGGCTTCGGCGCCCTGGCCGCAGGCCCCGCCGCGGGTCTGTGGCTTGCCATCAGCCTGCTGGGCGGCGGCACCCTGGCCTGGATGCTCAGCCCGCTGCAGGCGGCGCTTGAAAAGGCCCGCGCCATCAGCGACGATCCGGTGGCCATGCACGTCTACACCGGCCGTTGCGATGAAGCCGGCCAGCTGCTGCTGGCCCTGAAGGCTCTGGAATCAGAGACCGGCGCCATCATCGGCCGCATCGCCAACTACGCCGGCCAGCAGGAACAGCACATCAGCACCCTGGGCGCCAATGTGGACCAGAGCGCCCAGGGCATCCAGCAACTGTTCAACGAGACCGAACTGGTGGCCACCGCCATCCTGCAGATGAGCGAGAGCGTGCAGGAGGTCTCTCGCAGCGCCCAGAGCACCTCAGAAGCCGCCACCGCCGCCGAAAGCGCCCAGGCCGGCAAGGCCTGTGTGGACACCACCATGCTCGCCATCGGCACCCTGGCCGAGCGGGTGGAGCAGGCCGCCGACATCATCCACCAGGTGGACGTGGACTCCGCCGCCATCAACACCATCGTCGACGTGATCCGCGCCGTGGCCGAGCAAACCAACCTGCTGGCCCTGAACGCCGCCATCGAAGCCGCCCGGGCCGGCGAACAGGGCCGCGGCTTCGCGGTGGTGGCCGACGAAGTGCGCACCCTGGCCAACCGCACCCACCAGTCCACCCAAGAGATCATGGAAAACATCCTGAAGCTTCAGGCCGGCGCGCGCCGGGCGGTGAAGTCGATGGAGGAAGCCCGGGAGTGCGCCCGAGAGGGCGTCGAAGAGGCCCAGCGCAGCACCCAGTCCATCGACGCCATTCACGCCTCCATCAGCGCCATCAGCGGCATGAGCCAGCAGATCGCGGCGGCGGTGGAGGAGCAGACCGGGGTGAGCAACGAAGTGGGCCAGTCCATCAACCGGGTGAAAAACTACGCCGCCCAAGTGCTGGATGGCGTGCAATCCACCAGCGTGCTGGCCCACACCGTGAGCGGCCACGCCCAGCGCCTGCGCGAGCTGTCACAACAGTTCTGGGCCCGCAAACGCGCCTGACGCGCCCCCCCGGCATCCCACGCCGGGGGCATTTCGCGCTATGCTTTGGGCATTAATGCCCCGAGTCGTACACGTCATGAACAAGCCCGCCGATCCCATCTGGCAATGCATTCGCGATGAGACCGCCCAGGAAGCCCAGCGCGAGCCCATCCTCGCCAGCTTTCTGCACGCCACCATCCTGAACCACCAGACCCTGGAGGCGGCGCTCAGTTTTCACCTGGCCAACAAGCTCGACAGCCCCACCGCCTCGGCGCTGCTGGTGAGGGAAGTGATCGACGAGGCCCTGGCCGCCGACCCGGCCATCGGCCAGGCCGCCCGGGCCGACCTGCACGCGGTGCGCGATCGCGACTGCGCCTGCTGCGGCTATGCCACCCCCTTTCTCTACTACAAGGGATTCCACGCCCTGCAGGCCTACCGCATCGCCCACTGGCTGTGGCAACACCAGCGCAAGCCCCTGGCCTTGTTCTTCCAGAATCGCATTTCGGTGGAGTTCGGCGTCGACATCCACCCCGCCGCCCGCATCGGCGCCGGTATCATGCTGGACCACGCCACCGGCCTGGTGATCGGTGAAACTGCCACGGTGGGGGACGACGTCTCCATCATGCAAGGTGTGACGTTGGGCGGCACCGGCAAGGAATCCGGCGACCGCCACCCCAAGGTGGGTTCAGGGGTGCTGATCAGCGCAGGCGCCACTATCCTCGGCAACATCCGCATCGGTGATGGCGCCATGATCGCCGCCGGCTCGGTGGTGCTGCAGGAGATCCCGGATCACGCCACCGCCGCCGGTGTGCCGGCCAAGATCATCGGCCGCTGTGAGGAGGCCCAGCCCGCCCTGGGCATGAACCACCGCCTGAACTGCAATCCTCAGAGCGCTAACTGAATCCACACCGCCAATGTAGTGCTCTGCAGGAAGCCGCGGCACGTCGAGTGCCAGGCTCACCCCAGGCCCGTATCTCATCACCGATGCTATTGCCTGACAGCCAGCCCCATTGCACCATGGCCCGCTCAGTCTCTGGAGGAAGCCCGTGCCCCGCAGGATTCTTGCCGCCCTCACCCTGGGCCTGCTGTGCGCCTGTCACTCACTGCCGCCGCTACCCGCCTGGCCGGCCGGTAGCCCGCCGCAAAGCGGCCTGGCACGTGCAGCCAACACCCAAGCCCTGATGCCCGCGGATGAATTGCTGAAGCGAATGCGCCAGGCCGAACTGGTGATCCTCGGCGAACAACACGACAACCCCTACCACCACGCCCTTGAACTGTGGACCGTGCAGCAACTGGCCAGCCGCGGCAGCCTGCACGCGGTGGTGATGGAAATGCTGGACGCCGAACAGCAACCCGCCCTGCAGGCCCTGGCGCAAGCCCGCCCCCTGCCGAGCGAAAGCCAGGTGCGGGAACGCCTCGGTTGGCAGGAGCGCAAATGGCCCTGGCAGAGCTACGGCCCACTCATCATGACCGCCCTGCGCGCGGGCATACCACTCTATGCGGGCCAGCCCACCCAGGCCGAACTCAACGCCGCACGCCAGCGGCGCGACCTGCCCCCCTTGCCCGCCGAAGCGATTGCCATCCTCAGCCAGGCGCTGCGCGACGGCCACTGCGGCCTACTGCCCGAACAGCGCCTGCCCGCCATGCTGTGGGTGCAGTACCGCCGGGATCAGCAGATGGCCGCCAGCCTGGAGCGCCTGCGCACCCCCGGCCGCCAGGTGCTGCTGATCACCGGCAACGGCCACGCCCGGCGCGACAGCGGAGTACCCCTTCAGCTACAGCACCCCGTACTCAGCGTGAGCCTGACCAGTGACCTCAGCCCCAACGCCGAAAACGCCTACGACTGGCAGTGGTTTAGCCCAGCCACAGTAGGGGATAATTATTGCGAAGCGCTCAAGCGCCAACTCAATCAACGCGAGCCCACACCATGATCAAGTGCCCCGCCTGCCAGCAACACACCATGCGCCTGCTGCGCTACCAGGGCGAGCGCGAGATCTGGGCCTGCAGCCAGTGCGGCGAGGAAAGCATGCTGCTGGATTGCCACCTGTGTGAACGCCGGGGCGTGCGCCGCGCCGGCCAGACCGACCAGCAGGTGGAGTGGTGGGCCTGCCACCGCTGTGAGGTGCCTCAGTACCGCTGCCCGGACTGCGGCAAGAGCTGGCTGCAGCCAGCAGATGACGGCCACTGGCACTGCCCCCAGTGCGGCTGCGACCGAGCCGAGGTGGGCGCGCCAGGCCGCTGAGCCTGGCGCGGGGCCCGGGCGGCCTCAGCCGTTGATACAGCGGCGGCGCGCAATGCGCCAACCGGCCGGGGTCTTCACACACTGATCCTGATAACGGGCAAACATGATCAACTTCTGCTCGGCGGCATCCACCACCTGCAGATAGGCATTCAGCTGCGCCCCTTCGGCATTGCCATCCACATAGACGTTGCTCACCACGTGGCGCACATGCGGCAGTGCCGACACCGTGCCCTGGAAAAACTCCTGTAGTGAAGCCAAGCCCTCGAAGCGCACATCGGGGTTGTCCACTTCAAACACGCAGTCCTCCGTCCACACCTCGCCCATGCGCGCGATGGCGCCGTAGTCCAGGAAGTGGGTGTAGCGAGACAGCAGCTCATGCAGAGCCAAGCGATCTTCTTGTGACAGCGACATGCAGAATCCTCCGGGTCGACAATCGCGCCATTGTGCGCCCCCCCAGCCGCTGCGCCAAGCACCCAGATGGAGGATCGGTGCTATCACGTTCAGTTTGATTTGACGATGCCGATCAAATCATTTCGCTAACGCACAAAATTAGTGCTCATTGCGCCTTCTTCACCTTCGCCTATCTTGGTATATTCAAGGCTGTCACACAGCGGTCACGGATCAACCTGTAAAGTGGCAGCCTGCCAGTTACCCCGTGCCGCCCATCATCGACCGCCAGGAGCCCAGCATGAGCACGAACGCAAAAGACAACCTCAAGGGACTGATCAGCTCCCTCACCGAAATCAACAAACTGGCCCTCAACGAAGTCGAGAAGCTGTGTGAAATGCAGCGCGATGCCATGGCCTTCTACCAGGATGCCAGCATGCAACAGCTGCGTGCGCTGTCTGAAATCGACGGCACCGAAGGCCTGAAGAACGCCGTGAGCAGCGTGGTACACACCGCTGGCGACATCGCCCGCCGCAACATGGAAGACTACAAGACGCTGGTCAGCCGCAGCACCGAATTGCGTGAAGCCATCACCGGCGTAGTGCGCAACAGCAAGCAGTAAGCACGACATCGGCTGGCCCATGGGCCAGCCACCGCGCCCCCCCACGGTGGCGCCCCCCTTCCCAAAGGATCCGCAAGGCAGGGGAGACAAGCAGTTTTATCCGGTGTCATATACCGGGCGCGAGAGGTGTATTTTCATGGATAACAAGGGTCAGGGCGATTCGTCTTGGGGATTGGGAAAATTGTTTCGCGTCGCAATGGACTGCCAGCGCCACATGCTGGACTCAACGCTGGGGGCATTTAAAAAGCCCTCCTCCGAGCATCAAACCTTGCTGGAAGGCATGGCCGATGTCATGAGCAACGTGCTCAAGGGCGTGGCCGACGACCCGCAGAAGCTGCTGCTGCGCCAACTCGAATTGATGGAAAGCCACGTCAAGCTGTGCCAGAACACCATGCTGCGCATGCTGGGCGAGACCCCCGACCCACTGATCCGCCCCCCGGTGCAAGATCGCCGCTTCAGCGATCCGCAATGGGAAGAAAACCTGCTGTTCGACTTCATCAAGCAGTCCTACCTGCTGTCCTCCCGCTCCATCATGCAGAGCGTGGAAGAAATCAGCGGCCTGGAAGAGCTCGAGCACAAGCGCCTCGAATACTACATGCGCCAGACCATCAGCGCCCTGGCCCCCACCAATTACGCCCTCACCAACCCCGAGGTGCTGCGCAAGGCGGTGGAAACCAAGGGTGAAAACCTGGTGCAGGGCATGAAACAGTACCTGGAAGACAAGGAGCGCAGCTCCCAGTTGCTGAGCGTGTCGATGACCGACCCCAGCGCCTTCGAGGTGGGCAAGAACGTCGCCAACACGCCTGGCAAGGTGGTGTTCCAGAACCGCCTGATGCAGCTGATCCAGTACAGCCCCAGCACCGACACCGTCTACAAGGCACCGCTGCTGGTGATCCCGTCCTGGGTCAACAAGTACTACATCCTCGACCTCAGCCCGAAAAACTCTTTCGTCAAATGGGCCATAGAGCAGGGCTTCACCGTGTTCATGGTGTCCTGGGTCAACCCCGACAGCAGCCACCGGGATGCCACCTTCGAGGACTACATGCAGGAAGGCATCCTGCAGGCGCTGGATGCCATCGAGCGCCTCACCGGTGAGCGCCAGGTACTGGCCGCCGGCTACTGCCTGGGCGGCATCCTGCTGGCGTCCACCCTGGCCTGGATGGCCAAGCGCAAGGACGATCGCATCCTTGGCGCCACCTACCTCACCACCAGCCTGGACTTCTCCGACCCCGGCGAAATGCGCATCTTCGTCGATGAGAAACTGCTGCGCCCGCTGGAGCGGCAGATGGATCAAGTGGGTTACCTGGACGGCCGCACCCTGGCGGTGGGCTTCGCCCTGCTGAAAGAAAACGAGCTGTACTGGAACTACTACGTACAGAACTATCTGAAAGGCGAGCGCCCCTCCCCCTTCGACCTGCTGTACTGGAACTCCGACAACACCAATGTGCCCAATGCGGTGCACCGCTTCGTGTTGCGCGACCTGCACCAGGACAACGCCCTGATGGCCCCCAACGTGATCCGCATGGCCGGCGAGACCATCAATCTGCGCGACATTCAGGTGCCGATCTACTTTCTCGCCACCGAAAAAGATCACATCGCCAAGTGGCGCTCCTGCTATGCCGGCGTTCAGCTACACAGCGGCCCGCGCCACTTCGTGCTGGCGGGCTCCGGCCACATCGTCGGGGTGGTGAACCCGCCGGCCGCCAACAAGTACTATTACTACACCAACGCCGAACTGGGCGAGGACGCCGATACCTGGCTAGACACCGCCTACAAGCATGAAGGCAGTTGGTGGACCGACTGGCTGCAGTGGGCCGCCCACCACGCCGGCGAGATGGTGAACGCACGCAGCCCCGACACGGCGCACGCCATTGAAGATGCCCCAGGCAGCTACGTGAAGCGCAAGGTGCACGAGATAAGCAACAGCCCGGTGCCCACCGCAGTCGCGTAGCGGTCTGTGTAAGCGGAGCAACGGCGAGGCGCACCGGGCGCCTCGCTCAGGCCTTGGTGGTGGCCACCACCGCCGCGCGGAACTGGCGCAACCACACCTTCAGTGCCTGCGCGTTTTCCCGCCCCAGCCGCAACATCTGCTTGTGCGCCGGCGGCAAGGCCTCCAGCACAGGGTCCGAAAAGCGGTAGAGATTGGCCTTCAGCGGCTCAACCGCAGGCTCCTCCACCAGCTCAGGCGCGACCAACAACACATCGATGGCCCGCAACAAAATGGGATGGAAGTGCTTGCGCTCCCCCAGTTCGTCATAGGCCGCCTGCAGCAACGGATAGTAGCGCCGGTACATGGCCGCCATGCGCTCCGGTGGCACCTGGGTCACCAGCCCCAGTGGGGCGTCGTAGCGGGCATAAGTCTCGGCGGTGATGAAGTGCCCCTCAACGCGAAAAGCGCCTGCAGGAGGCGCCAGCGGGCTGGACTTGTGATCCACCTTGCCCTCGGCAAGATTGACCACAAAGATCACGCAGCGGCGCAATACCTGCTCGGGCACCAGCTGTTTCTCCCAATCCGCCCCCTCGGCCCCCACCACCTCGGCCAGCGCCTCCTTCACCGGCACATCCGAGGCATCCAGCGCGGGCAACGGCACCGGCTGGGCCTCAGGCAAGGGGGCCACCGCCTCTTGAACCGCACCCGGTGTCGCCCGCTGCACCTGGCCTGCGGCGGGAACACTGGCCTGCGTGGGCGAGGAGGACATCGGCCGCGGCCCCATAACATTGAGCACCTGCTGGCTCACCACGCCATCCCGACTCAAATAAACCGCTACCAACAAGCCGACAATGCCGCCCAGTACCAACACCGCCACCACCGGCGAACCCCGCCGCCGTTTGGCGATCTGATCATCTCGCTCTGCGTGCATTCACGCTCCCCTGCTGATAACACCATGAACATGCCGCGCAGCCCGCTTGAGCGGCAGCTATTGAGCCCGCATCTGCGATACACTGCCCAAAAGCCTGCGGTACCTGGGAGGGACTTTGGCACAACATCCATCGCTCATACAATGCCTGCAGCAGCTGATCGCACTCCCCTCGGTCAGTTCCACCTCCCCGCAGTGGGACATGGGCAATCTGGCCGTGATAGAGCAGCTGGCCAGCTGGCTGGAGGCCATGGGTTTCCAGGTGGAGGTGATGCGCCTGCCCTACCACCCACAAAAAGCCAATCTGATTGCCACCCTCGGCAGCGGCCCGGGCGGCTTGGTGCTGGCCGGCCACACCGACACGGTGCCCTGCGATCCGGGCTTGTGGAGTAGCGACCCCTTCACCCTGAAAGAGCGCGACCAGCGCCTGTACGGTTTGGGCAGCTGTGACATGAAAGGTTTTTTCCCGGTGGCTATCGAAGCCGCCAAGGCCTTTCTGGACACCCCCCTCAAGGCGCCATTGATCATCCTCGCCACCGCCGACGAAGAATCCACCATGGACGGCGCCCGGGCACTGGTAGAAGCCGGCCGCCCCCGGGCGCGTGCAGCGCTGATCGGCGAGCCCACCGGACTGCGACCGATCCGCGCCCACAAGGGCATCATGATGGAAGGGCTGCGCCTCACCGGCCAGAGCGGCCACTCCTCCGACCCGCGCCTGGGCAACAACGCCATGGAGGCCATGCACGAAGCACTGGGCGAACTGCTCACCCTGCGGCGGGAGCTGCAAACCCGCTACCGCGATCCGCATTTTGCGGTGGAGGTGCCCACCCTCAACCTCGGCCACATCCACGGCGGCGACAACCCCAATCGCATCTGCGGCCAGTGCGAGCTGCACTTCGACCTGCGGCTGCTGCCCGGCATGCACACCGCCGAGCTGCGCGAACAGATCCGCCAGCGCCTACAACCCCTGGCCGAACAGCGCAACATCGGTTTCGAACTAAAACCGCTGATCCCCGGCGTGGAGGCCTACGCCGAAGCCCCCGACAGCGAGCTGGTCCTGGCCGTAGAGAAGCTAACCGGCCACCGCGCCGACACCGTCGCCTTCGCCACCGAGGCCCCGTTGCTGCAGGCCCTGGGCATGCAAACCGTGGTCTGCGGCCCCGGCTCCATCAAGCGCGCCCACCAGCCCGATGAATACCTGGAACTGGAACAGATCCCCCCCGCCATCGACATGCTGCGCCACCTCATTGCACGCTACTGCCTTTGAGCAGGATCTATACCAACCCATTTCCACCCACAACACCCTCTGAAGGACTACCCATGAAAGCAGCACGGATCGCCGGCATATGTCTCGCAAGCCTTGTGGCTGTCTGTGCCACCCTCTGGCTGGCGGGGATTTACCTCAACAACCGCGACACTCCAGCGCCCGAACAAGCAGATCTCCACCAAGCATATGAGCGAGGCGTTGCGTGGCTCATCAACCACCAGCATGAAATCCTCACCGACGACAACCACATGCTCTGGTGGATGGTAATGCGCGCGGGAACACAGCAGAGAGACGCAAGACTCGCCGCACTCATCCAGGCTTACGACACACGCTACTGGAGCAAGAATATGCGCTCACTGTGGCGTCCCTTGTTCCGGCCCTACGCCCGCCCCCCGGTGAATATCGACACCCTGGTGCACCTGCCCGACTACAACCTGTTACTGCTTCAGGGGATTAACTGTGACGATACACTGGGCGAGCTGCCGGTGATCAAGGCGCAACTCCAGGCGGATTTCTGCCCATCACAGCACCCCCTGAGCCCGGCCTGCGCTACTCACCAGCTTATGGGCATACGCATGATGCAGACCAGCCGCTGTGGCGACACTCAGGCATTGGAGCAACTGTCCTCAAAATTGCTGGATGACATTGAACGACAATTGCAACTGGACCCACGGTTGGTCGATGTATACATACAGCGCGCCCTGATGCTGACCGATGCCCCAAGCCCCCGCCCACTTAAAGCCGTGTGGATTCAACGCATTCTCAAGGCACAGCGACCGGATGGCGGCTGGGCGGGTGCTCAACCACTGCTAGCGCTAGGGGGTGACGCCTACTTGGCGCTCGGTGCAAAATTGCCTGAAATTGGCCCGCTAGAAAGCAACTTCCACACAACAGCTCAAGCCGTGCTATTGATGTCACTGCTGATGCCGGCCCCCTTGTGAGTCCAATATGAACAGCAAATCACATCCTCCGCTGCGCCTATTTCTGCTCTGCATGCTGACACTATGCTGCACCGCTTGTGCCTGGTTGCGGCCACTCGAAGCCCCCACGGTAGACGTCAGTAACATGATGCTGCTGCCGCCCAATGGTGTGGAGCAACGGGTCAGGCTCAACCTGCGCGTGCAAAACCCCAATGACCGCACGCTGAAGCTAAAGGGACTGAAGTTCGCCCTGCGCCTCAACGACAACGATGTGCTCAGCGGCCTCAGCAACCAACACACCGTACTGCCCGCGCTCGGTGAAGCCAGCCTCCAGGTGGATGTCGGGCTTAGCGTCTTTGGCGGCCTCGGCTTGCTGCGGGAGCTGGTTCGCCACCCCGACGCCCCCCTGAACTATGCACTCACCGGCAAGCTGTATCTGGATGAGCCCCTGATGCCCGACCTCCCCATCAAACGCGAAGGCAGCCTACCCTTATCGCGCCCATGAGCAGTCACATCAAACTTCGCAGTATCCTGCAGTGCCCCCACTGCGGTTTCAAGGTCACCGAGCGCATGCCCGCCGCCAGCTGCACCATACGCTACGACTGCCCGGCGTGCGGCCACACCTTAGTTGCCAGCACCTCGGGCTGTATTTTCTGTCTTTACGGCAGCGAACCAGGCCCCGCCGCCCAACGAGGCGAATGCTCCACGCAGCGGGGCCAACAGCCGTAAGCCCGCAGCAGCAGTACTTCTGTACCTACAATCGTGCCAGCATGGTCGAAGCAGGCGTCTACACTGAAGTGTAATTGTTAGCTTACAGATCACATGCGGAGGCCATTGCGGTGCAGCTCGCCAGGCGAACAGCCACACTAAGCCTATTGGCGATGCTCGCGCTCATTCTGGCCTGCGATCCCCAGCCAACGCCCACGACCTCTCCCACCGGGCAAGTACTCACCCCAGTGCGACTCCGCCTTCACTGCTGGAACGGCTATGCCGAACCCTTTCAGGCGGCATTTATTGCGGAGATGGCGCGACAAGGCTATGCCGTAAGCCTTGAAATCCAGCCGGCCACCGGCCTGGACTCCTTCATGCGGGCACTACAAGAGGACACCGCAGACCTCATCACCCCCGCATCGGATCTTTCCCCCCTGTTTCTTCAAGCAGGCTTGGTACAACCGCTGGATCAAAGCCGCTTGCCCCACATGAAGGAGATCAACCCGCTGATCAGGCAGGCCCAACCTGCCGAGACCCGCCAGCACTTGGTGCCCTTCACATTTGGCCCCTACGCCCTGGCCTACAACACCGAGCGCACCACACCACCCACCAGCTATCAGGCACTTTGGGATAATCGGCACGCCAGCCGCATCACCATTGCCGACTATGACACCGCCAACATTTATCTGGCGGCGTTGGCGCTGGGTATGCCTAAAGAGTCGCTGTTCTCCCTTTCTGACCAAGCGCTCGCCCAAATTACTCACAAGCTACGCCAGCTTAAGCAGCAGCAACGTGCCAACTACTGGCGAGAAAACCTCGACCCCACCACCGCCAAGCAATACGACCTCGGCACAGATTGGGGCGTGGGCGTGCGCCAAATTAATCTCAACAAATCCGACTCACCTTGGGCGTTGACCATTCCCAAAGAGGGAGCAACCGCCTGGATGGACACCTGGATGCTTTCAGCCAAGACCCGAGGAGAGACGCTGAAAGTGGCCCATGCCTTCATCGACTTCGCCCTCCGCGCCGACACCCAGGCCCAAGTCGCCCGCGCCACCAGCTACGGTGTGGTCAACATGTACGTGATCCGCCACCTGAGCCCCCAAGAGGCACAAGCGCATCACCTCACCGACCCCGACTACCTGGGCAAACTGACCTTGTGGCAGCCACTGCCACCACAAGTGCTAGCGCGTTATCGCCAGGCTTGGCGTGATGCAAACAGCGGTGTGAACAGCCCGTGAAACCGCTGCGCCTCTCCCGCCTGATCAGCGTGCAAGCCACCCTTGCCATCACCTTCAGCTCGGTGCTGGTAGCTTCGCTGTGTATCTACGCCAGCTGGCGCGCCCTTGAGGAACAACATCTCGAGCGCCGCGCCATTTCCGATGACTACCTAAGTCAGGCCCTTCAGATCGCGTGGCTACAACACAACTACCCGCTGCTGATAAAAACACTCGATACCGTCCGCCAGCGAGGCGACCTCAGCGAAGCCTGGCTGCTGGATCGCGACGGCATCATCATTGTCAGCACCCGCCCTGACGACATCGGTCAATTAGCCAACCTCAGTCCCCAGCGGCGAATCCTGCCACTGGGAGACGCCGGCCAACTATTGATAGAGGATGCCCCCAGCGGGGCCTGGGAGCTTCTGCAGCGCACGGCCTTACTCGTCATCGCATCGGTGCTGTTATCGATTTTCAGCATTGTCGGCTTTGTACACTGGCGAACGCGCGCCATCACGGAGGGTCTAGAGGACACCTCACGCGCAGCCGAGCGGCTCTCGGTAGGCGACTTCAACATCAAACTCAATGGCCACTATGTGCAAGAAGTGGATACCATCCAACGCACCCTGAACTTCGCCGGCACCCGGCTGCAACAACTCACCGACAACCTGCAAGAGCAAGTCGGCCTCGCCCAACAAGCCACGCGCGCCAAAGACAGCTTCGTCGCCAACCTCAGCCACGAAATCCGCACCCCGATGAATGCCGTGCTCGGCTACGCCAGCCTACTCGAAGACAGCGACCTCAATGATGCTCAACGCGAACAACTAAAAGGCATCCATCTCGCGGGCGATGCCTTGCTCACCTTGATCAGTGACATTCTTGACTTCGCCCGTATTGAAGACGGCAAGCTTGAACTTGAAGCCATTCCATTCTCCCCCCGCGCCCTATTATCCAGCGTGCTCGACATCCAGATGCCCGCCGCAGAAGCCAAGCAGCTGGAGCTGATTGGCCTCGTCGATGCCAGCGTCCCCGACCAACTGCTTGGCGACCCTTCGCGCTTGCGCCAGGTACTGCTCAATCTGGTCAGCAACGCCATCAAATTCACGCACCAAGGCGAAGTATCGGTGCGCCTGTGGGCACAGCCTCAAGGCCAGACCTGCCTGTTGTGGTGTGAGGTCCACGACACCGGCATTGGCATACCGGAAGATGTGCAGCAAAAACTATTCAGCCCCTTTCAGCAAGGTGACGTCTCAACCACGCGTCGTTTTGGCGGCACGGGGCTCGGTTTGTCCATCTGCAAACGCCTACTGGGCGCCATGGGAGGGGACATTAGCGTACAAAGTCTGCCCGGGCAGGGCGCCCGCTTCCGCTTTCATGCCTTGTTGAGCCAACCGCTTCAGGCCACGCTCGCCCCCGCGCCGCCCATCTCACTGCAAGGGCGCCGCGCCTTGATCATTGAGCCGAATGCCGCCAGTCGCAAAGCCCTTGCCACCATGCTGTCGCAAGCCGGCCTGTGCGTTAACAGCACGGAAACGCTACCCGACACACCCGAGGAGGCCGACATTCTGCTGATCGCCCCCTCCCCCATGAACAGCGACCCGCTTCAGCAAGTGCATATCGCCCGAGAGCGTCCGTGCTGGCGTGATACGCCCATTATTCTTCTGGCCCACCTCGCCCAGCGCGGCGATGCCGTCACCGCCCAGGCCGCCGGCGTGAATGCCTTCCTCACCAAGCCCATTCATCAGGATGCCTTGCTGCGTAGCATCCAGCTGACGCTGCTACCGCCATCCCGCCCCCCTTCTCTCGTCACACGCCATCACGTTCAGCACGAACAATTTGATCGCAAGGCGCGCGTGCTGGTGGCCGAAGACAACCCCGTCAACCAAAAAATCCTGGTCGCGCTGCTGGAAAAATTCAGTATCAACGTCGACGTCGCCAACAACGGCAAAGAAGCCTTGGAAGCGATCGATCACCACCTCTACGACCTGGTATTGATGGACTGCCACATGCCCATGTTAGATGGGCTGGGCGCCACCCGCGCAATCCGCCAGCAAGCCAGGCTGGCCAAACTCCCCATCATCGCCGTGACGGCCAACGCCTTCGAAGAACATCGCCAAAGCTGCTTGGATGCAGGTATGGACGACTTCCTGACCAAACCCATCACCCGGGATGCCCTGCGGGCCATGCTAGATCAGTGGCTGCCCAGCACCATCCATCCACCAGTAGACCTAGCCCCACGCCACAGCCCTGAGCCGCGCTAATCCACACATAAAGTGCGTCTGCATTTGCCAGCAGGCTGTCCTTTATAGTCATTGCGCCGCACCGCCCAACCGCTACTCTTGATTCCTCGCCCCACCGAGCCGCGTCGTGACCACCGTCACGCCCGGATCACATCAGAGGGCAGCGCGGCCATCAACCGCGCAACAACAGGCCAGTAACATCAGGCCAAAAGCGAGCAAACTCCCAAGAGCAGGTGATATCAACATGAGCAAGCGCTTCCCCATGCCGATCCCATTCGGCTGGTACGCCGTCGCCTACAGCGACGAAATTCCCGCCGGCAAGGCCATGCCCGCCCGTTACTTCGGCAAGGATCTGGTGATCTTCCGCACCGAGAGCGGCCGCGTAGCCGTCACCGATGCCTACTGCCCGCACATGGGCGCCCACCTGGGCTATGGCATCCATGAGCACATGGACAAAGGCGGCGAAGTCAAAGGCGAAAGCATCGTCTGCCCCTTCCACGGCTGGCAGTTCAACACCGATGGCTATTGCACCTCCGTGCCCTATGCCAAACAGATGCCCCCCAAGGTGCAAGACAAGCAATGCCTGCCCACCTACCCCTGCGTAGAGCGCAACCAGGTGATCTGGGCCTGGTATCACCCCGAAGGCATCGCGCCCCTGTGGGAAGTGATTGAACACGAAGAAGCCAACGATGAAGGTTGGGGCGCTTTCCAGCGCTACGAGTGGACCATCAAGACCCACCCGCAGGAAATGGCGGAAAATGCCGCCGACCCCGCCCACTTCAAATATGTACACGGCACCGCCAGCTTCCCCGAGTGGAACACCGTCTACGACGGCCCCCGCGCCAAGGGCGAGCAACACGCCAAACTGGCCACCCCGCGCGGTGAAGTGAACGGCGCCATCTACACCAACAGCATGGGCCCCGGCCAAGGCTTCACCCGCTTCACCGGCATCTGCGAAACCTTCCTGATGGGCCTCACCACCCCCATCGACGAAGAGACCGTTCACGTGCGCTTCGCCTTCAACCAACCGAAGAAGGATGGCAAGACCCAAACCGGCGGCGTCGCCGCGGCCATCATCAAGGACATCGTCGGCCAGCTGGAAGAAGACAAGCCCGTCTGGGAGCACAAAATCTACCGCGCCCAACCCATCCTGTGCGACGGCGACGGCCCCATCGCCAAGTTCCGCAAGTGGTACAGCCAGTTCTACGTCGGCTACTCCGCATGACCACCATGGGGGCGCTTAGCGCCCCCATGGTCCACCAAGCTTGTCTTTTTTGTAAATACAACTTGCCAATCATTCCGCGCGTGCTATAACTACAATGGGCGTCTTGCTACGTTGGAGTTGTGATCATAAAACGGCGCGCGCCAGGCCCCGTGCAGTAACTCATTTCACAAAAATATAAATTGAGAAGGTCAAGGCCAAACCCGGTGCGAACCGGCGACGGAAAACCAACGGATCTTGACTCCCGGCGGTACAGGGCCAAGATGGCTGGGTTACCCTTCGAGTGCGCTCGAGGAAATCACAATGAAAATGCTGAAGACGGCACTTGCAGTATCCACCCTGGCCGCCACTGCCCAGGCAGACGCCGGCGTGCTTCAAGTGACCAACCTAGTAGGACAGATGGACGGCATGAACGTGGTAGGTGCCACTGCCGACCCCACCCTGACCGTAAGCCCCACCAACCCGACCTTCTCTCAGCTAGGCAACTTCGAGTTGACCTACACCGGCAACAACATCGGTGATGCCGATTTCGCCTTTACCGGCATCAAGGGCACCTGGGAATTCGTCAGCTATCAGACCGCTATCGACGCGGGCATTGGCGGCAAGGCGACCACGGTAGCCACGCGCTCCATTTACGACATCGGCACCGCCGGTACCGTTACATGGGATGCAGCCACCAAAACGCTGACCCTGGGGCAAATGCTGAAGTACACCGACGCCAAAGACTCCGCCATGGGTGGCCGCACCGGCACGCTAACCCAGTCGTTCGTCAACCAGAACTCCGACGCCGTGGCCAAGTGGAATAGCAGTGGCGTTGGCGCATCCTGTACCCCGCCTACCGGGACCGTTTGTCAGGGGCAGCGGGATTTCTTTCTCGCCAAGCCAGACCTGGAAAAGTTCTATCTGACACTGACCTTCAGCGCACCTGGTAAGGTCACAGGCAGCGCCATCGGCATTGATGTAGGCGGCAAACTGCCTTTGGGCGAGACCGGCGTGCAGCTGAGCAAGTACTCCTTCTCAGGTGATGTGCCTGTGCCTGCCGCCGCATGGCTGTTTGGCTCTGCCTTGGCATGTCTGGTGACCACCCGTCGCCACAGAGCCCACTAAAAACCAAGGGGGCGCGGAGAAGCATCTTCCGCCCCCTTTTTTTCTGCCATCAATGCAGGGTCAACCTGCGCTTGGCAGGCGGCATCGAAGCCCACGACAGCACCCACATGATTACAACATAACGCACACATCCACAGCGGCCTGCCGCTCCCAGCCAGAAAGTTTGCGCCCACTCACGTGCTAAACCACAGCAAACGGGCAAGCATCCCCCAGTGCGAAAAAAAACATTTTCAAAAAAAGCTTGCATTACTTATCCGCAATGGTATAAATATGTACCTAAGAGATCACGTTCTTAGTAGTTTTAGGTCACGAACCACGACTACTGAGGCAAGGTCCTTGATGTAACTCAACAACCATAACTCATAAGAGTGAAGGCTAAAGCCAAACCCGGTGTGAGCCGGGGACGGAAAGCCAACGGGTCTTTAGAGTGATGTTTTCTCTAAAGATGGCCGGGTTACCCTTCGAGTTCGCTCGAGGAAATTAAAATGAAAATGCTGAAAACCGCACTTGCAGTATCGACCCTGGCAGCAGTTACCCAGGCAGACGCCGCCGTCCTTCAGGTAACCAACCTGCAGGGCCAAATGGACGGTATGAACGTAGTTGGCGCTACCGCCGATCCTACCCTGACCGTAAACCCTGCCAACCCGACCTTCAGCCAGGTTGGCAACTTCGAACTGACCTACACCGGCAACAACATCGGTGATGCAGACTTCGCCTTCACCGGCATCAAGGGCACCTGGGAGTTCGTAAGCTATCAGACCGCTATCGACGCGGGCATTGGTGGCAAGGCAACCGTAGTTCAGAGCAAGTCTGTTTATGACATCGGCACTGCCGGCACTGTAACCTGGGACGCAGCTACCAAGACGCTGACCCTGGGTCAAATGCTGAAGTACACCGACGCCAAAGACTCCGCCATGGGCGGCCGCACCGGCACCCTGACTCAGTCTTTCGTCAACCAGAACTCCGATGCCGTAGCTAAGTGGAATGCCTCTGGTGTCGCTGGCGCCTGTACTCCTCCTACCGGCACTGTTTGCCAAGGTCAGAACCAGTACTTCGTTCAGAAGCCTGACATGGAGAAGTTCTACCTGACCCTGACCTTCAGCGCTCCTGGCAAGGTAACGGGTAGCGCCATCGGTATGGACGTCGGCGGCAAGCTGCCTCTGGGTGAAACCGGCGTTCAGCTGAGCAAGTACTCCTTCTCTGGCGACGTGCCGGTTCCTGCAGCTGCTTGGCTGTTCGGTTCCGCACTGGTAGGTCTGGCTGGCGTTTCTCGCCGCAAAGCAGCCTAAGCCAAGCGGTAGTAAGAAAAAGCGGCGGAAACGCCGCTTTTTTTGTTGCTGCAGAAAAATGCGCGAGAGCGCTTGCCGTCAGGAGGACAAGGCCGCAGTGCAGTTGCCAGGGCCAAGCCGTTGATCATCTTGCGCGACAAGACCATCGCACCAATCCAATCCAATCCAATCCAATCCAATCCAATCCAATAGCACAGCTTGGCGCGAAGACCGCTGAGCAATACCCGACAGCAGGAAGTTTGCTCTCACGGCTACGGCGACACTTAATGCGCTTAGCCCGCCGCTAAGAAAGCGCTGTCAGCGGCAGCAAGACCCCTTGCCTGATGTTGAAACGCTCTCTTCTTGCAGCGGGATCAGCTTGGAGCCCCCTTCCTCCCCCCCCCCACAGCGTTAGAGCACTGATTCATTTGGCCGCCCCGCCACTTACCATCGCCTCGGAAATTAACAGCCCGCACCACAACAGAGGCTATCACCGCCGCTAGCGCCCGAGCCGCCACCTCCGCATGCATACCTGCGGCCCATTACCGCACCCAGACCGACGGCAGCAGTGCGCAGGATACGTGTCCCAGCTCGAGATTTAGCCCCACCCCATTTGCAGCGCCATTGCTGTACCTGCCGGCAGTGATCCGCCCCCACTTGATCAGTGCGCAGCCCGCCTGGCAGTAAGCACAAACAGTACGACCAAGGGGCGCCTCGCTCTGGCGCCGCAGCCTACGGCACGACAGCACGCAACATGCAGCGAGCCGAGCGTTGGCATGTCAACCAACAGCCACCCATGATGCAGAAAGGAACAAACTAAACACCCGCCAGGGGGGCGCTGTCGGAAAGCGCGTTTCTTCTCGACAAGCCCCCTGGGCAATTCACCAGGCTAAAATCCGCGGCCACTGCAATAGCGGCATAGGCCTGCTTGCGCGGGTGAACACCGCCTTCGTCACTTTCGCCGCCAAGAGCACTCACAACAGCGTTTGCGCTGTGTATTTAACAAGCAGGATTCAATAAACCGCGCAACGCCCTGTTCGCAAACTCTGCCAATACAAACTTGCCGCACGCCGCTCACCATACTAGGCTAGAAGAGCGAAGTGCTTAGTCGGTTTTAATTTGAAGATTCTCATGGCCAAAAATCCCCCGCTAAAACCCATCTGTGACAACTGTATTCATGCCCGCTGGCGCGGCGCCGGCGTCAATTTTGCCAAGTGGCAGCGCGAGCACGCCAAAACCGGCGAATGCAGGCACCCCGATCAATTTTCTGACGGCAGCAAGACCGGGCGGCAAATAATTCCCGCCGACAGCTGCCCCAAGTTCTACCCAAAATGAAAAAGGGGCGGAAGCGCCCCTTTTTCATTTCTTTAGCACCCGGTCACTTGCGCGGGTTGTTCTTGGCCTGCTCAAACAGCGAGGCGAAGGTGCCCGTCTTGGGGGCGGGCTGCTGGTAGCGCTGCACATCGCGCTTGCTGGCCCCGGCAGTGCGGTTCTGCCCCCCCTTCTCGCCACCAGAAGCTTCCGGCAGGGCATCCTCAAGGCGCATGGTGAGGGCGATGCGCTTGCGCGGCACATCCACCTCCAGCACCTTCACCCGCACCACCTGGCCCGCTTTCACCACCTCGCGCGGGTCCTTGACGAACTTGTTGGACAGCGCGGAGATATGCACCAGGCCATCCTGGTGCACGCCGATATCGACGAAGGCGCCAAAGGCAGTGACATTGGTGACGGTACCTTCCAGCACCATGCCGGGCTTCAGGTCGGTGAGTTCTTCCACCCCTTCCTGGAAGCTGGCGGTCTTGAACTCGGGGCGCGGGTCGCGGCCGGGTTTGTCCAGCTCGCGGATGATGTCCACCACGGTGGGCAGGCCGAACTGCTCGTCCACATAATCCGCCGCCTTGAGGCTGGCCAGGAAGCGACTGTCTCCCACCAGGGAGCCCACTTCCCGCCCGGCCTTGGCCGCAATGCGCTGTACCACGCCATAGGCCTCGGGGTGGACGGCAGAGCCATCCAGCGGGTTATCCCCCCCCATCACGCGCAGGAAGCCCGCTGCCTGCTCGAAGGTCTTCTCACCCAGACGCGGCACCTTCTTCAAGGCCGCCCGGCTGCGGAACGCGCCATGCTGGTTGCGGTATTCGACGATATTGTTGGCCAGGGTACTGTTGAGGCCGGACACGCGCGTCAGCAGCGCCGCTGAAGCGGTGTTCACATCGACCCCCACCGCGTTAACGCAGTCCTCCACCACCGCTTCCAGAGAGCGGGCCAGAGCCGCCTGGCTGACATCGTGCTGGTACTGGCCCACGCCGATGGCCTTGGGCTCGATTTTCACCAGCTCAGCCAGCGGGTCCTGCAGGCGGCGGCCGATGCTCACCGCGCCGCGAATGGTCACATCCAGATCCGGAAACTCCCGCGCCGCCAGCTCGGAGGCGGAGTAGACGGAGGCGCCGGCCTCGCTCACCACCACCTTGGTCAGCTTCAGCTCGGGGTGGCGCTTGATCAGGTCGCCGGCCAGCTTGTCGGTCTCGCGGCTGGCGGTGCCGTTGCCAATGGCGATCAATTCGGTGCCGTGCTTCTGAGCCAGGGCCGCCAGCACCGCCAGGGAGCGATCCCACTGGTTCTGAGGCGCATGGGGGAAGATGGCGATGTGATCCACCAGCTTGCCGGTGGCGTCGATCACCGCCACCTTCACGCCGGTGCGCAGACCGGGATCAAGACCGATGGTGGCGCGCATGCCGGCCGGGGCGGCCAGCAGCAGATCTTTAAGGTTACTGGCAAACACCCGGATCGCCTCATCCTCGGCGCGCTCGCGCAGTTCACCCAGCAGATCGGTCTCCAGGTGCGGCATCAGCTTGATGCGCCAGGTCCAGCGCACGCACTCCTGCAGCCAGACATCGGCGGGACGCCCCTGCTGCTTCACGGCGACGTGCTCGGCGATCATGGCCTCGCAGGGGTGCCCCGCGTTGCGCGGCTGATTTTCTTCATCGCCCACCTGCAGCGAGAGGGCCAGAAAGCCCTCCTGGCGGCCGCGGAACATGGCCAGGGCGCGGTGTGAGGGCACGCCTTTGAGCGCCTCGCGCTGGTCAAAGTAATCGCGGAACTTGGCGGCCTCCTGCTCCTTGCCCTCGATCAGTTTGGAGCGCAGGTCGGCATGCTCCTTGAGGAAGTTGCGCAGCTTGGCCAGCAGCCCGGCATCCTCGCTCCAGTTTTCCATCAGGATCTGCTTGGCGCCATCCAACGCGGCCTTGATGTCGGGCACGCCTTTGTCGGCATTCACATAGCCCATGGCCTCCTGCTCGGGCGCCAGGGCGGGGTTTTGATACAAACCCAGGGCCAGAGGCTCAAGACCCGCCTCCCGGGCAATCTGGGCCTTGGTGCGGCGCTTGGGCTTGTAGGGCAGGTAGAGGTCTTCCAGGCGGTTCTTGGTATCCGCCGCCAGGATGTCGCCTTCCAGCTCGGGGCTCAACTTGCCCTGCTCGCGAATGCTGGCCAGGATGGTGGCGCGGCGATCCTCCAGCTCGCGCAGATAGCGCAGGCGCTCTTCCAGTGTACGCATCTGGGTATCGTCCAGCCCGCCGGTGACTTCCTTGCGGTAGCGGGAGATGAAGGGCACGGTGGCGCCTTCGTCCAGCAGGCCCACGGCGGCGCTGACCTGCCGCTCATGTACGCCGAGTTCGTCCGCTATGCGGGCTGCAATGCTGCTCATCCGGGTGTCTCGACCAGTTGCTAAGGTGGGGCATTTTCGCCAATTGGGGCCTGCAAGCCAAGCGATTCCCCTGCTCTTTGAGCATTGCTTCAAATGTGGTTAGGATGGCGAACACCTCCGCAACGACGCAAGGATTACAGGATGAAACAGCTCATGGCAGGGCTCGCGCTAGGACTCATGGCGAGTGGCGCCAACGCCGCCTTCAGGACACAGGAAGTTGACTATAGCGCTGGCGGCATCCCACTCAAGGGCTACCTAGCCTGGGACGACAGCCTGCCGGACCGGCGCCCCGGTGTGCTGGTGGTCCATGAGTGGTGGGGGCACAACGCCTATGTGCGCAAGCGCGCCGAGCAGCTAGCCGGCATGGGCTACACCGCCCTGGCGCTGGACATGTACGGCGAAGGCCGCCACAGCGAGCACCCGGAACAGGCCAAGGCTTTCATGCAACAGGCCATGCAGGATCGCGAGGGCAGTGTGGCGCGCTTCGTGGCCGCCCAGCATCTGCTGCAAGCACAGCCCAGCGTGGACCCCAGCCGCATAGCCGCCATCGGCTACTGTTTCGGCGGCGGCGTGGTGCTGGATATGGCGCGGCGCGGGCTGGATCTCAAGGCCGTCGCCAGCTTTCACGGCATGCTGGGCACGGCCACACCCGCCCAGTCGGGACAGGTCAAAGCGCGGGTACTGGTGGCCAACGGCCAAGAGGATGGCTTCGTCAGCCCAGAGCAGATTGCGGGTTTCAAGCAAGAGATGGAGCACGCCGGGGTGGATTACACCTTCGTCAATTATGCGGGGGCCAGGCACAGCTTCACCAATCCGGAGGCCGACGCCATCGGTGCCCGCCACCACATGCCGGTGAGCTACAACGCGGCGGCAGACAAGGCCTCCTGGGCCGAGCTGGCCAGGATGCTGGACGAGGTGTTTCGACCCTGAGCGCCTGACCAGATCCAGAGATCAGCGACGCTGCTGCTCAGACCAGAGAGCGTTTTTCAGGCAAAAAAAATGGCGCAGGAGAACCCGCGCCATTTTTTAGGCCATCCCGATTAACGGGTAGCCTTGGCTCGCATGGTTTCAGGATTGAAGAACTCCTGACCGCGGCGAGGTGCGTCGTGCTTCCAGATGCCAGGCTGTTCGTTGAGCAGCTTGGCTACCACGTAGTGGCTGGCGCGCAGATCGTGGAACATCAGCGAGCGGCTGATGTAGCCCTTCACACCGAAGTGGTACAGCGAGGTGATGAAGGAGGTGCGCCACAGTTCGCCACGGCCGTCATAGGAGTCGGACATGATGATCTGCCAGCTGTCGCCATCCACATAGAACACGCGCTTCTTGTAGATGTGACGCGCGCTTTCCTTCAGGTTGGCCTCAACCACCCACACGCGACGCTTTTCGAAGCGCATGTAGTCGGGGTTCACGTGATACTTGGGCAGCAGTTCTTTGTAGCTGACCTTCGGATCATCGATCTTGTAGTTGTGGAACGGCACGAACATTTCTTTCTTGCCGATCAGTTTCCAGTCGTAACGGTCCATGCCGCCGTTGAAGCCCAACCAGTCATCGATGGTCATCAGGCCGCCAGGGCCATCCGGCGTGTCATAACCCACGGTTGGAGCGCGGCGTACGCGGCGGGTACCCGGCACGTATACCCAGGCCTCACGCTCGTACTTGCTGTAGTCGATGGGTTCGTGAACGATCACCATCTGACCCTTTTCGCGCTCGGGCGCCAACTGCTCCACGAACACCAGTGCAGCCACCGGACCCAGCTCTTCCAGGTTGGTGCCGACCTTCATGTTCTTGTCGTAGAAGGGGGAGTCCTGAATGAACTTGGAGGTACGACGGGCGAAGTCGCCTGAAGAGAACACCGCCATGTCGTCATAAGTACCTTCGGCGGTAGGCGCCGGGGAGGCCACACGGGCGTTCCAGATCACCTCTGCACCGTTGTGCGGTACCGGGAAGGGTACGGCGCCGCCGTACTTGGACAGGCCTTCAATGCCACCGCTCATCTCGGTGTTGGCGGCGTTGTACTGGCACAGCTCATACCACTTCTGCTCGTTGCGGAATTCGCGGTGCGTCGGGTAGACGTTCATTTTGAAGGTTTCGTACTTGGCAAACAGGGCGGCAGTACCTTCGCCCAGGTTGTCCTTGTACTTGGCATAGTTGCTCTGATCGATCACGAGCAGCGGCTTTTCAGCGGCAAACGGATCGGGCATGAACTTGCCATCGCCACCCCAGGTGATGCCGGGAGGAACGCCCTCGATCTTGGCGCTCATAGCGGGGATGGAGTTGTCGGCATTACCAGCAACTTCAGAACCGCACAGGTTCAGATCCTTGCCCAGGCGAGCCAACTCTTCCGGCGTAGCCTTGGCCTGGACGTAGGAGCCCTGCAGGGCGCAGAACAGTGCGGTGAGACCCAGCACTGCCTTGGATTTATGTTGAATGCTATTGATCATGGTGCTTTCGCTACCTCCGCAGCCCGTTGTTATAGTTTCCCTACTGTACCGTAGTTAACACTCGGCACGGCACTCTTTATCAGTGCCGATTTACTCATCCCTTCCAGTACCAGAACCGGAAGCTTCCCAGAATAGCCGCAATTTAAAATTTTCGCACGCCTTCACACTCAATCTCTTTTCTGTAGATGGCAGCACCCTATCAGCGCCCGGAAATGGTGCGCACCCGGCGTCTACAATTAGATCAAATATTGATCACTCGAGGTGCCATCATGCAAACGAGCTTCGACTGGCAGGATCCTCTCAGGCTGGAAGATAGCCTCACCGCAGATGAACGCTCTATACGAGACAGTGTCGCCCACTACGCAAAAAAACAACTCGCACCACGCATTCGCCAAGCATTTCGGGAGGAACTCTTCGAGGCGGCCATTTTCAGGGAGCTGGGTGCCTTAGGTGCCCTAGGCGCGAATATCGAAGGTTACGGCTGCGCCGGCCTGGGGCCTGTCGCCTACGGGCTGATCGCTCGGGAGATCGAGCGGGTGGACTCCGGCTACCGCTCCATGATGAGCGTGCAATCCAGCCTGGTAATGCACCCCATTCACGCCTATGGCAGCGAACATCAGCGCCAGCACTACCTGCCGCGCCTGGCCAGCGGCGAGCTGATCGGCGCCTTCGGCCTGACCGAGCCGGATCACGGCTCCGACCCGGCCGGCATGTGCAGCCGGGCACGACAGGTGGCCGGGGGCTGGCGGTTGAGCGGCGCCAAGCTGTGGATCACCAATGCACCGGTGGCGGACCTGTTGCTGGTGTGGGCCCGCTGCGAGGATAACCGCGTGCGGGGCTTCCTGCTGGAGCGCGGCGACGCCGGCCTGAGCACCCCCACCATTCACGGCAAGCTGGCCCTGCGCAGCTCGATTACGGGCGAAATCGTCATGGACGACGTGTTCGTGCCGGAGGAGCGCCGGCTACCAGGCGCTGAGGGCCTGAAGGCCGCGCTGGGCTGCCTGGATTCGGCCCGCTTCGGCATCAGCTGGGGGGCCTGGGGGGCAGCGGAGAGCTGCTGGTGGGCGGCGCGGGACTACGTGCTGCAGCGACATCAATTCGGCCGGCCGCTAGCCGCCAACCAACTGATTCAACGCAAACTGGCGGACATGCAGACTGAGATCACCCTGGGCCTGCACGCCTGCCTGCGGGCGGGCCGGCTTAAAGAGAGCGGCCAGCTGGCACCCGAGGCGGTATCACTGCTCAAGCGCAATGCGGCGGGCAAGGCCCTGGCCATCGCCCGGGAGGCCCGCGACATGCTGGGCGCCAACGGCATCTCGGAGGAGTACCCGGTGATGCGCCACATGCTCAACCTGGAGGTGGTGAATACCTACGAGGGTACCCACGACATCCACGCCCTGATTCTGGGCCGCGCCCAGACCGGCCTGGGCGCTTTTGGCGGCTGAACCTGAAACGGGCTCAGAAGGGGGCATCGCCACCGCTGTCGGACTGGCGAGCGCCCCCCAGGGCCTCGAACAGGGCCGGCAGCACCTGGCGCAGGGTCTCTAGCTGCAGCACGAAATCCGCGTCGAACAGGGCGGCGGCGTCCAGATCCCCTTCCCGCTTCTCCTCCACGAAGTCGCCGAACTTGAGCCCGCTGATGCTGGTGTCATGCTTGAGCTTGAAAGCCACCTCCGCATCGTCCTGCATCCAGGTCAGCGCCAGCTGAGACACCCACATGCCGGCGCGCAGGTGCGCCTGCACCTCGTCGATATCCACCTGCATGCGGCGCACGTTGATCACTGCTGCCTCCTGGTTTTCCAGCGAGCACTGGTCGCCGATGAAAAACGGCGCTGGCGCCCCGGTGGGGCTCTGCAGCCAGGCGGTCATCTGGCTCTTGGGCTCCTGGGCCAGGGAGATCGGCACCACCTCCAGGCCGATGGACTGGCGCAGCAGAGCGCACAGCGTCTCGGCGCGCTTCCAGGAGCCGGCATCCACCAGCAGCCACTCCCGCTGCTGGTCCAGACAGGCGAAGGTGAAGCGCGGTGCCTTCAACAGTGCCTTGGGCAGCAGCTCCAGCCGCACCTGCTCCTGGATGTCCTTGCGCTCCTTGCCGCCGATCTTGCGGCCTTGCTCCTGGCTGAGCTGCTGGATGCGCGCCTCGGCGGCCTCTTTCACGGCACTGCTGGAGAGCTCCCGCTCCTGGCGCTTGAGGCAGAACATGATGCCGCCCTGGCCGGAGTGGGTGAGCACGGCATCGCCACGGCGATCCACCGGCGAGACAAAACCGACCGATTCGGCATGGCTGGGGGCCACCGGTTTGAAAGCCAGTGGCGCCAGTGCCGCCTCGATGGCTCCGATATCCAGTGAGAAGGGCTGGGTCAGACGAAAGCAGAGCAGGTTTTTGAACAGCATGAATCGATCCAGATAGACGCCAAGCGTTGATATAGGACAGTCGCGGGGCGCCGTTAGCCAGCGCGCCTGCACCTGGGTGTGCGGGCGCGGCCGGTGACGGCGACCGGGGAAGGCGGCGCTCAGGTCGCCGCTGACGGCAGCAGTGCGGGGTCGAGCTCCAGCTTGATGCTGCGGCGCTTGTGATCCACCCCGGCGACTTTCACCCGCACCGGCTGCTCCAGCTCAAAGCGCACGCTGGCGCCCTGGTGGGCAAACCAGGTGGCGTCGAAGCTGAGCTTCTCCGGGAAGCCGCGCAGGTCGACGAAGCCCTGCAGGCCGTTGTCCGCCAACCGCACGCTGAAGCCGCCGCCATTGATGGCGACGATGTGGCCGTCGAAATCCTGCCCCACCAGCCCATCGGCGTACTGACACTCCAGCCAGCGCTCACAGAAATTGACCGCCTGGCGCACCCGGTCCAGCCCCTCCTGCAGCACGGCCATGTCCACCGCCGGGGCGGTGCTGCCGTTGAGGGCGGCCTTGATCAGGCGATGCACCTGGAAGTCGTTGTAGCGGCGGATCGGCGAGGTGGCGGTGGTATAGGCCTCGGCGCCCAGGCCAAAGTGCGGCGCCGGGGTGGCGGAGAGCCTGGCGCGCTCCATCAGGCGGGCCAGAATGGCGCGCACCGGGCGCTCCAGGCTGCGCGCATCCAGTGCCCGCATCAGTTCCACGTAGCCACTCAGGCTGGTGAAGTCGGCCTCAGCCAGATCGGGCGCCTGCTCCCGCAACACCTGGCGGGCCTGCTCGTGGCGCTCAGGGCGCAGGCCCAGATGGGCATTGAACACGCCATCGCCGCGCTCGGCCAGGAAGCGCGCCGCATCGAGGTTGGCGGCAATCATGCACGCCTCCACCACGCGGTTGGCCTCGGTGCGCGGCTCGCGCTCGATGCGCTCCAGCTTGCCCTGGGCGTTGGCGATCAAGTCGTAGTCCGGGCGGTCATCCTGCTTGGGCAGGCTGGCCTGGCGGGCATCGGCCATGCGCAGGGCACAGGCCGCCAGCACGCTCAGATCAGCCCCCAGCGCGGCCTGCGGCGCGCTGCCGTCCAGATGGGCAGACACCTCGGCATAGCTCAGGCGGGCGCGGGAGCGCACCACGGCCTCGCGCCACTGGCTGCCGGTGACGCCACCATCGGCATTGACTTCAAGCGAACAGACCAGCGCCAGGCGCGGTTGATCCGCCAGCAGGGAGCAGAGGTCATGGGCCAGGGCGTAGGGCAGCATGGGCCACTCCTCGCCGGGGAAATAGCCGGTGCTGGCGCGCTGCAGGGCCAGCTTGTCCAGGGCGGAGCCCGCCGGCACCACCGCCGCAGGGTCGGCGATGGCCACGTGCAGGCGCCAACCACCCTCAACCGCCTCGGCGTACAGGGCGTCGTCCATGTCCTTGGTGCTGTCGTTGTCGATGGTGACGAAGGGCAGCGCCTCAAGATTCTCCCGGCGGCCAAGCTCCGCCTCGAACAGCGCGCGCGCCTCGTCGAGTGCCGCCTGCTCCAGCCCCTCGGGCCAGCCCGGCAGGCCGGCGCGGGCCTGGGCGTAACGGCGCTCGATGGCGACATCGCTGTCGCTACCGATGCGCGCAGTGATCTTCACCCCGGCCTTGCCGTCCTTCTGCGGGTGGCGGCTCAACTCGAAGCTGACCCATTCACCATCCTGGGCACCGGCGCGCTGGGGCGGCGGCACGAACAGCCAGCGGTTCATGCGCGGGTGATCCGGCTCCACGAACAGGTTGTTGCCGCGCGCGACCACGCGCCCGGTGCCGCGCTTGAAGGGCGTCGCCAGCACCGCCTCGAGCTTGGCGATCTCCTGATCTTCAGCGTTCCTCACCAGCTCCACCCGCACCCGGTCATCCCCCAGGATCTTGGGCACATCGTCCGGCGCCAGCGGGAAGCGGCGTCCATCGTCCAGCAGCACGGTCGCAGAACGGCTGGCGGCGAAGGCGATCACGCCATCGAATTCCAGCTTGGCAGCCTTGATCTGAGCCTTCAGCTGGCGCAGTTGGGAGAGAGCGTCGGTATTGAGCATGGAACAGACAATCACTGTTGGGTTGAGGCGGCAGACTATAGCGCAAATGGGC
This sequence comes from uncultured Pseudomonadales bacterium, assembly GCA_964649985.1. Classification (GTDB taxonomy): domain Bacteria; phylum Pseudomonadota; class Gammaproteobacteria; order Pseudomonadales; family CAZYQX01; genus CAZYQX01. The sequence goes on along the minus strand of CAZYQX010000002.1, from coordinate 146,031 downwards.
GCCGGCGTCCGCCTGCCCCCGCGCAATCAGAACGGGAAGGCCTGACCGACGATCTGTTCGGACAGCGACCACAAGCGCTGCGCGGCCTCGGCGTCCAGCGCATAGGGCAGATAGCCCTTCTCTGCACCGGGATCAGCAGCTTCGGCGGCAATGCTGCAGTCTTCCAGATACAAGCCGCCGCGCCCGGCCAGGGCCGGCGAGGTGGCGCCCCACACCGTGGTAGCCGCCCCGGCAGGGATGGATTTGTAGCTCATGCGACGGCCGGTGACGGTCGCCCCCTTGCTCATCACCTCGATGTCTTCCCGGGTGAGATGGCGGCCCAGCTCGGTGACGATGGCCCCGGGATGCACCGCAAACGCATGTACGCCCCGCGCGCCCAGGCGCTGTTCCAACCCCACGGCAAACAGCGCATTGGCCGTTTTGGCCTGGCCGTAGGCCAGCCATTTGTCATAGGGGCGGCGCTGAAAGTGCGGGTCTTCAAAATCCACCGGGCTGTACTTGTGCCCGGCGGAGCTGAGGTTGATCACCCGGGCCGGTGCGCCCGCCAGCAGGGCCGGTACTAACAGGCAGGTGAACAGGAAGTGGCCGATGTGGTTGACGCCAAACTGCGACTCGCAGCCCTCGCGGGTGCGCGCCAGCGGGCAGGCCATGATGCCCGCGTTGTTGATCAGCAGATGGAGGCGCGGAAAGCGCGCCAGCGCCTCAGCCGCTGCCTGGCGCACCTGGCCCAGATCGGCCAGATCCAACCCCAAGGTGTGCAACTGGGCCTCGGGCAGCTGCTCACGCAGCGCGCTAGCCGCCTGCTCAAGCTTTTCGCCGGGGCGCGCCGCCAGCACGACTTCAGCCCCCTGCGCAGCAAGGGCACGCGCCGTTTCGAAGCCGAGCCCAGCAGATGCGCCGGTAATGAGCGCCACGCGGCCGCGCAAATCCACGCCTGCCAGCACCTGCTCGGTGGTGGATTCGGAAGTAAAGGACGAGGCCGTCATCAGTGCGTCTCCATTCGTTAGAGCGACATCTTCACCGATGCAGGGCAGCGCGCCAAGAGGGCGCCTGCACAAAAAACCGCTGCACGCACCTTCCCGCACGTCACGACAAATCGCGGCTCAGATGCGGGCGGGCCGCCATCGCAACGCGCCAATTCCCGCCAGCCCCTCGGGGCCTTGGCGGCAACATCAAGACCCGCCAGCGGGATTCAGCACTGAACAAAAATGCATCAGGGAGGTGTTCCGCGTGGAAAATCCGACAGCTACGGGAAGGGTGGCGAGACAGCCCGCCAGGGTTATTCGAAGTGATATTTCCAGCCCAGCAACACCCCGCGCCCCTGGCCGGGCACACCATCGGCCAAGGCGCCGTTAGCGGGATTGTATGACCCCGTGTAGGTCTGGTATTCCTCGCCCAACAGATTGCTCAACCGCAGGTAAGCACTCTGCGCCGCGCCAAACTGACGCTCGAGGGAGATATTGAGCAGCGTGTAACTGTCGATGACACCGCCATCCACGGCCTCTACATCACCGTGGTAGCGCAGATGGCCACTCAAGGACCACTGCCCAGCGCTGAAGGTGAGCCCGGCGTGGCCGAAGCGGGATGCGGCGGATTTTATCTCCTGTTCCTGGCGGGTCACCCGGCTCCAAGCGCCAAATGCCGACCAGCCCTCGGCAAACTGCCAACGCCCCGCCCACTCAAAGCCGGTAAAATCAGCCGCCTCGCCGTTGTAAGACGCCTGCATGCCGGTGGGAGAGGAAATGCGTTCAATCGGGTCCTGGATGTGGTTGTTGAATAGGGTCAACTCACTGCGCCAGGCCTGCTGGGAGCGGATCCAAACCAACTCCGACGTCGCCACGCGCTCGGGCTCAAGACCTGGATTGCCAATCAGCGAGCTAAACGCACTGCCGGCGATCTCCGCCCGGGATGGCGCACGGAAGGCGGTGCCATACTGCGCCTTCAACACATCCTCTGGCGTCAACTGCCACATCAGTGCTGCGCGGTGATTGGCGGACTCGCCCACCTCCTCGTATTCGTCATAGCGCAGGCCCAAATTGGCTGAAAGCCGCTCACCCAGTGGGATGCGATCCTCCAAGTAGGCACTCTTGACCTGCCGCCCATCATGGTTGATCAGCTGATCCCCCACCACCTCGACGCCCCCGAGGGCTGAGCCATCCATGGGGTCGTAATTCGCAATGCGATCGCTGGTGCGATCCTGGTGCTCTCGCACCGCCATGCCGGCAGCCAGGCGATGCTCACCCCATTGCAGGTGGCCATCCACGGCCGTACCCAGCTCACGGTAAGACAACTCCGCCCCGACTTCCACCGGGAAGTGAACCCAACTCCCCAGAGGCCCAGTTCTCAAGCTATCCGCCGGCAAGCCCAATAGCAGCCGATCCCAACCCTGTTGCACCCCAGCACTCACGGCCAGCTCAGAAGTCTCGCCTTGCAGAAGGGTATAGCGCGCATCCAACATCCAGTGCTCGGCATCCACATGGTTGACGTCATCATCCACGAAGCGATTGAGCACAAAATCCTCTTCTTGATAGGACGCATAGCGCGCACTCAATTGCAGCGCTTCTTTTTGGTATACACCATAAAACTGGCTGCCCTGCTCGGCATCGCGGGTTTTATCGGCAGGCCGCAAGCCGTCGTTCAAGCGGTAGGCCTCTCCCTCACGATAATCTCCCTGAGCGAACAGCGACAATTTGCCGCCCTCCCCCTGCCAATGATTGGCCAGAGCGAAGGTGCCATCGCCCCTGTTGCCCACCCCTAACACGGCTTCCCTGCGCTCCGGATCGGTGACGATATTGACCACCGCACTGAAGGCATTGGAACCGTAAAGGGATGAGCCCGGCCCCCGAATGACCTCCAGCTGCTTGACATTCACCAGGCTGATGCGGCGAATAAAAGGACTGATGCTACCGGTGAGTTCGTTGTTGAGGCGCCGGCCATCCAGCAGAAACAATACGTCAGGGGAATCCTGAGAGGAGCGCCGCCCGCGCACGGCAATGGTATCTACCACCGACCCCCGCTCAGGCGAGCGATTAACCGTAAGGCCAGGCACGTAGTTGAGCACATCCTCAACATAGCGTGCGCCCAGCGAGGAAAAATCCGAGGGCTGAAACACCGTCACGGAGGAGGGCGCGCGATCGGCGCGCTCTTCAACTCGACTGGCCACCGTAATTTTGGTCGCCGCCAATTCTTCCAGTGATAAGTCCCAAAGCCCCGTGTCAGCGGCCTCTACGCTCGCGCCATGAGCAAGCGCAATAGCGAGAACAAGCGCCCTCATCCTGTAGGGACCATGCATGAAATTGCTATGCCTGCTGTTCACCGAGCCATCCCTGCCACACCGTCATCTGTCAGGTATCGGGGCCCACAGTGGCCCCTAAAATAAATGCGCGATGATTTCAGTGTATACGCTTTTGCGTGATCTGCCGCACAAGGCGTATAACAAGCACTTTACAGCTCGGCCAGATTGCCCTTGCGCTCCAGCCACTCCTTGCGATCGCCGGCACGTTTCTTGGCCAGCAGCATGTCGAGCAGTTCCTCGGTGGCATCGCCCTCCTCCACCGACAACTGCACCAGCCGGCGGGTGTTGGGGTCCATGGTGGTTTCGCGCAGCTGGATCGGGTTCATCTCGCCCAAGCCCTTGAAGCGCTGCACATTGGGCTTGCCGCGTTTCTTCTCGGCCACCAGGCGGTCGAGGATGCCGGCCTTCTCCGACTCATCCAGCGCGTAGTAGACCTCCTGCCCGATATCGATGCGGTACAGCGGCGGCATGGCCACGAACACGTGCCCGGCCTCCACCAGCGCGCGGAAGTGGCGTAGGAACAGCGCGCACAGCAGGGTGGCGATGTGGTGGCCATCGGAATCGGCGTCGGCCAGGATGCACACCTTACCGTAGCGCAGCCCCTCCAGGCTGTTGGCGCCGGGCTCGATGCCGAGCGCCACCGAGATGTTGTGGATCTCCTCGCTGGCGAGGATCTCGTCAGAGGCCACTTCCCAGGCGTTGAGGATCTTGCCCTTGAGCGGCATGATGGCCTGGAACTCGCGGTCCCGGGCCTGCTTGGCGGAGCCGCCGGCGGAGTCACCCTCCACCAGGAACAGCTCGGAGCGGCTGGAGTCCTGGCCGCTGCAGTCGGCCAGCTTGCCCGGCAGGGCGGGGCCGCTGGTGACCTTCTTGCGCTCCACCTTCTTGCTCTGGCGCAGGCGGCGCTCGGCGTTGCGAATCGCCATCTGCGCCAGCAGGTTGGCTTCCTCGGTGTGCTGGTTCAGCCACAGCGAGAAGGCGTCCTTCACCACTCCCGACACGAAGGCGGCGCACTCGCGGGAGGTGAGGCGCTCCTTGGTCTGGCCGGAGAACTGGGGATCGCCCATCTTGGCCGAGAGCACGTAGGCGCAGCGCTCCCACACGTCTTCGGGGGAGAGTTTCACCCCCCGCGGCATCAGGTCGCGGAACTCGCAGTACTCGCGCATCGCCTCCAACAGGCCCTGGCGCAGGCCGTTGACGTGGGTGCCGCCCTGGGCGGTGGGAATCAGGTTGACGTAGGACTCGGCCAGCTGCTCGCCGCCCTCGGGCAGCCACTGCACCGCCCACTCCACCGCCTCGCGCTCGCCGCGCAGGTTGCCGACGAAGGGGGTGGCGGGCACCGGCTCGAGACCGGCGGTGGAGCTGGCCAGGTAGTCGGACAGGCCGTCCTCGAAATGCCATTCCTCGCGCTCGCCGCTGGCCTCGTCCAGGAAGCTGACCTTGAGGCCGGAGCACAGCACCGCCTTGGCCCGCAGCACGTGCTTGAGGCGCGGCACCGAGAACTTGGGCGATTCGAAATACTTGGGATCGGGCATGAAGCGCACGGTGGTGCCGGTCTGGCGCTTGGGCGCGCTGCCGATCACCTCCAGTTCGCTGGCCTTCTCACCGTCGGCGAAGCGCATGCGGTAGAGCTGGCCATCGCGCTTGATCTGCACTTCCAGGCTGAGGGAGAGCGCATTCACCACCGACACGCCCACCCCGTGCAGACCACCGGAGAACTGGTAGTTCTTATTGGAGAACTTGCCACCGGCGTGCAGGGTGGTAAGGATCACCTCGACCCCGGGGCGGCCCTGGGTGGGGTGGATGTCCACCGGCATGCCGCGGCCATCGTCGCTCACCGAGAGGGCGCCATCGGCGTGCAGCACCACCTCGATCTGCTTGGCGTGGCCACCCAGGGCCTCGTCCACCGAGTTGTCGATGACTTCCTGGGCCAAGTGGTTGGGCCGGGCGGTGTCGGTGTACATGCCCGGGCGCTTGCGCACCGGGTCCAGGCCGGTGAGGACTTCAATCGAGTCGGCGTTGTAGTTGTTGCTCATGTCGCTCAGGCAGGAATCCGGGGGAACTCAGTGCCGCCCCGCCAGTGCAGCGGACGGCGCGGTGGGGTCAACCAAACAGGTGTTTGAACACGTCCGACAGGTAGCGCTCATAACCCTCGAAGGTGTGGCTGCCGCCACCTTCGATGAACAGCTTGCAACCCTTGTACTTCTCCACCGCCAGGCGGTAGTCCAGGGTGCTGTCGCCGGTTTGCAGCATCACCATCAGATCGGTGGGCTGTTTGAAGTTGCGGGCATCCATGTCTTCTAGATCCTTCACATGCTGCACGGTCAGCTTGTAGTGCTCGCCGGTGTAGGGCTGGGTGTTGTCGCCCATGAACTCGGCCATCAACTGGTGCGGGCGCACAGCGGGATTGATCAGCACCGCCTTCAGGCCATATTTTGCCGCCAGCGCGGTGGCGAAGAAACCGCCCAGTGAGCTGCCGATCAGCGCCACCGGCTTCACCGCCTGCTCGATCATGCCAGAGAGCATGTCCATGGCCTCGCGTGGGTAGACCGGAATTTGCGGCGCCAGGAAGTTGATGGCCATGCCATGGGCGCGCAAATATTCCCAGGTGGCCTGGGCCTTGGGCGTATCGGGGGAGCTGTTGAAGCCGTGGATATAGATCAGGGTGGCGGACACTGAAGTACCGTTAATAGCCTTGAGAGGAAAAGTCGACGTTGAATTCTACACCCTCGACGCGGGAAATGCCGGTCTCGATGCGGCCATCATCGTGCAGTTTGAGCCAGCGGTAACCCGGCGCGCAGCTATCGAGCTTGAATCCCGGGCTGTTGGGGGCGAACTGGATGCAGGTGGACGGCGAGGCCAGCAGCCTGACGCCCTTGCGCTCCGACTCAAACGCCTGGTGCACATGGCCCCAGATCACCGCGCGCACCTGGGGGTGCCGCTCGATCACCGCCCAGAAGGCATCGGCGTTGTCCACTTGCTGTTCGTCCAACCAGTCACAGCCAATGGCGACCGGGTGGTGGTGCAGGGCGACGATGCAGTGGCGCTCGCCCGCCTCCAGCAGTTTGAGATCCAGCAGGTCGAGCTGATCGCGAGACAAATGCCCCCCCACCTCGCCCGGCGTGGTGGAGTTCAACATCACCACCCACCACTGCTCCATATCCACGCTGCGCGCCAAGTGGCCGCCACCATTCACCGACTGCGCCATGTTGGCCCAGTCGTCGTGGTTACCCGGCAGCCACACCTGGGGCACACCCAGCGCCGCCAGTTTATCCATGGCGCGGCGATAACCCGGCACGTTGCCGTTGTCGGTGATGTCGCCCGTCACCAACAGCAGATCCAGTGCCGGCAAATCGGCAGACACCCGGGCCAGCACATGCTCCAGGCTGTGGTCGGTATTCATGCCCACCAGCTCGCCGTTCTCCGCTGCGCTCAGGTGTAGATCGGTCACCTGGGCGAGCGTGATCGGGGCGCCTGGGGCTCGGCGCGGGATGTACAAGGCTCTGCATCCGGTCAGATTGATGCGCTAACTATATAAGCGCAGGACGCCAGCCGCCAGTGCGACGCGCAGCAAAAGACGCTGCGACTCAATATACACGTCGACAAGCGTCCTCAAGGCTGTGGCCATGATCCAGGCAGTGGCTCAGCCATTCCCCCAGGAAAGCATTGATCTGTGCTTTCTCGTCGATGTGGTACATGCGTTCGTTGGGATAGCTATAACGTCCCTCTCGCGGCCGTTCGTCGCGGCAGGCCAGCACCTCCGCCGTACGGGCGTCGTGATACATGCGCACCAGGATCTCGGGCACCCGCAACCAGGGAAACTCCGCCAAATGGCTCACTCTGAGGGTGGTGGTGTAGCGCGCCCGCTCGATGACCTCAATCGCCACCTGGGCCATGGCACTATTGCGCAGGGTCAGCCCGAAGGCACGCCCGCTCACCGTGGCCAGATCGGGCATGAGCCGGCTCAGACGCCAGTAGTTGGCGTCGCACTCCGCCATGTGGCGGCTCAAGTCGACCTGATAGGGTGCTTTCATGGGCGTTACTGCACAGTGCCGTTTCATACCTAATTGTAATAGATAGTGGCCGCTTATCGAGCCATCCAAACTGTAACGGAGGTACCAGAGCATGGCCGCACATTTCTGTTACACTCGGAAGCTAATGCGTCAACCACGATTCGGAGATTCCCGGCACATGCGCCTGTTCACCCGCTCCCTGCTGGCCGCCAGCTGCGCCTTTTTCATGCAAAGCGCCTCCCACGCCGAGACGCTGGCCGAGATCTATGCGCTGGCCATGGAAAACGATGCCACGCTGAAAGCCGCCGAGGCCACCTATCAGGCCGGCAAGGAAAACGAGAACCTCGCACGGGCGGGCCTGCTGCCGCAAGTAGCGGCAGATGCCAGCTATGGCAATACAAGTGGTGACGGTCGCAGCAAATCCGACTTTGGCGCAGGCCAGACGTTGGACCGTTCTGGCGACGTGGATCTGGACAACAACCGCTGGGGCATCAGCCTGCAACAGCCTATCTTCAACCTGCCGGCCTGGTTCACCTTCAAACAGGGCAAGGAGCTGAGTGCCCAGGCCGAGGCCCAGTTTACCGCCGAGCAGGAAAACGAAATCGTCAAAGTGGCGCAGGCCTACTTCAACGTGCTGCGCGCCATCGACAATCTGGAGTCGGTGAAGGCGGAGGAGATCGCCACCAAGCGCCAGCTGGAACAGGCCCAACAGCGCTTTGACGTGGGCTTGATTGCCATCACCGACGTGCATGAAGCCCAGTCCGCCTACGATGCCACCGTGGCCAACAAGCTCGACGCCCAGGGCGCCGTGGGCGTCGCCTACTCCGCGCTGGAGCAGCTCACCGGGCGCCCCCACGACCTGGTGGGGCCGCTGAAGGAGAGCTTCCCGGTGGTTAACCCCGACCCGATGAGCCGCACCGAGTGGGTCGATTTCGCGCTGAAGAACAACAACCGCCTGAAGGCGTCGGTGTTCGCGGCCAACGCGGCGCAGCAGAATGCCCAGGCGAAAAAAGCCGCCCATCTGCCCACCCTGACTGGCGCGCTGCAGTACCAGGACTCTGAAAATGACGGCAAAAACACCGGCGCCGACTACCTGCAATCTCAAGACGCCACCACCGCCTCGCTGAACCTGCAGGTACCTATCTTCACCGGCGGCTACACCAGCGCCGCCCGCCGCCAGGCCGTGGCCCAGTCGATGTCCGCCCAGGATATCGTCACCGCCACCCAGCGTGAGGTGATGCAGAACGCCCGCGCGCTGCACCTGACCGTCTCCACCGACGTGGCCACGGTCAAGGCGCGCAAACAGGCCATCACCTCCGCCAAGAGCGCGCTGGAAGCCACCCAGGCCGGCTACGAAGTGGGCACCCGCAATGTGGTGGACGTGTTGATCGCCCAGCGCAACCTGTACGCCGCTCAGCGCAACTTCGCCAATGCGCGCTACGACTACGTAACGCACCTGTTCCAGCTGAAACAGGCCGCCGGCATTCTCACCCCGGCCGACATCCAGCAGGTCAACCAGTGGGTCGATGGCGCCAACCAGATCAACCGCAGCAAGTTTGACAACTACTGAGTTGGTCCACCACAAAAAAGGGGAGCCTTATGGCTCCCCTTTTGCGTTTGCGCACCCCAGCGTCACGCGGTGCCCAGCGCCTGCTCCACCAGCGCCAGCAAGCGGGCGCGGGAGCCCCGATTGGCCTCCAGCACCCGGGCGGCGGCGCGGCCCATGCGGCGGCGCGCACGCTCATCTTCCAGCAGGGGAATCAGCTGGGCGGCCAGGTCATCGGCATTCTCCGCCACGCGTAGCCCGCCGGCCTCGGCCAGCATCTCGCTGATCTCCAGGAAGTTGAACAGATGGGGGCCCGACAACACCGGCATGCCCCAGGCGGCCGGCTCCAACAGGTTGTGACCGCCCACCGGCACCAGGCTGCCGCCGACGAAGGCGATATCCGCCGCGCCATACAAGGCCAGCAGTTCGCCCATGGTATCCCCCACCAACACATCGGTGTCGGCGCTCGGGTGGCCCTGGGTGCGGCGCAGGGTGTTGAAACCGCGCTCCTCACACAGGCGGGTCACCGCGTCGAAACGCTCCGGGTGGCGCGGCACCAGCACCAGCAGCAAGCCGGGGCTGCGGCTGCGCGCCACCCGAAACACTTCCAGTATCTGTTCGTCCTCCCCCTGGTGGGTGCTGGCAGCAATCAACACCAAGCGCTGCCCCGCCGCGTGCCAGGCCTGGCGCAGCGCATCCGCCAGAGCGCGCACGCCCTGCTCGATATCCTGGTCAAACTTGATCGAGCCCGTCACATACAGGCGCTCGGGGGAGAGCCCCAGCGACACCAGGCGCTCACCGTCGGCCTCGGTCTGGGCCACCACGCCGGAGAGCGCGCCCACCATGTCCCGGGTCAAGGCGCCCAGACGGCGGTAGCCCCGGGCCGAGCGCGCCGACAAGCGGGCGTTCACCAGCATCACCGGAATGCCACGCCGGCGACAGGCATGCACGATGTTGGGCCACAGCTCGGTCTCCATCAGCAGCACCAGCTTGGGCTGCACCCGATCCAGAAAGCGCTCCACCGCCCAGGGCAGATCCCAGGGCACATAGCGGTGCTGCACCTGCTCGCCAAACAGCGCCCGGGCGCGCTCGGAGCCGGTGGGGGTGGCATTGGTCAGGGTGATGGGCCACTCGGGGTGGCGATGGCGCAATTCTTTCACCAGCGGCGCGATGGCGATGGTCTCGCCCACCGACACCGCATGCACCCAAATGCCACCCGGGGCCACCTCACTGCCGCCGCCCAGCCGCTCCCCCAGGCGCTGCCGGTAGGCCGGCGCCTTCAGCGAGCGCCACAACATGCGGCCCAGCACGGCGGGCAGGGCGAGGTGAAACAGGGTGTTGTAGACAACGCGATTCATGGGCTACTGAGACAACCAACAAGAGCACCAGTGTACCCGTTTCCGCCGCCCGCTGCCGAGCTGCCGTATAATGGCGGCAATCTGTCGCGACACCGGTTCACCATGCCCACACCCAGCACCGTCATCCACACCGACATCGCCATCCTCGGCGGCGGCATCGCCGGCCTGTGGCTGCTCAACCGGCTGGTGGATGCCGGCTACCAGGCCGTGCTGCTGGAGGCCAACGCCCTCGGCCAGGGCCAGACCATCGCCTCCCAAGGCATGGTGCACGGCGGCATCAAGTACGCCCTCTCCGGCGCCCTCTCCGGCGCCAGCGAGGCGGTGGCGGCCATGCCCGCCCACTGGAAGCGCTGCCTGGCCGGTGAAGGCGACCTGGACCTGCGCGGGGTGGACGTACTCAGCGAGGACTTCTTCCTCTGGACCGCCCCCGGCATCGGCGCCAGCCTCACCGGCTTTCTCGCCAGCCGCTCCCTGCGCGGCCGGGTGGACGCGGTGGAAGGCCAGGCACGGCCACAGCCACTGCAGGACAAACGCTACAAGGGCAGCGTCTACCGCCTGCAGGACGTGGTGCTGGATGTACCCTCCCTGCTAGGCCACCTGGCCGGCCGCATGGCCGGGCGCATCCACCGCATCGACGCCCGCGCACTGCAATGGCAGCGCCAGGCCGACGGCCAGCAGCAGCTCAGCCTGGGCGATGGCCTGCAGCTCAGCGCTCAGCGCTTCGTGCTCACCGCCGGCGAGGGCAACGAGGCCCTGCTCAAGGCCCTGGGCAGCCCGCAGCCGGCCATGCAGCGCCGGCCGCTGCAGCAGGTGCTGGTGAAGCACGACTACCCCCACCCGCTCTACGGCCACTGCATCGCCATGAGCGCCAACGCCTCGCCGCGGCTGACCCTCTCCAGCCACCGGGCGCAGGACGGCCGCTGGGTGTGGTACCTGGGCGGCGATCTGGCCACCGAAGGCACCGACCTGCCGCCGGAGCAGCTGATCGACCGCGCCCGCAAGGAACTGAAAGAGCTGCTGGGCTGGATTGATCTGGGCCGCACCGAGTGGGCCACCATCAAGCTGGATCGCGCCGAGCCCCGCCAGCGCCAGCTGGTGAAGCCCGATCAGGCCTTCGCCGAGCTGGCGGAGGGCAGCGGCAACGTGCTCGCCGCCTGGCCCACCAAGCTCACCCTGGCCCCCAACCTGGCGGAAGAAGTGTTTGCCCTGCTGCAGCGGGACGGCATCCGCCCCCAGGCCAGCCCGGCCGCCCTGCCCCTCCTCGCCCCCGCCGTGGCCGCCCCGCCCTGGCACACCCTGTTCGGTTGATTCCCATGCAAAGACGCCGCCTCGCCAACACCAACATGCAGGTCAGCGCCCTCGGCTTCGGCACCGTCAAGTTCGGCCGCAACCAAGGCGTGAAATATCCCCAGGGCTTCGAGCTGCCCAGCGACCAGCAGGCCCGGGAGCTGCTGGCCCTGGCCAAGGACCTCGGCATCAACCTGCTCGACACCGCCCCGGCCTACGGCAGCAGCGAGGAGCGCCTGGGCAGCCTACTGGCCGGCCAGCGCCAGGACTGGATCATCTGCACCAAGGTGGGCGAGGAGTTCATCAACGGCCAGAGCTACTTCAACTTCACCCCCGGCTACGTGCGGGAGAGCGTGGTGCGCAGCCTGCAGCGCCTCAACACCGACTACCTGGACGTGGTGCTGGTGCACTCCAGTGGCGAGGATGTGGACATCATCCAGCGCTACGGCGTGCTGGAGGTGCTGAACGACCTCAAGAGCGAGGGGCTGATCCGCGCCACCGGCATGTCCACCAAGACGGTGGAAGGCGGCCTGCTGGCCGCCAGCCAGTCCGATGTGGTGATGGCCACCCGCCACCCTGGCTACGAAGCCGAGCGGGAGGTGTTCGACTACTGCCACGACCACCAGAAGGCGGTGTTCGTGAAAAAGGCCTTCGCCAGCGGTCACCTGCAGCAGTTGGGCGACAACCCGGTGGAACAGGCGCTGCGCTTCGCCTTCGAGCACCCCGCCAGCACCGCGGTGATCGTCGGCACGCTCAACCCGGAGCATCTGCGGCAGAATGCCGCCGTGGCGGAGGCCGTGCTCAACAGCAGCCCCTGAAGCCCGCCGCGAGTGGCCATCACTCCGGCGCATCCAGCAGGCGATGCACCGCCACCCGTTCACGCCAACCTCCGCAATAGTACCCACTCACACCCGGCCAACACTTGACTATACTTTGATCAAGGAAGTCACCAACGCCGTTGGTGAGAACTGAAAAAACAACAAGGCTTTTCAGTTCACGCGCAGCTTGAGCCCGCCCACCGGCGGGCCCCTCTGCGAGCTGGTTCAACCGGTTTTACCCAACCGCCGCCGTGCGACCGATGCGCCCGCGCCACAAGCGCAACCGCCCGTCACCGCCGGAGGCAGAGCCAGGAGTCGCCGCCATGTTCGAGCTGATGCAGCGCGAACGGCTGGCAGAAGTGCACTGTGCCAGTGACCCTGACACGGGCCTGCGAGCCGTCATCGCCATCCACAGCACCCGCCTGGGCCCCGCCCTCGGTGGCTGTCGCTTTCTCCCCTATGATCACTTCGACCACGCCCTGCTGGACGCCGCACGCCTGGCACGGGGCATGAGCTACAAGGCCGCCATGGCCGGCCTGGAACAGGGCGGTGGCAAGGCGGTGCTGATGGCGCCGAGCGGCCCCTTCGACAGGGAGCGGCTGTTCGAGGCCTTCGGCCGGGTGGTGCAGACCCTCGGCGGGCGCTACATCACCGCCATGGACAGCGGCACCACCCCCGCCGACATGGACGCCATCGCCCGCCACACGCCTCACGTCACCAGCACCAGCAGCGCCGGCGACCCCAGCCCCTGGACCGCCCAGGGCGTGCTGGCCGGCATGCGCGCGGCGGTGCACGCCCGGCTCGGCAGCCCGCGCCTGCACGGCCTGCGGGTGGCCGTGCAAGGCCTGGGCAACGTAGGCATGGCACTGGTGGAGCTGCTGCACGCCGAGGGCGCCGAGCTGATCGTCGCCGACATGGACTACGCCCGCGCCCAGCGCGCGATGGAGCGCACCGGCGCCAGCCTGAGCACCCCAAAGGCCATCCACCAGGCGGTGTGCGACGTGTTCGCCCCCTGCGCCCTGGGCGCCGTGCTCAATCCGCGCAGCATTCGCGAGTTGCACTGCGCGGTGGTGGCCGGCTCCGCCAACAACCAACTGGCCGAACTCGCCGACGGCGATGCCCTCAGCGAACGCGGCATTCTCTACAGCCCGGACTACATTATTAATGCAGGGGGGCTGATTTACGCCGCATTGAACCACCGGGGCGAATCACAACAGAACATACGCAGCCGCGTGGACGCCATCGGCACCACCCTGGCGGGCGTGTTCCAGAGCGCGGCAGAGGCGCAGACCTCCACCGCCCGCATGGCCGACCAACTGGCCGAGCGCCGGTTGGCCGGCGAGGAACCGCCCCACCCACTGATGACCGCGGCCTGACCGCCAAGGAGCAACGCATGCTGTCGTTCTCCATCAAACAAACGGGCTTCCTCAACCTGCGGGGCGAGCCCGAATGCCCACTGCCTGACTGGGCGGCCGACACCGCCCTGCTGCAGCAGTTTTATCGCGACATGGTGCTGGCCCGCACCCTGGACAAGAAGTGCATCGCCCTGCAACGCACCGGCAAGCTCGGCACCTACCCCTCCTGCCTGGGCCAGGAGGCCATCGGCGTGGGCCTGGCCCGGGCCATGCAAAGTGACGACGTGTTCGTGCCCTACTACCGCGACATGCCCGCCCAGCTGGTCCGCCAGGTGAGCATGGAGGAGATCCTGCTCTACTGGGGCGGCGACGAGCGCGGCTCCGACTTTGCCGTGCCGCGCCAGGACTTCCCGGTCTGCGTGCCCATCGCCACCCAGTCGCTGCACGCGGCGGGCATCGCCACCGCCATCAAGATCCGCCATGAGAAACGCGCCGTGGTCACCACCATCGGCGACGGCGGCAGCTCCAAGGCCGACTTCCTGGAGGCCCTCAACGTGGCCGGGGTGTGGCAGCTGCCGGTGGTGTTCATCATCAACAACAATCAGTGGGCGATCTCGGTGCCACGCAAGCTGCAGAGTGGCGCCCCCACCCTGGCGCAGAAGGGCATCGGCGCCGGCCTGCCCAGCGAGCAGGTGGACGGCAACGACGTGATCGCCGTGCACCACGCCGTGCGCAACGCGCTGGAGCGCGCCCGCGCAGGCAAGGGCGCCACCCTGATCGAGTGCATCAGCTACCGCCTGTCGGACCACACCACCGCCGACGACGCCACCCGCTACCGCCCCCGGGAAGAACTGGCGGATGCCTGGGAGCGGGAGCCGGTAAAACGCCTGCGGGACTACCTGCACAGCCGGGGCGCCTGGGACGAACAGCGCGAAACCGACTGGATCGCCCAGTGCCAGCAACAGATCGAGCGCGCGGTGGAACACTACCTGGCCACCCCGCCCGCAGGGCCCGAGGCCCTGTTCCAACACCTGTTCGCGGAACTGCCCGCCCAGCTGGAAGCCCAGCGCGAGGCGCTGCTGATGAAGTGGGGGGCTCGCCATGACTGAGATGAACATGCTCGAAGCCATCAACCGCGCCCTGCGCTTCGAGATGGCCAACGACCCGGAGATGGTGCTGCTGGGCGAGGACATCGGCACCAACGGCGGCGTATTCCGCGCCACCGCCGGCCTGAAGGACAGCTTCGGCTTCCAGCGGGTGATCGACACCCCCTTGGCGGAGACCTCCATCGCCGGCCTGGCGGTGGGCATGGCGGCCCAGGGTCTCAAGCCCGTCGCCGAAATCCAGTTTCTGGGCTTCATCTACGCCGCCATGGAACACATCGTCTCCCACATGGCGCGCATGCGCAATCGCACCCGGGGCCGCCTCAGCTGCCCGGTGGTGATCCGCAGCCCCTGCGCCGGTGGCATCCACGCCCCCGAGCACCACAACGAGAGCGTGGAGGCGATGTTCTGCAATGTGCCGGGGCTCAGGGTGGTCACCCCCAGCTCGCCGCGCCGGGCCTACGGCCTGCTGCTGGCGGCCATCCGCAACCCCGACCCGGTGATCTTCCTGGAACCCACCCGGCTCTACCGCGCCTTCTCCCAGCCGGTGGCAGACGACGGCGGCGCCCTGCCGCTGGACACCTGCTTCACCCTGCGGGCGGGCACCGATGTCACCATCGTCTCCTGGGGCGCCACCATCCCGGACTGCCTGCGCGCCGCCGACGTGTTGGCCCAGAGCGAGATCCAGGCCGAGGTGATCGACGTCGCCACCCTGGTGCCGCTGGACATGGAAACCATCCTCGCCTCGGTGGCCAAGACCGGCCGCTGCGTGATCGTGCACGAGGCGCCGCGCACCTACGGCCCGGGCGGAGAGATCGCCGCCGGGCTGGCCGAACAGGCCCTCACCGACCTGCAGGCGCCGATCCAGCGGGTGTGTGGCTACGACACGCCGATGCCCTACGCCCGCATGGAGCACTACTACATCCCCGGGGTGGACGACATCGTGGCGGCGGCCATGAAAACCTTTGAGTTCGAGTAGCGGTTAAGCCGCGAAAACAGCGGCGAAAACAGTACACCACAGGCACAGCAGCGCGAGGCACGCATGAAATACTTCAAACTGCCCGACCTGGGCGAGGGCCTGCCCGAAGCCGAAATCGTCGAATGGCACATCCGCGAGGGCGATGCGGTCAAAACCGATCAGCTGCTGGTCTCGGTGGAAACCGCCAAGGCCATCGTCGACGTGCCCTCCCCCTGCGACGGCGTCATCGCCCACCTGTTCGGCAAGGCCGGCGACATCATCCACACCGGCGAGCCGCTGGTGGAATTCGAAGGCGAGGCGGACGACACCGGCACCGTGGTCGGCGAGCTGAAAGCCACCGGCCACGCCCCGCTGCACGACGACTTCATCATCGGCGCCGCCACCCCGCGCGGCGGCCAGCCCAAGGCCACCCCGGCGGTGCGCGCCCTGGCCAAGCGGCTGGAGGTGGATCTCACCACCGTGTCAGGCACCGGCCGGGATGGCCTGATCACCGCCGACGACGTGGAAAACGCCGCCCGCCTCACCCAGGAGAAAGGCGCCGCCGAGAGCCTACGCGGTGTGCGCCGCACCATGGCGAAAAACATGGCCCGGGCCCAGGCCGAAGTGGCGCTGGTGACGGTGGTGGACGACGTCGACATCGGCGACTGGCTGCCCCACACCGACATCACCATGCGACTGGTGCGCGCCATCCGCGAGGCCTGCCGGGAGGAACCGGCGTTGAACGCCTGGTACGAAGGCAACACCATGACGCGCCGCCTGATGGAGAAGATCGACCTCGGCATCGCCGTGGACACCCCGGACGGCCTGTTCGTGCCGGTGCTGCGGGACGTGGGCAACCGCCCACTGGAAGACCTGCGCCAGGGTTTGGACCTGATGCGCGCCGACGTGCGCGCCCGCACCATCCCGCCCTCGGAGCTGGTCGGCGCCACCATCACGCTGTCGAACTTCGGCACCATCGCCGGCAAGTACGCCACCACCATCGTGGTGCCACCGATGGTGGCCATCCTCGGCGCCGGCAAGATCCGCCAGCAAGTGGTAGCCCACTACGGCCACCCGGCGGTGCGGCCGATCATGCCGCTGTCGCTGAGCTTCGACCACCGCTGCATCACCGGCGGCGAAGCAGCGCGCTGGCTGAAGGCGGCGATGGACGATCTGGCGAAAGAGAGCTGAATGCACCGGGCTAATGCCGTGCTGCGCGCTTGATGGCACATCTAACACGGATGGATTTTGAGTCAATGCAAGGCGCAAACCCTTGTGATACTGGGGGGGGGTAGCGCGAGGGTTTGCAACACGACCACGGCCGGAATGGCGCCGTTTTAAGCGCCAAATCGCTTGCTAAGGCTCCGCCATCATCGCTACCCAGAGCGATGGCCACGCCGCCACCCAACAGCAGCGGTGATCGAACTCAGGAATTTGACGCAACTGCGGCCGGAGCGGCCCCGGCACCCGTGCCGCGAAGTTTGCCGCCAGCGCGGGGGGAATACTCGGGTCGCGCCCCCCCTGCAAGTGCCACTGCCGCACAAGCCCCAGAGCCGGCGCGGCGTCCAACGGATTCAACGAGCCCAGCAAGGGGCTGTAGTGGTGCCACTGGGCCCAGGCTGGGGGGTCCAGATTCCCCGCCACACTGACCAGGGCCACCACATCGTCGCGACGCGCCGCTACCAACGCCGCCACCGCCGCCCCGCCGGAATAACCCACCAGCCTGAGGCGACGGGCGCCCGCCTGCTGCTTGAGCTGATCCAAGGCATGGTTGTTGGCCTCGATCACCTCCGGGGCGAAACGCGCCTCGCGCCAGTAGCGCGGCTCGCAGACCGGGCTGTCCGGGGTCGGGTACTGGCAGGGGCGGGCCAGATAGGCCGCCGCCCCCTGGGATGGGGGTTGCGCCAGGGCCAGGCGCAGCGCCAGTGGATCCTGGGGGGTGGGGTCGAGGGAGGGCCAGTCCGGGCTCAACCAGGCCAGACCATCCCCCTCGATATAGACGGTAAGTTCCTCCGCCGACAGCGAGGCCGGCGCATAGGCTTGCAACACAAAGGCCGGTGTCGGCAACCGCCGCCCCAGCCAGCCGTGGGCCGCCACCAACTGCTCGGCCAGCGCACGCCGCTGGGCGGTGGTCGGCGGCGTGGCACAGCCGGCCAGGGCGATCAACACGCCCAGCGCCAACCCCACCCAGCCTTTCACCCTGCCGGGCTCAGAACAGCCAGTTGAGCTTCAGGCTCAGGGTCTGCTGGTCGTATTGGCTGCGGGTTTCAAGATCGTAGCGGGCAGCGACTTCCAGCCCCTCGCGCACCTGCCGCACCAGTGCCAGGCCGGCCTGTTGCTGCCAAGCGCTGGGGTGCAGGCCGGGGGTCTGGAACTCCGCGCCGGGTGCACCGGCGAAGCTGCTGCTGAGGGAGACGCCGTCGTTGATCGCGTCGTAGCCCACACCCAGGCTGGCCTCCAGGCGGGTGTACGGGTCTAGCGCCCGCGCCAGGGTGGCACCCAGGCCCAGCACCAGTGCCTCGCTGCGCAGGCTGTTCACGCTCAGATCCAGCTCGCTGGCGCCGTGCTCGCGGTAGCTGTCCTGATCGACCCGGCTGTAGTCCAGCCGCAGCGCGGGGGTGATGGCGGTGGCCTGATCGAGCGCGTAGCGGCGCTCCAGGCTGGCGCCGGCGTGGGCCATCCGGCTGTCGAAGTCGGCGCTGGCGCTGCGCTGGGCGAAGGCGATCTGGCGTTGGGTGTCGTGGCGGCCCTGGCCCACATCCAACTGCAGGTTGAGGGCGGTGCGCGCATCCAGCTGCTGGCTGCCGTAGCCGATCAACTGGTAGGTGTCGATCTGTTCGTCTTGATGGTCAGCGCCGGCCGCATCCAACCGGGTGTTGGCGTAAGCGAAGGCCGCGCCCACCCGCCAGTCGGCGTTGAGCTGACCATCGGAGCCCAGCACCAGGCCATAGCTTTCGCCGTCGTAGCCCTCCACGCCATCATGGGCATCCTGATTGGCGCGGCTGCCAAAGGGCTTCAGCCACAGGTATTGATCGCTGAAAAAGCCATCGCCCGCATTGCCGGCCCGCACCCCATCCAAGCGCTGGCCGACAAGGCCAGCCACCTCGCCGATCACGTCCTGCTGCGCCAGCACGCCACTGCCCGACAGGGCCGGCTGGGAGGAACGCACCGCATCGGAAATCTGCGCATCCGTACTGAGCGACTCGAAGAATTCCGATAGCGTGTCGCTGCCGTCGATCACGGCGGCCGCCTCCAAGCCCTGGCGGTTGCCCTGGGCGGCGGTGGCCGCCCACACCCGGTTGGTCAGCACGCTGTCGATCACCAGCGTCCAACTTGCACTGCTCAGGTTGCTGGCCCAGGGAGTGCCGCTGCCGTCCTCCAGGTGATAGGTGACGCCACTCACCGGCAGCAGGCTGCCGATGGTGAAGGCGTTGTCTGCGGTGATCACATTGCTGTAGGTGCCAACCGCATAATTCTGGCCCTGCGCAATGCGCAGACCATAAGCACTCAGTGAATATTGCCACAACACGACAAAACTAAGCGTTCCAAAGGTATTGGGCGCGCTGAAATAGGTGTAATAGGTCCCCGGCGTGGCGCCGCCGCCAAAGCTCAGGCCCGATTGGCCGTTGACCAAGACAGCGATGGTGCCAGGCCCCGTGTTAGAAATCGCAGGGTAAATAGAACCGCTATTTGAGATGACGCCGTAGTTGTTCAGTGTGCCAATACTGCCCGTATTCAAAATGGCGGTATTTACTGCACCGCCTGAGCCCGGTGCCCCCCCCATCCCGGAGGTCCCGTTTGCCCCCCACGCGCCACTCTGTATCGTGCCGTTGATGGTGATTTCTTGGAGGGTGCCCGCGTTGGCCAGGCCCGCCCCCGATGCCCCCCCGTTTCCAGCCACCCCACCTAAATTGGTATTTCCGCCATTGCCCGCGGCACCACCTAGTAACTGCCCATTAATGATGAGTTGCTGGATGACGCCGCTATTGCTGAGCCCAGCGCCGCCATCGCCGCCAGCACCCGCCAAGCCCCCCAGATTGGCCCCCCCGCCGTTGCCCGCATGCCCCCCCGTCACGGTGCCTTCTATCTGGAGCAGTGTGGTAGTCGATCCACCCCCAGCCTTGCTAATGCCATCGCTTGCGTTGTTGCCGGCGCTTCCGATCCCCCCAGCATGGGTCCCTGCCCCATCCGTGCCCGCAGCGCCCGTCACTGTACCTGAAGCCCCCACCGCTACCGAGGACACATTGTCGACATCACAGCCGCCATTGAGCGGCGCACTGATGGAAGAAGGGCAGGCCGCCGACATCGCAGGCATGCTGTTCAGCGCGGAGAGGCATGCCAGTGCTAGAGGTGCCAGTCGAAAAGTGGAGTACTGCATGTAGATCATCATTCCATCATGTTTAGTGGGGGCCCACCTTATGGTAAGCGCCAGGGCAAAATATCATACGATTGTACCATTTAGACAAGCGGACAGGTCATCCCAAAACAGCCAATCCAGACCGATGGAGCAACAGCCAAGGCGGCCTGGCCACGCCCCCTCGCCTTGAGCCGTCACAACACCGACCCGTGAAGTTTTTGCCACTTTCTCACGGAACACTTGCCAGCTGGAGCGGCCTCGTATATACCTACGGGGGTATATGGCGAGGTGAGCCCGCATGATCTTCCACCAATTCTTCGACCCCGAATCCTCCACCTACAGCTACCTGCTGGGGTCGCGTCAGGGCGGCGAGGCCATCATCATCGACTCGGTGGAATCCCGCCTGGACGACTACCTGAAAGTGCTGGGCCAGCACCGCCTGCGGCTGGTCAAGGTATTCGACACCCACACCCACGCCGACCACATCACCGGCATGGCCAGGCTGCGCGACATCACCCACTGCATCACCGTGATGGGCCACCACACCGGGATGGCCAAGGTCGCCATGCGGGTTGAGGACGGCGACCTGATCGAGCTGGAGGACATCAGCCTGCGGGTGATCCACACCCCCGGCCACACCGACGATTCCTACTGCCTGTACGGCCACGGCATGCTGTTCAGCGGTGATACCTTGCTGATCCGTGGCACCGGCCGCACCGACTTCCAGCAGGGCGATGCCCGCCAGCAGTACCACTCGATTTTCCACAAGCTGTTGGCCCTGCCCGACAGCACCGTGCTGTGCCCCGGCCACGACTACAAGGGCGAAAACCTCTCCACCCTGGGCGAGGAGCGCCGCCGCAACCCGCGCCTGCAAGTGAGCAACGCCGAAGAGTATGCGGCGCTGATGCAGAGCCTGAAGCTCGACCTGCCGCGCCAGATGGACGTGGCAATCCCCGCCAACCTGGCGGTGGGGGCCGACATCGATGCGCGCATGGCCGACGAAATCGTGGTTGATGCCGGGCAGGCCATAGCCTGGCTGGGCCGCGACGACACCACCTTTGTCGACCTGCGCGAGCAGGCCGAACGCGAGCGCCACGGCTGGCTGGCCAACAGCCTGCACCTGCCCTTCAAGCAATTTGAGCCCGGCCTGCAGGATGAGAGCAGCCCGCTGCTGACTTTGTTGAATCGCAGCGACCACACCCTGGTGCTCTACTGCGCCTATGGCGAGCGCTCTGCGCTGGCAGCCCAACTGCTGGCCGCACACCCCCACCGCAACCGCATCAAGCATCTTCAGGGGGGTATCGCCGCCTGGCAGGCGGCGGGCGGCCCACTGCAGCACAGCCCATAAACACACCCGCACGCGAGAGCCGCATGACAACGCTTACTCCCTACTTGCCCGCCCTGCTTGGCGGTGCGCTGATCGGCCTGGCAGTGACCCTGCTGCTGGCACTGAATGGGCGCCTGGCCGGCATCTCAGGCATTTTCTTCGCCAGCACCCAGCGCAGCTGCCCGGATCGCGCTTGGCGCCTGATGTTCATCGGCGGCATGATCCTGGGCGGTGTGCTGTTTCACCCGTTCAGCGGTGCCCCCATCCCCCTTCCCGCCGTCGACAATCCCTGGCTGCTAGCCGTGGGCGGATTGCTGGTGGGTGCGGGTAGCCAGCTCGGCAGCGGCTGCACCAGTGGCCATGGGGTATGCGGGCTGGCCCGCCTGTCCGGCCGCAGCCTGGCCGCCACCTGCACCTTCATGCTGTTCGGCATGATCAGCACCTACATCGCCCGCCACCTGTTGGGATGGATTTGAGCATGCAAAATATCAGTGCATTGTTGGCCGGCCTGCTGTTTGGCGCCGGCCTGGCGCTCTCCGGCCTCACCGATCCCGGCAAGGTGCTGGGCTTTCTGGACATCGCCGGCGCCTGGGACCCCACCCTGATGTTCGTCATGGGCGGCGCGCTGTGCGTCACCCTGGTCAGTTTCCGCCTGGTGCTGAACATGGATCACCCCTTACTGTCCGTGCGCTTTTTCCTGCCCTCCCGCCGCGATATCGACCCCAAGTTACTGGCCGGCGCCGCGCTGTTTGGCATTGGCTGGGGGCTGGTGGGTTACTGCCCCGGGCCGGCGTTGGTGGCCCTGGGCTACCAACAGTGGCAGCCCTGGTTGTTCGTGCTCTGCATGTTGCTGGCAGGGCGGCTGGCCGGGCCGGCGCTCGAACGCTTATTCCGGCGCTGAGTGACGCTGATGATCCCACTGCTGATCGGCATTGTCGTCGGCGCCATCCTCGGCCTCACCGGCGCGGGGGGTTCGCTGATTGCCTTCCCCATTCTGCTCAACGGCCTGGGCCTGTCGGCTCACCAGGCCAGCGGCATCGCCCTGTGCATGGTGGCCGCCAGTGCCTGGTCCGGGGTGGCCACGCGCGTCTCCCGCCAGGAGATCGTGTGGCCACCCGCCGTCATCTTCGCCGTCAGTGGTGGCCTCAGCTCGCCGCTGGGGCGCAGCTTGGCCCACCAGGTATCCGAGCAAACCATCGTACTGGGCTTTACCGGCCTGATGTTGTTCATCGCCCTAAAAATGGTGCTGCAGTCGACGCGCACCCCGGAGCACAGCCGCGCCGTGCGCGCCTCAGCCACGCGCGACCAGGGCGAGCTGCCCCGCTTCAGCTTGATCAGCGAGAGCGGCAAGCCGCGCTGGTTCACCCTGCTGGGGCTGCTCGCCGGCGGCGTGGCCACCGGCATCATGTCGGGATTTTTCGGCGTGGGAGGCGGTTTCATCGTGGTGCCCGCGCTGGTACTGATCACCCAGCTCAAGATTCAGCAAGCGGTGGGCACTTCGATTTTCATCGTGGCGGTGGTCAGCAGCGCCGGCTTCCTGAGTTATCTGCTCAAGGAGCCCGAGGTGCCCTGGGCACTGGTGGGCTGGCTGAGCGGCGGCGGCGTACTGGGCATGCTGTTTGGCACCCTGGCCGGCCGGCTGATCGCCGGGCCGGTATTGCAGCGCATCTTCGCCGCCATGCTGTTAGCGGCAGTGGCGGCCAACTTGATGCGGCTATGAGCCGCCACTGAGGGCCTCAGCTCACCAGCCGCACCGGCAGGCGCTGGGGGCCCCACTGCCCGGGCCCTGCCGCAAAATGCCCGGCGATGGCGGTGCCGCAGTGGCCACAGGCGCCTTGCGCATCGATCGCCCAGCCGCCCAGGCGATACCAGTCGCGCTCGATCAGCCGCTCGCCGCAGCCGGGGCACCAGGTGCTGCCGCCGTGACGGTCGTGCACGTTGCCGGTGTAGACGAAGTGCAGGCCCTGATCCATGGCGATGCGGCGGGCGCGCTGCAGGGTCTCCGGCGGGGTGGCCGGCACGTCGCGCATTTTCCAGTCCGGGTGGAAGGCACTGAAGTGCAGTGGTACCTCGGGCCCCAGTTCCCGGGCGATCCAGCGCGTCATCTGCTCCAGCTCCTGGTCACTGTCGTTCTTGCCGGGAATCAGCAGGGTGGTGATCTCCAGCCAGGTGCGCTGCTCATGCTGCACATGCACCAGGGTATCCAGCACATCATTCAGATGGGCGCCGCAGATCTCGTGATAAAAGGCTTCGGTGAAACCCTTCAGATCAATATTGGCCGCGTCCATGTGGGCAAAAAACTCCCGCCGTGGCGCCTCGCACATGTAGCCCGCCGTCACCGCCACACTCTTGATACCCTGCTCCCGGCAGGCGATGGCGGTGTCGATGGCATACTCCATGAAAATGGTGGGATCGTTGTAGGTGTAGGCCACGCTCAGGCAATCCATCTCCCGTGCGGCCTGGGCCAGGCGCTCAGGGCGGGCGCTGGCCATCAGGGTGTCGTCGTCGCGGGACTTGCTCATGTCCCAGTTCTGGCAGAACTTGCAGGCCAAGTTGCAGCCCGCCGTGCCGAAGGAGAGCACCGGCGACCCAGGATAGAAGTGGTTGAGGGGTTTCTTCTCGATGGGGTCGATGCAGAAGCCGCTGGAGCGGCCATAGCTGGTGAGCACGATCTGATCGTTTTCGCGCGCCCGCACGAAGCACAGCCCGCGCTGGCCCTCGTTCAGTTTGCAGTGGCGCGGGCACACATCGCATTGCACTCGGCCATCCGCCAGTGTCTGCCAGTGGCGCGTGGCAACGGTGGACCCCATCGACGACATCTCTACCTCCTGCCGCATATACTCGGCTTGATTTGCCACCACAACAACCCCATCTTCATGAGAATGGCAGCACTACCTCGTTAGATGGGGTTGCCGGCGCACAGTTCAAGGAGGCTCCGATGAGCAGCACTCGCTCCGCCGCGGTAGCGGGCCTATTTTATACAGCCGATGCCGCCCAACTTGCCCGCCAAGTGGGAGACATGCTGCAAGCCACCCATCACGCCGGGCGCGTCAGCCCCAAGATGCTGATCGTGCCCCACGCGGGCTACGTGTATTCCGGCGCCATCGCCGCAGCCGCCTATGCCCAACTGCAAGCTCAGCGCGACCGCATAAAAAGAGTGGTGCTGATCGGCCCCAACCACCGCGTACCGCTGCGCGGCATCGCCCTGCCCAGCAGCACCGGCTTTGAAACCCCACTGGGCCGAATCCCATTGGACACCCAAGCGCTGGCCAGCATCGCCAGCTTGCCGGGGGTGGGCGGCAACGATCTCGCCCACGCCCAGGAGCACTGCCTGGAAGTGCAGCTGCCTTTCTTGCAATGCTGCCTGGCAGATTTCCACCTGGTGCCGCTGGTGGTGGGCGAAAGTCCTCCCGCCACGGTGGCCGCCGTGCTCAATCAGCTTTGGGGCGGCGATGAGACCTTGATTGTGGTGAGTACCGACCTGAGCCACTACCACCCCTACCGCGAAGCGCAGTCCATCGATGCCGGCAGTGCCCACCAGATCGAGACCCTGCAGGCGCAGCTGCTGCCCGAACAGGCCTGCGGCGCCCACGCCCTGAACGGAGCGCTGCTGGCGGCCAAACAACACGGCCTGCAGATTAAACGGCTATCGCTGCACAACTCAGGCGATACCGCCGGCAGCCGCGAGCGCGTGGTGGGCTATGGCGCCTGGGCGCTCTATGCGGCCGAGGCTGACGACGAGCAGCGCCGCTTCACCGATGCCGCCCGCGCGCTGGCGCAGGCGAGCCTGCGGCGGGCGGTGCATCACCAGCCCCTGCCCAGCGCGGACGATGCCCCACCCGCCCTGCAGCAACCCGGTGCCTGTTTTGTCACCCTGCACAAGCACGGCCAGCTGCGCGGCTGCATCGGCAGCCTGCAGGCGCGCCGGCCGCTGGCGCAGGACATCATCGAAAATGCCGCCGCCAGCGCCCTGCACGACCCGCGCTTCCCGCCGCTGCGGCTGGAGGAGCTGGACGATATCGCGTTGGAAATTTCATTGCTGACGCCCCCCGAAGCCATGGACTGCCACAGCCTTGAAGGCTTGTTGCAGGCACTGCGCCCGGGGGTAGACGGCCTCATCCTGGATGACGGCATGCGCCGCACAACATTCCTGCCGAGCGTATGGGAGCAACTCCCAACGCCCCAGCAGTTTGTGGCGGCCCTGTTGCGCAAGGGGGGCTGGCCCGCGGACCACTGGAGCGAGGCCATGCACGCTTCGCGCTACACGGCGGAAAAAATTTAGACCGCCAGCGCTGGCCTCACGGCGGAATCTGCTGCGGTGGCTGGGAGCGGCGCCAGATGCACTGAGTTGGATTGCGACAAGCGCGGTCGAGGGATGGCCTCCCTTGCGAACACCGCATTGCAGCCGTCTCGCCGCAGGTTCATCCGCAGAAAAACAGCATAAAAAAGGGCGGCTTGCGCCGCCCAAACTTCGCCACTGAAGAACGTCTTTAACTCAATCCACCACGATGCCGTGCCGGGCCACCAAGCGGTCCATCAACGGCGTGCAGGTGTGATTGACCTCCATCTGAATCTCTTCCGGCATGATGCCGGCCCGGGTCAGGTTGATGCCGATGCTGGTCATGATGATGCCGAACTTGAAGGCGCCGAATACTTCGTAGTAGTCGAAATCCCGTGCACTGAAGCCCGAGGCCTGCTCCCACTGCGCGATCATCTCGGCTTGGCTGGGCAGGCCTGACTGCTTGGGCACCGCCATCCCCACCAGGCGTTCCAGCCCCTCACTCATGCTGTTGTCCAGGGTGATCCACCACGCCAGGTCATCCACCGGGTTGCCCAGGTGCACCAGCTCCCAATCCAGCACACCGGATACCTGGCTGCCATCGAGCAACAGATTGGCCGGTTTTGCATCCCCCCAGCACAGGGCAACGGGCTCATCCTGCGGCATGTGTTGCTGCAACCAGCGGTACATGCCCCGCAGCACCGGGTAGCTGCGCCCGCCCTTGGCTTCGGTCCAGCCCAGAAAATGCTCATAACTGCGCAGCTGTTGCTGCAGGCAGCTTTCGCCCGCGGCAGGCAGCAGAAAATCAAAGCCCAGGGCTCGCCAGTCCTGCCGGTTCACGCTGGCGATGGCGGCGATGGCGGCGCGCCAGATCGCGCCCCGCTCGGCGGCGTCGATCTCGGTGAACCATCCCGCCATGTGGTAGGGCGGTTGTTCGGCAATCACCCGGCCGGGTAGTTGCCACATCACGTAGAACGGCGAGCCCAGCAAGGCCGCGCTCTGCTCCCAGCCCAACAGCTCGGGCACGCGCACCTCACTGCCTTGCAGCAGGGCCATGGCCCGGTATTGCAGCGCCAGATCGTAGTGGGGAAACACCCCCGCCGCCCCCTGGGCCTGGGTGCGCAGCACCATGCCCCGCTGGTGGGGCTGGCCCTGCTCGCGCCAATGGGCATCGAACAGAATGGTGATATTGGATTCCCCGGCATCGGGGCTGCTGAAATTATCCAGCGTCAAGCCTTCAGCGGCGGGCAGCTGGGCCTGCAACCACGGCCGCAAGCGCTCGGCCAGCGACGCCGATTGCAGCAGGGGGTTCTGTTGTACCTGGCTCATGCCGCCCCCTCACTGACCGGTGTATTGATGGTGATGGCTGAAAAAGGCGAACTCCAGCATGCCGAAGCCCTCCTGCCCATCGAAGCTGAAGCGCGCCGGCGCCTCCACCACCCCCCACATCTTGTCGGCATCGGCGTTTACGTCCCAGCACAGGCCCTGCACTTTCAACGGCCCTTGGTGCATGCCGTGGCGCCAGTCCGCCTCCAGTCCATAGCCGGTGCCTGCCGTCAAATAGGCCTGCAGCAGGGGTGTACCGCGCAACTCCTTGGGCCCACCCGGCGCCTCGGGGAAGCGCACCACCCCTTCGCGCAGGCTGCATTTGAAGGGTTGCGCCTGCGCGAAGTCATGGGCGTGCTCGGGGCGGCCCAGCCACTCCGGCTCCCTGGATGGGTCTTTCCAGATGCGCATGGATTCCTCGATGGTGCGCTGGCCATCGTCGGTTTCGTTGAGGATGTAGAGCAGGATGAAGTCCTTGAACATCACCGGGAAGTAGTTCCACATGCCCTGCATCGACGGCGTGCCGGCCTGTATCCCCTGCGGCTCCGGCTCGCCCACCGGGCGCACCCCCCAGGAGCGGTCGCGGCTGCCCAGCCAGCGATCCGGGGTGATGTCGAACTGGGTGTCCCCCACCTTCATCCGCCCCTGCCAGTGGCCCATCTGGGCGAAGCGCATGGTGTCGAACAACACCCGGCCGAAGCGGCGGATGAAATGGCGCGGCTCCAGATGCGGCACATGCTCGGCGTGGAAGGTGGCATCCAGCTCGATGCCGAACTCATTCGGCTCCACCACCAGGCGCAGGGTTTTCAGCCCTTCCAGCACCTCCACCCGCATCGGCCCCACCGAGATGTCGGCGCGGTCGCCCAGCTCGCGCGAGGCGCGGATCACGTGGTGCTTGTCGCCATGGCGCACCAGCAGGAAGGCATCCTGCGTCCCCAGGTTGGGGTACTGCCCCAGGCCGAACACGGCGAAAATATCCTGCTCGGGATCGAACAGATTGAAGTAATAGCGATCGTAGAAATTGCGATCCGAATTTTGCGTGAAGCGCATGACCTCGGAGATCTGGTGCAGCGGATAGTCATCCATCGTCGATAACATCGCGTCATCCTCGCAGGCTGTTTTATTGTTTTGTTTTCATCCAGCCACTACTCTAAAGCGCGTGCTGCGCGGCGCCAACTCGCATTAATGTGCGCACAAAAAAGCACAGCCCTTTGATTTAAAAGAAAATAAAAAACGACTCGCCGGATCACTTCGATTTATACGGAATCGACGCCGTGCCACAACACAGTACGCGCAAACAGCCCACCCAGCGACGCTCGCAGCTCATGGTTGATGCCATCGTGCAGGCGGCGCGCAAAATCCTCACCGAGCAGGGGGCGGGCGCCCTCAATACCAACCGCGTGGCCGAGGTGGCCGGGGTGAACATCGCCTCGCTCTATCGCTGGTTTCCCAACAAGGAGGCGATCATCGAAAGCGCCTTCGAGGCACTGGTGAACGAGGAGCTGGAGGAATTGCTGGCGCTGCTGACCCAGCGCGATGCAGACCTCAGCAGCCCGCCCAGCATCAGCCTGGAGCAGGCCATCGGCTTTATCGTCGACCCGCTGATCAACCGCCAACTGCGCTTTCTAGCCCTGCACCCAGACTACTACCAGCAGCATCAGGAACACTTCAACCTGGGCAAACGCGGCGTGCTGGGCACCGAGCACACCTGGATCGGACTGGCCAGTGAGTGGATGGCCGCCGTGATCGCCCATTACCATCCCGCGCTCAGCCCGGAGGACTGCACCTTCCGCGCCTTCATGCTCACCCGCACCATTCAGGGGGCCTGCCTGGCAGCCGCCACCGACCAGCCCGCGCTGCTGAAAATGCCGCGCTTTCGAGAGGAGCTGTTTGCCTTGGCTCACTTCTGCTTGCGTTCACCCGAGGCCAGCCGCTGAAACAAAAAAGGGCGCCCACCGGCGCCCTCAGTCTTTCACACTCAATCAGCGCAGCCAGTAGAACAGCTGGAACCCCACCACCAACAGCACCAACAAGGCGCCCATCGGCACATGAGCGGAAGGAATGGCATCTTCAGCGGCGCCTTCCTTGTGGCCGGTGACCATGGCCTTGGTCAGGTTTTCCTTCAGCAGCTTGTTCTCCAGCACCACCCCCAACACGTGGATGATGATCAACAACAGGATGGCGTTTGCCACGGCTTCATGGGCTTCTTCCCACACCTCGCCCGCCTCGTCGCCCTCAGCCGCCATCATGCCGCCGTGCTCTTCGCCCTCCTCGGCCTCCTCGTCCTCACGCGCCGCCGCCACCTCGGGGGCTGCGACCTGCGCGCTTGCCACTACGCCACCGCCCCCCAACGCCAGCCCAGGCTCCTCCGCCTGCAGGGCCAGATGGCCGAACAATGGAATCGCCAGGCCCAGCAGCAGAAAGCCGATAATGGCCAGGCTCCCCACCGGATTGTGACCGATATAGCGCTTCGGCTGCCCCTGCACCAAGCCGGCGGCAAATTCCGCCGTTTTGGCGGGCGAGAACAGGAAAGATGCAAAGCGCGCATAGCGCGAACCGATCAGCCCCCACACCAGCCGCCACAGCACCAGCAGAGCCACCGTGTAGCCGGCTGCCGCATGCAAGCGGATCGACTCCTCTTCTCCCCCCGTC
This sequence comes from uncultured Pseudomonadales bacterium, assembly GCA_964649985.1. Classification (GTDB taxonomy): domain Bacteria; phylum Pseudomonadota; class Gammaproteobacteria; order Pseudomonadales; family CAZYQX01; genus CAZYQX01. Next base: position 116,357 of record CAZYQX010000002.1, on the reverse strand, counting down.
AGCCAAGCCACCGCCACGCAGGCCACCAGCAACCAGTGAAATACCCGGGTTGGAAGATCCCACACCAGTATCGAGCGCATATACCGTTCTCCAGAAAAATTACACCTTTACTATGCGTGGCTTTTCTTAAGGCACCCTTAGCGTCAGTACATCATTTGCCGCAGGGTGCCTATACTGGCCTTATTCGCCAGGGAGAGTCGCCATGCCTCATGTGCTGATCGCCGGAACAGGCCTGTATACCCCCGCCCATGCCGTGGACAACCAGCAGCTGGTGACAGCCTTCAACCATTACGTCGATCACTTCAACGGCGAGCACAAGCACGCCATTGAGGCTGGCCGCCTGCAGGCCCTGGAGCCCTCCAGCAGTGATTTTATAGAAAAGGCTTCAGGCATCCGGCACCGCTATCTGGTGGATGCCGAGGGCGTGTTGGACCCCTCCCGCATGCGGCCACACATCCCCGAGCGCAGCGACGAGCAGCTATCGCTGCAGGCCGAAATGGCACTGGACGCCGCCCAGCAGGCCCTCCGCGCCGCCGGGCGCAGCGCCGCCGAGGTGGACTGCGTGATCGTCGCCTGCTCGAATCTGCAGCGCCCCTACCCGGCGGTGGCGATCGAGGTGCAGCACGCCCTGGGCATCGAGGGCTATGCCTACGACATGAACGTGGCCTGCTCCTCCGCCACCTTCGCCCTGCAAGCCGCGCGGGATGCCATCCACAATGGCAGCGCCCGGCGGGTGCTGGTGCTGAACCCGGAGATCTGCTCCGGCCACCTGGAGTTCCGCGACCGCGACTGCCATTTCATCTTCGGTGACGCCTGCACCGCCCTGCTGGTGGAAGCCGAGCAGGACGACAGCGCTCCCCACGCCTGGCGCATGCTCGGCACGCACCTGAAAACCGCCTATTCCAACAACATCCGCAACAACTTCGGCTTCCTCAACCGCAGCGATCCCCACGGCATCGGCGCCCGGGACAAGCTGTTCCGTCAGCAGGGCCGCAAGGTGTTCAAGGAAGTGTGCCCGATGGTGGCGGAGCTGATCCTGCAACACCTGGCATCGCTGCAACTCTCGCCCGCGCAACTCAGCCGGCTGTGGTTGCACCAGGCCAACCTGGGCATGAACCAACTGATCGCCCAGCGGGTGCTGGGCCACACCCCCCTGCCGGGCCAGGCCCCCACCGTGCTGGATGAATTCGCCAACACCAGCTCCGCCGGCTCGGTGATCGCCTTCCACCGCCACCACCGCGATCTGCCCAGCGGCGCACTGGGGGTGCTATGCTCGTTTGGCGCCGGCTATTCAGTCGGCAGCGTGGTGCTGCAGAAGTGTTGATGGCGACTTTCTCCCACTCAAGCTATCCTAAACGGCCAAGCCGAGGCCCCAACTTCGGTCAAACGGGCCACATTTACACCTCCCTGGCCGACTTTGTCATGCAGGCCGGGTAGACCCTGTTCCTATAATGGACGCGACGCAACCGCACTCGAGGACATCACCATGAAACTCGGCCTTCACCTGGGCTACTGGCAGAAGCAGCCCACCGACCGCTTCGTAGATCTGGCCAAAGAGGCCGAGAACCTGGGCTATGACTCCGTGTGGACCGCCGAAGCCTACGGCTCCGACGCCCTCACCCCGCTGGCCTGGATCGGCGCCCACACCAGCAAGATTCGCCTGTGCACCGGCGTGACCCAGATCTCTGCCCGCACCCCGGTGTGCGCCGCCATGAGCGCCCTGACCATCGACCACATGTCCGGTGGCCGCCTCAGCCTGGGCATCGGCGCCTCCGGCCCGCAGGTGGTGGAAGGCTGGTACGGCCAGCCCTTCGCCCGCCCGCTGGAGCGCACCCGCGAGTGGATCGACATCTTCCGCCAAGTGATCGCCCGCGAGCAGCCGGTCGCTTTCGACGGCAAGCAGTACCACCTGCCCTACAACGGCCCCGGCAGCGTGGGCCTGGGCAAGCCGCTGAAGAGCATCACCCACCCGCTGCGCAAGCACATCCCGGTATTCCTGGGCGCCGAGGGGCCGAAGAACATCGCCCTGTCGGCCGAGAAGTTCGACGGCTGGCTGCCGATCTTCGTCTCCCCCTACCGCATGAACATCTTCGATGAGAGCCTGGCCAACAAGCCAGACCATTTCGAGATCTCGGCGATGGTGAATGTGTACGTCAACGACAACCTGAAAGACGCCCTGCTGCCGGTGAAGATGATGCTGGGCCTCTACCTGGGCGGCATGGGCGCCAAGGACGAGAACTTCCACAAGAACCTGATGGGCCGCATGGGCTTCGGCGACGAAGCACAGAAGGTGCAGGATCTCTACTTGGCCGGCAAGCAGATGGAAGCTATCGAAGCAGTGCCCGACGCCCTGGCCGACGAAATCTCCCTCTGCGGCCCCAAGGAGCGCATCCGCGAGCGCCTGCAGGACTGGAAGAAATCCCCGGTCACCACCCTGATGATGGGCCACCTGGGCGACTTCAACAAAACCCAGGACACCATGCAGTTCCTGGCCGAAGCGGTGCTCTGATCACCCACACGGCAACAAAAAAGCCCCGGATTTCCGGGGCTTTTTTGTATCAGGAGCGGTCAATTCAAACGCGGCGGCGCGCAGCACCCAGGCCCACCAGCGCGCTGCCGAACAGCCAGGCGGCGGCGGGGATGGGGATATACGCCGGTGCATCGGCAGTGGCGTTAAATGAATACTTGCTGAGCTGAACCCCGGTCTCACCCAGCGGCAGCTTGCCGCCCACGTCGATACCGATGGCACTACCCATTACCTTGCCAGGAGCGAGGAAGGTCAGGGTCAGGTAGAACTTCTCCATATCGGGTTTGCCAACGAAAAACTGGCTCTGGCCCTTGCAGACTGTAGAGTCGACTGGCGCACAGCTCCCGGCAACGCCCTCACTGCTCCACTTGGCTACGGCATCGGAGTTTTGATTGACGAAGGACTGCGTCAGCGTACCGGTGCGCCCGCCCATTTGGCTGTCTTTGGCATCGGTGTATTTGAGCATCTGGCCCAGAGTCAGCGTCTTGGTGACCCGATCCCAGCTCACGGTGCCGGTCGCGCCGATTTCATACACCGCGCGGCTCTGGGTGACGGTCGCTTTGCCGCCAATGCCCGCATCAATGGCCGTGGAGTAACTGTTGAAATCCATCACGCCACTCAGCCCAGTAAAGGCAAAGTCCGCATCGCCGATGTTGGAGCCGGTATAGGTCAGGCTCAGATTGCGTATCACAAAGGTGGGATTCGACGGCATCACGGTCAGCGTAGGGTCGGCCGTTGCGCCCACCACGTTCATCCCGTCCATTTGGCCGTAGATGTCGCGGAATTCAAGGGTGCCGGCCTGGGCGGCACTGGCGGCCGACAGTACGGCCGTGCAAAGCAAGGGTTTGGTGTATTTCATGGCGATGGGTCCTTGTAGAAATTTCCGTTTTATTGAGCGGGCGGAACTCGGCTAAGCGCGCCGGATTTTTTCGCTGCTTTACGTGCCACAGTTGAAACGAGAGGCTCAGTTCCGTATGGCCAGCAATCAGGGCAAAATGCGTTTAGCACCTTGCTTGGCAGGCTAGTGCGCCGATGCGCCCGCAAGGTGTTTATCTTTATATGGGAGCCTTTTTAACATGAAATTTGCGCAATAAAAAGCCCCGCTTGCGCGAGGCTCCTTGACAACAGCGAGATTCACTGCTTCCAGCCGCGCACCACATCCAGGCCATGCTCGGCCACCCAGACATCCAGGGTTTTGGGGTTGCGCTTGATCTTCTCCACCAGCTCGCCGGTGGCGGGATTGCGGTAGCTGCCCACCGCCAGCACGGCTTCGCCGCGGCGGCTGCGCTTGCGTGGGGCGGGCTTGTCCTTCTTGCCTTCGTTGCGAATCACGTTGGCAAAATAATCACGCAGTTGCTCGAAGGCTGCCGGGCGCTCGGCGCGCTTGCCCTGGGCCTTGACCCAGGCCACCAGCTGCTCGGCGCGGGCCTCAAACAGGGCGCCGTCGTCGAGGCCGTACTGGCGTTCGAACTCGGCCACCGCCTGGTCCAGCTTGCTCAGGCCTTCCAGGCGCTTGGCCTCTTCCGCTTTCTTGGTCTCCAGCAACGCCAGCTTCTCCTTGAGGGCGGCGATTTCGCTGTCGATGTGGGTCGCTTGCTGAGCCATTGCGCTGTCTCCCGGGCGTTATTTGCATATGGGGTGCATATAAACACCCCTAAAATCGAAAGTTATTATATGTTCTTAAAGTGAAATATCAACATGCGGCGCCGCATGGGCGACATAACACACGCAATTAGCCCTTTGCGTGCCGTCAGCCGCCGCGCAATACATAATCGGCTTTCAGCAATGCGGCAATGCTGAGCACATCGCTAATACCGCCGTTCAACGCCATATCCACCGCCTCGGCAAATGGCAGGCGCCGCACAGTGATATCTTCGGTGGGCTCCAGCGCCATTTCCCCCGGGGATAATCCCCGCGCCAGATATGCCACGCCGATTTCGTCCGTCACCGATTTGGAGATATCCACCCGCAACAGTTCCGTCATATGCTGGGCGCGCAGGCCGGTTTCCTCTTCCAGCTCCCGGTGGGCGGTGGCCAGCCAGTCTTCCCCAGCCGGGGAGCCGCCCATGGGGATTTCCCAGCAATAGCGATTGAGGGTGTAGCGGTACTGCCCCACCAGCCAGGTGTAACCCTCGTCATCCAGCGGCACGATGCCCACCGCACTGCTCTTGAAGCCCACCACACCGTAGATGCCCGGAGTGCCCGCCGGGGTCAGCACCTCCTCGTGGCACACCCGCAACCAGGGATTTTCGTATACCACTGTTGAATTGAGGCGGGTCCAGGGGCCGCGTTTTTCGGGAAACTCACTCATGCCTGCTCCTAGGATGTCATTAACGGCTGCACCCGCTGGCGCAGCGCGGGTACCACCTCGGCCTCGAACCAGGGATGGCGCCGAAACCACAGCTGATTGCGGGGTGAGGGATGCGGTAGTGGAAAATAGCGCGGCCCGTACTGCTCATACTGTCGCACCCGGGCCGCCATGCCGCCTGCGGCCGCGCCCAGATAATAGTGCTGGGCATAGCTACCCACCAACAGAATCAATTCCACATTGACCAGTTGTTCGAATATCCGCTTATGCCACAGCGGCGCGCACTCTGGGCGCGGCGGCAAATCGCCAGATTTTCCGCGACCGGGATAGCACAGCCCCATCGGCACGATGGATATGCGCGCGGTGTCATAAAAGTCCTCCGGCGAGATTTGCAGCCAGTGGCGCAATCGGTCGCCAGAGGGGTCATTCCAGGGAATGCCCGAATTATGCACTCGGGTGCCAGGCGCCTGACCGATGATCAATATGCGCGAGCGCACATCCGCCCGGAGCACCGGCCGGGGAGGATAAGGCAAATGCGTCTCGCACACACGACAGGCGCGCACCTGCTGCAGCAACATATCCAGCGCTGTGGCGGATTCACGGTCTTTCAACGGGTAATATCCTCCCCCTATATGATTTAATTTGCGGCTTATTTCTTGCCGCCCACCACCAGCTTTTCAGGTGTCTCCATGACCACCCTCCGCCAGCTCGAGCAACACGACGAATTCCAGCAGCGCCACATCGGCCCCTCCCAGGCAGAACAGGCTGACATGCTGGCCGCCATCGGCGTGGATGCCCTGGCCACCCTGATCGACCAGACCGTGCCCGCCGCCATCCGCCGGGAGCGCCCGCTGAGCGTGGGCGCGCCCAAGGCCGAGGCCGAGGCGCTGGCCGAGCTGCGCGGCCTGGCGCAGCAAAATCAGGTGGTGAAGAGCCTGATCGGCATGGGCTACTACAACACCATCACGCCGGGCGTCATCCAGCGCAATGTACTGGAAAACCCGGGCTGGTACACCGCCTACACCCCCTACCAGCCAGAGATTTCCCAGGGCCGCCTGGAAGGCCTGCTGAACTTCCAGCAGCTGGTGATGGACCTCACCGGCCTGGAGCTGGCCAACGCCTCCCTGCTGGACGAGGCCACCGCCGCCGCCGAGGCGATGGCGATGTGCAAGCGCCTGGCCAGCAAGAACAAGAGCGATGTGTTCTTCGTGGCGGACGACTGCCACCCGCAGACCATCGCGGTGGTGAAAACCCGCGCCGAGCACTTCGGCTTCGAGATCGTGGTAGGGCCAGCCGAGCAGGCCGCCGCCCAGCCCTGCTTCGGCGCGCTGCTGCAATACCCGGCCAGCACTGGTGAGCTGCGCGACCTGCGCCCCATCGCCGATGTCCTGCACGCCCAGAACGCACTGCTGGTGGTGGCCAGCGACCTGCTGGCGATGGCGCTGCTGACGCCGCCCGGCGAGATGGGCGCGGACGTGGTGGTGGGCTCTGCCCAACGCTTCGGCGTGCCGATGGGCTTCGGCGGCCCGCACGCGGCCTTCTTCGCCACCCGCGACGCCTTCAAGCGCTCCACCCCGGGCCGCATCATCGGCGTCTCCATCGACAAGCGCGGCAACCAGGCCCTGCGCATGGCGCTGCAGACCCGCGAGCAGCACATCCGCCGCGAGAAGGCCAACTCCAACATCTGCACCTCCCAGGCCCTGCTGGCGATCATGGCGGCCTTCTACGCCATGTACCACGGCCCGGAGGGCATCCGCACCATCGCCACCCGGGTGCAGCGCCTCACCGCCATCCTGGCCGAGGGCCTGCGCCGCCTGGGCCTGGCCCCCAACGGCGAGCACTTCGACACCCTGACCCTGGCGGTGGCGGATCAGTCCGCCGCCCTGGCTGCCGCCCTGGCCGCCGGCTACAACCTGCGCCCGGTGGGCAGCGACCGGCTCGGCATCAGCCTGGACGAGAGCAGCAGCGCGGCCGATGTTGAAGCCCTGTGGCGCGTGTTTGGCGACAACGGCGGCCTCAGTGTGCAGGCCCTGGACGACACCCTGCCCGCGCAGGCCGGCGTGCCCGCCGCCCTGCGCCGCCAGAGCACCTACCTCAGCCACCCCAGCTTCAGCCGCTACCACTCCGAAACCGAGATGCTGCGCTACCTGAAGCGCCTGGAGAACAAGGACATCTCCCTGGCACAGGCGATGATCCCGCTGGGCTCCTGCACCATGAAGCTGAACGCCACCAGCGAGATGCAGCCGGTGAGCTGGGCCGAGTTCGCCCACATCCACCCCTTCGCCCCGGCGGCGCAGGTGCAGGGCTACCGCGCCATGATCCAGCAGCTGGAGGCCTGGCTGGCCGACGTGACCGGCTACGATGCCGTCTCCATGCAGCCCAACGCCGGCTCCCAGGGCGAGTACGCCGGCCTGCTGGCGATCAAGGAATACCAGCGCGCCCAGGGCCAGGGCCACCGTGACATCTGCCTGATCCCCAGCTCCGCCCACGGCACCAACCCGGCCACCGCCGCCATGGTGGGCCTGAAGGTGGTGGTGGTGGAGTGCGACGAGCAGGGCAACGTGGACGTCGACGACCTGCGCGCCAAGGCCGCCCAGCACGCCGATGCGCTGAGCTGCCTGATGATCACCTACCCCTCCACCCACGGCGTGTTCGAGGCACGGGTGCGCGAAATCTGCGACATCGTGCACCAGCACGGCGGCCAGGTGTATCTGGACGGCGCCAACATGAACGCGCTGGTGGGCCTGGCCGGCCCCGGCCTGTTCGGTGCCGACGTGTCGCACCTCAACCTGCACAAGACCTTTGCCATCCCCCACGGTGGTGGCGGCCCCGGCATGGGCCCGATCGGCGTCAAGGCCCACCTGGCCCCCTACCTGCCCAGCCACCCGGTGGTGGCGCGGGAGGGCGCGGCCTGTGATTACGCCGTCTCCGCCGCCCCCTACGGCAGCGCCGGCATCCTGTGCATCTCCTGGATGTACGTGGCCATGCTGGGCAGCGAGGGCCTGACCCGGGCCACCGAGGTGGCGATTCTCAACGCCAACTACATCGCCAGCCAGCTGGCGCCGCACTACCCGGTGCTCTACACCGGGCAAAACGGTCGGGTGGCCCACGAGTGCATCATCGACCTGCGCCCGCTCAAGGCCGCCACCGGCATCACCGAAGAGGACGTGGCCAAGCGCCTGATGGACTTCGGCTTCCACGCCCCCACCATGTCCTTCCCGGTGCCCGGCACGCTGATGATCGAGCCCACCGAGAGCGAGAGCAAGATGGAGCTGGATCGCTTCGTCGAGGCGATGCGCTTGATCCGCGAGGAAATCCGCGCGGTGGAACTGGGCCAGCTCGACGCTGCCCAGACCGCGCTGAAAAACGCCCCTCACACCATGGCGGACCTGGCCGATGCCGACTGGAACCGCGCCTACTCCCGCGAGCAGGCCTGCTTCCCCACCTCCGCCACCAAGGCCGGCAAGTACTGGCCAAGCGTCAACCGCATCGACAACCCCTACGGCGACAAGAACTTCGTCTGCAGCTGCCCGGGGCTCGATAGCTACCGCTAGGTCGCGCGCCGGCTCTGCCCGTCCAACACCCCCGCAGCCACGCGCGGCGGGGGTGTTGCCATACCCACCTCCATGATAAGGATTGCGGCGAACCGAGCACTTTGATAGCGTTGGCATGATCAAATAACAACCATCCAGCGCCCGCACCGGCCTCATGCCCCACGCGGAAAAGGACTTCGCCATGCTCACCCTTCGCCCCTTACTACTCGCCAGCCTGTTCGCCCTGGGCGCGCCTTACGCCTCGGCGGCCACCTATCACGCCTTCAGCAACGCCACGCCGGCCGACGTCACCCACCTCATGGGCGACGCGCCGGTATCCAGCGGCCATGCCTCAGCGGCCAGCGCCGATTTCGCGCTGCTGGTGGACACCACCACACCCGGGGCGCAAGGCCAGATCACCCTCAACGGCGCTTACTGGAGCAGCCAACTGGAGGGCACCGTGATCGGTGATCCCCGCACCGTTGAATACCAGCTGAGCGCCCCCCTGCGCTATGCACTGAGCACTGACAGCGCCCACTGGGATGAGGCCAGCCGGACCCTCTCCGTCTCGGGTCAACTGAACCTGCTGGCGGGCCCCCAGGGCAGCTACCTCACCTCGGATGACGATGGTCTTTTACCACGTGAACCCGGCACCACCCGCTTCACCGGCCGCTTTCAGTTTTTCCACGGCCAACCCCAGTGCGACGCGGAAGGCAACCACTGCCAGAGTCAGGACTTCCCGGTTGTGAGTTTCGACATCTTCCAGAACCTGTCGGAGGAACTCTGGAATACCGAAAACGGGCTGCCGACCAGCTCAGTGCACTTCAGCGGTGGCTACTGCGCCGGCGCACTGACGGACTGCAGCGCACCACTGGAGGCGCCCATCCCGGCCAGTGCGTGGTTGCTGGGCAGCGCGCTGGTGGGGCTCGGCGCCGCCCGCCGCAAGCCCTGAGCCCCCGGCAGCAAGCCCCGTGCGCGGCGGTGGCGCGCGCCGCCGCGCAAAACTACCGCCCCCGGGGCCAAGAATTGCCTCGCGCGGCCATGCGCTTCGCTCTATGATGCGGCCATCGCCACACCCGGCGATGGCATCCAGGAGACCGGCCATGAGCAGGAAAATCCGCCGCAAGGCACTGGCCATCAAGGGCAACCCCCAGTATGGCCAGCGAATCGAAACGCCCCTCAAGGGCAAGGGTTCATACCAGCGCGCAAGAATGCGTGCGGCAGATGCGAAAAAGGCGCCGAATGGCGCCTTTGATCGTTTTACCGCCCTACAGGCCTGAGGCCCGTACCCCCGCTCAATCGCAGCAGGATTTCTTCTTCGGCGCGTCGCAGCTGTTGCAGCCGCCACAGCTACCCGTGCCACCGGCCGATTTCGGCCAGAAGCGGCGCGCCAGAAAGGCCACCGCCGCCAGCACCATCACGCCCACCAGGATTTCCTGCCACATCGCGCTCACCTCGTGCTCTCAAGTGGTCAAGGCCGTGGCCACCGTGAAGGTGAGCCAGGCCGCCAGGTACGCCAGGCCAAACAGATAGGCGGTGAAGCCCAGCATGGCCTTCATGGAGTTGGTTTCGCGCTTCACCACTGCGATGGTGGCGATGCACTGGGGCGCGTAGACAAACCAGGCCAGGTAGGCCAGCGCCACCGGCAGGCTCCAGGCCTGCCCCAGCAGGGTGGAGAGCGAAGCCGCCGCGGCGTCGCCATCGCCCACCGCATACACCGTGGCCAGCGCGCTCACCGCCACTTCCCGCGCGCCCATGGCGGGGATCAGCGCGATGCACATCTGCCAGTTGAAGCCCAGCGGGGCAAACAGCGGCTGCATGAAGCGGCCCAGCTGGCCGGCGAAGCTGTATTCGATGGCGGACTGGGTGGCCCCCACCGGCGCGGCCGGGTAACTGGCCAGGAACCACAGCAGGATCGACAGCGCCAGGATGATGGTGCCCACCCGCACCAGGAAGATCCAGGCGCGCTCCCACAGGCCGCGCAGCAGGTTTTCCAGGTGCGGCCAGCGGTAGCAGGGCAGCTCCATCAGCAGCGGGAACTGCTGGCCGGCGGCCCTGGCGCGCATCAGCCAGGCGATGATGGCGGCGCTGACGATGCCGGCCATGTAGAGGCCGAACAGCACCAGCCCAGGTAAATTGAAGAAGCCCCACACGGTTTCATTGGGGAAGAAGGCGCCGACGATCACCGCATACACCGGCAGGCGCGCGGAGCAGGTCATCAACGGCGCCACCATGATGGTGATCAGGCGCTCGCGGGGGTCCTGCACCGTGCGGGTGGCCATGATGCCCGGCACCGCGCAGGCAAAGCTGGAAAGCAGCGGGATGAAGGAGCGGCCAGACAGGCCCACGCCGCGCATCAGGCGATCCAGCAGGAAGGCGCCCCGGGGCAGGTAGCCGGTGTCTTCCAGCACCAGGATGAAGGCGAACAGGATGATGATCTGCGGCAGGAACACCAGCACGCCGCCGGTGCCGGCGATGATGCCGTCCACCAGCAGGCTCTTCAGCACGCCCTCCGGCATGTGATCCCCCACCCAGCCACCGGCCCAGGTGGTGGCGTCCTCAATGCCGGTCACCAGCGGCTCGGCCCAGGCGAACACGGCCTGGAACATCAGCAGCAGGATGGTGAACAACAGCGCCACCCCCGCCACCGGGTGCATGACGATGGCATCCAGGCGATCCTGCCAGGCGGGCAGGTCCACCGGCTGGGTCACGCACTCGGAGAGCAGGCCCTCGACCCGCTCGTAGAGGTCTTCCACGCTCTGGTCGCGCTCGAAGCTGTCCACGCTGGTGGCGCCCGGCTGCACCGCGCCGGCCAGGCGGGCCAGCTCGGCCTTCAGCTGATCCACCCCGCCGCGCTTGATGGCGATGGTCTCCACCACCGGGATGCCCAGCCGGCGGGACAGCTTCTGGATGTCCACCTCGATGCCGCGCTGGTTGGCGGCATCGGCCAGGTTCAGCGCCAGCACCAGCGGGCGGCCCATCTGCTGCAGCTCCAGCACCAGGCGCAGGCCCAGGCGCAGGTTGGTGGCATCCACCACCGCGATCAACACATCCGGCGGCAGCTCGCCCTGTTGCTGCCCCAGCAGCACGTCGCGGGTGACCTGTTCATCCGGTGAGGTGACGAACAGGCTGTAGGTGCCGGGCAGGTCGATCAGCTCGGCCGGCGCCGGAAGCTCGCGCAGGGCACCGGAACGTTTTTCCACCGTGACGCCGGCGTAGTTGGCCACCTTGGCCCGGGCGCCGGTGAGGCGGTTGAACAGGGCCGTCTTGCCGCAGTTGGGGTTGCCCACCAGGGCGAAGCGGAGGGGGAGGGACATCTCCATGAATCAGGCCTGCTCGATGACTTCGGTGACGATCTTGCGGGCTTCGGGGCCGCGCAACGCAAATTTGGTGCCGTTGATGTGCACCGCGATGGGGTCCCGCCCCAGCAGGCCGAAGCCCACCACCCGCAACCGGGCTCCGGGCAGGAAGCCCAGTTCCTTGAGACGCTGGGTGACCTGTTCGTCGCTCTGGCCAAAGGTGTCCAGCGCCTCGATGCGCAGCACCCTGGCGCGGGCGCCCTTGGGCAGCTGGTCAAGGCGCAGCTCGCGCACCGCGAGGGGCGCGTCCGTGGAGCAAGTCATGGAAACTGACATGGTGATGGCCCCCACCAGAGGCAAATGCATTACAAACGCGAATGATTATTTACTATTACAAAATAGGGGGTTTTTAGCAATGGGAGTTATTCGCAAGAACGGCCGGATTTGATCCAGTCGAGGTTTCCGCTCGCCGGTCTCAGGCCAGCGCCAGGTGGTTGTCCCAGCCGCCCGCAGGCAGCGGCAGGCGCTCCACCACCACGCCACCGCCGCTGGCGCGCAGGTGGCGGCAGCCCGCCAGGCCGGAGCTGGCGATGAAGCCATCGCGCACCGCCACCAGCCCGGCGCAGTCGGCCAGCGGCTCATCCAGCAGCTGTTGCCCAGCCAGGCTCCACACCTGCAGCCGGTTGCCCCGGGGGGAGGTGACCGCCAGCCAGCCCAGCCCGCTGTGCACCGCCACGCTGGCGCAGTAGCGCTCCATCGCCTGACACTGGAGCGGGTCCAGCGGCAAGGGCTGCAGCGTCCCACCCGGGCGACGGATCGCCAGCAGTGGCGGCTGTTCGGCCAGCTCCAGGCCGGCGCCCGGCACATATTGCTGGGCGGTGACCACGCTGCCATCCCGCGCCACCGCCAGGTGGCGGATGCTGGTGCGGGGCTCGTCCAGCCGCTCATGGCTGAGCAAGCGCCCATCCCGCGCCAGCAGCACCAGACTGCTGTCGACCCGGTCATCCAGCGCCTGGCGGCTGCCCGCCTCGGTGCGCATGCCGCCGTTGGCCACCACCAGCGCGGTCTCCCCCGGCAACCAGGCAAACTGGTGCGGCTCGATGCCGTGGGTGGCGATCTCGCCCTGCCGCAGCAGGCGCGGCTGTGCACCGCCCTGCAGGCGGTATACGCCGAGCAGGCCGCGACCGGGCGAGGTGGTATCGTTTTCACTCAGGTAGAGGGTGTGGCCAGCCGCATCGAACAGGCCGTGGCCATAGAAGTGGCGATCGGGCAGGGCCACCAGGGTCTGCAACACGGCGCCGTTGCGGCTGTCCAACAGGTAGACGTGAGTGCCCGGCCGGCGGGCGATGAAGGCCACCAGCGGCAACTGCGGGTGCGGCACGATGGCGTGGCAGCGCTGGGGCACCCGGGTGGCAAAGCGCTCGCGCCCGTCCAGGCCAAAGCCCACGCAGCGGTGCCCCTGGGCATCGCTGCGCGCCGCCAGCAACAGTGGCCCCTCGGCCCGGCCGCAGCCCGGCAGGGCCGCCAACAACAGGCCCGCCGCCCCCAGGCGGAGAAAGCCGCGCCGGCCCATCGGCTCAGTCGCCATCGGTGCCGTTGAAGCCGAGTTGCACCTCCAGCAGGGTGGCCACGTCGCGGCTGTAGAGCTGCTGCAGGGCCTGCAGCCCGGCGTGCAGGCGGCCGAGGCGCTCGCGCCCGGCCTGGCTGGCCACCAGCTCGGCCACCGGTTGTGGCGCGGCCAACGCCTGCAGCAGCTCGCCATAGCGGGCATCGATGCGCTCGGCCAGGCCGGCATTGCGCGCCACCACCAGCGCGCGCAAACCCTGATCCGCCCATAGCCGCTGGCTGGTGGCCAGGGTGGCGGCCAGGCTACCCAGCGAGGCGCCAGAGCGCCAGGCCTCGGCCTGATAGGGTTGAGGCTCGCCCCCCGGCCCCAACACCACGCCCATTTTCTTCTTCATCACGTCGATGGCGGTGACGTGGCTGCGCAGCAGTTCCGCCATCACTTCCTCGCGGCTGCCATAGCGGGCATTGGGTAGCTCGAGCAGCTCGTTGGCATAGCGCGCCTGCCAGGCCTCGGCCAGCCGGCTCGACAACCCGCGCTGGTGCTCGCCGATGGCCAGCAGCAGCGGGCAATAGCGCTGGCGCCGGGCGGCTTCATCCAGCCCCAGGGTGTCGTCAAACAAGGCGTACTCGGCGGCGCTGAGCCCCTGCAAGGCCACGCTGGCGCGCGCCAGCGACGCCGCGGTGGGCGCGCTGCCGGCGGCCAGCAGGGCCTCCACCTGGCGCGCCACCAGATTCTTCTTGTCGGGCCAGAACTGCACCCGCAGCCCCGGGGCCAGCGCCGTCTCGGGCACCAGCAGCGCGGGCTGCAGGGCGCTCCAGCCGCGCTGCGCCGCTTGCCAGGCCGCCCGGGCCGGGGCCAGCGGCCCACCTTCACAGAAAGCGCGGCTGGCCTGCAGCAGGCCGGCATTGGTCTGATCCCAGCGGGCATAGGCCGGCAGCATCACCTGCCGCACCTGATACTCCATCACCGACTCGCTGCTGGGGGCCGGCCTGCAGGCCACCAATCCCAGCACGCTCAGCCACAGCGCCACGCGCTTCATACTCACCCCGCTACAGCGAATTGAGGAAGGCCAGCAGGGCCTGGCGGTCCTGGGCCGGCATTTTGGTCACCGCCTGCTGCGATGCCTCCGCCTCGCCGCCGTGCCACAGGATGGCCTCCAGCAGGTTGCGGGCGCGGCCATCGTGCAGGAAGCGGGTGTGGCCGTTGACCGCCTGAGTCAGGCCGATCCCCCACAGCGGTGGGGTGCGCCACTCGCGGCCATCGGCCAGGAACTCTGGCCGGTGGTCGGCCAGCCCCTCGCCCATATCGTGCAGCAGCAGATCGGTGTAGGGGAAGATGCGCTGGCCGGCCAGCTCGGGCTCCGCGGCCTGGGCGGCGGTGGTATAGGACGGCGTGTGGCAGGCCGCGCAGCCGGCCTCGGTGAACAGCTGCTTGCCGCGCAGCACCTCCGGGGCACTGGCGTTGCGGCGCGCCGGCACCGCCAGATTGCGGCTGTAGAATTCGACGCTGGCGAGGATCTTGTCGGAGACTTCCGGCACGCCACCGCTGGGGGCGGCGCGGCAGGCCGACTGCGCCTCGGTGCAGTCATCGCCATGGGCCAGGCGGGAGCTCAGGCCCATGTCGCCGGCAAAGGCGCCGGCATTCTGCTGATTGAGGTTGGGCTGGCCGGCCTTCCAGCCAAAGCGGCCGATCGCGGTGGCCTCGCGCGGTTTGTCCCACACCCGGTTGGCGCGGCCGGAAATGCCGTCGCCGTTGCGGTCATCCGGGTCTTCCGCCGCCAGCAGGGTCGCCTCGGGGATGGCCTCCAGCAGGCCCAAACCAATCATCGGCGGGGCCACCCGCACCGAGTAGAGCGTCTGCGGGTGCAGTGGGCCGTAGCCCAGATTGCTGATCTTCAGGGCCGGCTTCAGCAGTTCCACGTGTGTGCCATCCGACAGGGTGCGGGTCTGCGGCTGCCAGTCCAGCCGCACCACGCCCTCGGCGGGCAGGCCGGGGTTGGCCATGTCCTGCAGCTGGCCGCCGTACACCGGCTCGGGGATCGCGCCATCGCGCAGCAACTGCTGCTCCTGGCCCGGCCGGGCGGGGATGGACAGGCGCACCAGCATGGACACCGCATTGCCATCGCCCAGGGCCGGCGGGTGGCCCCGGCCATCCTTGATGTGGCAGTTCTGGCAGGCATTGGTGTTGAACAGCGGCCCGACCCCATCCCGCACACTGGTGGAGGACGGCGCCACCACCCAGGGGTTGCGGAAGAAGCTGTTGCCCACGCTGAAATCCACCTTGCGCGAGGGCGGCAGATTGGCCGACGGCAACGAGAAGGCATTGGCCCCGGTCTCGCGCACGGTGGCGGCGCCCCCGGCATTCACCTCGGCGGGATCAAAACTGGCCCGCTCGGGCTGGCAGCCCAACACCAGAGCCAGCACGGGCAAGGCAGACAACGGCCACAGGCGAGACGACATCGAAGGGCTCCTGCAGGGTTTAATGAGCGCCCGGCCACCAGGCGCCGGGCAAGTCTCATATTAGAACGCGAATCGTTATTATTATAAATACAAATTAGCGCGACTATTGCGGTGGATCATGCCCAAGACGGCATCAGGGGAAGGTCACCAGATGATCCAGCGCCAGCTGGATGCCGATCTCCGCCCCCAGCGGCAGGTCGTGATGGCTGGGCAGCAGCGCCAATACGTGATGCCCGCCGGCCAGCTCCAGCCGGTAGAGAAATTCGGCGCCCCGGAACACCCGCTCCACCACCCGGGCGCGCAGCGGGCTGGCCTCGTCGTGCAGGATGTCATCCGGACGGATCAACACCTCCACCCGTCCACCGGGGGCCGCCGGCAGGGCGTGGCGCCAGCAGAACTCCCCCAGCGGCAGGCGCAGACAAAACTCGCCGATCACCTCCCCCGGCAACAGCACGCCCTCGCCGACGAAGCCCGCCACGGTGCGGTTGACCGGCTGGTGATAGAGGGCATAGGCGCTGTCCCACTGCTGCAAGCGCCCCTCGGCCAGCAGGCCGACGCGATCGGCCACGGCGAAGGCCTCGTCCTGGTCGTGGGTCACCAGCAGGGCGGTGGTGCCACTGCGCTTGATCAACTCGCGCACCTCCATCGCCAGGCGCTTGCGCAAGGTGCTGTCCAGGCTGGCGAAGGGTTCGTCCAGCAGAATCAGCGCCGGCCCCGGCGCCAGCGCCCGGGCCAGCGCCACCCGCTGCTGCTGGCCGCCGGACAGCTGGTGGGGATAGTCGCGCCCGCGCCCCGCCAGCCCCACCATGGCCAGCATGTTCTCCACCCGGGCCCGGCGCTCATCCCGCCCCAGCGCCTGCAGACCAAAACCGATATTTTCCGCCACCGACAGGTGCGGGAACAGGGCGTGATCCTGAAACACCATGCCCACCCCGCGCAGGTGGGCCGGCACCATCAGCCCCGGGCCACCCAGCTGGCGCGCCCCCAGCCAGAGGCTGCCCGCTGCCAGCGGCTCGAAGCCGGCGATGGCGCGCAACAGGGTGGACTTGCCCGAGCCCGAGCCCCCCAGCAGGCAGCCGATTTCACCCGCCGGCAACGCCAGATCCACACCCTCCACCACCGGCGCGGCCCCGTAGCGCACCGCCACATGTTCCAGCACCAGGCCCTCACGCCCCATGGCGATCCCCTCCCCGCACCAGCAGCACCACCGGCAGCAAGCCCGCCAGCACCAGCATCACCGCGGGCAGTGCCGCCCGCTGCCACTCCCCTTCGGAGGTCATCTCGAACACCCGCACTGCCAGGGTGTCCCAGCCAAAGGGACGCATCATCAGCGTGATCGGCATCTCTTTCATCACATCGATGAACACCAGCAGCGCCCCGGTCACCAGACCGCTGCGCAGCAGTGGCAGATAAAGCCGGCGCAGCAGGCCCAGGCCCCGGGCGCCCAACAGGCGGGCCGCCTGCACCTGACTGGGGCTGATGTGATGGAAGGCACTGCCCACTGGCGACAGCGCTACCGACAGAAAGCGACAGGCCAGCGCCAGCAGCAAGGCCGCCACCGAGCCCTTCAGCACGGCACTGCCCGGCGCCAGGCCAAACTGGGCGATCAGCCAGTTGTCCAGCCAGGCCACCGGCACGAATACCCCCACCGCCAGCACGGCGCCGGGGATGGCATAGCCCACCGCCGCCACCTGCAGGGCCAGCCGCGCCAGCAGGTGGCGCTGCAGACGGTATTCACAGAAGGCCGCCGCCAGTGCCAGCGACACCACCAGCAGCGCCGCCAGGCCGGCCAGCAGCAGGGAGTGCAGCACGAAAGCCGGGTAGCGCTCATCCAGATCCGCCAGGCCGCTCTGCCACACCCACCACAGCAGCTGGGCAAAGGGCAGCAGGAAGGCCAGCAGCAACACCGCGCCACACAGCGCCGTGGCCAGCCATGCCCGGGCGCCCGACAGCCGCCGGCGGGCGGGCGGGCGGCCCACTGGGCTATAGCGGCGCGCACCGCGCTGCCACTGCTCCAGCATCATCAGCCCCAGCGAGAGCAAGATCAGCAGCGAGGCCAGCTGGCTGGCCGCCGGCAGGGAAAACATGGCAAACCAGGCCTTGTAGATGGCGGTGGTGAAGGTATCCACCCCCAGCACATACACCGCACCGAAGTCCGCCAGGGTCTCCATCAGGGCCAGCAGCGCGCCGGCGGCAATCCAGGGCCGCGCCAGCGGCAGTGCCACCCGCCACATCGACTGCGCCGGCGTCAGCCCCAGCGAGGCCCCCACCTCCAGTGCCCGCCCGCCCAGCTGGCCGAAGGCATTGCGCGCCAGCAGGTAGACGTAGGGATAAAAGCTCAGCGACAGCACCAGCACCGCCCCTCCCAGGCTGCGGATCTCCGGCAGTTTCAGCCGCAGGCCGAACAGCTCACGCAGCGCCCCCTGCAGCGGCCCGGTGTAATCCAACAGCCCCACCTGCACGAAGGCCAGTACATAGGCCGGCATGGCCAGGGGCAGCATCAAGCCCCAGCTAAACAGCGCGCGGCCCGGGAATGTGTATTGCGATACCAGCCAGCCCAGCGCCACCCCCAGCAACAGCACCCCTGCCAACACCCCCAGCACCAGCAAGGTGGTATTCAGCAACAGCCCGGGCAGCACGTGCTGGCGCAGGTGCTGCCACACCTCGGGGGCGGGATGCGCCAGGGAGGACACCACCACCAGCAAGGGCAAGGCGCACAGGGCGGCCACCAGCATGAGTGGCAGCCACAACTGAAGCCTGGCGACACGGTGAGCAGAGGATTTCATCGCGGGGAAAGCGTAGGCCCTTTGACTATGCAGCACAGATGCGACAAGCGCAGCGCGCGGAACCCGTCCACGCGCCGCGCCCGGTCGGCGGTAACGGCTCGCGCTTACTTGTAGCCGGCGCGATCCATCAACTTGACCGCCTCCGCCTGCAGCTCACCGGCGCGGGCGACGTTCAGGCTGCTCGGTTTGAACTCACCCCAGGCCGCCACCGCCAGCACCGCGGGCACCTCGGGGTTGACTGGATACTCCATGTTCTCGTCGGCGAACAAGTTCTGCGCCTTGGCGGACGACAGCCACTCCAGCAGCTTGCGCGCCTCCGCCGCCTGCCTGCTGTGTGCAGTCACACCGGCACCGGCGATGTTGACGTGCACACCATCCAGCTGGCCCTTGGCGGCCTGCTGGTTGGGCCAGAAGGGCTTCACCGCAATGCCCGGCTCTTTCTTCAGCAGGCGACCGTAGTAGTAGGTGTTGGCGATACCCACCGCACACTGGCCAGCGGCGATCGCCTCCAACAGCTTGGTGTCATCCGGGAACGGCGGCGCCGCCAGGTTGTCCACCCAGCCAGACACCACCTTCTCCACCGCCGCCGCGCTGGAGGAGGCCATCATCATCGCCACCAGCGACTGGTTGTAGACCTTCTTCGAGGTGCGCAGGCACAAGCGGCCCGCCCAGGCGCTGTCCGCCAGCCCTTCATAGCTGCTCAGTTCACTGGCCTTGACCATCTCGGGGTTGTAGAAAATGGTGCGCGCCCGCAGCGACAGGCCAAACCACTTGCCCGCCGGGTCGCGCAGGTGCGCCGGCACCTGTTTCTTCAACAGCTCAGAGTCCACTGGCTGCAGCAGCCCCTCCTGCGCCGCCTGCCACAGGTTGCCGGCATCGACGGTGAGCAGCAGATCCGCCGGGCTGTTGGCTCCCTCGCTTTTCAGGCGCGCCAGCAAAGGCCCTTCCTTGTCGGTGATGAACTTCACCACCACGCCGGTTTCCTTCTGGTAGGCATCGAACACCGGCTTGATCAACTGCTCGTTGCGCGCGGAGTACACCACCAGCTCGGTGGCTGCCGCCTGGCTCAGCCCAGCCCCCATCAGTAACATCAGGCTGGCAAACATCTTTTTCATAACGCGCCCTCTCAGAATGAATGGTCGGCAGTGTCGGGATTCAGATCGGTGATGCCCAGCACCTTGGCCGCCGCCTCGATGCCCCGGGTCTGCGCCACCAGCGCCTCGATACCGCGGTTCACCAAGGCATTGCCCTCGGCGTTATCCGCCGCGATCAGCTGGTCGAAGTGCACACCGGCCGCCGCGCTGTCCACCAGTCCCTGCAGGGCTTGCTCGGTGGCGGCCAGCTGGCCCTTCAGCTCGGCGTCCAGGGCGGGGTTGGCCGCCGCCACCAAGCCACTCAGGCTGGGGCCGCTCAGCACGCGGCCATCCACCCGGCGGTACTCACCCAGATAGATATTGCGCACGCCCTTGGCGTCGTAGAAATGCGAGTTGTGGGTGTTGTCGCTGAAGCAGTCGTGTTCGTCCTCGGTGGAATTGGCCTCCAGCGCCACTTTCATGCGCTCACCGGCCAGCTCCCCCAGCGACAGACTGCCCATGCCGAACATCATCTTGCGCAGCCCCTGCTCCACCGGCTCGGCCAGCAGCTGGGCGCGATAGTTTTCGCCACCCGCGCGCCACTGGGCCTCCATCTGCTGCAGGTCCTTCACCAGCAAGGCGG
The DNA here is from genome assembly GCA_964649985.1 of uncultured Pseudomonadales bacterium. Lineage (GTDB taxonomy): Bacteria > Pseudomonadota > Gammaproteobacteria > Pseudomonadales > CAZYQX01 > CAZYQX01. The sequence goes on along the minus strand of CAZYQX010000002.1, from coordinate 96,162 downwards.
TGGCGGCCTGCAGGTACTGCCCACGGCGCTCGCAGTGGCCGCCGGTGCAGGCGGCTCCACTGAGATAATCCGAGGCCGGGCGAGCGCCGGCGCCTGCGGCGGTGCCGTTCAGGTCTTGCCCCCACAGCAGGAATTCGATGGCGTGATAGCCGGTGGCCACATTGGCCTCACTGCCGCCCAACTCGTTCAGGCTGGCCAGCAGCTCGGGGGTGATCTGGCCCAGATCCAGCGTCTTCTCCCCCACCGCCAGCGCACGGCTGGCAATGATGTTGGCGGTGGCACCGGCATTGCCCAGGGCGTGCTGGTAGTCCTTGGCCACGTAGTCGATCAGCCCCTCATCCAACGGCCAGGCATTCAACTGCCCCTCCCAGGCATCCACCACCGGGTTGCCGAAGCGGAACACCTCGCTCTGCATGTAGGGAATGCGCGCGGCCAACCAGGCCTCCCGCGCAGCCTTGAGGGTGGCATCGCTGGGCGCCCGCAGGAAGGCATCCACCGCCTGCTGCAGCGCCTGGGCCTGGGCGAGCGCGTCTGCAAACACGGCGTGGGCAATATCGGCGTACTGCACCAACACCGCTCGGCGAGCCGCTTCATCCCCGGCCGGCGCGCTGGCAACGGCGGCCTGAGGCGCCACAGCCACCGGCGCACTGGCCTTTTCACCGCACCCGACCAAGCTTGAGCCCGCCAACAGAACCGCCATCAGAGACAAACGTGCGCCTTGCATCGAGCACTTCCTGCAAATGAGAACCAACCACAATGATAGTGTATTTAATTCTCATTTGGTAATGGGAATGAATAACATTTTCCATTGGCGCATAAAAAAACCCCGCCGAAGCGGGGTTCTCTTGCTGCTGGGCGCAATCCCGGGGGATTACATCATGCCCATGCCGCCCATACCGCCCATGCCATCCATGCCAGGCATGCCGCCAGCGCCCTTCTCTTCGGGCAGCTCGGCAATCATGGCCTCGGTGGTGATCATCAGGCCGGCGATGGAGGAAGCGGCCTGCAGCGCGGTGCGGGTCACTTTGGCCGGGTCCAGAATGCCCATTTCCAGCATGTCGCCGAAGTTGCCGGTAGCGGCGTTGTAGCCGTAGTTACCGGAACCTGCCTTCACCTTGTCGAGGATCACGCTGGCTTCTTCACCGGCGTTGGCCGCGATCTGGCGCAGGGGCGCTTCCATGGCGCGGCGCGCCAGCAGGATGCCCACGTTCTGGTCTTCGTTGTCGCCTTTCAGCTCGCCTACCAGGGTCAGGGCGCGCACCAGGGCCACACCGCCGCCAGGCACCACGCCTTCTTCCACCGCCGCGCGGGTGGCGTGCAGGGCGTCTTCAACGCGGGCTTTCTTCTCTTTCATTTCCACTTCGGTGGCCGCGCCAACCTTGATCACCGCAACGCCGCCGGCCAGCTTGGCCACGCGCTCTTGCAGTTTTTCACGGTCGTAGTCGGAGGTGGTTTCTTCGATCTGTACGCGGATCTGCTTGATGCGCGCTTCGATCTGCTCGCGCTCGCCAGCACCGTCGATGATGGTGGTGTTTTCCTTGGACAGCACCACACGCTTGGCCTGACCCAGCACTTCCAGGGTGGCGCGCTCCAGGTCCATGCCCACTTCTTCGGAGATCACGGTACCGCCGGTCAGCACGGCGATGTCCTGCAGCATGGCCTTGCGGCGGTCGCCGAAGCCAGGCGCCTTACAGGCTGCAACCTTGATGATGCCGCGCATGCTGTTCACCACCAGGGTGGCCAGGGCTTCGCCTTCCACGTCTTCGGCGATGATCAGCAGCGGCTTGCCTGACTTGGCCACGTTCTCCAGAACGGGCAGCATCTCGCGGATGTTGGAGATCTTCTTGTCCACCAACAGAATCCAGGGGCTCTCGAGCTCGGCGCTCATGTTTTCCTGGTTGTTGATGAAGTAGGGGGACAGGTAGCCGCGGTCGAACTGCATACCTTCCACGATGTCCAGCTCGTTCTCGAGGCCTGAACCTTCTTCAACGGTGATTACGCCTTCTTTGCCCACCTTGTCCATCGCGGTCGCGATGATTTCACCGATGTGCAGGTCGCCGTTGGCGGAGATGGTGCCTACCTGAGCGATGGCCTTGGAGTCGGCGCAGGGCTTGGACAGCTTCTTGATCTCTTCAACCACGGCCACTACGGCCTTGTCGATGCCGCGCTTCAGGTCCATCGGGTTCATGCCGGCGGCAACAGACTTGAGGCCTTCGTTGACGATGGCCTGGGCCAGAACGGTGGCGGTGGTGGTGCCGTCACCGGCGGCGTCGGAAGCCTTGGAGGCCACTTCCTTCACCATCTGGGCGCCCATGTTCTCGAACTTGTCCTTCAGGGTGATTTCCTTGGCAACGCTCACGCCATCTTTGGTGATGGTGGGGGCGCCGAAGGCTTTGTCCAGCACCACGTTGCGGCCTTTGGGGCCCAGGGTCACTTTTACTGCGTCGGCCAGAACGTTAACGCCAGCCAGCATTTTGCGGCGCGCGGAATCGCCAAACTTAACTTCTTTAGCAGCCATGATGAAGCTTCCTAAATTCTTTGGTTACAAGGGATCGGGCGGAGAGAGAATTACTCTTCGATCACGCCGTAGATGTCGGCTTCGCTCATGATGATGAGCTCTTCGTCGCCGTTCTTGATGGTGTTGCTGTCGGCATAACGGCCGAACACCACGGTATCACCCACCTTTACGGCCAGTGCACGCACGTCGCCGTTGTCCAGCGGAGCGCCGGTACCCACGGCAACCACCACGCCACGGTTGGGCTTCTCTTTGGCGCTGCCAGGCAGCAGGATGCCGCCAGCGGTTTTCGCCTCTTCTTCCTGACGACGAACCACAACACGATCGTGCAAGGGACGAATCTTCATTGCTAACTTCTCCCAATGGGTTGAACACACGGGCCGCAGAGCCCGAGGCCTTAAAAAAGCTTGAGCCGGAGTGCGGCTAGCACTCTACAAGCGAGAGTGCTAATGATAGTGAGCCGCCGCCGGGCGTCAAGCGGTGCCGCCGGGCGCGAGGCCCTCAACGAACACAACCGGCATCCTATATGGCCCCTTTGCGAGCCCTTTCAAGGGCCTGTCAGCAAACTTTTTTTGTTGCAATGCAACATAACCATTTGCGAGGCGCGCCAAATACGCAATAATTCCCCTGTCGCTGCGCACAATGGCACGCGTGTATTGCCGTGACCAGGACTCGCTGCCCCTCGCCATGCAGGGCCGGCTCCCAAACAGAGAAAAGCAGTAAGAACGATCTGGGTGAGACCATGAACCTCAAAGACAAAGTCATAGCGATTACTGGAGGCGGCCAAGGCCTGGGCCGTGCCATGGCACTGGAGATTGCCGCCAAGGGCGCCAAGCTGGCACTGATCGACCTGAACCAGGAAAAGCTGGACGAAGCAGCGGCCCTGTGTAAGCAAGCCGGTGGCGACGCCAAGACCTACATGGCCAACATCGCCCAGGAAGAGCAGGTGGTTGCCCTGTTTGACCAGATCGTGGCCGACTTCGGCGCCATCCACGGCCTGATCAACAACGCCGGCATCACCCGCGACGGCCTGATGATCAAAGCCAAAGACGGCGAGATCCAGAAGAAGATGTCGCTGGCCGAGTGGCAGTCCGTCATCGACGTTAACCTCACCGGCGTGTTCCTGTGCGCCCGCGAGGCCGCCGCCAAGATGATCGAGCTGAAGATCCCCGGCTGCATCATCAACATCTCCAGCCTGTCCAAGGCCGGCAACATGGGCCAGACCAACTACTCCGCCGCCAAGGCCGGTGTAGCCGCCATGACCGTCACCTGGGCCAAGGAGCTGTCCCGCTACGGCATCCGCTCCGCGGGTATCGCCCCCGGCTTCATCGCCACCGAAATGGTTGCCAACATGAAGCCCGAGGCGCTGGACAAGATGAAGGCCACCATTCCGCTGGGCCGCCTGGGCCTGCCGGAAGAAATCGGCCAGACCGCCGTATACATCCTCGAAAACGACTACTTCACCGGTCGCATCGTGGAAATGGATGGCGGCATCCGCATCTGATGCGGGCGGCGGGCCGGCCTCGGCCCGCGAAGCCATTCTCTGGGTGGTGCACAGCATCCCGTCGGGATGTGTTGCCACCTACGGGCAGGTCGCCGCGCTCGCGGGCCTGCCCGGCCGCTCACGCCTGGTGGGCCGCATTCTCTCCCAACTCCCCGACGCAAGCAGCGTACCCTGGCACCGCGTGATCGCCGCCGGTGGCCGTCTTTCGCTGCCTGCCGACAGCGAGGCCGGCCAGTCTCAGCGACGACAGCTCAGTGCCGAGGGCGTGGACTGCCGCCGGGCGCGCATCGACCTCAAGCGCTTCGGCTGGGCGCCCGACTAAGCCCGCGCCCTCCCCCGCTTATGCCGGCGGCTGCAACTGCACGAAATAGGGGTCCAGCGCCTGGCCCTCGGGTGGGTTGAAATAGGTGCGGATGTAGCTCACCTTGCCGGCGTCGTTGACGGTGTAGATCTCGATCGAGTCCAGCTCCACCGGCACGCCGTCCACCTTGCCGTAATTGCGCACGCACAGCGCCGCCTGGTCGGCACAGATCTGCATCACCATCGGCTTCAGCCGCCAGTCGTGCCCGTCCTTGAAGGAGTTCTCCCAGCTCTTCAGCAGCGCCTCCCGGCCGATCTTGGTGGGCCCGCCCACCGGGTCTTCCAGCACGATATCGTCGGCGAAGTTGTCGAACCAGCGCTGGCGGTCCTTGCTGTTCCAGGCCTCGAAGTGGGTGCGGATGGCGTGCTCGATCTGGGCGCGGCTGGGCATGCGGCTCTCCTGGCAGGGGTGGACCGGCGGGGTGCCGGCGGAGAGCAGTGTACAACGCGGAAGGCAGCCGGTGGTCAGTGGCCCCACCGGCCCGGGCGGAGAGGATCAGCCACCGTAGAAGGTCTTCTCGCCCAAATCCTTCATGGCCAGGATGGCCTCGTCCGGGCGGCCCTCGATCTCTTGTTTCAGGCCGGCGGCAATCACCTCACCGACAAAGATGGAGTGGTCACCGCGCTCGATGGTCTCCACCAGCGTGCACTCCACGTACGCGGGGGCGGACTCCAGAATCGGCGCACCGCTCTCACCCAGGCGGAACGCCTCGCCGGCCAGGGTGTTGCCCTCGGGCACTACGCTCTTGAAGAAGGCGAAGGCGGTGCCCTGCTGGCCCTTGCCCAGCATGTTCAGCACGAACTTGCCGGTCTGCTTGATCAGCGCGTGGGCATTGGACTCCACCTTCACCCCCACCACCAGCTGTGGCGGCTCGAACGCGGTCTGAGTGACCCAGTTGACGGTGGCGGTGGCGATTTCGCCGCTGTCGCTGCGCGCGGTCAGCACATAGATGCCGTAGGGAATCATGCGCAGGGCGGTTTTCTTGGCATTCAGATCCATGCCTGGGTTCCTGTTGAAATTGCGGGGGCCGGAGCATAGCACATGGCCACACGACCAGCATGGGCATAGAGGTAATGCTGCAATTGGATTTTGCCGGTGCAGCCCGTAAAATTCGCCCAGCGCGGTGCCTGAGCCCCAGCACGCCGCTACCACGCCCAATCACGGTGGCTGCGACGCACGCGACCACCCCACCCCGACCGGATGCCCGCATGAGCCACGAATACTGCCTGACCTGGGACGAATTCCACCGCGACACCCTGGCCCTGGCCCACAGCCTGACCCGCCGCGGCCCCTGGCGCGGCATCATCGCCATCGCCCGCGGCGGCCTGATACCGGCCGGCATCCTGTCCCGGGAGCTGAACATCCGCATGGTCGACACCGTCTGCATCGCCAGCTACGACCACGACCAGCAGGGCACCCTGAGCGTACTGAAGGGGCTGGACCACGACGGCGAAGGCCTGCTGGTGGTGGACGACCTGGTGGACACCGGCAGCACCGGCAAGCTGATCAAGGAGATCCTGCCCAAGGCGCACTTCGTCACCGTCTACGCCAAGCCCATGGGCCTCACGGTGGCCGACCAGTACGTGCGCGAGTTCCCCCAGGACTGCTGGCTGCACTTCCCCTGGGACTGCCGCGTACAGTTCGCCCAACCCCTGGCCAATCTTTGACGGCCATGCGGCGCCACAACCGCTCGTCGCGGCGCCGCAAACCCGCTAGAATAGCCCTCTCGCCCCGGTAGCTCAGCTGGATAGAGCGGTCCCCTCCTAAGGGACAGGTCGTACGTTCAAATCGTATCCGGGGCACCATTCTTCTTCGCCGGCCCGGCCCTCCCGGCCGCGCCATGTATCATGCAGTATCCCCGCCCAGCCCGAACTGCAACTGCGCCAGCCGCGCATACAGCGGGCAGCTTTCCAGCAATTCCTCGTGGCGCCCCTGGGCTACCACCCGCCCCTGATCCAGCACCGCGATGCGGTCGGCGTGCAGGATGGTGGACAGGCGATGGGCGATGATCACCGTGGTGCGGCCCTGCATCAGCGCCTCCAGCGCCAGCTGGATCTGGTATTCGCTCTCGGAGTCCAGCGCGCTGGTGGCCTCGTCCAGCAGCAGGATGCGCGGGTTCTTCAGCACCGCCCGGGCGATGGCGATGCGCTGGCGCTGGCCGCCGGACAGGCGCACGCCCCGCTCGCCCAGCGGGGTGCGGTAGCCTTCGGGCAGGGCGCTGACAAAGTCGTGGGCATAGGCGGCCCGGGCGGCGGCGATCACCTCATCCTCACTGGCGTCTTCACGACCGTAGCGGATGTTGTGCAGCACGTCGCCGCTAAACAGCTCCGGTTGCTGCTTCACCACGCCGATCTGCCGGCGCAGGTCTTGCGGGTCCAGTTGGCGCAGATCCACCCCGCCCAGCGTCACCTGCCCCTGCTGTGGGTCGTAGAAGCGCTGCAACAGCTCGAACACGGTGGACTTGCCCGCCCCCGAGGGGCCGACGATGGCCAGCACCTGCCCGGGCGGAATCTCCAGGCTCAGCCCATCCAGCGCCGGCGGCTCGGGCCGGGCAGCGTAGCTGAAGCGCACCGCTTGCAGCGCCATGCGCGCCTCCAAGGCCTCAGCCGGCTGCGGCGCACTGGGCGCCTGAATGCGGTTCTCGATCGCCAGCAACTCCATCAGCCGGTCGGTGGCCCCCGCCGCTCGCTGCAACTCGCCATAGACCTCGGAGAGTGTCGCCACCCCCACCGCCGCCATGATGGCATAGACGATGAAGGCACCCAGCTCGCCGCCGCTCATACGGCCCTGAATCACGTCGCCGCCACCCACCCACAACATGCTGGCCAGGGCGGCGAACACCATCAGGATCACCAGCGCCATCAGCACCGCCCGCTGCCGCACCCGGCGGCGGGCCACGCCGAAGGCCCGCTCCACCTCGCCGGCGAAGGCGCGCTGCTCCTCGGGCTCCCGGGTGTAGCTCTGCACGGTCTTGATGTTCTGGATGATCTCACCGGCGTAGCTGCCCACATCCGCCACGCTGTCCTGGCTGCGGCGCGACAGCTCACGCACCCGGCGCCCCAGCAACAGCACCGGCAGCAGCACCAACGGCACGCATACCACCACCATCATCGTCAGTTTGATGTTGGTGATGAACAGCATGATCACCGCCCCCACCACCTGGATCGCACTGCGCAACGCCATGGAAAGGGAGGAACCGACGATGGATTGCAGCAGGGTGGTATCGGCGGTGAGGCGCGACATCAGGTCGCCACTGCGGGCGCTCTCGAAAAAGCCCGCATCGAGCCGGATCACGTGCTCAAATACCGCCCGGCGGATGTCGGCGCTGACCCGCTCCCCCAGCCAGGACACCAGATAAAAGCGCACATAGGTACCGACGGCCATCAGCAGCGCGATCAGCATCAGCACGCCAATGGCACTACTAAGCATGTCCAGCGACTGCCGGCCGAAGCCCTGGTCGATCACCAGCCGCACACCCTGCCCCAGCGACAGCATCACCCCCGAGGTGAACAGCAGGGCAACCAGGAAGGCCGCCACGGTGCCCCGGTAAGGGCGGAGAAAGCCCAGCAGGGCCAGCACGCTGCCCAGCTTGCGGCTGGGCGGGGCGGCGGAGTCAAGAGTGGTGCTTGCTTGCATGGCGGGGCTCACCGGGCCAATTGAGAGGCGCCAGTGTAGCCCCTCCACTCACAGCGGCGCACCACCCGCCGGCATGGGATGCCCACCGTCGCGCCCGCTCGGCCGGTCGCCTCGCTGTTCGCGGCGTTCATCGCGCCGCTGTTCACGCATTTGCTGGCGTTGCTCGGGTGTCATGTCGCGCATCCGTTCGCGCAACTGATCGCGTTGCTCCGGCGACATGTCCCGCATGCGTTCCCGCATCTGATCGCGTTGCTCCGGCGACATGTCGCGCATGCGTTCGCGCAGCTGGTCGCGCTGTTCCGGCGGCATGTCCCGCATCCGTTCCCGCATTTGCTGGCGTTGTTCCGGGCTCATGTTCTTGAAGTGCTCGCGCATTGCCTGGCGCTGTTCCGGCGTCATTTTTTGCATACGCTCGCGCATTTTTTCCCGCTGCTCGGGCGACATTTTCTGGAAGCGCTGCATGCGTTCCCTGGCCTGCTCCCGCTCTTCAGGGCTCATCTGCTGCCAGCGTCGGGCACCCTGCTGCAGGCGCTGCTGACGCTCGGGGGGCAAGCTGCTCCAGCTGTCGTGCAGCTTGCCCAAGGCTTGCTGCTCATCGGGGGAGAGTTGCTCCCAGCCGATGCCGCCACTGCCTTGCTGAGCCCAGCTCATCGGGGCAATCAACGCGCACAGCGCAAAAGACTGCAAAAGCCGTTCAACTCGCATCACGCACCTCCTGCCCGGGGGCGTCACCGCCTTCGAGCATGTCAAGATTCTCAAATAGCTCCAGGTTTTCCAGCAATTGCGGGTCCTCCGGTGCGGGCGTGGCCGGCAGCTCGCCCAGCTGTTCCAGCAGTTGCATGTCCTGATCATTGCTGGCCAGCCACTCGATGTATTCGGGCTCGGGGCCGTTCACGGCCAGGCCCGTTGTAGCCGGCGTCGACCACGGTGGCCAAGGTGACACGGCCAGCACCAGGGCGGCCGTGGCCAGCCCCGCCCCCCACAACGCCATGGCGGGCCGCCGCCGGGGCGCCGCCGCCATGGCCTGCTGCCGGGCGTGTTGCAGCCGGGCGCGGGTATCCGCATCCAGTAGCGCCTGATCCAGCAAATCGCGCGCCTGCCGCACCAGCTGCTCGTCAGGCCCACCGTTCTGCATCTCGCTCATGGCCACTCCTCCTTCAACTGTTCTCGCAGGGCCGCCAGCGCCCGGGAGAGGTGGGTTTTCACACTGCCCTCGCCACAGCCCATGGCCAGTGCGGTGTCGCGCACATCGAGCCCCTGCCAGTGGCGCAGCAGAAACACCTGCTGTTGCCGCAGTGGCAGTGCGCTTAACGCTTGCAGCAGGCGCTCCAGAGCACGCTGGCGCTGCAGGGCCTCGGCGGGATCGGCGCTCGCATCGACCAGCGACGCCAGCCAGTCCTCATCATCGGGCGGCGCCGCGCCAAACAGTCGCGCCCAGCGCTGGCGTCGATGGCGATCCGTGATGCAGCGCTGCAATATACGGAAGAACAACGGCGCCCATTCCGCTTCGGGCCGCTCACTGTAGCGGCGCACCAACTGCAACATGCTCTCCTGCACGATATCGAGCGCATCATCCCGATGGCGCACGGCCACCAGCGCCATGCGATAGGCGCGCTGCTCCACGCCGGCCAGAAAGGCGGACATGCGCACGTCATTCATGACCCAGCCTCCGCCCCAGGTTCATCCAGGCGCCCTCTCAGCCGCGATGGCCGCCCGCATGCCACCCGCCTCCCCGGTGGTCCTGTCGCTGCTGGCGCTGTTCATGTCGCGCGTCGCGTTGCTCACGGCGGTCGCTCCAATGCTCCGCACGGTTATCCAGCTGCTGGTTGATGCGCTCGCCGCGCTGATCCAGCCGTTGGTCGATGCGGTCGCCTTTCTGCTCGAACTGTTCGGCGCGCTGCTCGCGGCCATGCGCCAAGGCACGCGCCGCGCGCTGGTCATACTGCGCTTCAAGCCGGTCGCCCCGCTCATCCAGGCGTTGCTCGATGCGATCCCCCTTGGCATCCAGGCGCTGCGCCTGATTGCCCTGCGCGGGCTCGGCCCAGGCGCCGGCAGAGGTGCCCAGCAGGGCGCCCAGTACAAATCCATCAATCAATTTCATGCTGCGTCTCCGCTGGTTTGCCTTGAAGTGAAGCACAACCGATCACTGTCATGGGTATAACGGCCCAAGCGTGATTCGGTTGACATCGGCACAGCGTTTTTTCACAGCCGCTGCTCATAACCAATCGTTCCACCCCAAACCACCAGTGTTTGACCTGGCTCACAACGCCGCTGGGCGGCCACACCTACACTTCGCTCAGGAACAAATCGGAGGTTGGCATGGCAAGGGTTTCAACGCTGTTCAAACAGGAAGGGCACCTCTGCCTGAGCTTCAGCGATCTGGTCAGCGGCGATGGGGTGCAGAGTAACCAGTTCCTGATCGTGCACGACGGCCACTCCGCGCTGATCGACCCGGGCGGCGACCTCACCTACACCCCGCTCAGCATCGAGATCAGCCGCTATGTGCCTGCCCATGCGCTGGACTACGTGCTGGCCTCTCACCAGGACCCAGACATCATCACCTCACTGCCCCGCTGGCTGATGCACTCCCAGTGCAAGATCGCCTGCTCGCGGCTGTGGGTACGCTTTCTGCCCCACCTGGCCTCCAGCTTCGTCACTGAACGCATGAACGCCACCCTGAGCGACCGGCTGATCGGCATCCCCGACCAAGGCATGAAGATCCCACTGGGCGACAGCCACATCTTGGCGGTGCCGGGCCACTTCCTGCACTCGGTGGGCAATTTCCAGTTCTACGACCCGGTCAGCAAGATTCTGTTCTCCGGCGACCTGGGCTCATCCATGGTGGAAGACGGCGCCAGCCAGGGCGTGGAAGACTTCGACGCCCACGTGCCCAGCATGTACGGTTTTCACCGCCGCTACATGGCCTCGAACCGGGTGTGCCGCCTGTGGGCGGAGATGGTGAGAGAGCTGGATATCGAGATGATCGTGCCCCAGCACGGCAAGCCCTTTATTGGCCGGGAGATGGTCAACAAGTTGATCGGCTGGATCGAGCAACTCGAATGCGGCGTGGACCTGATGGGGCGCGACACCTTCAGCATCGTGAGCTGATGGCCGCGAACTGTTGCGCAACAAGCGCCCCCGGGGCGTGGCTCACACGCGCCGCTTCACCCCCAGCACGCTGACCCCGGCCGCACCGATACCGAAGCTCACATCGCAGCCCGCCAGCCACACGCCGTACACCCGCGCCTCATCGTGGGCATTGCCGGCGTAGGCCGGGCGCGGGTCCTGGGCCAGCACCTCGTCAATCAGGGCGCGGGTATCCGCCTCCAGCCCCAGCTGCTCGGCCTCACGCAGCGCCTGCTCAGCCCACTGCACATCCAATAACACCGGCGCCTCCGGCGCAAAGCCACCGCGCGCCTCCGGCAGGCTGTCGGCATAGGGTACATAGGGTTTGATGTCGTAAATGGGCGTGCCATCAAGCAGATCGGCACCGCGCAACAGCAGTTCTACCCCACTCTCACCTGTTGCCACCCCCACCAGCTCCACCACCGACAAGCCCAGCGGGTTGGGCCTGAACATGCTGCGGGTGGCAAATACCCCCAGGCGCTGATTACCGCCCAGGCGCGGCGGCCGCACGGTGGGCCGCCAGCCCTGATCGGCGGTGGCGTGAAAACCGAAGATCAGCCACAAGTGAGAAAACGCCTCTAGCCCGGCAAAGCATTCCGGCCGCGCACACTCAGGCGCCAGCACCAACCGGCTGATGGCATGGGGCGCCAACCCCGGCTGGCGCGGAATGCCGAACTTCTCGCGAAAGGGTGAGTGCAGCGTGCCGATGGGGTTGATGAGCAGAGAGTGCATGCTAAAAACGAAAATGCCGGGCGGATCATGATCACTTATTGCGGCCAATATGAAAAGGCATAGCGGCATCTTGCAACAAGCGCCTTCGGCGTCATGCCTACACAAACCGACATGGTCATATCGCCAAGCCACCCTACGAGAGTGGGCACGGCCAGCCCCAAAGCGCTATGGCGCAGGGCTTGATGCATAGCAAGCGTATGCCAGTCGATCCGACCATTTCGCCAAGCCACCCCAGAGCTGTTTGACTGCTCGCGCTGATGGGACTTGTGCCGATAGCATCGCCTCAGGACTACATAAAAAGTTAAAAATTAAATATTGAGCCATACGAATTATACAGAAAAACAATAAAAACTCACAAAGCAATATAAAAAACATCCCATAAAGAACAGAACAAACTAAAAAACAATTTGCCATAAAAATAATTTTTTTATTCTCCATTGAATATAACCGAAGCCAGGAACTTTAGCGGCAATTCTCAACTGCATGTTCTAAACCTAACACACCACGTTATAACTATTTGCACGCGATGGAGAACGCCCATGCCTCTACCCCAAAGCCCCAAGCAGACACTCTGCGCGGCGCTGGCGCTGGCAATACCCGTGCTGGCCACCCCCGTACTGGCAGATGAGTCCTCGGTTAAATTCAGCGGCTTCGGCACCCTGATGGCCAACAAATCCGACAACAGCCGGGTGACCGCCCGCAGCAACAACCAGCCCACTCCACCTAACAGCTCCGGCGGCGACTGGACCTTCGAGCCCCACTCGCTGATTGCCGGCCAGATGGATGTCGCCCCCGATAGCGACCTCTCGGCCACCGTTCAGGTTATCGGCATGCAGCGGAACGAAGGGGACTTCGACCCCACCATCGAATGGGCCTTCGTCCGCTACAAGATCGACAACAACTGGCAGGTGCGCGTGGGCCGGGTGCTCACCCCGGTATTCATGGAGTCTGAATATCGTTTTGTGGGATATGGACGCACAACCACCTCTGCCTCGGTCAACCTCTACGGGTTCTATCCCCTCTCGACACACGATGGCTTCGACATCACATATCGAACAGCATTGGGTGATGGCATGATCAAAGCCACCCTGTATGGCGGCGAATCAAAATACGATAGCCCAGATGGTGCCGATGACAAATACGTCTGGTATGAGGCGGATAAACTCTACGGTGGCGTATTGAGCTGGGAAAATGACAGCCTGCTCGCCCGGCTAAATATCCTGCATGCAGACTTCACTGCGGAAGGCCACAGCTCGGACATCACATCTATAGGCCCAACGGCTGATTTTATGCGGCAGATGGCTGGGCTTGGCCTCTGCAGCTCAGTGTGCTACGACGAGGCGGATGACTGGAGCAATACTGTTGAAGGAGCCAAATACGACCTCGTGACCGCTGCCATAAGATGGAACATGGATGCTCTCACTCTCAGCCTGGAGGCCTTTCAGCGCGAAACAGACTCCATCATCGCAGATGCCGACGGCATGCAGTTCGTGGGCTCCTACAATCTTGGTGCCTTCACGCCCTACATCACCTACACCAACGTCAATACCAACAGTAACGACTCGGCTACATTTCCAACTAACACGGTAAGCCCTGGGGCAAATGCTGCCTTTAGCTCGCTTAACAGAGCCTACTTGCGCCAAAACACCGGCCGCGAAGTGGTCGGTATCGGCGTGCGCTGGGATGTGAAGGAAAACTACGCCATCAAGGCCGAAATCGAAAATTATGCGATGGAAGAAGAAACCGGCAATTTCGTAGGCTATCCAGGCGTTTTCGACAACGATGGCTATGGCACCCGCCCCACTCAATTCAACACCTACACCGTCGGTGTAGATTTTGTCTTCTAAGGAGGGCCATGCCATGAAAATCAAATCATTGGTTTTTGCGCTCCTGGTCTGCGGCAACAGCGCTTATGCTGAGGTCGTCGCTGTGGTGGGCGCCAGCTCGCCCGCCGGCACACTGAGCAAACAGGAAGTAGCCAACATTTTCCTCGGCAAAAACTCGGCCTTCCCCAGCGGCCAAGAGGCGATCCCGATGGATCTCGCCGAAGGAAACGCGCTGCGCGAGGCATTCCACACGGCAGTCACCGGAAAATCGCAGGTACAGCTGAAGGCATATTGGTCGCGGCTAATCTTCTCAGGTGGTGGCAGGCCGCCCAAAGTGGTCGACAGCACCGCCAAAGCCAAAGAACTTGCGGCGACAAATCCCAACGTCATCACCTACATCGATAAGGCCGATGTGGATAGCTCGGTAAAAGTGGTGTTCACCCCCTAAACCTGACAGAACCAAAAGTACGGCATGCACGAAGCACAGGAACATGCTGTTCTGCGCTATGAAAGCAGCAATCCAGATGAAGAGACCGCGCAATAACCGGCACTCAAGTGAACAAATTGAAACAGCCACCACATCTGCGGAATGTGCTGATTTCTCGTGTTTAACGCTTGCCTTCCCCGTCAGACAAGCATCTACACAGAACTTACAACAATGCCAACAGCATAAACCGCCAAGGGAGAACCAGGATGCTGCAGCGTTTAACCAGCCATGGCTTGCAAGCCAAAATGATGCTGTTGGTATTCGTACTGGTGGCCACCGGCATGAGTGCCACCATTAGCGTGCTGGCCTACCGTGCAAGCACCGCACAGGAAACCATGGCGTTGGACTACGCCGAGCAACTGGCACACTACAACGCCGCAGAGTTAGAGACCAAGTTGCAATCCTCCTTTAGCATTGCCCGCACATTGGCCGGCGCACTGCAAGGTATGCAGGATGCCAAGGACCCCAACCGTGCAACGGCCATCACGCTCCACCGCCGACTGCTGCAGGAAAACCCCTTCCTGATCGGCATCTGGAGTGGCTGGGAGCCCAATGAATTCGACGGCAAAGATAGCGACTACGCGGGCAAACCAGGGGCCGACGCGTCAGGGCGTTTCATGCCCTACTGGAACCCCGGGAATGGCACGCCGACACTGGAACCTCTGGTTGATATCGACACGCCAGGAGACGGGGACTACTACCTCGTGCCGCGCGACAGCGGCCAAGACACCATGGGTGAGCCCTATGTGTATGCCATTGGCGGCAAGGACGTTTGGATGAGCTCACTGGGCGTTCCCATCAAACGAAATGGCAAAGTGGTGGGTGTGGCAGGTGCCGACATCGCGCTGACGGAATTGCAGGCGTTAAGCAAAAAAATCAGTCTGTTTGAAACCGGCTATGCCGAGTTGATCTCATCCAAAGGCACCTTCCTCGCCAGTCACAACGACGCCCTATTAGGCAAACCCATCGGGGAGGGTGAGGCATGGCAACACATCATCAGCGGCATTTCAGAAGGCAAGGTGATGCGCATCCAGACCTACGACGCCGCGCTAAAAACAGAGGCCATCGCCATATATGTGCCGATCATGACAGGTGATGCTCGCCATCCATGGTCGCTGCGCGTCACCGTCCCCATCGACAATGTGCTGGCCAGTGCCAAGCGAGCACGCAATGAGGGCATCGCTCTTGGGCTTTTCAGCATTGCATTGGTTTGCCTGGTGTTGATGCAGTGCATTTCCCGCATGGTGGTGAAGCCGGTAAAAGAGGCGGCAAACGCCGTCAATCGCCTGGCAAGCGGTGACCTGAGGGTCGATGTGGAAGCGCAGTCCCGCGATGAAATCGGCGGCATGCTGCGCGCGCTGCAACATATGATCTTGCAACTGCGCGCTGTGGTGGGCGAAGTGATTCGCTCCGGTGACGCGCTCAATACCGCCTCCAGCCAGGTGAACGCCACCGCCCAGTCGCTCTCGCAAGCGGCCAGCGAGCAGGCCGCCAGTGTCGAGCAGTCCAGCGCCTCGGTGGAGCAGATGTCGGCATCCATCACCCAGAACAGCGAGAACGCCCAGGTCACCGAGAATATGGCACTCAAAGCCGCCAGCGGCGCCAGTGAAGGCGGTGAAGTCGTCAGGCAGACAGCGGAGGCCATGCGCCACATCGCCAGCCAGATCGGCGTCATCGACGAAATCGCCTATCAGACCAATCTGCTGGCCTTGAATGCGGCCATTGAAGCCGGCCGGGCCGGTGAACAGGGGCGCGGTTTCGCCGTCGTCGCCAGCGAGGTACGCAAGCTGGCGGAGCGCTGCCAGACAGCCGCCCAGGATATCGGCCGGGTGGCCCACTCCAGCGTGGAGCTGGCCACACGCGCTGGCGCCGTGCTGGGCGAAATGGTGCCAGCGATCCAGAAAACCTCCGAACTGGTGCAGGAGATCGCCGCGGCCTCCCATGAGCAGGCCAGCGGGGCCAATCAGATCACCAGCGCCATCACCCAACTTAGCCAGACCACCCAACACAATGCCGCCGCCTCGGAAGAGCTGGCCGCCACGGCAGAAGAGGTCAACCAGCAGGTACAGCACCTGCGCGACATCATCGCCTTTTTCAATACGGGGAACAGCGACCGTTGACTCGGCCCATCGATAGGTCATTCACAGCTGGCGGTCGCCCGCCACCGGGCCCAATCGGTTAATATCCTGCGCACAGCTCACAATAGCGCAGACTCATGCATATCTACCTCGTCGGCGGCGCCGTCCGCGATCAGCTGCTGGGCCGCCCTGTCTCCGAGCGCGACTACGTCGTGGTGGGTGCCACGCCACAGCTCATGCTCGAGCGCGGCTTCAAACCCGTGGGCAAGGACTTCCCGGTATTCCTCCACCCGGATACCGCCGAGGAATACGCCCTGGCCCGCACCGAGCGCAAGCAGGGCCACGGCTACCACGGCTTCGAATTTTTCGCCTCCGCCGAGGTGAGCCTGGAAGACGACCTGATCCGCCGCGACCTCACCATCAATGCCATGGCCATGGCTGACGACGGCACCCTCATTGACCCCTACGGCGGCCAGCGCGACCTGCAGGCGCGCCTGCTGCGCCACGTATCCCCGGCCTTTGCCGAAGACCCTCTGCGGGTACTGCGCGTGGCACGCTTCGCCGCGCGCTACTACCCGCTCGGTTTCCGCTTGGCCCCGGAGACCCTGGCGCTGATGCGGCAGATGGTGGCTGAAGGCGAGGTGCACCACCTGGTGGCCGAGCGAGTCTGGAAGGAAACTGAACGCGCCCTGATGGAACCACAGCCGGAGGTGTACCTGCTCACCCTCCGCCAGTGTGGCGCTCTGGCCGTGCTGCTGCCGGAACTCGACGCGCTGTTCGGCGTGCCACAACCCCATCGCCATCACCCGGAGGTAGACAGCGGCGTCCACAGCCTGCTGGCCTTGGCCGCCTGTGCCCGCAGCAACGCGCCCCTGCAGGTGCGCTGGGCCACGCTGTTGCACGATCTGGGCAAGGCTCGCACCCCACGTGCCGAATGGCCTCGCCATATCGCCCACGAGGCCCACAGCGCCCGACTTGCCCGGCAAGTCAGCCAACGCTTCAAGGTGCCCAGAGAACACGCCGATCTCGCCGCCCTGGTGGCGGAGTATCACACACATTGCCACAGGGCCCTTGAGCTGCGCTCCAGCAGCGTGCTCAAGTTGCTGGAGGCACTGGATGCCTTCCGCCGCCCTGGGCGCCTGGACGACTTTCTCGCCGCCGCTGAGGCCGATGCCCGGGGCCGCACCGGCCTGGAGCAGCGCCGCTACCCCCAGGCAGCGCTGATTCGCCACGCCGCACACGCCGCCCGCCAAGTGGAAGCGCGGCCCCTGGTCGAGCGCGGCCTCACCGGCGAGGCCTTGGGCAAAGCCATCCGCTGCGCACGCGCCAAAGCCATCAAGGCCGCCATAACGGCTTTCAAGGAGTCACTACCATGAGCCTGGACTACACACCCACCGCCATGATCACCGGCGCCGCACGCCGCGTCGGGGCCGAAATCGCCCGCCGCCTGCATGCCGAAGGCTACAACCTGGTGCTCCACTACCGAGGCTCTCGCGGAGAGGCCGAAGCCCTGCGCGCCGAGTTGGAAAGCAGCAGGCCGCACTCGGTCGCCCTGCTCCAGGCCGATTTGAACCAGATCCACCAGATGCCGTTGCTGGCCGAGCAAGCGCTGGAAGCCTTCGAACGCCTCGACCTGCTGGTCAACAACGCCTCCAGCTTCTACCCCACCCCTATCAGCAGTGCGAGCGAGGCCCAGTGGGACGACCTGTTCAACAGCAACCTCAAGGGGCCCTTCTTCCTCACCCAGGCACTCATCCCCGCCCTTCGGGAGAGCGGCGGCAGCATCGTCAATATCGTGGATATTTACGCGGATCGCCCGCTGGCCAACCACCCGATCTACTGCATGGCCAAGGCCGGTGTCGCCATGATGACCAAATCCCTGGCGCGGGATCTCGCCCCGGCGATTCGGGTCAACGGCATCGCCCCAGGGGCCATCCTGTGGTCATCTCAAGAGCCGGGGGATCAGGAGGGCCAGGCACGCTACCTGGAAAAGATACCGATGAAGCGCCTGGGCTGCCCGGCCGACATTGCCGAAGCCGTGTGCTTTCTGGCCCGATCGCATTATCTGACCGGTCAGATCATCGCCGTGGATGGGGGAAGGCAGGTCAGCATCTAAGGCAGCGCTTATTGAAACCCTGCCAACAGCAATAAGACGTGCCGATATGAAAACGGGCGCCGCAGCGCCCGTTTTCATCACACTCAAGCACGTATGTGCTCTACATGCTCCAGGAACCACTGATAAGTCTCGGCCAAGCCCTGCTCTAGCGGCGTGCGTGCCCGCCACCCCAGGTTTGCCAGCCGCTCCACATTCAGCAGCTTGCGTGGTGTGCCGTCCGGCTTGCTGCTGTCAAAGCGCAGCTGACCCTGAAAACCGACCACCTTGGCGACCAAGGTCGCCAGCTCCCGGATGGATACATCCACCCCCGTGCCCGCATTGAGGTGCGACAGCATCGGCTCGGTCACCGTATCGTACAGAGCGCGATCCATGCACAGCACATGCACACTGGCCTCAGCCAAGTCGTCCACATGCAGGAACTCTCGCAGCGCGTTCCCGGTGCCCCACACCACGACCTCCTCCGCCCCCTGCATCTTTGCCTCGTGGAAACGACGCATCAAGGCCGGAATGACATGACTGTTCTCCGGGTGGAAGTTGTCATGGGGACCGTAGAGATTGGTCGGCATCAAGGAGCGGTAATCTGCCCCATACTGCCGGTTGTAGGACTCACACAGTTTGATGCCGGCAATCTTGGCGACCGCATAGGGCTCATTGGTGGGCTCAAGCGCCCCGTTGAGCAGCTCACGCTCCTCAATGGGTTGCGCGGCAAATTTCGGATAAATGCAGGAACTCCCCAAAAACAGCAAGCGCTTTGCCCCAGCGACATGCGCGCCGTGAATCAGGTTGCACTCCATCAACAGGTTTTCGTAGATGAACTGTGCCGGATAGGTGTTGTTGGCATGGATGCCCCCCACCTTGGCGGCAGCGACTACCACCACGTCGGGCTGCTCCTCCCGCATGAAGTTCATCACCGCCACCTGATCGCACAGATCCAGCTGGGAGCGATCGCGCAGCACCAGGTTGTGGAAACCATCGCGCTTCAGCCGTCGCACAATGGCAGAGCCCACCATCCCGCGATGCCCCGCGACAAAGATCTTGCTGGACTTGTCCATGGCTTACTCCTTGGCAAGAGACACGTCGAAGCCTTTTTCCTTCAACAGTGCGTGGCGCTTGGCCTGATCCAGATCGTATTCCACCATCTCCTGCACCAGCGCATCGATGCCATAGCGCGGCACCCAGCCCAGTTTCTCCTTCGCCTTGGTGGGATCACCCAGCAGCGTCTCCACTTCGGTGGGGCGGAAGTAGCGAGGATCAATGCGTACGATGGCCTTACCCACCTGTGAAGCAACCGGCATCTCGAGTGCGGCACCTTCCACGCGCTCAAGAATCCCTTGCTCATCAACGCCTTCGCCTTCCCAGCGCAGATGCATACCAAGCTCAGCGCAGACGCGATCAATGAATTCACGCACCGAATACTGCACCCCGGTGGCGATCACAAAGTCCTCGGCCACATCCTGCTGCAGCATCAACCACTGCATTTCGACATAGTCTTTGGCATGGCCCCAGTCGCGCTTGGCGTCGATATTGCCCATGAACAAGCAATCCTGCAGGCCCATGGCGATCTGGGTAATCCCGCGAGTCACCTTGCGGGTAACAAAGGTCTCGCCACGGCGAGGAGACTCATGGTTAAACAGGATGCCATTACAGGCATACATGCCGTAGGCCTCGCGGTAGTTCACCGTGATCCAGTAGGAATAAAGCTTTGCTACCGCATAGGGCGAGCGCGGATAAAACGGCGTCGTCTCGCGCTGCGGAATTTCCTGTACCAGGCCATACAACTCAGACGTAGACGCTTGATAGAAACGGGTTTTTTTGGTCAGCCCCAGCATGCGGATGGCTTCCAGCAAGCGCAGGGTGCCAATGCCGTCCACATCCGCAGTATATTCCGGAGACTCAAACGACACCGCCACATGGCTCATGGCGCCCAGATTGTAGATCTCATCCGGCTGCACTTCCTGCACGATGCGCACCAGGTTGGAGGTATCGGAAAGATCCCCATAGTGCAGGAAGAAATTGACGTTGCTCTCATGCCGATCGCGGTAGATGTGATCTACCCGTTCGGTGTTGAAGGAGGAGGCACGGCGCTTGATACCATGCACCTCATAACCCTTTTCCAGCAGGAACTCGGCCAGATAGGAGCCATCCTGCCCAGTCACCCCAGTAATCAATGCAACGCGCTTTTCACTCGCCACGACATGGCCCTCGAAAATCATTATTGGTTTAAATAGCGCTCAAAGCTTGAGCCCAGTGCGCTCGGCCAACACCCGCCGGATGTCATCCGGCGAGCGACAATCTTTTATCCACTCCTCCGCCTCAAGCACTTTGAGGTCAACCAGGGCACGATACCAGAGCCCCTGCATGAAGTGGAACGCAAAGCCCTTTTGCCCGTCCAAAAAGCCCCGCTTTATCACATAGCGGTAGATGAAATACAGCAGCGGCCGAACAAACAAGGGCAATTTAGAATAGACCTGTTCTTTGAGTTGGCGCTTCCGTTTAGCCTGAGGGTCCTCCTGGCGCTGCAACTGGTCATCCTGCGGAAGAAAACCATATTTCACGTTCAGCAAGTCAAGCATTTCCCTCGTCGCATAGCCGTTATGCTTGGCAACCCACCAGCCTACATTGTTGTGATTGTCATCGACAATATTGCCCTCAAGCACTTCAGAACGGCCGGATTCCAGCACGATGTGCTCATCCATCCAGCGCTGTTCGATGCGCCCCAAACCTGCGCGCCATACCCGCAACACCATGATGGGGTACATTGCACCGTACTTGATCCAGCGGCCCAGGAAAACATATTTGCGCCGCACATACAGACCGCTGAGATCTGCTGGCGCCGCGGCTAGGCGGCTTAACAGCTCACGTCGCAGCCCATCTTCTACATACTCATCCGCATCTATGCGCATGACCCACGGCGTGCTGATTTCTCCGTGGTCCAGGGCCCATTGAAACTGAACCGCATAATTCACCCACGGATTCTGATAGACACGCGCCCCCATTGCCCGCGCGATATCAACGGTATCATCAGATGAAAATGAATCCACAACGACCACATCATCCACAAGCCCCTTCAGGCTCTCCAAACAACGTGCGATATGGATGCTCTCGTTGTGGGTGAGTACAACGGCGGTTAATGCCGACACGGATTTCTTCTCCAGCACATGGATACCAGTTCAACTTGCATCTGAACGCAACTCCCGCTGCTTGACCGGACGAGCCGGATTACCTGCAACTACCGCCCAAGGCGCAACATCTCTAGTCACCACAGAAGCAGCGCCAACCACGGCCCCCTCTCCCACCACGACACCGGGCCCCACAAAGGCATCAGCACACACCCAAACCTGATCACCGATCACAATAGGGGGCTTGAGCAGCGGCAAGTCTGGCCGGCTGTAATCATGGGTGCCCGCACACAGATGAGCGCGGTGAGAGACCGTCGCCTTCTGGCCAATGCTGATGGGGCCGAGATTGTAGATGTAGGCTAGCTCACCAATGGCGGACCAGTCTCCAATCTCAAGATTCCAGGGCATATAAATGACTGCGGAATTGTAGATGTTCACCTTACGCCCCACCCGCGCGCCGAAGGCGCGCAGCAGCGCTCTCCTGAAGCCGAAGGCGGTACGCGGGCTGAACCTGAACAGCACACTACCCAACATCCAGAGCACCCGCAGCATCTGCTCTCTGCGGGTGTACTTCACATCCGAACGGTTGCTCTCAATATTCAGGCCCGACATCGTCAACCCCCAACCCGCCGACCCGATGCGCGTCGCAAGGACTCCACACACGCCAGAACATCTCTCACAATGGCATGCCAACTGAAACGGCCCAGCACAAGTTCTCGCCCCGCACACCCAGCGGCAAGGCGAGCCTCCTCGTTCAGCAGCAGCGCTCTTAGCCCCTGGGCCACGGCAGGCGCATTGAGAGGTACCACCCGCCCAGCGCCCACCTCACCCACCTCGGGAAAGTGGCAGTTTTCCGAAATCACCACCGGCGTGCCGCACGCCAATGCCTCGGTAATCGCAATGCTGAAGCCCTCCTGTCGACTGGGCAAACAAAAACAAGCGGCATCAACCAACGCTGCAAACTTGTCTTCGCCATAGAGAGGGCCCACCAGATGAACGCGCTCCATCAAACCATGCCGCTTAATGTCTGCCTCAACGGTTTCACGCGCACCATCATCCGGCCCCGCAATCACGAGATCCACATCCTGAATCTCAGCCGCGATCTCCGCGAAAGCATCAACCAGATAATCCAAGCCTTTTTTGAAATGCAAGCGGCTCAGGAATAACACATATCGGCGCCCCTGCAACTGCGCACACTTTGCATAAAAGCGACCTGGCGCAGGCAAGCGCTGATAGTCTTCAGGGAACACCCCATTAGGAAACACCCGGATCGGACTCATCAGCTTCAATGGCCCCATCAACTCGGCCTCGTCGGCATTGAGCGCCTTGATGAAAAGCGCCCCCTGACAATAGCGCCGCCAAGACAGCCACCAGGCCAATTTCTTTTTCAACGCTTTCTGCTGCAAACTCCAGGGATCGAGCATGCCATGCGGTGTGATCGAATACGCCACACCACATGACAGCGCAATCGCGATGGCCCTACCCAAAATTGGCCGCCAAATACCATGGATTTCGACAAAATCAGCCTGGCTGATCGCCATGCGCAATGCGGCATTGGCATCATTCGCAGACAAGCGGGCACCCCCACCTTGCGCCGTCACCCCAACAATATGCACGCGTTCAAAGCCTGGATAGCCCGCAAACACGCTTAGCGCACCTGGATGCTCTTCTCCTGCATAACATACGATACTGACATCATGGCCCTGTAACGCCTGGGCCGCCGCCTGACTCGCCGCGCACACTGCCGGGCCACCACTTGAAAGCGCCAGCGTTTCGATTACGTGAACAATTTTCATTTAGTTGACCAAGCCTTCTTCGCCTGCACATCACCAGCAGGAATATGCCGTAGGATTATCGCAGAATGTCTGCACAATCGCCCCAGCTCGAAGTGAGCCTGCACCGGGCGCAACGCTTTAAACTACACGTCTCACAAAAGGCAGCCTGGCCATACACAACACGACGCCCAATGACAGCAAGAACACCACAACCGTAGCCAACGGAATTGAAAATACGGGATTGAAGGCATACACCCCCAAAGCCAGATAATCCAGTATTTCCAGCAACACAGGGTGAACCAAATATATGCCAAATGTATGGACTGATAAGCGCTTTATTGCACTCTCGCCCAGGAGAAAAGGCCGCTGTAGTAACTTCAGCAGGAACATCACTACAAAAGAGAGAGGAATGACCAAAACTCCGAGATACTGATAAACATACAGGCCTACGTACAGCCCTGCTGCCTTGGCGACAACAGCACACCCCAGCGCAATAGCAGACGACAACAAAATAACTGCTGCCAACAATAGGAAAAATCTAGGTTTCCACTGTGTGGAGGCAACAAGATAACCAGCCACGAAATAAGGGATATATAACAAAAACCAATTCACAAAAAGCCTGGACTCGCCGGAAAGATATGTCGCGCCAGGCGTAAAAAATGAATGCGCGAAATTTGCTGCCGACAAGAAAAAACCCGCAGCGACAAAGAGCCACAGCTCCGAGCGAGATGACGCTGCCACGACACGACGCAGGAATGGCGTAAACAAATACAAGGGAAGAATCATGAACAGAAACCAGAGATGGTAATAAGGCTTCCCATGTATTAATCGACTCAACAAATCTTGAACACTGCTGTCATGCCCCGCCATGTTCGCTCGGAGCCACGTCCAGCCCAGAAAGAAAATTGACCAAAAAACTAGGGGAATTAGTATTTTAGAAAGTCTCTTTTTATAAAAAGCATAAAGACTTTCATTCTTTGCGGGATCTAGCAACAATGCACCACTGATCATGACGAGCACTGGCACGCACCATCTAACCGCCGAATCATAAATATTGGCCACCCACCATTCAGCAGAAGCCACCTCTGCACTTTGCACAATACCTGCCGCGGCATGCAGAAAAATCACAGCGAAAATCGCAATAACCCGCGCATTATCCAACCAGATCACTTAGTCCACCTGCTGCTTGGCAAGCAAAATTATTTTTTGAATTGTCCAGCCGACTCAAACAGGTCGTCGCTTTGTTGACATCAACACACTATGAACCACCCGCCGGCGCCAGGGCTTTGAATACCAAAGTGTGGCATAGTACCAACAGGCCATCGAAATGATGATAAAGCTAGCGGGCTTCACAAACGAGCTGAACTCATTTCTCGTCGTCACGAAAAATGGCCATATTGCTGCAGCCAACAGCATGATGAGCCTGGCATTTCCATGCAATTGCGCCATTTCCGCCCTCGACAGAAGATAGCCAATCAGCATCAGCACCAGAATCACCCCCATCACGCCGAAATTCAGATAAGCCTCGGCAATGACACTGAACCCCCCCCCACCACCATTGTCAAACATCCAACGGTTAACTTTGAAAATATACCAATCGGAAGGGCCTAAGGTGTAGAGCATTGATTTTGAATGCCCGCCGTGAATAAATTTTTCTCGGGCATCGGCAGTAGTGCTCCCCCCTAAGTTTGGCAATGCATTACCCAGCGCTTCGATATATGTCACGCCATAGCGGTATGGATCCTCCTTGGGAACCCATTCAATTACATGAGAAACAATGCCCCCGATAGCACCCAGCTCAAGAAAAGTATCCTCGGCGGATGACGCCCCGAGTGTTTTTTCAAAATCAGCTGCGGAGATCTCTTGATAGCTTCCCATCTGGCGCAACTGACTAATGGCAGGAATAACCACGAGCAGCACAAATACCCCGCCAATTACTAGCGTGCGGGGAATATTGCGCCCCAGCATACGCCACATGATTGCGCCCACCAACAACGGCCCCACGGCATAAAACCGATAGCCGAGAAACATGATGAACGCCGTACCGATGACTGCATAAATCGTTGAATACAGCCGCTGCAACTTGGTTTGGGCACCTAGTACAAGGAGCATTGCAGACGTAGGGAACAGCATCAGAAAAACACCAAATCCTCGCGTATCCCCAACACCTTTGAACAGTTCAGCCCGTGAGAAACGAAAAATATTCCCCACCTGAATCCAGGTGAGGGCAAACATTAAGATTGAAGCCACCGTTAAGCCTATGCCAGCCCAATAGACTTTTGCCAATGCCAACGCCTTTTGCTCTGGCGGAACAGGGCGAATGATTGTCCGCTTGCGAGCCAGGGCGGCACCAACACAAAAACTGGCCAAAGAAAGCAATACATACCACCCCGCCTTTTGATACCAGTATCCACGCGGCCCCTTGGCCATCATGGACATATCAGCGACACCCAATGCATGCAGGAAAATGAAACTGACATGGAACACACAAACCACAAAGATAAAGGCCGTGGACAGCAGATAAAACGTGCGCAACTGTGCATAACTCAGAGCTGCATATGACGCGATAAACAGACCGATGAGCATGGCCTGAGGTGTCAACCACTTATTCCCTAAACTATAGGCATCAAAAATACCCAGCAGGGCCACACCAATAAACACCAAGCCAAGCAGGCCGAGGCCGAGTCTAGCCCCACCGCCACCTTTCA
This sequence comes from uncultured Pseudomonadales bacterium, assembly GCA_964649985.1. Lineage (GTDB taxonomy): Bacteria > Pseudomonadota > Gammaproteobacteria > Pseudomonadales > CAZYQX01 > CAZYQX01. The sequence goes on along the minus strand of CAZYQX010000002.1, from coordinate 70,179 downwards.
CGTACCTCGCGTTGGATCCGCCAACCGCCGCCGTCTTCATTACGCCCAAACCTCGATTACCTAGCTCGCCTTCTGATTAGCCGTAACAGAAAGCTGATAAAATGAAAGATAGCTATCCACCACACTCGAAACCGAGTGTTTTGAACGAAATGCCTGCACAAATGGTTCGTCCACGGTTGGCACAGGCTCTGCAACCAACTTCTCCAACAGTACTTGTAATTCGCTGACGTTCTCTGAGGGAAACCACTCTGCAACAGCAGCCTTGAGCTCTCGAAGAGGCGGGATATCAGAAAATACACAAGGCAACCCAGTGCCTACGGCTTCTAGCCCCGCAATCGGCAGTCCTTCGTAGCGGCTTGCCATCACAAACCAATCAGCCGCCAACAACCATTCGGAAACATCCCCCCGAACGCCATGGAATACAACAGAGGGGTCACGCTTAGCTTGAAGCATGAGTGATTCACGGGTGGCACCGTCCCCTAGTAAATGCAGTTCAGCGTGCTGCTTGTCGAAACGACCGGAAAGCCACGCAGAAACAAGAACATCCTGCCCTTTTTCATGCGAAAGGCGCCCCGCAGTCACAAATATCTTTTTCCCTGTATCCAGCCCCAGCCTCTGCCGGGCCCGCAACTTGTCTTCCGTATGCTGAATGGGCCAGCTATATCTGATGCCATTAGCAACACACAAAACATCCTGACCCAACAATCGCTGTCCAGCCTCACAAACAGCCTTGCCACAAGCAACAGAATAACGGGCCGCATTTGCTATCATGGCCCATCGCAGGGCCGGGCTCATATCAACATTCGTGCTGTGTAAGGTACGGATGACGGCGGATCGGCTCACACCTGATACTCGGCATAGGAAATAGGCGAGTTCCGTATTTGGCGTATGCAGGTGCACGACATCAGGATGTATTTCCTTCAACATCCTGCGGCACCACAACACGGTTTTAATTCCCAGTTTGTTCGACGGCCCCGTGTGAAGCTTCGCCCCCACGGCGTCCAACCGCTGTGACATTGCCTTACCAGCAGAGTCCAAACGCGAACTCAGCGCAAGAACAGTAACAGGTATGCCTCTCGACGCCATCTCGCACGCAAGATCGATAGCAAACCACTCAGCACCACCAGCGCACGCCGCACCAATGATCTGAACCACTTTCAGCTGTCCCATCAACGCCCACCACACTTATGGAGTCGACACACATATAAAACCCAGCTCACGAGGCCCGGCGCCATAGATGTGGCAGCCTCCAGCGCAACACGCACCATACAGCAATAGCCATTACGCCCATTGCAATGAATAGGGACTTCGCAGCCCCCAACGCACCTTCTTGAGGCACATATATACTGGCGCAAACAATGCAGACCAGGGCCACAAACAAATGCAACACCAACTGATCCCACCCCCGCTTAGCCAAGGTGAGAACCCCGAAGGCCACCGAAGCCATATAGCTTGCTGCAGCGGAAGCCATGACCCAGCAGAGCACATCCGACAAGCCACTAAACTCTCGGCCATAGCATGTAACCAGCAGCAACTCCCCGAGTAAAAACGCCAGGAGAACACCCGCTGCGCCGATGAAACATGACAAAACACTCAGCTGCCCGATCATTTTCCACATTGCGCTGATGCGGCCTTCCATGTAGTGCTTTGCTAACCGAGGAAGCATCACTTCAACAACCGTTGACTGAATCATCTTGCCCAAGGCAAGGAAAAAAAGCATCGCTGAAAACTTGCCTACAGCCTCAACGCCCCACGCTGATTTCAACCAGTATACGGGGATATAAACAATCGCCGATGACAGCGCCATAACGCAACCGAATGGCAACGTTATCCAAATTAGATACAGTGCTCGCCGATAATCAAAACGGCTGTACTGAACATCGATCCGCACGTCATAAAGAAAAACACCGAGCCACCACGCCAAAGCGACTAACCAAACACCCAATGTCAGGGAATCTTGAACTTTAAGCGCTAGCGCAATAAGCACACAGAGCGACACTGACTTCATTAGCGTCAACAACGCTATGCGCTTCTGATTTTCTTGTTTGACCATTACCCCCTGATATATATCAGAAACCGATTCGGCGACCTTCATACAGATCATGCCTACCATTAGCCCCAAAAGAAGCTGGTCTTCAGGCTGAGTGGCTGTGTAAAGAAGCAGTGCACCAAATGAAACGACACACGCCATGATGCGCGCGTACAAGTAGGTGGAGAAACCCTCCTCATCTTTCACATCCACAACCTGGAGTGCACGCATATTCAGCTGAGCAAGCATCATCGCAGGCGTGATCAATGCCAGCGCATAGCTATAGTGACCCAGGATTGCTGCACCTCCGAGCTGCGCAATGACAACCATGGTCAACCACTGTGATCCGGCATAACTGCCACGACCGGCTAAGGCCCAAATGATGCTAGATCTCACTTGATGCCCTCGGTTCAAAAACGATACTTATCATCACCCTCTCGGCAGCGCCCCATTAAATAAACTTGGCGCTAGCGGCGCTGATTCAACTTTTATGGTGGGGGTGCGAATCAATAAAAACTGCCGCCCAGGTATCACCAAACCGCTAAATTCTCCCCCGCCCTTGATGACAGCTTGCCCGCCCCCCTCAATATCCAAGCTTATCGCGGGACCGGCAAAGCGCGTTTTCAGACGCGCATTCTTAGTGGCTAGACTGCTGTTATATACGACATGTAGCGTTTCATTTTTCGCTTCATTTACATAGCGACTGATCACTACATCAGGGTCCACCGAGTAGAGGTAGCCCCCTTCAGACCAATAGCCATAAAAATCCGACTGGGCGATGCCAAAATTATCAAGTGCCGTCAGCAGTGCCTTGCGGGCAGAGGGATGCGCAGTGTGCGGCCAATCCAAAACATCATGCAACAGTGCCAAACCCATCATTTTCCGGTAGGCCGCACGGGCGTCATCCGACTTCACCCAATTCTTATCACGCTCATGATTGACCCACTCAACCGGTAGCCAATACGTAGGTATTCCATACTGATGTGAAGAAAACTTTGCGCGAAATTGGCTGAGCGAAGTTTGTAGAAGATAGTCACCATTTTTCATCTTGGGGCGGAACTGTTCGCCATCCAACATGCCATATGCAAAGGTGTAGACCGGGATTATTTCACGATTGGAGTTGTGTACGATCACAATGCCAGGCTTGCCTCGCAGCTGAAATGCTGTCTGAAGTCTTTTGAAGAAATCGCGCATAGCCCAAATATCAAGCGAGCCACGCGTTTTCCCCTTGCAATCCACCCAAGCCCCATTCGCAGGATTATTTGAGTCTCGCACCATCCCATGATCAAAATAAAATCCGTTTACATCTAGCTCATCAATACTTTTAGAAAGCCCTTCCAGAATGTGGTCTGCGACACCTGGCGCCCGAAGGCTGATCTGGGGTTTGGGATAGCGGATGGGGTAGCCTCCGACCATGTCGCTCCACACCTCTGGGGGATACATCTCCCAGGATCGACGATTGGCAACAACCACTGGATCTACTTCCGACAACAAATGCAGAGGGTAATACGGCAATAACTCAGCACCCAGCTGCTCTCGATTTTTTCTGACTAGCGCACGATTGCTTGCCACCCCCGGATGCTGCTGACGATCTGACAGGGGCAGCCGCGGCAATACACGACTGGGGTAACTAGCATAGGGCAATGCATCGTACGCGAGACCTTTTTCCCAATAACTGAAAATTTTCGCACTGAGCTCCTTATCTTCTGCAGTGGGTAACCAGCCGGTCATGCGCTGCAAACGCCAATCAGGTTTCATCGGTCTGACTGGCGTAGCAAGCAAGCCGAACTGGATGCGACGCGAGCTTATTTGACTTGCGCCACGCCCAATGAAGTTTTGAATCATTACATAGCTACTGCCATCCATTCTCACCGCAGTAGGATTATCTAGCCCCCAATCCCAGCCCTCAGCATTGTCTGCAAACCACCAAAAGGATCGGTCGCCATCGGCAAAATTGATGACGTTGAGGAAATCGCCTGCGTATGGGACGGATAAAACGTCATCCTGCCCCAACACATCCACACGACCGACATCGCGCATCCGCATGGTTTCGGCCCGGTAAGCCAGTGCCACATGTGAGTTTCTTCGGGCCACTCGGGTTTCCAGCCACAGCTCAGCTGGTGCAGCCACCCCAAAGCGATTTACGACCAGCGACACAGTGGCAAAACCATCATATTCAAGTGCAGTGGTCACCTGGATTTCGGCAGTGTTGGAAGGACGAGACACCGTTTCGATGACTAGGCGAGCAGGCGTATTTTCAATGACATTGACCTTTTCTGGCGCCAACACCCGTTCACCCAATTCATCTCGCCACTTCAATTGAATTGAGTCTGCAGCGAAAAGCCCTCTACTGGTAATAGACGAAGGCAGCATGCCTCCCCATGAATAGGTTCGCTCGTAGAGCTTTGCCTCGCGTTTTTTTTCGTCAAACTGGATCGGCTGATATCCACTTAGCACAGCCTCCACCGCAACTGCCCGCATCGACAAGGCAGCGAGTAGCACCACCACGAGATGGCCACTCTTACGAAGAATACTTGCGTTCATCTGCACCCCCGATCTTGTCGCTTGGAGTCACCTGATCAAGCCCCTGAATACGCACTAGCGCCTTTTACAGCGTTATCACAAAGCCCCTAAGGCCTTGTACGTCGCAGCCCCCCAAGGGCTAAGCTCAATTAGCTGATGAAAATGCACATCGATCATCAGTAAATTCTATTTTTGAACCGACGCTTTGCACCGCCCCTGTCGGACGTGGGCTTCGCAACTCATTAGCTTGCATAATTTTGCCTAAACATCGTCACTTTACTGTACGCTCCTTCGCGTTGATCATGCCATGCTTGCGCTACGATCCAACTTCATGAGGCCCTACTCCGAATACATTTTTCCACAAACCCAGCGAGCCGCTTCTGTTGTAGCGTTCGACGCCCAAGCGACGGCTGTTAGACGCCAACAGCTCATATGAAGCAGCATCAGCAAGGCAGTGCCTGACGAAATCAGCCATCGCTACGGCATCCCCAGGCGACACGGTTACCCCGCTATTACTTTCATTCAAAACGCGCCCAAGCTCACCTTGGCTATCACCAATGAAGACCATCGGCCGTCCAACGGCAACAATTCCATAGAATTTGCTAGGTACAATCAGCCCTTCCAGCTCCGGTTGCAGGCTAACCAAATGCAGATCAGCCGCCGACAAACTGCTCGCTAACACATCTAATGATTGATAAGGCTGAAAGATGAAATTACTCAGTTGATGCTTTTGCACAAATTCCTTTACCGGCGCAAGCTGGGCCCCTGCGCCAATAAAAAGAAACACAACCTCGGGAACCTCTTTAAGCAGCTTTGCGGCCTCGAGAATCGTGCCGAACTCATGTGCTCGACCAAGATTCCCTGAATAGCCCACGACAAACTTGCCCTCCAACCCCCACTCTTTGCGCAGTGCATTATCAGCCGTAGGTACCGGCTGCATATCCTTCCCCACCACCCAATTGGGAATGCACCTTATGCGATCAGGTTTTACACCCTGCTGTATTAACCTATCGACCATCAGTGTGCCAAGGCAGACATTGGCATAAGCCTTGCGTAGAGACACATTGCGTACGGCCTGCATCAACCCGAAGACCCAACCCGGTAACATTTTGGGTTGAAGAACCACCGCCACCTCAGGGAATAGATCCTGCACCCAATTGATCAAACGCGCCCTACGCACTACCGCAACCAGCATCGCCAGCACGGAAATCATGGGAGGGTCAGTTTTTGCCACAAGGTAATCACCCGCGCGCGCATGAACCAACATAGCCCAGAGTGCCGTGAGGTAAAAACTAAGGTAATCGATGGCTCGCCCAACCAGCTTGCCACGACCAAAGTGGGTCGACCACACGCGCACCACATTCACACCATCAAGATGCTCACTCGCTGGATACTGGCGACTGGGGTCAGTGTAATCCTGACGAGAGGTGATCACAGTGACATCAAGCCCAGAGCGCACCAGTTCAGGCGCTAAATCACTCAGGAGCTGGCTGGTCGCCGATGCGTCAGGCGCATAAAAGCGGTTAACAAAGACAACCTTACTCACCGACTATCTCCCCGTTTTTGTCTTTGTTGGCAAATATGAATTGTTCACCCATGACACCTCGGGCACACGTGCATAACACACGCTACCCGCGTTTCCCACGCCAACGACGACTCAGGATATTCGTTCGGGAAGGCGTCAGCTTGGTGGAGGCCAATTTTGTTATTGATAGTAAAGACACCCCCGCCTTTGGGCGCCACACTTTTTTGCTGCCGCATTGTCTGCTGACGACTCGCCCCCCACCACACGGGCAGCAACCATCCGTCAGCCGCACCACCAATACTGCACATAGCAATACTGCACCGACATCCTTAGCGAATAGGGACATCGATTGGTCAAACGTACCGCCCCACGTGAACATCGAAGATGGGGGTTAAGCTTCTAGCTACTCAGCCCTACAAGTGGCTTAGCTGTCGCAAAACACCACATAGAACCGCCTCGTCCCCATATGCGAAGAGCTAGCTATTCCCCCTCAGTCAAGCACTCAAGAGAAACTTTGATACCATAGTTGATCTGTAGCGTTTCCCTGGCTCGCTGCTGATCCTCATTCGGTTTGGCGTGCCTGGCAACACCGCCAACCCGGCGCCCCTCCACCACTTCACACACCACTGAAGCTGATACCTTTGGATCATTGTTGCCGTAGGCATAAACCAACGCATAATCACAAATCGTATTGATCAGGCGCGGAACACCTCCGCTAAAGTAGTACACCGCCAATACGGCATCTTCTGAGAAAATCTGCCAACTAGCCCCGGCCACAGACAGCCGGTACTGAATATACTCTCTGGCCTCGTCCAAGGTGAGCGGTCCAAGGTGGTACTCAACCGACACACGTTGTGCAATCTGGGATGCCTCTGGCCTCAGCAGCAACTCAAGCAACTCGGGTTGCCCAACCAAGACGATCTGTAGCAGCTGATCCCCGGAGGAATGGATATTGCTGAGCATCCGCAGCTCTTCAAGCGTCTTGCCATTGAGATTCTGCGCCTCATCAATGATGAGGATAACCCTTCGTCCATCCACGTATTCATCAATGAGAAAGCGCTGGAACTGTTGAAACAGTGCCGCCCCATCCTTGCCTTCGTGGGCGATATTGAAGGCCACAGCCACCCATCTAAGTAGATCGCCATTGACAGAGCCGGTGTTACTCACCAACCCGACTGTCAGTTCCTTGTAGTCCAGCCGGCGCATCAGCTTGCGGAGCAGCGTTGTTTTACCCGCCCCTACATCGCCAGTTACCAAAACGATCCCTGCCGACGCTTCCGCCAACCCGTACTCCAGCATGCTCAATCCTTTTGCATGCTTGGGCGACATGTAGAGGAAATCGGGATCCGGAACAAGAGTGAACGGCTTTTCCGTCAAGCCAAAGTGTCTGCGATACATACGTCACTCCAGGCGACAACCAACGGCGCTCAGCCCTCGCGAACCTTATTGAGCACGGTACCAATCACGTTGCAGCCTTCTAGCAGCTGCATGGCGCGCTTGAGATCATTCTTACGCGTCCCCCCTTCTTCAACGACTAGCAAAACCGCATCTACTTTCGGCAAAAATGCAATCGCATCATCGTTACGGAGAATGGCTGGCATATCAAACAGCACCAAGCGGGATTCATAGCGCTCTTTGAGATCTTTGAACAATTTCTTCATCTCAGGAGAACTCACCATCTCCGATGAATAATGATCAGCGTGCTTCCCCGGTAAAACAACCAACCGCTCCAACCCGGGATGTATCAACAGATCAGAGAGCTGGCAGCGCCCCTCAAGAAAATCAACCAAACCATACTCAGCTTTTAGCCCCAGCATCTCGGCCACACTCGGCTGAGCCAGATCCATGTCAACCAACATGACGGTGCTGGTGTACTCCCGCGCCAGAGAAATGGCAAGATTTGCGCTTACTACAGAGGCGCCAGCACCATCCTGCGGGCTCACAATGGCCAGCGTGTTCCAGCCCTTCTCCCTCATCTTCTGCAGCAGCTGTGTTCTCAGCTGGCGGTAGGGCTCACCACGTTTATCCCCCGGGGCTGCCAGTACAACCCTACGTGAAACCAACTCCTCAACTGAAACTTGTTGCGTCTTGGTTTCGCTGTAGGTCACATTGATGCGCTGAGACCCACTCGGCGCTGGGGCCTCCTGAACGTCAACTGGACGATCCGCACCGGGCTCAAGCATCTGGCCGATGCGCCCTTCCTTTTCTAGGCGGGCGCGCTCAATGGCCTTCTGAATAGGATCCATATCTCAAACACCTTGCAAAATGGTTTACTCAATACCCAGTCTACGCAGCATGATGAACCACGTTACATCAAGGGGCTTGACGAAGAAGTGGAACAACAGGAGTACAACCACGAAAATGACCGCCAACACCAACACGGCCTTCTTGGTGCTTGAGGACTCCTTGAGGGTTTCGTCCTCACTGGCCATGTAGGGCAACAGCGCCATGGGAGTAGCGCCTACTAGATCGCTAACAACGCTCACACCTCTGACGGTTTGATCCAAACTCTCACGCACAACCACAACAGCTGCGCCAAGCATTACTGACAGGACAATTGCAACCAGCATCAGCGCCGACCGATTCGGACTCACCGGGTCATCTGGGAGCATTGGTGGCTCGATCAGTGTAAAACGCTCGCCCTTGCGCTCGGTTTCCAGGCTCTTGGATATTTCCGCCTCACGCAACTTTGCCTTGATATCCTGATATTTCGCCGCCGCAACCTCGTGCTCTCGAATGAGCTGCTTGTAGGACTGTTCTACACTCGGCGCCTCGGCCATGAGCATTTCAAAACGTGCCAGTTTTTCACTTAGCTCCGCACGTTTGGCCTGAAGGGTAGAAATTTCAGATTCTGCCGCGCGGGCCTGTGCTTCCATCATCAGATAAGCAGGGTTATCTGCGTTGGCCCCCCCCGCTCTTTTGCCTCCCTTGGAAGCAGCAGCCCATTGTGTTTGTAATTGATTGATCACCCGCTTTTGCTTAGCGATTTCGGGATGATCCTTCGTGTATTTGCTTTCCAGAGCGCTTAACCGATCCCGCTCGATGCGAAGCTGTTCTTCCAGCTTGTTGCTGTCCCCTCCAACCCCAAGCGCACTGCGCATTGAGCTGATTTCACGCTTCAAACGCTGTAGATCAGGGTGATCCGCGCTATAGAGCGCCGACTTGGATCTGAATTCTGCCTCAGCGGCAGCCAAGCGGTCATTATCCCCCAGTACCGGACGCCCATCGGAGCCCAGTTTGGGGGCATACGGGCTGAGCTCACGCAGTTTGGACTGAAACTCAATTTTGTCGCGCTCCAAAGCGCGAACCCGCATATCGATTTCGTCGATCTCCCGCTCAGAGCGCTCAATCGTGGCAAGGTTGAACTGATACAGCTCAGGCAGGTTCTGCGCATACTGTTGCTTGAAGGCGGCAATACGGGCTTCCAAGCTTTGCAGTTCATTGTTAATGGTCTCTGCTTCTGTCTTGAGGAAGCCAGCCGTGCTTTCAGTTCGCGCAGAGCGCTGTTTGATATTTTCATTCAGGTAGAGGTTAACCACTTCGTTTACCACCTTCTGGGCCACGACGGGGGTTTCGTGGTCAAAGGAAAGAGTAAACGCGATAGTGGCTTCCATCGGCATGCCACTGCGCGGATCCATCACCTCGGCGCTCATAAGATCAAGCTGAACGTCCTCGCGGAAGGCCTCGACTTGCTCGCTGCGCAAAAGCTTGGGCACCCGGTCGGCATACAAACCGAATTTGCCAATGATTTCCATGATGTTCTGCATGGTCATCGAGCGCTGGCGAATCACTTCGAGTTGCTCGGCAGCATACGAGGTTATGGTTGAGCGCACGAAGTCCTGCGGGATTTCCTGGGACTCAATCAGAATGGTGGCACTACTGCGATATTTTGGTGGCCACAGCGCCACGATCAACAACAGCAGCACCAATGTGCCAATGCCAACCTGCAACGCAGGCCTGCGATGCCGCTTGAACATCGCCAGGTAATCACCTATGCGCAGGGAAGGACCTTCTGCGGCATCAATAAAATCGTTCATAATTTAACGACCATCCTCAAATAACAACTCTCGCACTACCAACCCCAGGAGGTTTCGGTGGGCGAATATGTCAGACTCAGATACATGGCATTGCCAGTAGACTTTGTTGAGCTACCTACAGCGGGATCCTCTTCCTCATTGGTGCGCGAATAAGAAAGCGAACCCCACCAGTCTTCGCTGAAGCCATAGCCCATGGATATCTGCGCAACCGTCACATCACGATCACCAATGGTGATGGAGCCACCCAAACGCTCCTGAGTTCTGTAGGTCAAATCCCCGGCCAGGTAAAGGCGCGGAGAGAAATAGTAGCGAGCATCAGCCATAACCTGCTTGTACTCCACCACATAGCCATCGCTCGTCCCTTGCGTATTCTGAGCGGCCGTGACCGAACCCGTTAGATTTTCCCGATCCCACTTGTAGCGCGCATCGAGACGAGTCACATTGACCGAGGTATCGTTCTCTCTCGGAGGGGTAACAAAGATCAGCTGGCCATTAGGTAAAGGGGCATAATCAACGCCAAGTACACCAAGATCTAAATTGGTATTGGTACTTCGGCCCCGCCCCAGCGTCACGTCCACATTGTCTCGCTCGCTGAACGCGAAGATGATCTTGGTCATCGCACCATTTGTGACAACCGAGCTATCGTAATCGAGGCTGCGTTTGGCAGGCACTCCGAGAAAATTATAGGTAAATGTTTTCCCAGGATATTCCACCTCTGTGCGGTAGGGGCCGCCATACACCAGCAAGCGCTGGCTCAGAGAATACCCCCACAGCAGCTGATAATCTCTACTGTCAAACTCGCTGAGCTGATCATTGCTGTAGTGGGTTGAATCCGCCGAAACACTCGCCTGCAAGAACTGTTTCTCAGTGATCTTCGCTTCCCAGCCGGCACTAGCGCTGTAGTAATCACGGCGCGAAGCACTCAGGCCGATGTTGCCTGAAGCTAATACCTCACTGTCCCGCGTGCTGTCGCGAATGTTTCTCAGCTCAGCATTGAATTCGTGGATCTCACCCTCATAGGCCGCCTTTAACCCTACGTTCTGGTCGTCGGAGTTATAGCCCGTCTCATCAAATTTGCTTGAGGAAAGCAGGGCGTCGCCGGAGACGTTCCAGAGGTCGCTGCGCATCCCGAGCTGCCCCCCGGCACTTAGCTTCCCGCCCAAAATTGATGTTTTGCCCTTGTCAGTCAAGGCAACGTTATCGTTAGACTCACCGGTCATGATGGCCTGCGGCTTTGCGTACATCTCAGCCGCATCAGCGCCTGCGGAGAGCATCAAGCCACACAACAAGGTCTGCTTAAAGCGTTTGGGTGTCATAAACAAAACCTTGATTAGGGCACTACAACCACGTCACGCGCCTTGATCAGCACGTTGGTATCCAGTTCCTTACCAGCCTTCACATCGGCATAGTTAAAAGGAATTGCCTGCTGCTGACCCTTGGCGTCACGACGCAGGATCTTGATATTGCCTTCGGAAGCATAAGGGGTCAGACCACCCGCCATGCCCAGTACCTGGATGACATCCACCGGGCCACTCATCGGGTATACGCCAGGGCGATTTACCTTGCCCATCACGTACACCAGGTTGCCTTCCACCTTGAGGACGCTCACCGTCACCACGGGTTTGTCCTGGATATAGCGCTTGAGACCTTCGGCAATCGCATCGGAAACTTCAGACGAGGTTTTGCCGCCCGCCTGGACTTCGCCCACCAGAGGGTAGTTCAAACGGCCATCAGGCTGAACGGCGATCGCCTCGCGCGAGAGGTCTTTTTCATTCCACACGAAAACTTGCAGAATATCGCCCGGGTTGATGTGGTAGCTGTCAGCACCTGAAGCCCCCGCTGACACGACAGCGGCCTGTACCGCCAGCAGACAGCCCATGATCCAGCGCAGTTGGGTAAAGACGCGCATGCTGTAGTCTCCCTTTGATCCAATAGAGAATAGAACTAAGACAAGAAGCGTTTATTACAATAGGCGATGAAAGAGGGTTCATCCACCAAGGACAACACGGTTCTTATCGTTATTTTTATCTAGCTTCAACCCTGAGCACTCACAGGCCACCCCGGCCAACGTTGCCTATTATGTGCAGCTACCTGCGGCGCGGCAAGAGATCGCTGTCACACTCGCGCCACATCACGGCTGATATACGATCAACCCACTGATTTGATTAATTTATTATTTTCCCATGGCGAAGCGCCGCGCACATTTCTGAACCGTCTATGACCCGCTGCCGAACCGCGCAGCTCTTATCGTTTGCTTTACACCATGCCCGTAGCACGCATCATCCAGAATCCTCTTTAACACTCTGACCTCGCCACTTATGGCCAGGCCATCATTAGCAGCGCATATGCCCCCCCTTCACCCACGAATAAGTGCTGGCTTGGCTGATCCGCCTTACCGCCACTGCCCCCTTAAAATGTCGGGAAAACTTACATACTGCTTGGATCTAAAAATATAAAACCCACAAGAATCAATAATATAAATTGTTGGCACGCATTGAGCATACCTTTTACATGGTTAGATTCATCACACACGAGGAGAGACCCATGAAAAAGATTTTCGCAGTGGCCGCACTGGCATTGGCCGGAACCCAAGCCCAAGCCGCCGTGATCGACTTCAACCACCTGACCGGCAGCGGCATTCCTAGCCGTGGATACCAGTACCAGGAAGACGGCTTCCAACTGGACAATCTGTCTACCGCACATCCGTTCCGCTCCATTCAGTCTGATGACTACCGCTACACCGGTTCCGTCAGCTTTTTTAACGACACCATTGCTGGCGTCACCAAGCTGAGCAAGATCGGCGGCGGCACGTTTGACCTGGACAGCATTGACCTGGACAGCCTGAACGAAGGCAGCAATGTAACCGTTAGTTTTGTCGGCACCCTGCTGGACAGCAGCACGGTGGTTCAAAGCTTCACCACCGACAGCCTCTTCCCCGGCCTGCAGACCTTCACCTTCAGCAGCCTGTTCGACACCGTGGTGTCCGTCAGCTGGACTCAGGATTGGAGCTTCCATTCCTTCGACAACATCGTGGTCGATGGCGCTGACAACCAAGTACCTGAGCCTGCCACCCTTGGCTTGGCTGCGCTGGGCATGCTGGGCTTGGGCTTGAGCCGTCGCCGCCAAGCGTGAGCCTCGCCCCCTGCTAGGCGCCCGCAGGCAGGAGGCTTTTAGCCCTTCCTGCCTCGCACTAGCCTACAGAGCACAACAAAAAAGGCAGCCAGTGGCTGCCTTTTTTGTTGTGCTCTGTAGGTGGCCTCAGTGGCCACCTCCACTCAACGCCTTGATCATGTCTTCCACCACTTTCTTGGCATCGCCGAACACCATCATGGACTTGTCCAGATAGAACAGTTCGTTGTCCAGGCCGGCGTACCCCACCGCCATGGAGCGCTTGACCACGATGATGGTGCGAGCCCGCTGGGCTTCCAGGATCGGCATGCCGTAGATGGGCGAGCTGGCGTCGTTTTTGGCGGCCGGGTTGACCACGTCGTTGGCGCCGATCACCAGCACCACGTCGGTGGAGGCGAAATCGTTGTTGATCTCGTCCATTTCCTTCACTTCGTCGTAAGGCACGTCGGCCTCGGCCAGCAGTACGTTCATGTGGCCGGGCATGCGGCCCGCTACCGGGTGAATGGCGTAGTTGACGCGCACCCCCTGCTCCTTGAGGAAGGTGGCCAGCTCCTTCACCGCGTTCTGGGCGCGGGCCTGGGCCAAGCCGTACCCGGGCACGATGACCACGCTGTCGGCGTGGGACATCAAGAAGGCCGCATCTTCGGGCGAACCGGCCTTGTAGGTCTTCTCGCCGCCGTCAGCCGCATCGCCCGCCCCCACTGCAGTGGTGCCGAAGCCACCGAACAGCACGTTCAGCAGCGAGCGGTTCATGGCCTTACACATGATGTAGGACAGGATCGCGCCGGAGGAACCCACCAGGGAGCCGGCGATGATCAGCATGGAGTTGTTCAGGGTGAAGCCTATACCTGCGGCGGCCCAACCGGACAGGGAGTTCAGCAGCGATACCACCACCGGCATGTCGCCACCGCCGATGGGCGCGATCCAGAAGTAACCGAACACCAGGGCGATGCCGGTCATGATCAGGAAGGAGGTCAGGCTCTCGGTGACGAAATAGTGCGCGCCGAAGCCGATCATGGCCAGGAACAACAGCGCCTGTACCGGCTTGACCCAAGCGCCCTTGAGGGGCTTGGCCGCCAGCTTGGCGGACAGCTTGCCCCAGGCAATCACGGACGCGGTGAAGGTCACGGCGCCGACGAAGCAGCCGACGAACAGCTCGAAGCGGTGCAGGGTGTCATGCTGAACCCCACTGTGGAAGGCCGCCGCGATGGCGATCAACACCGCCGCCAACCCCACCAGGGAGTGCATCAGCGCCACGGTTTCGGGCATGTGCGTCATGGGCACGGTACGGGCACGGTAGATACCGATCACCGCACCCACCGCCATGGCGCCGACGATCAGCAGCACATTGGGGTTGGGCGCCACAAAGAAGGTGGTCACCACCGCCAACGCCATGCCGAGCATACCGTAGCGGTTGCCCATCACGGCGGATGAGGGCGAGGACAGACCACGCAGGGTCATGATGAAGAGGATGGCGCCAACGAGATAGGCCCAGTCCGCGTATTGCGCGAGATTCTGCATCGTATGGCTTCCTTACTTCTTTTTCTTCTTGAACATGTCCAGCATCCTCTCTGTGACCGCAAAGCCACCAAAGATGTTGATGCTGGCCAGCAGCACGGCGATGGCACCGAGCACGCTGGTGAGGGTGATGGTCTCGCCACCGATGCTGACGGTCTGCAGCATGGCACCCACCACGATGATGCCGGATACGGCATTGGTCACCGCCATCAGCGGTGTGTGCAGAGCGGGGGTTACACTCCACACCACGTAGTAGCCCACGAAGATCGCGAGCACGAACACCGTGAACACGGTGACGAAGGGGATGCCGCCGGCGTGTGCCGCCACGTCAGCCACCTGGGCAACTGTTTCATTCATGTTCTGTCTCCCGATCTCAGTTGGGCTTCTTGTAGAGCACCTGGCCGCCGTCGACTACCAGGGTGGGTTTCACCATATCGTCTTCACGGTTCAGCTTGAGGCTGTTGCTCTCTTTGTCGTGCATGGGCTGCAGGAAGTTGAGCAGGTTGCGCGCATACAGCGCAGAGGCCTCAGCGGCCACCAGGGCGGGGATGTTGCCGTAGCCGACAATCTTCACGCCGTTGGCGGTGGTAACCACCTGATCCAGGTGAGTGCCCTCGACGTTGCCACCTGCCGAGGCGGCCATGTCGACGATCACCGAACCCGGCTTCATCTTCGCCACGGTCTCGGCCTTCACCAGCACCGGCGCCTTGCGGCCCGGGATCAGTGCGGTGGTGATGACGATGTCGGCCTGGGAGACGGCTTTGTCGACCACGGCGGCCTGGTCGCGCACGTATTCGGGTGAGGGGGTCCAGGCGTAGCCGCCAGTACCGAGGGCCTTGGCCTTCTCCTCCTCGCTCATCGGCACGTCCAGCCATTTGCCGCCCAGAGATTCCACCTGTTCTTTGGCGGCAGGGCGCAAGTCAGAAGCCTCCACCACGGCGCCCAGGCGCTTGGCGGTGGCGATGGCCTGCAGGCCGGCAACGCCGACCCCCAGCACCACGGTGCGGGCGGGCTTAACGGTGCCGGCGGCCGTCATCAGCATGGGGAACATGCGTTGGTATTCGTTGGCGGCCATCAGTACCGCCTTGTACCCGGCCAGGTTGGCCTGGGAGGACAGCACGTCGGAACTCTGGGCACGGGTGATGCGAGGAATCAGCTCCATCGCCACACAGGTCAGGCCCTTGGCAGCATAGGCCTCAAGGCAGTCGTTGTTGTGCGGGCTGAACACCGCAAGCACGGTGGCGCCCTGTTTGATCAGCGCGACTTCGGCGGCATCGGGCGCCACGACCTTCAGCACCAGCGCGGCATCCTGCAGGGTCTCGGCGGCGTTGGGGGCGATGGTGGCACCCACGTCGGAATACTGTGTATCCGGGCAATTGGCGGCCACACCGGCGCCAGCCTGCACCACCACTTTATAACCCAGGGAAATGAACTTTTTCACCGTCTCGGGAGTCGCACTTACACGCGTCTCACCTGGCTGGGTTTCTTTGGGTACACCAATGATCATAGGGAGCCCTTAAGTGTTGCTATGATGAAGCTGGCCGCCGCCATACTCCGCGCCGCGTTTTTCATACGCGCGTACAAAGCCCTGCGATGCCCGGCCGCCGATGCGCGAATTATGCACCGATTGCGTGCATATGTATCTGCTTTTTATCAGCATTATGCTGGATCAAGGGGGCGGAGTTTTATCAATCCTTGCGCTAAAACACGTTTTAGCGCAGGCATCCCGTGCACCGCCCCACCGGCTCAAGCCTATTTCTCCGCGAATGCCCGCTCGATGACGTAGTCGCCGGGATCACCAATGCGCGGCGAAATCGCAAAACCGCGCTGGTCCAGCATGTCGCACAGCTCCTTGAGCATGGCCTGGCTGCCGCAGATCATCACCCGGTCGGTATCTGCATTCAGATGCGGCAAACCGATGTCGTCACACAGTTTACCGCTCTCGATGAGCGTGGTGATGCGCCCTTGGTTGTCGAACTCCTCCCGGGTCACGGTGGGATAGTAAATCAGCTTGTCGCGCACCAGCTCGCCGAAGAATTCGTTCTCGGTCAGCTCCTCACGGATGAAATCCCGGTAGGCCAGTTCGCTCACCCAACGAACGCCGTGCACCAGCACCACTTTTTCAAAGCGCTCGTAGGTCTCTGGGTCCTTGATTACGCTCATGAAGGCCGCCAGGCCGGTGCCGGTAGCCAACAAGTAGAGGTTTTTGCCCGGCAGCAGGTCATCCAATACCAGACTCCCGGTGGGCTTGCGGCTGACAATCAGTTTGTCGCCAGGCTTTAGATGCTGCAGGCGCGAGGTGAGCGGGCCATCTTGCACCTTGATGCTGAGGAACTCCAGGGTTTCCTCATAGTTGGCGCTAGCGATGCTGTAGGCGCGCAGCAGCGGGCGGCCTTCCACTTCCAGACCGATCATCACGAACTGACCATTGCGGAAGCGCAACCCAGAGTCGCGGGTGGTGGTAAAGCTGAACAGGGTATCGTTCCAGTGGTGAACAGTGAGAACAGTCTCTTCGCCCAGGGTGCTCATGTCGCGGCTCCATACTGCCTGCATCGATTGATACACGCATGATAGGGAGGGGTTAAAACACTGCAAAACCGATTGTTTTTATATCCATTATCGACACAGTCGATATGCTAGTCGGCATCCAACTTGATCAATCCAACATCGGTGGCAATAGCCGCCAGCGGAATATCCCAAGGCTCCACGGGCAACCGGGCCACCTCCTGAAACTGATGCGCCAACCCCACTAGTGCAGGGCGCCCAGGCTGACGGCGCTTGAAGGCAAAGCTACGGTCGTAGAAACCGCCGCCCATGCCCAGGCGCCCCCCTTGGCGATCGAAGGCCACCAGCGGTGTGAGCACCAGATCCAGCCGATTGGCGGGGAAATGCCCGCCCCGCAGCAGGCGTGGCTCGGGGATACCAAAACGATTGGGGTGGAGTCGATCACCTGGCTGATAGCCGGCAAACCACATGCGCTGCCCCGCCACTACCGGCAGATAACAGTGCTTGCCGAGACGCGCGGCGAGGGCCAGCAGAGGCGCTGGGTCAATTTCACCATCCCGCGCCAAATAGAAGGCGATATGCCGCGCCCGACGAAACAACATGCTGCGCCCCAAGGAACGCCGCAAGCCCTCAGCCGCACGGCGCTGTGCCAAGGGATCGAGTGCTCGGCGCTGCTGGCGCATCTGGCGACGCAGTTCGCGCTTGTTATGGGCATTACTGTTCTGCAGCATGAAGCGATTCGACTCGATTGTGCATGGCCATACATGGATCTGTGCCCAGTATATCCAAACACGCCGACCCTGCTGGGGCGGTGCCAATAGCGGTGGAGGCCACAAAAGAAAAGCCCGTGCCAACATGTTGCACGGGCTGACAGCAATCGCTCAGTGAGGAAAAGATGCCCGGCACACCGCTGCAAGCGTAGCCCTTGAACCCACAGGTTCAAGGCGGTGGACTCTGGAGCACATCAGGCTTTCCGTCGCGCGGACATGCACACCAGCACTCACGAGAGCCCCCCATTTGGCGAAAATATCGGCTCGAGGACACTACTCGCTGGCGTGTGTACCAGGCATCTTGGTCTTCAGTATAAACCCGGATTCAGCAGTGCGCACCGTTCAGATGCAATTTTGTTATGAGCGCGCACGTGCTTGGCACGGCGCGCACGGGTTTTGGGCAGCAGAGAGGGGATACCCGGCCCTGTCACGGGCCGGGCGGATGTTCAGTCGATCTCGATCTGGCGCAGGCGTGATAAGGCGGCATCGGCCTTGCTGAGCAGCTGGCGCAGCTGGTCGCGGCTGGCGCCGTCCATGTCCTTGGGGCGGCTTTCCATTTCATTGCGAACGCGCAACAGCTCATGGCTCATGTTGAGCGCGGTCATGACGGCGATGCGCTCCAGGCCAAATACCTTGCCGCTCTCCCGGATGCCGCGCATCTGCTGGTCAAGATACTGGGCAGCATCAATCAGCGCCAGGCGCTGGTCGGGCGGGCAGGCGACCTGATAGTCCTTGTCGAGAATGCGTACGACGATGGTGCTGTCCTGTTTCATGAACCTTCCTCCAGGCCGCGCAGTCGCTGAATCATGGCTTCAACCCGGGTGCGGGCCAGCTCGCTCTTCTGCACCAGCTGGGCACGCTCCTGTTGCCAGCCAGCCTGCTGGGTGCGCAGGGTTTTATTCTCGCGCTCGAGCTGCTGCAACACCTCAAGCAGCGTGTCGAGTTTGCGCTCAAGCGCCTGAATCAATTGCGTGTCGTCCATGGACGGCCCCGTATGCTGCGTTGGCAGCTAATATAAGTGGCTGGCAAATGCCGGTCAATTGACGCCTCCGCGGCCATCGAGGCTACGGGCGGGCGCCACAGAACCCCTAGGGTGCGGGAGGCACGTAGCCGTCGGCCTTGGCGTAGTCCTGGTTGCTGAAGAATTTATCCATTTCTTCCTGGATGAAGCGGCGGGCCTGGGGGTCCATCATCGACAAGCGGCGCTCGTTGATCAGCATGGTCTGGTGCTTCTGCCATTCATCCCAGGCCTGGCGCGACAGGTTGTCGAACAGATCCTGGCCCTTTGGCCCTGGAAAAGGCGCTTTTTCGAGGCCTTCCATTTCACGCTGGTACTTGCGGCAAAACACGGTGCGGGACATGCGCATCTCCGGCTGTGGCAGCTCGGGAACATCGCTCAAGCGGCGCAGGCTTGGTGACAAGCATCGACGCGAGAGCCTGTCGCGAGGCCCTTGAATTCAATCGGGCGCTATTATGCCATGCCCGGGCGGCAGACTCGCGATCTGGCGCAGCAGTTTTTCCACCGGCGCCGCCAAGCCCACCTGGGCCGGGCTGGCCGGGTTGTACCACAGCTGGCCGGCGCCCTCTGCCACCCTGCTGGGCGCGCCCCGCAGCAGGTGGGGGCGGATGTCGAGGTGGAAGTGGCTGAAGGTGTGGCGCAGGAGGCTCCAGCGCTCGACATAGTCGGCCCTGCGCCCCAGTACGCGTTGGGCGGCCTGTTCAGGGTGCTCGCCAGGCTCACAGGCGGGAAACACCCACAAGCCGCCCCACAAGCCACTGGCGGGGCGCTGCTCCAACAGCACCTGGCCGCGATCATCCAGCAGCAACAGCCAATCGGCCTGCCGCACCGGCATGGCCGTTTTGGGCTTGGGCTGGGGGAAGCGGCTCACCTCGCCGCGCCGGCGGGCTTCACAACCATCGTGCAGCGGGCAGGCCAGGCACAGCGGCCGGCTACGGGTGCAGACGGTGGCGCCCAGATCCATCATGGCCTGGGCGAAATGCCCAGGGCGGTCATCCGGCGTGTAGGCCTCTGCGTGCTGCCACAACAGGCGCTCCACGGCGGGCTGGCCTGGCCAGCCCTCCACCGCGTGAAACCGCGCCAGCACGCGCTTGACGTTGCCGTCGAGAATAGCGGCCCGGCGGTTGCGGGAGATGGCCAGAATGGCGCCGGCGGTGGAGCGGCCGATGCCCGGCAGGGCGGCCATGGCGTCAACGCTATCGGGGAACTCGCCGTTCATCTCCTCGGCCACCCGCCGGGCGGTGGCGTGGAGATTGCGGGCCCGCGCGTAGTAGCCGAGGCCGGTCCAGTGGTGCAGCACCTGGTCCAGCGGGGCTGCAGCCAGCGCCTGCACAGTGGGGAAACTGGCCATGAAACGCTGGAAATAGGGGATGACGGTGGCCACCTGGGTTTGCTGCAGCATGATCTCCGACACCCACACCCGGTAGGGGGAGATCTGCTGCTGCCAGGGCAGGTCCTTGCGCCCGTGGCGGTCAAACCAGGCGAGTACGGTGGCCGAAAACTCGCCCTGCATGCTCATGCGGGCTCAGGGCGCCAGGCCGGGAAGTAGCTTGTTGAGCTTTTCCTTGGCTTTGGGGTCCAGCTTGTCGATTTTTTTCTTCAGCTTGCGCTTGGCTTCCGACTTCAGCTGGTCCTTGAGGATGCCTTCCATGCGGCTTTGATCCAGCTGGCAGAGTTTGCCGGTGTCGCCATCCAGTGGGCCTTGGCAACGCACCGGCCACTCGACCGCCTGCAGGCGTTCGTTGATCTCGCAGGCGGGGTCCTGGGTGTTCAGCTGGCCGGTGAGGCGCAGGCCCAGCGCGAGGTCGACCAGACGCTTGGGCAGGTCGAAATCGCCTGCGCCGGTGACTTTCAGCGCAGGCAGACCACCTACCAGGCGATCGCTGTGGCCGATGCCATTTGCGAATTGCAGTTTGGCATTCAGATCGCTGAAGCGCGTCTCGGCGGGCCACTGACTGGCAAGGGCTTGCTTGCGCACGCTGGACACGCCTTCACAGAGTTTTTGCTCCAGGTTGACGCCCAGCAGGCGGCCATTGCTGACATTGAGGCTGAGCGGACCATTCAGGCTGGCCAGCATGGCGTCGGCGCTGCGACCCTTGGCGCTGAGCTCGGCGGTGAGATCCAGGCCGCCTTCCAGCTGCTGGTACTGTTTGTAATCCGCCAGCAGGGGCTTGAGCTGCACGCCGCTGAGCTTGTGCTTGATCTTCAATGCAGGCTCTGCGGCCACATCCAGCACGGCCGTGGCCTGCAGGCTGCCACCGTAGAGTTTGGCCTGCAGTTGTTCGGTCTTGAGCTTGCCTTGGTCGGCGCTCTGCACCAACTTGAGCTCCTGCATGCGCAGGTTGTTGAGCTTGAACTCACCTAACCCCAGGTTCAGAGTGGCTTTCAAGGTGCGCAGGGCCACCAGCGGGTCGGTGGGTGCGGCGGCCGGGCCTGCGGCGATTTGGGCATCGGTGCTGGTGGCGGCGGTCTGCACGCCCGCCTGCGGCGCCGGGCTTTGCGGTGCAGCGCTAGCGGCATTGGCGGCGGGCAGGTAGCGATCCAGATCCAGCTTGTCGCCCGTGAGTTCGACCAGCACGGTCCCCTTGGCCAGATCGCTGATGCCGGCGCGCCCGCTCAGCGAGCTGCCGTCCAGGCCGAGTTTGAGGTCTTCCAGCAGCAGCTGGCGGCTGTCGCCGGCCAGGCGGGCGTTCAGCGACACCTGCTTCAGGGCATTGGCATCGCTCATGACGGGGGCCTTGCCGATGGCATTGAGCAAGTCCACCAGGGCAAAGGCCGGCGCATCGATGCGAGCCGTCATCGCCTGTTCGGGTGCACCCAGGGCATCGATAGCGAAATCGCCATTGGCGCGCAGCGTTGCGGCGGCCAGGCTCCACTTCTCGATGGCCAGGCGACCGGCTTTGGCGTCCAGGCCGCCGCGCAGATCCAGCGTCAGCGGCAGCGTGCGCTCGCCCAGGGCGGCGCCGCTCAGGTTGAGGGCGATGGTGGCAGGCAACAGCTCGTAGCGCTGGGTCTTGGCATCCATGCGGGCGGTGCCGTCAAGATTGCCTTGCAGCACCAACGCCGGCTCGGAGGCATCCAACTTGAATTGCACCGCCAGCGGGAAGTTGCCGCCGGCCAGGTTGAAATCGCTGGCCTGCAGTTTCACGTCTTGCAAGTAGAGCTGTCGGCCCGGCTCGCGGTAGCGCAGCGATGTATTGAGAATTTCAATTTTGGCGATGTTGAGGCCTATGCCGCCGTTCTCAGCCGCCTTGTTTTCGTCGGCCGCTTCTTCCGCTGTGACCTCGCCGTCTGCTGGCGACTGGCTGGGCTCAGGCGCAACAGCTTTCATCACGCGCTCCCAGTTGCCGCGACCATCGGCATCGCGCTCCAGCGCCAGGTGAACGCCGTCGATGCGCAGGGAGTCTACCTCCAGCGAGCCTTCCAGCAGGGGCAACGCCGCCACGCCGAACACCACGTGACTCACGGCGGCCAGGGGCTGATCACCATCCTCGGGCAGGCGGTACATCAAGCGCTTCACTTCCACGCCGACGGTGGGCCAGAAGGTCCAGGCGATGTCGCCCTGAATGTCCAGGCGGCCGCGGGTGTGCTCCGACACCATCTCCACCAGTTTGGGCTTGAACTGGTTGGGGTCGATGTTGGACAGCACCAGCATCAGCACCGCCACCGGTACCACCACCAGGCAGACGATGGCGAGCAGCAGCCACTTGACGAGTTTCATGAACGCTCCCTAAATGTGCGTAGACGCAGGTGCGCAAGTATGACCAAAACTTGCGCGCCCCAGAAGTGGGGCAAGCGCTTTTCGCAGTGCGGAAAAGTGCACTCATTCTGCCCGCAACAGGCGCTCTACATACGCGGCGATGGCCAGGGAGGCCGTCAGACCGGGGGATTCGATGCCAAACAGGTTGATCAGCCCGGGTTGCCCATGTTCGGCGCAGCCCTGGATGACAAAGTCCCGCGCCGGCTCACCGGCAGCGCTGAGCTTGGGCCGCAGCCCGGCATAGGCGGGTTGCAGCCGCTGTTCGTCCAGTGCGGGATAATACCGGCGGATGGCCCGGGCAAACGCGGCGCGGCGCGCCTCATCCACCCCATAGTGTTCGCAGTCAACGTACTCCACATCCGGCCCGAAGCGCAGCTGGCCGGCCAGATCGAGGGTGGCGTGCACGCCAAGGCCCACCGCGTTGGGCTCGGGCAGCGGGTACACCAGGCGGGAAAACGGCGAGGGGCCCGGCAGGCTGAAATACTGCCCCTTGCACAGGCGCAGCGGCGGTATGCAGGAGGGCGCCAGCCCATCGATGGCACCCGCCAACGCCTGCGCACCCAAACCGGTGGCATTCACCAGCCAGTCACACTGCAGGCGCACCTCTTCACCGGCGCTGAGCGCGCGCACCACAAAGCCACCCGCGCCAACGGCCACCGACACCACCTCGGTGCGGCACACCAGCTGCCCCCCTTGGCTCGCCAATTGCGCCGCCAAGCGCTGCATCAGGCTCGCGCTGTCGACGATGCCGGTATCCGCCGAGAGCAACGCGGCACTGGCGCGCAGGGCGGGCTCGCAGCGCGCTAGCGCGGTGCGGTCGAGCCAGCGCAGCTCGCCGGCGCCGCTGTCCAGGGCGCGGCGCTGCAGCGCTGCAAGTGCCGGCAGCTCGGTATCGTCCACCGCCACCAGCCACTTGCCGATCCGGCGATGGGGCACCGCGTGTGCGGCACAATAGGCATAGAGGCGCTCACGCCCTTCAATGCACAGGCGGGACTTGAGTGACCCGGGCGGGTAGTAAAGCCCGGCGTGAATCACTTCGCTGGAGCGGCTGCTGATACCTAAGCCGGGATGCCCCTCCCGCTCCAACAGCAGAACGTCTCTGTGCCGCGACAAGCGCGCAGCGATGGCCAGGCCGACCACGCCGGCCCCGACCACCACGACCGGCACATGCAGCTGGCTCACGGGCGCTGCCAGCGCCCCTCGGCACAGGGTCTGAAGCCCATGGAGACCAAGAAGAACTCATGCTCCTCGCAGCTAGGCGTCTGGGCCCCGAGCCGGAGGCCCTGGGCCTTGGCCTGGGCGTCTATCACCTCAAGCATGCGCCGCGCCATCCCGCGCCGACGCGTCAGCGCGCGCACTGCCATCCGCTGCAGCTGCCACTCACCCGGTGTGGGCAGCATCACCGCCAGGGCCAGCACGCGGCCGTTGAAGCGGCCCGCAAAGTGCAGCGCCCCGGGTTCGACACCCCAAGCGCCGCTGGCCGTTTCGGCGGCAAGTTTGTCCAGATCCTGACGATCCTGCTCGCTGGGGCTTTCCAGCAATTCCACTAACAGCGGCATAGCCGACCTCCTGAACATCCAATGGCAAATTCTAACCGCTTATGCCGGCCAGGCCACCTAACACAAATACATAGCCATGCAGGCATTTTTCCCTGTGCCATACTTGAGAGCGATTCTCGTGACCGGCCAAGGAACCGCCCATGCCATTGCGCCTGTTGGCTTCACTGCTGTGCCCACTGCTGCTGTTGCTGGCAAGCTGCGGCAACCCACCCGCCCCCATACGCATCAGCATCAACGCTTGGCCTGGCTATGAATTTCTCTATCTGGCCCAGGAGAAAGGCCTGTTCGAAGCCGAGGGCGTGCAGGTACAGCTGGTGGAGTTCGGCTCACTGTCGGATGTGCGCCGCGCCTTCGAGAAGGGGCAAATCGACGGCATGGCCGCCACCCTGGTGGAGGTGCTGCAAGCCCGCGACATCAGCCCCCGCACCCCGCAGGTGGTGCTGGCGGTGGACTATTCCAATGGCGCCGATGTGATTCTGGCGCAGAAGAGTATCTCCAGCGTGGCCGAGCTCAAAGGCACGCGGGTGGGGCTGGAGCTCGCCAGCCTCAATGTTTTCTTGTTGGGCCGGGCACTGGAAAAGAATGGTCTCACGGTGAAAGACCTCAAACTGGTGGGCTCGGACCAGAACAGCCTGGAAGAGATGTTCAACAAGGGGCAGCTGGATGCGGTTGTCAGCTATCCGCCCAATTCAGTCCGCTTGAAGAACCATGCGAACACGCTCTTCAGCAGTGCCGACATACCCGGCGAGGTGTTTGACGTGCTGGCCATGGACGCCAAGCTGATCCAGCAGAGGCCCGAGGACGTTGCACGTATCATCCGTGCCTTCCACGCCGCCATCGCCTACGCCGAGGCCCACCCGGATGAAGCCTACCAACTGATGGGCCAGCGGGAAGGCATAACCGGCCAGGAGTTCGGCAGCATCCTGCAGCACGATATCACCATGCTACACCTCAATGATCAGCCCGAGTACTTCGGCCCCCAGGGCAAGCTGAAACAGGCGGCGCTACAGATGGAGCAGGTGCTGCGCGACACGGGGCAAATTTCTGGCCCGTCGCGCCAGGAACCCATCGACAACACAATCCCCCTGGACATGTTGAAACTCTGACGCCATGCGCCTGCGCCTGCGACAAAAAATACTGCTGCCGCTGTTGGCCCTGGGGTCGTTTGTGGTTTTCGGTCTCGGCGTATGGATGTATCACAACTATCAACAGCGACTGAGCGACGAGCTATTGACCGAGGCCAGCACCCTGGCCAATGCCATCAATGCTGCGGCAGAAACCGTTTCCTCCACCGGGGAGCTTCAGCGCATTGTCAACAGCTTGGCTGCCGAACGCGATGTCAATCTCATTATCGTCGTCGCAGGGCCAGAAAGCCGTGTCATCGCCAGCTCTCGACAGGCCTGGCGCGGGAAGACCTTACAGGAGCTGCCCAGCGCCTTGACCGTCAGCGATCTGATGTTGGCATTAAAGACGCGCGAATCTCATGTACATCATTACGTTGAAAGCAACGAACTCGACATCACGCAACCCCTGGTACTCTCACTGCCAGAGCTGCAGGATGCCAGCCTCAGCAATGGCGCAGTCGTTGTCAGGCTTCAAACCACCCGCCTGAGCAGCGTTCACCGCCGCGATGCACTGAGCTTTGCCAGCGCCGTAATGGGCGGATTGCTGGGGCTGGCAGTGCTCGCGTGGTGGCTGCTGAATCGACATGTACTCAGCCCATTACGCACTCTTGAAACCACCCTCAGCCTGCGGGCAGAAGGTGATTATCAGATCCGCGCCAGCCTTCAAGCCGACGATGAAATAGGGCGACTCGCAGAATCACTGAACCATTTGTTCAACGAAATTGAAGCCGAAGAGCGCGCCCGCGCTTCAGCAGAAATCAACCTGCGACGCACTCACCTGTTCCAGCAAGCCCTGCTCAATAGCGCCGGGCTATCGTTTATTTCCACCGACAAAGACGGCGTGATACAGCTGTTCAACCCCTATGCGGAGCAGTTGCTGGGCTTTCACTCAGATGACATGGTCGGCTGGTCCACACCGGCCGAGATACACGATCCCGAAGAAGTGGCAGCACGCGCGGAACAGCTCAGCCAGGAGCTCGGCATCCCCGTGGAAGCGGGCTTCGAAGCCTTTATTGCCAAGGCGCGCCTCGGTCAGCCCGACACCAACGAGTGGACTTATATTTGCAAGGATGGCTCCCGGGTGCCCGTTTCACTCACCGTCACCGCCATCCACGACGACGCCGGCCAACTCACCGGCTATCTGGGTATCGCCCAGGATATCAGCGAGCGCAAGCGCGCCGAGGAAGCTCTGCGCCAGGCCAAGGAAGCCGCCGAGGCCGCCTCCAGAGCCAAGAGTGACTTCCTCGCGGTGATGAGCCACGAAATTCGCACGCCCATGAACGGCGTGCTTGGCATGGCCCAACTACTGCAGCAAACACCCCTGACGGGCCAACAACGCCAATATGCCCAGGCCATTCGGCAGTCCGGTGAAGCATTGCTTTCTGTCATCAATGACATCCTGGATTTTTCCAAGATCGAGGCCGGCAAGCTTGAATTGGAACCGATCCCATTCGACTTGGAGAAGGAACTCCACGATGTGCTGCAGCTGCTCGCCCCAGCGGCTCATGAGAAGCATCTGGAACTGCTCTTCAACTACCCGATTGACTGCCCGCGCCAGCTGATCGGCGACAGCACCCGTGTGCGGCAAATCGCCCTCAACCTGGTGGGCAACGCCCTGAAGTTCACTGAATGCGGCCATGTGCTGGTCAGTGTGACGGGCCGCAGCGAACACGGCCATGCAAAACTCCGGTTCAGCGTGCGCGACACCGGCCAAGGTATACCTGCCGATAAGCAGGAACGTCTGTTCAAGCCCTTCTCCCAGGCGGATTCATCCACCACGCGCACCCACGGTGGTACCGGCCTGGGGCTGGCCATTTGCAAACGGCTGGTAGAAATGATGAACGGCCAGATAGGCGTAGAAAGTCGACTGGGCGAAGGCTCGGAATTCTGGCTGGAATTTTCACTCCCCCTGGATGCGCAACCCTCTCACCCCGCCGCCAGCCAGCCCTGGCGTGTAATGATCGTGGACGACTCACCCATCAACCGGCAAATTCTGGTGGAGATGGCACAGCACTGGGGGCTGGAAACGCGTGAAGCCGATAGCGCGGCAGCCTGCATGCAAGCGCTACGACAAGACCCGCATGTAGACATCCTGCTGCTGGATCACATGATGCCCGAAGAAGACGGAGCCAGCTTGTGCAAGCGCCTGAGGGCTGAGCCGACGCTGTCCTCCTTGCCCATTATCTTGCTCTCATCCTCAACTGAGGCCGGTGACCTGGAGCGGATGTCCAACATCGGCATCGACTATTACCTGAGCAAACCGATGCGCTCTAGCCAGGTACTCGAAGCCATTGAGCGCAGCCTCAGCGCCCGCGGCCAGGGCCTGAGCACACCGCTGCAAAGCATGATCTGCCTGCGCGACGCCGCCCCTCACAAAGCGTATCAGTTGAACGGAACCGTCTTGCTGGCCGAGGACACCGAAATCAACCGGCTAGTCGCCACGACCATGCTCGAAAGTGCCGGCCTGCGCGTGATTGAAGCCCATAATGGCCTGCAGGCATGTGCCCGCTGGCAGCGGGGCGACATTGATTTGATATTGATGGACTGTCTGATGCCCGAAATGGACGGCCTCGACGCCACGCGCCAGATCCGCCGCAGCGAGCAACAACGCGGTTTGTCTCGCACCCCCATCATCGCACTCACTGCCAACGCACTGGACCAGGCGCGTGAATCCTGCCTGGAGGCAGGCATGGATGACTTCCTCGCCAAACCCTTTGCCGAACAGGCTCTTATCGACGTATTACAGCGTTGGTTGCCCACGCAACGAACGAATAGCCCTGACCCTGACGAAACACAAAGTAGCGCGATACCTCGCAGCAACATCAGCAACACGGACCAGGAGGGCAACTTGGCACTAGATGAAGCCAAACTCACCCAGATGTTTGAACGCTTCGGCGACAGGCTCGGCAGGCTGATTGAACTTTTTCACACCTCAGGCCCGGAATTGCTGAGCCAGCTTGAGCTAGGTGTAGTAAGCCAAGATGTAGAGGCCATGACGCGTGCGGTGCACTCACTGAAATCCAGCGCCGGCAATCTCGGCCTGATCGCGATACAGGCGCGCTGCGCCCACTGGGAGCAACACTTCCGCGCCGGACATGGCGAGGATGGCAGTTTCGCCCTGGCAGAGTTGCAACCACTGCTGTCCCAAGGCATCAGTTTGATAGATGCCCACTTCGCCGCACTGCGCCAGCGCAGCCAAGCGAATCCCGCCGCCTAGCGCAACCGACAATCAACACTAAACTGAAGTACCACAACGCATTGCTTTGATTCGCGGCTCCGTCGTTGACCGCCCCGCAGCGCCACATGCATTAGAGGTCATTATGGATTGGTTCCACCGCGGCCTTCGCAACAAACTGCTCTGTTTGGTCAGCGCCTGCATGTTGATTGTCGGCCTCAGCGCCGTCATCGCCCTGCAACGCCAGAACACCGCCATAGACCACCTGGAAAGCCTGATCCGGGGCCCTGCCGCCGACAGGCAAAGCATCATGCTGATCACGGTGGATTTCAAAATTCAGGTGCAGGAATGGAAGAACGTGCTGCTGCGCGGCAAATCACCGGCAGAACTCGACAAAGCCTGGGGCAAGTTCGAGAAAACCGAGCGCGCCGTGCGTGAACAAGGGCTGGCCCTGGCGTCCAGCACTCAGAACGCCGACACCAAGCGTGCCGTAGAGAGCTTCCTGGACGAACATGAGCAGTTGGGCAGGGCCTACCGCAAAGGACTGGAAGCCTTTCGCGCAGCAGGTTTCGACTCTGCCGCCGGGGACGCGGCGGTCAAAGGTGTTGATCGCGCCCCTACCGAGCGCTTGCTGGAGGCCAGCAAACTTATTGAGAGCGAAGTAACACGTGTTTCCCAGCAAACCCAGCAGGAAGCCGATGCTGTGGCAGCCACCACTCTGCCCATCCTGTTGGTGACTTTTGTGCTGGCTATTTTTGCCTTAATGCAGGTGTTGAACCACAGCCTGATCGCCCCGACCCGCTTGCTGGTGGAACATGTGGGCGCCTTCAGCCGGGGAGACTACTCGCATCAACTGAGCATGCAGCGCCAGGACGAACTGGGCATGCTGGCCAATAGCCTGCAGACCCTGCAACAGCACATGACCGACATGATCAAAGAGCTGCACACGACAGCCGGGGCGTTGGTCAACAGCTCCGGCATGGTGGCCCACATCGCCGAGGACATCGAACACAGCAGCACGGCTCTCAACGCCCGGGCCGACCAGAGTGCCGCCGCCATTCACCAGCTGAGCAGCACGGTGAATGAGGTGGCCAGCAACGCACGCGGGGCGGCGGAAGCCGCTACCGAGGCGGACGAAATGGCCAAGGCCAGCGCCAAGGTGGTGGGCAACTCCATCAGCGCCATTGATCAACTGGCAAGGGAGCTGGAGCGTGTCAGCCAGGTGGTCAACCAACTGGAGCAGGACAGCGGCAACATCGGCACGGTGCTTGATGTCATCAAAAGCATCGCCCAGCAAACCAATTTGCTGGCCCTGAACGCCGCCATCGAGGCTGCCCGGGCCGGAGAACAGGGCCGCGGCTTCGCGGTGGTGGCCGACGAGGTGCGCACCCTGGCGTCGCGCACCCAGGAATCCACCGAAGAAATCCACAAGATCATCGAAAACCTGCAGAACGGCGCGGCCAACGCCGTGCAGGCCATGCGCGATAGCCAGAGCCATACCACAGCCAGCGTCAGCATGGCGGATGAGGCCGGCAAGGCACTTAGCGGCATTACCCAAGCCGTGGAGCGCATCCGCGACATGAACGCCCAGATCGCCCACGCCGCTACGGAGCAAGGGCAAGCCGTGGAGGAGATCAACCGCAACGTCACCGCCGTGCTGGATCTCAGCCACAAGAATCGCGAACACGCCAGCGGCGCCAACCGGACGTCAGACACCTTGCTGGATATCTCCGGCAAGATGAACGGGCTGGTGAAAGGCTTCCGAATCTGATCAGGCTAGCGTCCGCCCACGCCAAATGGCGTGGGCAGTTCTGCAGGCACTCACCGTCAGCGGTTATCGATCTCCGGGTGCTGTTCAAGCTGGCGCTGCAACGCCCGCTCACTCTGCAGCGGAGTTGACTGGCGCCGCGCCAGCCATTGATAGGCCACCGGCACCAGAAACAGCGTGAGCGCGGTGGAGAAGCTCACACCGAAGACCACCACCACACCGATCACCTGGCGCACCTCGCTGCCGGCCCCGGCGGCCAGCATCAGTGGGACAGCGCCCATCACGGCGGTGAGCGAGGTCATCAGAATCGGCCGCAGGCGCAGCTCGCAGGCCTGTAACAAGGCCTCGCGCAGGGCCAGGCCTTCATCGCGCAACTGGTTGCAGAACTCGACGATCAGGATGCCGTTCTTGGCCGCCAACCCCACCAGCATGATGATGCCGATCTGGCTGTAGAGGTTGAGGCTCAGGCCGCAGGCATAGAGCCCCAGCAGCCCCCCGGCCACCGCCAGGGGTACCGTCAGCATCACCACCAGCGGCGAGACAAAGCTCTCGAACTGGGCCGCCAGCACCAGGAACACCACCAGCAGCGCCAGCAGAAAGGTCATGCGCACACCGCTCTGGGAGTCCTTGAACTCCAAGGACTCGCCCTTGTAGCCGATGCGGGCCTCGGGGGGTAGCTGCTGCCGAGCCCCTTGTTCCAGATAGGCCAGGGCTTCGCCCAGGGTATAGCCCTCGGCCAGGGTGGCCTCCAGTGTCACGGAGCGCACCCGGTTGTAGCGGTTGAGGCTGGCGGCACTGGCCTTCTCCTCCACCGTCACCACATTGGCCAGGCGCACCTGCTGGCCGTTGACCGCCCGCACATAGACGTCGTCCAGCGCTTCGGGCCGCAGCTGGCCGGCACCGTCCACCTCCAGAATCACATCGTATTCCTCGCCGTCGCGCTCGAAGGTGGTGACCCGGCGGGAGGCGAACAGGGTTTCCAGGGTGCGGCCTACATCCTCCGGGCGCACCCCCAGGCTACCCGCGCGGGCGCGATCCACCCGCAGGCGCAGCTCGGGCTTGGTCTCCTTGTAGTCGTAGTCCAGGCCGGTGAGGCGTGGATTCTTGCGGGCGTGCTCCAACATCAGATCGCGCCACTGCGCCAGGCTGGCGTAGTCCGGCCCGCCGATCACGAACTGAACCGGCTTCTTCATGCGCCCACCCAAGCCCTGGGGGGTAATGGGAAAGGCCTGTACCCCAGGCAAATCCGCCACGCGCTTGCGCACATCGGCCAAGATGGCGGCGATGGGCCTGCGCTGGCCCCAGTCCTCCAGCACCATGATCACCACGCCCTGATTGAAGTTCTGCTCCGAGGTGAACGCCGATGGTGCACGCACCAGCAGTCGCCTCATTTCACCGGACTCCACCAGCGGCAACAGGCGTTTCTCCACCTCCAGCATGTGGCGCTGGGTGTAATCAAAGGAGCTGCCCTCTGGCGCAGTGACCACCATGTACATCACCCCGCGGTCTTCGCGGGGCGCGAACTCCGCTGGCAAGCGGGCGAACAGCGCGGCGATGGCGGCCAGCACCAACAGCACCAAGGCCGCACTGCGCCAGGGGCGATCCAGGCTGCTTTCCAACGCGCGGCGGTAGCGCTGACGCAGGCGCAACAGGCGGCCATCCAGCGCGGAGTCACCGCTGTCGCCCGGCCGCAGCAAGCGGGAAGCCAAGGCGGGGCACAGCGTCAATGCCACCAGGGCGGAAAACAGCACCGAGGCGGCCATGGCCACGGCGAACTCGCCGAACAGGCGCCCCACATTGCCCTGCAGGAAGGTAATCGGCAGGAACACGGCCGCCAGCACCAGGGTGGTGGCCACCACCGCGAAGCCCACCTGGCGGGTGCCCCGGAAGGCAGCGGCCAGCGGCGGCTCGCCGGCGCGAATGCGCCGGTGCACGTTTTCCAGCACCACGATGCCGTCGTCCACCACCAGACCGATGGCCAATACCAGCGCCAACAGGGTGAGCATGTTGAGGCTGTAGCCGGCGGCGTGCAGCACGATGAAACCCGCCGCCAGGCTCACCGGCAGGGTAGCCACGGGTACCAGCATGGC
Source organism: uncultured Pseudomonadales bacterium (assembly GCA_964649985.1). GTDB lineage: Bacteria > Pseudomonadota > Gammaproteobacteria > Pseudomonadales > CAZYQX01 > CAZYQX01. Next base: position 37,649 of record CAZYQX010000002.1, on the reverse strand, counting down.
GCGCCAATCGCCGAGAAACAGGAAGATCACCAACACCACCAGGGCGCAGGCCACCGCCACGGTGATGTAAACCTCGCGCACCGCCGTCTCCACGAACACCGTGCTGTCGAAGCTGCGCAACAGCTGCATGCCCGCCGGCAGCGAGGCCTGCACCCGCTCGGCCTCGGCGCGCGCGGCGCGGGCCACCTCCAGGGCATTGGCGGTGCTCTGCTTGACGATGCCAATACCGACCATGTTGACGCCATTGCCGCGATACATCTTGCGCGATTCCTCCGGCCCCTCCTCCACCCGGGCCACATCCCCCAGGCGCAACAGATAGCCATCGCGACCACGCTGGATCACCAGGGCGGCAAAGTCCTGTGCGCTGCGGTACTGGCGATCCAGCCGCACGGAAAAATCCCGCTCGGGGGATTTGATCGAGCCACCGGGCAGGTCGACATTCTGCGCCCGCAGGGCGGCCTCCACATCCGACACGGTGAGGCCCCGGGCGGCCAGCGCCTTGCGATCCAGCCACACCCGCATGGCCGGATCGAGGTTGCCACTGATGGCCACCCGGGCCACCCCGTCCAACACCGAGAAGCGCTCTTTCACGTAGCGGTTGGCGTAATCGGAGAGCTGCATGATGCTCATGTCTTCCGACACCAGGTTCAGCCACATGATCACCTGGGCATCGGCATCGGCCTTCTGTACTTCTGGCGATTCCGCGCCTTCGGGCATGTCGGCCATCACCGCGGAGACCCGCTCGCGCACGTCGTTGGCCGCGCCGTCGATGTCGCGGCCGGCGCTAAACTCGATATTGATCAGTGACAGGCCGTCACTGCTGGTGGAGTTCAGGCTCTTGATGCCCTCCACCCCGGCCAAGCGCTCTTCAATCACGCGGGTAATGCGGGATTCCACCACCTGGGGCGAGGCACCCCGGTAGACGGTTTGCACCGAAACCACCGGCGGGTCGATATCCGGATACTCGCGCAGCGGCAGCCGGTCGAAGGCCAGCAGGCCGAAGGCGAGCAGCAACAGGCTCAACACCGACGCCAGTACCGGCCGGCGCACCGAGGTGTCAGACAGCCACATTCAGCGCGCCTCCTTGATCAGCAGCGGCTGGCCAGGCCGCAGCGTGCCCGCGCCCTCGGCCACCACCCGTTCGCCGGCGCGCAGGCCATCGCGCAGCTCCACCCGGCCACCCTGGCGCGCTCCGGGGCTGACCGGGCGGCGCTGGGGTTTGTCGCCCTCCATCACCCAGACAAAGTGGCCCCCGGCACCCGACTGAAGTGCCACCTCGGGCACCAGCACCGCCTCGCGTGCGGGGCCACTCAGCTCCACATTCAACATCATGCCCGGCCGCAGGGCGCCCTCGGGATTGGGCAGTTCGGCCCGCGCCAATAGCGAGCGATCGGCGGGGTTTATGCGGGTGTCCACCTGCGTCACGCGCCCGCTGAACTCGCGGCCGCCCAGGGCCACGCCGCGCACGCGCACGCTGGCCCCCGCCTGCAGCAAGCCCAACCGCGCCTCGGGTACGCTGAATTCAAGCTTGATGGTGGAAATGTCATCCAGGGTGGTGATCAGCGTGCCCGGCGATACCAGCGCGCCCAGGCTCACCCGGCGCAGGCCCAGTACGCCATCAAAAGGTGCCAGCAAGGTGCGGTCGCTGACCCGGGCTTCGGCCTCTTCCACCCGGTGGCGGGCGGTATCCACCTGGGTGCGGCGGTTGTCCAGCTCGGTTTGTGAAAGCGCCCGGGTGCGCGCCAAGGCCTCGGCTCGGGCCAGTTCTCGCTCCTGCTCAGCCAAGGCCGCCCGGGCCGAGCTCAGCAAGGCCTGCTCACCCGCCTGATTCAAGCTGACCAGCACATCCCCCCGGCGCACCCGCTGCCCCTCCTTGAAGTGGATACCGGTCACGGCGGCGGTGAGGGTGGGGGTGATATCCACCGATTCCCGCGCCTGGGCCGTAGCGATCAGCTCAAGCCGGTCGGCCAGCTGAACGCGCTCAGCCGCCACCACCACTACCGGGGCAGGCGGCGCCCCGGCGGTTTTGGCGGGCATGACGCTGCCCCACTCCCGCCACACCACCAGCGCGAGCACTGCCACCGCTGCCACCGACCATCCCGCCACCGATTTCACGTGCCATTCTCCAATCTGTTCGAGCGTGCTTTTGGTTGTTTGCAATCAACGGGCTCTGACCACCGATACGGCCGGATTATCCCTCGCCCTGATTCCGCCGGAAAGGCAGCTGTTCTGCCAGTGCATTCATCTGCGCCAGCACCATGGCGCGCTCCTCGGCCAGAAAATCCGCCACCGGCCGGCGCAGGGCCGGCTCCGCCAGCCAGTGGCGCGAGCCGGTCTGCACCGGCTCGAAGCCGCGCGGAATCTTGTGCTCGCCCTGGGTGCCTGGGTCAAAATGGCCCAGGCCGTTCATCAGGCAGTAGTCGATGCCCTGGTAATAACACAGCTCGAAGTGCAGGCAGTCCACCGCCTCCAAGGCGCCCCAATAGCGGCCATAGAGGGTATCGCCACCCTTGAAACACAAGGCACAGGCGATCCCCTGCCCGGCCCGCTCGGCCACCATCAGCACCAGCGCCTCGGACATGTCGCGCAACAGCGACGCAAAAAAAGCCTGGTTGAGATAGCCTCCGTGGCCGCTGCGCTTGGCGTAGGTGGCCCGGTAGCAGCGATAGAACAGCGCCAGGGCGGCCTGGTCGATGTCGCGGCCCTCCAGCACGCGCACGCTCACCCCTTGCTCTGCCACCTTGCGCCGCTCCCGCCGCATGGACTTGCGATGGCGCGCATTACAGGCCGCCAGGAAGCCCTCGAAATCGCCATAGCCCCGGTCGAACCAGTGATACTGGCACCCGGTGCGGCTCAGCAGGTCGGCATGCCCCAGAAAGGCGCCGGCTTCAGGAAACAACAGATGCCAGCCCGAGGCGCCCAGGGCCTCCGCATGCGTCTGCACGGCATCGCACAGTGAGGCTTCCATGTCCCGGCGATCGGCCTCATCCGCCAGCAGCAACCGCGGCCCGCTGGAGGGCGTGAAGGGGACGGCACTGAGCAGCTTGGGATAGTAGCGCAGACCCAGCCGCTGCCAGGCCTCGGCCCACTGCCAGTCGAACACGTATTCGCCGTAGGAATGTGTTTTCAGGTAGAGCGGCATGGCCGCCAGCAATTGACCTCCTCGCCAGCAACAGGCGTGCATGGGCGTCCAGCCACTGCGGGGTGAGACACAGCCTGAGGTCTCCAGGGCCAGCAGAAAAGCGTGGCGCAGGAAGGGGTTGCCCGGGTTCAGCGCATCCCAGTCAGCGGCGGATATCTGAGCCATCCCCGACGAGAAATTCCACTCTGCCCCGTTTTGAGCCATTCCCGACCACACTCCCGCTCACCCGCAAGCCCAATGCACCAAAAAAGCGCAAAATGCAGCCCAAAACCCTGAAAAACGCTGGCACGCCCCTTGCTCAAGTCCTCTGGCAAATAGAGGAATTCGCATGAGCAAGGTCCATCTCCCCGCCCCCGGCACCTTCGACGAAATGCTCGATGGTCATGGCAGCACCCGCCCGGCCTATGCATCCTACCACGCGTGGCTGGCCAACATCGCCGAACAAGAGCTGCGCCAGAAGCGCGCCGAAGCCGAACTGCTGTTTCAACGGGTGGGCATCACCTTCGCCGTCTACGGCGAGGAGGAAGGGGCCGAGCGACTGATCCCCTTCGATTTCATCCCGCGCATCATCGAGGCCGCCGAGTGGCGTGAACTGGAAGCCGGGTTGGTGCAGCGCGTGACCGCCCTCAACCGCTTCCTGAAAGATGTGTACAGCGAGCAGGCCATCCTCAAGGCCGGCATCGTCCCGGCCGAGATGGTGCTGTGCAACGCCCAGTACCAGGTGGCCATGCACGGCGTGCAGCTACACCGCGACATCTACGCCCACATCGCCGGCATCGACCTGGTGCGTCACAGCGATGGCAAGTACTACGTGCTGGAGGACAACCTGCGGGTGCCCTCCGGTGTGTCCTACATGCTGGAAAACCGCAAGATGATGATGCGGCTGTTTCCGGATCTGTTTACCGCGCAGCCGGTCGCCCCGGTGGAGCACTACCCCAACCAACTGCTGAAGACGCTGCGGGATGCCTCCCCCGCCGACAACCCCACCGTGGCGGTGCTCACCCCCGGCCATTTCAACAGCGCCTACTTCGAACACGCCTTCCTGGCCCGGGAGATGGGGGTGGAACTGGTGGAGGGGCAGGATCTGTTCGTCAAAAACGCACGCCTGTTCATGCGTACCACCACCGGCCCCCGCCCGGTGGACGTGCTCTACCGCCGGCTGGACGACGCCTTCCTCGACCCGCTCGCCTTCAGGCCCGACTCCATGCTGGGCGTGCCCGGCCTGCTGTCGGTCTACCGCGAGGGCAATCTGGTGCTGGCCAATGCCATCGGCACCGGCGTGGCGGATGACAAGTCCATCTACCCCTATGTGCCCGACATGATCCGCTTCTACCTCGGCGAGGAACCGATCCTGCACAACGTACCCACCTGGATATTGCGCAAGCCCGAGGACCTGGCCTACGTGCTGGACCACCTGCCCGAGCTGGTGGTGAAGGAAGTACACGGCGCCGGCGGTTACGGCATGCTGGTGGGCCCCGCCGCCAGCAAGCAAGAGATCGAGGAGTTCCGCAAGGTGTTGCTGACCCGGCCCGACAACTACATCGCCCAGCCCACCCTCAGCCTCTCCACCTGCCCCACCTTGGTGGAAGAGGGCATCGCCCCGCGCCATATCGACCTGCGGCCCTTCGTGCTCTCCGGCAGCGAGACCCGCATCGTGCCCGGCGGCCTGACCCGGGTAGCGCTGAAAAAAGGCTCCCTGGTGGTCAACTCCTCCCAGGGTGGCGGCACCAAGGACACCTGGGTACTGACGGAGAACGCCTCATGCTGAGCCGCACCGCCTCCCACCTCTACTGGCTGTCGCGCTTCATGGAGCGTGCCGAAAACAGCGCCCGCATGCTGGAAGTCAGCCACTCCATGGCGCTGATGCCCGCCGGCAGCTCGCCCAGACAGGAGCTTTCCGCCCCGCTGCGCGTCACCGGCACCCTGGAGGCCTTTCACGCCCGCCACAACCTCGACTTCGGCGGCCTGTATCGCTTCCTGGCCTGGGATGCCGAGCAAGGCGCAAGCATCTACCACTGCCTGAAAAGCGCACGGGAAAACGCCCACGCCGTGCGCGGCCGCATCACCGGCGAGATGTGGGAAAGCATCAACGCCACCTGGATCGAACTCAACCGCCTGCGCAAGCAACCGCCGGAGCTGAAGAACTTCTGCGACTGGGTGCGGGAGCGCTCGCACCTGTGGCGTGGCGCCACCTACGGCACCATCGCCCGGGGCGATGCCTTCCACTTCCTGCGCCTGGGCACCTTCCTGGAGCGGGCCGACAACACCGCCCGCCTGCTGGGGGTGAAACAGCTGGACGCCGGCGAGGCCGAAGGGGGCAACGCCCTGCGCGACTACTATCACTGGAGTGCCCTGCTGCAATCGCTGGGAGCCTTCGAAGCCCACCAGGACGCCTTCCGCGATCGGCTGGACGGCAGCAGCGTGGCCGAGTTGTTGATCCTGCGCGGCGACGCCCCGCGCTCCCTGCGCGCCTGCCTGGAGGAGATCAACGGCTCCCTCGGCCAGATCCAGGGCCCCCAGGGCCGCCGCGCCAAGGGCACCGCCCGGGCGCTGCTGACCGAACTCGAATTTGGTGCCATGGAAGAGCTGCAGGCCGAGGGGCTGAGCGCCTTCCTGGCGCGCTTCCTCGCCACCATCAACACCATCGCCAAGGAAATCCAACAGAGCTATCTGGAGGCCGTATGAGACTGCACATTCACCACACCACCAGCTACCGCTACGAAGATCACGTGGCCCACAGCACCCAGTACCTGCGCCTCACCCCGCGCGACTCCCGGCGCCAGAAGATCCTCTCCTGGCAACTGCGCATGCCCGCCGGCAGCGCCCAGAGCGTGGACGCCTACGGCAACGTGCTGCACGTGATCACGGTGGACTTTCCCCACCAGGACTTGCGGGTGGAAGCCGAGGGCATCGTGGAAGTATCCGACGACGCCCTGGACGACGGCGGCGATTTGTCGCCCATGGTGTTCCTGCGCCACACCCCCCTCACCGAGCCCGATGCCCTGCTGGATGCCTTCGCCCGCATCGACGCGGCGCTCTTCACCCTCGACCCCCAGGCGGCCGCCTGGAGCCTGCTGGAGCGGGTGCACGCGCATCTGCAGTTCCAGGAGGGCAGCACCCACGCCGGCACCAGCGCCGCCCAGGCCTTCGCCCTGGCACAGGGCGTGTGCCAGGACTACACCCACGTCTACCTGGCCTGCGCCCGCATCCTCGGCCTGCCGGCCCGCTACGTGAGCGGCTACCTGTTCACCGAGCGCAGCGAGCACGTCGCCAGCCACGCCTGGGTGGAGGTGTGGACCGGCAGCGGCTGGTGGGGGCTGGACGTGGCCAACCGCATCGAGGCCGGTCACCAGCACCTGAAACTGGCGGTGGGCATGGACTACCTGGACGCCTGCCCGGTGCGTGGCGTGCGGGTGGGCGGTGGCCTGGAAAACCTCGACGCCACCGCCCGGGTGCGCATCGCCGATGAGCAACAGCAACAGCAACAGCAACAGCAACAATAGCGCTTTCACTTTTCACCGGGTGGATAAGCTGCGGCATCCACCCTACAATCCACCACCACGGTACACGCACCAGCAACGGAGCCCCGATGACCTACTGCGTCGCCATGAACCTGCGGGAAGGGATGCTGTTCGCCTCGGATTCACGCACCAACGCCGGTGTCGATCACGTCGCCACCTTTCGCAAGATGCATGTGTTTGAAGTCCCCGGCGAGCGCCGCATCGTGCTGATGAGCGCCGGCAACCTGGCCACCACCCAATCGGTGGTGAGCCTGCTGCGCCAGGGCGTGCACCACCACGACAGCCACATCCAGAGCCTGCCCAACCTGTACGACGTGGCCGAGCTGGTGGGCAGCACGGTGCGCCAGGTGATCGCCCGGGACAGCGGCCCCCAGGCCCAGGCCAGCTTCGTGGATTACAGTTGCAACATCCTGGTGGGCGGCCAGATCAAGGGCGAAGAGCCGCGCTTGTTTCAGATCTACCCGCAGGGCAACTTCATCGAAGCGACACCGGACACTCCCTACCTACAGATCGGTGAGAGTAAGTACGGCAAGCCGATTCTGGACCGCATCATCCAATACGACACCGCCCTCAACCACGCCCTGAAGTGCGCGCTGATCTCCTTCGATTCCACCATCCGCTCCAACCTGTCGGTGGGCCTGCCGCTGGACATCCTGCTGCACAAGCGCGACGACTTCAGCCACAGCGATCCGTTCCGGCTGGACGAAGACCACCCCTACTTGAAGAAACTGCGCACCGCCTGGTCCCAGGGCCTGCGGCAACTGTTCGGCCGGCTGCCCGAGATCAGCCTGAACAAGGAGTAATACCTCGCCGACCCCAATAGGACGTGTACGCCCCTATCAGGCAGAGGAATAGCGCGGCGATTGAGCATTGGAGCGGGCGATGAAGCCCCTGCGAGCGACGTCGGCTTCAGCGGCCCAATAAGGAAGGGAGCACCAAGGTTCCGCGCGACAGCTGCGGAGCTGTGGCCTGCAGAGGCGCGTTGTGGTGGCGATGGCCAACCGCCAGGGCCCACCAGGCCCACACCGGTTGGCCATACGAGGCTCAGGATCTGCGCGCTCGCCTTGCCAACAGCATACCACTCAGCGCGACCCCCAGCAGGCCACCAGCCCCCGGCAAGGGCACCTGAGAAATGTTCACATTGTCCAGATAAGTGGTGGCGGCAAAATCGGCCGAACCGCCATGGCTAAAGCGGATGCTTTCCAGCCCACTGGCATTGATAACATCCGAATAAATCCGATTGCCATTGATGTCGATCTGCCACAGGTTAGCGGCGAGATCAAACAGCATGTCTACATGCATCAACTGCTCGTTGCTGTAGCGCTCGGCAATACCGAGGGAACGGCTGCCAGGATTGAAGCTACGGATATAGCCATCCCCGTCAAACGACAGCGCGCGAACCTCGGGCGTGTCCAAAAACACCGTGAAGTGACTGGTACTCCCCACCAGTGAGCGCCCGAACATATCGAAGCTGACGCGATAGGTTTGGGAAATTTCGGGATCCCCCCAAACCGGATAACTGATCTGGTCGTAATAGAACTGCGGGGAATTACCTGCGCTGTTGAACGCAAGAGACTGAGAGCCGAAGGGCCCGGTCGCCGCGCTGAGCGCCGGAGCACCGAATACCACGCTATAGCCGTGAGCTGCAGTATTGAAGTCATCACTGTGAAGCACTGCAGCCGCTTGCGACTGCCCGGCCGACAGCATGGCCGCCGCCAGGGCTAAGCCCTGCCAATAAACGTTTTTCATGACTACCCTCCCTGGGCATAGATTATATGTACGATGTGCGCATGGACTGCGCGCTGACCGAGGTTACCAACACGGCTTGGCACTGTCCAGGGAACCTAAGTGCCACAGAAGGTGCGATAACAGGCGGTGACCGCTTTCGGCGCCGGCTCGGCCAGATCCGCATGCGCGGGGTCTTCCTCATAGGGCTGCCCCAGCGCCGACAACAGGCGCTCGAAAGGTGCCATATCACCCTGCTCGGACGCCGCCTGCAGGGCCTCTTCCACCCGGTGATTGCGCGCAATCAGCCACGGGTTTACCCGGCGCATGGCGGCGGCCCGCTCAGCGCCCGCCCCCGCTACACCGGCATCTTCCAGCGCGCAGCGCGCCTGCCAGCGGCTCAGCCAGGCCAGCAGCGCGGCATGATCGGCAAACAGGCTGCGCAGGCGGCGATCATCGCCCTCTGCCGCTTCCGCCAAGCGGCGCCAGGCCAGGGTGAAATCCACCTGGTTGGCCTGCAACAGCGCCAGCCAGTCCTGGGCCAGGGTGAAATCCGCCTGGTCGTCTAGCGCGCCAATGCCGAGCTTGGCGCGCACCCCCGCCAGCCAGTGGTGCAGATACAGTTTGGGAAAGTCGTTGATCACCCCCGAGGCCAGGGCGATGGCCTGTTTTTCATCCTCATCGATCAGCGTCAGCAGCGCCTCGGCAAAACGGGCCAGATTCCAGCGGGCGATGTGCGGCTGATTGCCGAAGGCGTAGCGGCCCTGCTGGTCGATGGAGCTGAACACGGTGGCGGGGTCGTAGGCCTCCATCCAGGCACAGGGGCCGAAGTCGATACTCTCGCCGGAGAGCGCCATGTTGTCGGTATTCATCACGCCATGGATGAAACCGATGTTCATCCAGGCCGCCACCAGCGCCGCCTGCCGCTCTGCCACCGCCTGCAGCAGGCCCAGATAGGGCATCCGGCTGCCCGCCACTGCCGGGTAGTGACGCGCGATGGTGTAATCCGCCAACCGGCGCAACTGCTCGGTCTGGCCGCGGGAGGCAAACAGCTCGAAGGTGCCGACGCGGATGTGGCTGGCCGCCACCCGGGTCAGCACCGCCCCCGGCAACACGCGCTCCCGGTACACCGGCTCGCCGGTGGCCACCACCGCCAGGGCGCGGGTGGTGGCAATGCCCAGGGCGTGCAGCGCCTCACCGATCAACACTTCGCGCAACATCGGCCCCAAGGCCGCCTTGCCATCCCCCCGGCGCGAGTAGGGCGTCTGCCCCGAGCCCTTGAAGGCGATGTCGCGTCGCTGCCCGCACGGATCAATCTGCTCGCCGATCAGCAGCGCGCGACCATCCCCCAACAGGGGGGAGAAGTTGCCGAACTGGTGGCCGGCGTAGGCCTGGGCCAGGGGCTCGGCACCCTCAGGCAAGATCTTGCCGCTAAATAGCTGAGCCAGTGTGTCCTGCTCAGATGCAGCAATATCTACCCCTAAATCGGCAGCCAGGGGCCTGTTGAGATACACCAAATGCGGTTGGCTGACTTGCGCTGGCTGGCACGCACTGAAAAAACCTGGCAATTCGCGTGCATAGCTGTTGTCGAAGCTAAACATGGGCAACACTGGCGGCATGGGGCAGCACCTGCACGTAAACCATAAATATCTGTGCGGGAAAACTCACCCGCCTGCAGGCAGCATGATAACGCGCTTCTTGGCTGGTGAACGCGCTCCCCCCTCAAGTCCGCCCCATGCACATTCACACTGTTATACACTGCCTCTCCCTGGCAACTGCCTCAAACCACTGCGGGCCCCTGCACAATGAGTTCCTGCTACCGCGCCATCCTATTCGACTTCGGTGGTGTATTCACCGCCTCCCCCTTCGACGCGCTGGACACGCTCGGGCCGCGCTTCGGTGCGCACCAGCCCGGCCAGTTGAAAGAGATCGTGTTGGGTCATTACCACCGCGACAGCGATCACCCGTGGCACCAGCTGGAGCGCGGCGAGATCAGCCTGGAAGCGGCGCGGGAGCAGATACTCGCCCTGGGCAGCGCACAGGGCGTCCAGGCCGATCTGTGGGAAATACTGGGCGCTCTGCCCCGGGATGGGGATGCCGGCCTGAAGCGGCCATTGGTGGAACACGTGCGCTACCTGCGCCGGGCCGGTTTTCGCACCGGACTGGTCACCAACAACGTGCGGGAATTCAGCGACAGCTGGCGCGGACTGATCCCCGTGGATGAGCTGTTTGAATTTGTGGTGGATTCCTGCGAGATCGGCGTGCGCAAGCCCAGCCCGGGCATCTTCCGCATCGCGCTGGAAATGCTCGGCGATGTAGCGCCTGAGGAGTGCATCTTCCTGGACGACTTCATGCCCAATGTGGAAGCCGCCAACGCGCTCGGTATGCGCGGCATTCACGTCACACCGCAGGTTGAAAAAACCATCCAGGATCTGGAGTGGGTGGTGGCCCGCTGCGGTGGCTGAGCGCCTCAACAGGGCGGGATGATGCCGCTTCAACCGGCACGCCCCGCGCCTTAGCCAAACGCGTTTTCCTTGAAGCGCTGCTGGATTTCGGCGATCTCCTCTTCCGCCGCCAGCAATATGGCCACGCATTCCGCATCAAACTTCACCCCAGCCGTGCGGCGCAGTAAAGCGAAGGCTTCGGCATTGCTCCAGGCCTGTTTGTAGGGCCTGTCGCTGGTGAGGGCATCGAACACATCCGCCACCGTGACGATGCGCGCCTCCAGCGGTATGGCCTCCCCCGCCAGCCCCTGCGGGTAGCCACTGCCATCCACCGCCTCGTGGTGGTGCAACACGATGTTGCGCAACATCTGGATCTGGCTGACACCGCCCAGGCCAAAGTTCTGCAACAGGGTATCGATCAAGGCCAGCCCGGCGGTGGCGTGCTGGCGCATGATGTCCACCTCATCGGGCGTCAACGCCGAGGGCTTGAGCAACACCTGATCCGGTGTACTGATCTTGCCCAGGTCGTGCAGCGGGGCAAACAGGTAGATGTGCTCTACATAGTTGTCGTCCAGGCCGCGCTTGGCGGCAATGCCCCGGGCAATCAGCCGCGCGTAGCGCGACATGCGCTCCAGGTGATTGCCGGTCTCCGGGTCGCGAAAATGGGTGAGATCCAGCGCCGACTTCAAGGTGGCCAGCAGGGTGCGCACGCTGGAGCGCTCGTTGTACACCATCAGCGCGGCCATGTGGCCCACCATGTCCAACTCGCTCAGGATGGCCTGATCAAACTGCCCCGGCTGTCTTGCGTTGAAAAAGATGAAACCGAAGAAGTAGCCATTCACCACCATCGGCAGGGTATAGCTGGACTGGAAACCCGCGTCGATCAGCGCCTGCACATGCCGTTTTCGGCTCTGCTCCAGCACACTGAAGTCATTGATGACGCGGGGCTCCTGCGCATCCGCCACCGCCTTCAGCCACAGAGTGTCTTCCAGATGCGCCTGGTAATGGCTGAGGTCGGTGTGGCCCTCCTCCACCGCCATGAAGGTTTTCACCAGATCGGTGCCGTGGTCATAGAGCGCCACCGCCAGGCGCTGCACACCGGGGTGCTTCTGCTGTACCGAGCGAAGCAGGAATTCGAGTTTGGGCCGCAAGGTGGCGTTGTGACTGAGCGCTGATAGGGTGTTCACGCAGATTGGTTCGCTTGTGCCATCGAAATTTGAGTATAGATCGCCCTGGCGCGCTTACACTCGCCCCAGCTCCACGCGGTTCCTACCCGCCGCCTTGGCCTGGTAGAGCGCGCGATCGGCCCGGGCCAGCAAGCCCTCACTGCGCGCCTCGCCGGGCGCCAACACCGCCACGCCGATGGAGGTCGTCACGTCTACCCGATGTACCATCCCCTCCAGCTGCCGCTCAACCACAGATGCCGCCACCGCAGCCCTGAAGCGCTCCGCGGCCTCCAAGGCACCCGCCTTGTCGGTTTCGGGCAACAAGATGGCAAACTCCTCGCCACCCAGCCGCCCCAGGCAGTCCTCCCGCCGCAGCAGTGGTTGCAGTGTACGGCAGAAGGCGATGAGCACCTCGTCGCCCATGGCGTGACCGTGCACGTCGTTGACTTGCTTGAAGTGATCCAGATCCAGCATCAGCAAGGCCAGTGGATGATGGTGGCGCGTGGCGCGCTGGAACTCCACCCCCAGCAGTTCCAGAAACTGTCGTCGATTGGCCACACCAGTGAGCGCGTCGGTGGTGGCCTGGCGGCGCAGATCGGCCTCCAACTGTTTGCGCTCGGTAATATCCCGCGCCGCAGCCCAGATCATGGCTTCGCCATCAATGCTCACCATGGCCGTGCTCACTTCGGCGTGCCTGAGGCCCAGTTGCCGATGCCTCACCACGGTTTCAAACACCACCGGCTCCGGGCCCAGGCTCTGCCAAAGCCCGCGCATATCACTCTCAGTCAAGGTGACATCCCAATCCCAGGGATGAAGCCGGACGATCTCTTCCCGGCTGACCCCCAGCAGCTGCAGGAAGGCGCGATTGGCTTCCAGCACACAGCCGTCGGGATTCAGCACTACCACGCCGTCGCCAGCCGTTTCCAGCAGTTGTTCATAGCGCCGGGTGCGCCTGCCCAATTCCTCCCGGGCCCGGTAGTGTTGCAGCACCAAGCTGACCAGGTGGGCGATGGCCTCGATCAGCTCGATGTCTTCGGCCAGTGGCTCGGCGGGGTGGTCCTGGTAGATGGCAAAAGTGCCCAGCACCTTGCCCTCGGCATCCAGCACCGGCTCAGACCAGCAACTGGCGAGCCCGTGCTCGGCTGCCAGGGCACGGAACGCCGCCCAATACGGATGCTGCTGTATATCCGCCACCACCACGCGCTGAGCGGTGGCCGCCGCCGTGCCGCAGGAGCCAATGCCATCGCCGATGGCCACGCCATCGACGGCGCGACAATACGCCTCCGGCAGGCTCGGTCCGGCACCGTTGCGCAGGCGCTTGCCTGACGCATCCAGCAGCAAGATGGAGCACTTCAACTGGGGGCGCTCGGCCTCGACACTGCGCAGCAGGCTATCCAGCACCTCGGCCAGTGGCACGTGAGAGGTGGCCAGCTGGAGAATGCGGTTGTGCATCTGCTCCCGGCGCAAGGCCATGTCGAGCCGCTGTTCCAGTGCCAGGCGCACAAATTCGGCCTCGGCGCGCCGGGCAATCAATGCGAAGTGCGCCTTGAATTCCTCGCCGAAGTGGCTGGGCTGCTTGAAGAACACCGCCAGATGCCCCTTGCAGACCCCCTGCTCGTCCAGGAAGGGGAATCCTGCAAAGCTCTCATGCCCATAACCACGGGCCGCAGGAAACGCATGCTGTACGCCTTCGGCGATATACATCGGCACAGAATCATATACGCGGGCACATGGGGAACCGGGCAGATCAAACTCGCCTAAAAAGGGCTGCTGGCTTGAGGCCAGCACCGACACGCGCCCGATGGGATAATCCATCGCGCGGCACACAAACACCAGGTCAGCATCCAGGCAGTCGGCCAGCTGCTCGGTGAGACGCTGGAGAAAACCCTCGGCCGAGCTCAACTCACACGCAGATAACACCGACACCACGGCGCCAGCATCCAGCATGATATTTCTGGATTCAGTCATAGTGCTTTTGCTTTTTCATCGGGAGCATGGAGCTGAGTGTAGACCACAAGCAACATGCGGAAATAATGAAGTTCTATTAAGCGCCCGTGCGCTAATACACTGTTGCCCTGCCGGCGAGGAAATACGCCCTGCAGGCCGCTTAGCGCTGCCGTGTATCGCCCCGGTTTGCAGGTGATTCGGTCGCGTCCGCCCCAGATCCACCCTGGCCGCGCGCCGCAAAGCCAAAACCGTGCTTGCCAGCGCGCTTCACCTGGTACATGGCGCCATCGGCGGCCTTGAGCAGACTGCTGTAGTTGCTGCCATCCTGCGGGAAGCAGGCAATGCCCAGGCTACCTCCCACGCTGACTTCGCGCCCCTCAGGCAGCGTGATGGGGCTGGCGATACGCGTTAATAAGCCCTCGGCAATGTTGCTCAACTGATCCCGTCCAGCCGCTGCATCACCTATCACCACCAGAAATTCATCGCCGCCCAGGCGGGCGACTGTGTCTGATCCCTGGCGGATAGATTTGCGCAAGCGCAAGGCCACGGCCACCAACACCTCGTCCCCCGCCGCATGTCCGTACTGATCATTGATGGCCTTAAAGCCATCCAGATCTATCAGCATCAGGGCCACAGCACCACTCTCCAGGCGAGCCTTGCGCAAGGCGTCTTCAACAAACAGCTCGGCCCCTCGCCGATTTTTAAGCCCGGTCAACACATCGTGCTCGGCTTGATGCAGTGTCTCGCGCTCCTTTCTCTTGCGCTCGGTGATGTCGTACATCACCACTTCGATCAAGCGGATTCTCCCTTCCTCACTTTGCACCGATACCAAGCCATGTACCCAGCGGGTGCGGCCATCCGCGCAACGCAGCTCCAAGTCGTCAGCTTCGGTCTGCCCACTGTGCTGGGCCAGATGAACCAGCTCCCAAGCCCGCGCGGGATCAACAAAGGCGCCATGCAGAAAACTGATGCCGGCGTAATCCCGGTGGCCATCCACCCGCACCCCCATCAGTCGCATCATGGTGGGATTGGCATTGATGAGATGGCCATTGGCATCCAGCACAACGATGCCCGCACTGGTGGAATCGAAGATGTGCCGGTACTGCTGCTCCATGGCTTCGACGTCTGCTCTCAGCCTGCGCTCTTTAAGGAACGCGGCTTCCGTGGCCTCCAACAGCTGATTGGAGCTGCGCACCAACTCACCGATTTCATCATGCTGGTGGCGTTGAGGCATCGCTAGGCGCTGCGGGCCACCTGGGGCAAGCTCGCGCAATTGGGCCGCCAAGCGCCCGATGGGGCGCGACAGGTATTCCCCCACCAGCATGATCAACACACATGACATCACCCAGATCTGAACAACCAGAAAGAGGACTTGCCGCAGGGCCTCGGCGCGTGCATTGGCCATCACAACCCGCTCATCCGGCTCGATCAGCAAGCTGCCAACCTGCTCGCTTTCATCAAAGGGGGAATACAGGGCACATGTCACCTGGTCGGCCTGCACCTGCGCCCCATCAGCCGATTTGCTGCGCCTTACCTGCATGCCATCGGTGCTGCCGGTGAGTTCGACAGAGAGCACCGTTTCATTATTGAGCAGACCATTGACCACATCCTGCGCCACATCGCGGTTGCCAACATAAGCGGCAATAGAGGCCGTTTTCGCCACGGTGCCACACAGGTGCTCAATCGTCTGCAAGCTCTGAGCCTGAACCCTGCCAGACGCCATCCAGTACACGACCCCGCCGGCCAGACAGGCAAATAGCAGCGAGGCCAGGGAAACCAACATCACCAGACGAGCTTGCAGGCGGGTAATTTGCAACATGTCAGTTTGCAGGCTCCTGCCATTCAAACACCACCTTGATACCCGGCTCATTCGGCTTGACGTCTACATAGCCAATGGCACCCGGGTTTCTGCGCACCACCTCCAGCATGGTATTGGTATCGGGCAGGGGCTGCGGCGGCAAGACCTGCCCGGTAAACACCAAGCGCGACCAGTAGCCATTCACCTGGGAGAGTGACATACCCGTCATGGCCGCATAAAAACGCTGCCTCAGCGGGCCGTCCCTGGGCATATCCAGCGGGAATGCGTATTCACCTGTTGGAAAGGTGCGCTTTCGCCCCATGTAGATATCAACCACATCTTTTTGACTCATCGCCGGGATCGGATTGCTTGCACTGACAATGACAAAGATGTCTCCCCAGGCGAGGCTCGGTAACAAGCTCATACAAAAGGCGACCGTTCCAAAACTTCGCATGTTCAGAACATCCAGTCCACCGCGGCGCTAAACACGTTCACGCTGTCACTCTCTGGCGCATTAGGTCTAAACCAAAGCCCCCATCCTCCGGCTTCTACCCGGGTATGATCCCATTGCACTTTTATGGCAGCCGTATTGGCAAAGTCCCAGCGCACGCCAAAGGATCGCGTCTGCTGGTCAATGCGGGCAAAATTCGCGGCATACGTTGCCCCGTACTGCAAGGCCTGTGCGCCAATCACATTCCAGTCGTTTTGCGCTTCAGATGGCCCCTCGGAAGGCCGGGCCCAGGCCTGGACCACAAAAGGCGTTACACTGCCAAAACGACGCCCGACACTGATATAGCCACGCCAGCCCTGAGGAATGGCACTGCTTTCGCACGACAAGTAACTATATTCGGCCTGACTGATCCACCGCGTGTCATCGTAGCCAATGCCGAGCGCCGTGTAATCGACATCTATACCATGCACCTCGAGGGTATCGGCAAGCGCATTAGCCTCCTGGGCGATGCTCGCCGGCGTAAAAGGGTTCCCGGCAACCATCGTCAGCTGGCTAACGAGTTGCGTCGAGAGATCATCACCCCCATAGCGCATGTGTGCTTGGCTCAGCTTGGTTCGCCAAGCGCCGATTTCATGACTCAGGGTAACACCCCAGAAAGGCGAAAACTCGACATTATAAGTGCCGCCCCCCTCGCGCACCGGGGTGGTCATCTGGCTTTCGCCACCCAACAGTTTCAGACGCCAGTGGCCATACGCGTTGTCGTGGGAAAATGAGGCGTCGGCGCCATCGAAACTGTAGAGTGGAATCCAACCATAAAACTCACTGATGGGGCGCACCCAGGTATAGGCATAGCCCACGCTGCGATAGTCCGACAGCATGAAAATATCCACACCCAGCCGACCGAGGCGAAGATCTACATCTGGCACGGGGTGGTAAGAGAGGAAAGCCCAATCAACGGAGTGATCTAAATTGAACTCAACTTGATCAGACGCCACCAACTGGCCGACCAGTTCAAGCTGAGGATTGAAGCGGTAGGATACCTGAACCCCAAGGCGGGAGTCCGGGCCAAAATTGCGCTCAGGTTGCGCGTGATAGGTTTGGCGCAAGTCTCGAACAAAACCCGCTTCACTATCATCCGTCGACACATAGCCCAATGTGCCAAAGCCGCTCAGCGACCACTGCTCGAGCACGGGTTCCTGTGCCTTGCTGATATTGCACAAAGCCGACAATACAACAACCAGTAGTCCCTGATACCCGAGACTCATGCCAGACCGGATTAACATTTAAGCCTCAGCGAAACCAGCAGATCGAATCCATCGCTATCAACCGCCCCTGCCTCCTTTGCAGCCGTGCAACTCAACAAAACAATAGTATAAACACAT
Source organism: uncultured Pseudomonadales bacterium (assembly GCA_964649985.1). Classification (GTDB taxonomy): domain Bacteria; phylum Pseudomonadota; class Gammaproteobacteria; order Pseudomonadales; family CAZYQX01; genus CAZYQX01. The sequence continues at coordinate 20,073 of CAZYQX010000002.1, read as the reverse complement.
TCAATAACGCATATTATAAAAAGAAAATGTGCGCTGGAGACTCGCTTAGCCGGTTGAAAGTTGCAGTGCTGCAGGCCAGTCCACGTCCGCACTGACCGGCTTGAGCAGCAGGGGCTGACTGCTGTCGAGCACTAGCGACCTATCGGCAGCTCCCGCGCTGACACTGCCCCGCAGCCGCCATGAATCCGCTTGGGACTGCTGACTCAACACCGCCCCCGCCAGGCTTGCCGTAAACGGTGCGCCATTGCTGCCATCGACCAACGCCGAAGCCAGCGGCAGCACGCTCAACGCCACACCGGCCCAGGGCTGGTCATCCTGCCGCTGCAGCAGGCGCGGGCTGCCGGCGCTGCCCAGCCAGATGCCCTCGCCTTCCTCGCAGTGCAGGCACCACCAGTGGCGACCGGCCTGCAGCGGCAGGCGCGGCCAGCGAAACAGCCAGAGGGCCGCGGCCTGCTCCTGGCGCTGCAGGGTGGCCTCGGCCAGCAAGCTGCCGGGCGCGCCGCCGGCGTCCTGATGCAGGCTGAGGTGCAGCTTGCCCGCCTCGCCTACCGGCCACCAGGCCAGCGCGCAGCCGGCGTTGAAGGCGGGGGTGTTCAGTTCGAAGGCCAGCGCCGCGTCCTGGCCGGCCCGCAGATAAAGCCCCTGTTGCCCGGCGGGCAAGGCCGGAGCACCGGCACTGCCCTCGGGGCCCGAGGCATGCAACTGCACGCTCAGCTGGCAGGCGGTATTGGCCGGCAGTTGCAACGGCAGTGTGCGCCGCTCCAGGGCCTCGCCGCTGAAGCTCAGCGAGGCTTCGCTGGCACTGGGCAGGGCATTGCGCGACCAGCGCGGTTGCAGCGCCAGATCGACGTGTGTGAGACGGCAGGGCTCGTCGCTTTCCGCCAGCAGGAATAGCTCCAGGGTGGCCGGTGGACTGGCCTGCTGGTCGTGTTGTTCCAGCGCACGATTCAGCGCCGCGCCGAGGGCGGCGATATCCGCCTCCCCGGCCTGAAAATGGGCCTGGGCTTGCGCCCCCGCCTGCTGCCATTGCCACAACAACTCGCCGCCGGCATCCAGCAGTTTCAGGCGCGGTGAGGTGGGCAGGCCGCGCAACTCCAGCGAGAGCCAGCTGCGGCTTTTTTCCAGCGCCTCCGCCAGCGCCTGTTTGGCCTCATCTTCTCGCATGGCATCGCCATAGGTGGCCTGCCGGGCCTCCTGCTGGGCTTTTTTCTGCGCCTGCCGCACCTCCCGGGCACTGCGCTTCTGCAGTTTGTTCGGCATCGGTGACGGCTCGCTCAGCGCCAGCACCAGGCTCTGCGCCACCAGCAGGCTGGACAAGCGCCGGTCGGTGCGGGCCGTGTCCACCGCCTCCTCGCTCACCACATCGCCGTCGGCGCGGTGAAAAGCCACCCGCTCGTACTCATCACAGCGCACCTGCCGGATACTGGCTGGCCGTTTGAGGTCCACCCGCACCCGGCTGTGATCCTCGTCATGCCATTGCTGCACCCAGTCGCGGTCGCGGCCATCCACCTCCACACTGAGCGGGGCAAAACGCAGACTCACGCGGCTGCCTGGGGCCAGCTGCAAGCGCTCACCCCGGGCGGCCAGCGTCAGGCGCAGCCGCCAGCGCTGGCTGAACACCGCCACGCCGTCTTGCCAGGTCGGGCTATCCAGCCGCAGACCGTCCGTCTCATCCTCCATCTGCAGCAGCATCTCCTCGGCACGCACTTCGGCTTCGCTGAGGGCTTTCTGGCTCTGGCTGACGATGTCTTTGCTTTGCATGAATTAGGTCCGCATGAAGGGTAGAGCACATCGCGCCTGTGCCGCGCCGAGCATCAACGCCAGCACGGTTGGACGCCGCCCGCTCAACGCGGGCGATTGATACCGCCCCCCGGAATATTGAGGGTGCCGGTGTCGAGGCGTTGGTTGAGACCGGTGACATCCAGCCGCATCTGGCCTATATCGGTGCTGACGCGATTGACGTCGGTCTTGACCGTGGTCAGCTCGGTCTTCACACCGCTGAGTTCGGTGCGCATGCCGCCCACATCGCGCTTTACCGTGGTCACGTCCGCTTTCACCGTGGCCACCTCCTGCTTCACCCCGCTCAGCTCGGTGCGCATGGTGCCGATATCCGCCTGGGCGGTGCCGAGACCCGATTGCAGCAGCCCCAACTGTTGCTGCTGGCTGTTGTTGGTCTGCACCACGCCGTTGAGTTGGGTGCGCAGGTTGCCGATATCGGCGTTGAGCTGGCCGCGGTCGCGGTTGAAACCGCCCAGATCGGTCTGGAACTTGCCGTAATCCACGCCGAACTGGTTGTAGCGAGTGGTGAACGTTCCGATATCGGTGGTGAACTTGCCGTAATCGGTGCGGAAGGTGGTGTAGTTGCTGTTAAAGCTCGCCAGATCCTGGTTGAAGCTGGCGTAGTTGTTGTTGAAGGTCAGCAGATTGTTATTGAACAAGCCGTAATTGGTATTGAAGGTGCCGTAATCGGTGCGGAATTGGCCATAGTCGCGGTTGAAGCTGGTCTGCTTGGCGTTGAAGTCCGCGTAGTCGCGCTGGAAACCGGCATGCTGACTGTTGAAGCCCGCCAGGGCGGTATTGAAGCCAGCGTAGTCGCGCTCAAAGCCTGACAGGCGTTGCTCGGCGCCCAATCGGCGCTGGTCGAAGGCGGCGATATCCTCGCCCACCCGCCGGGCATCCGCGCGCATCTCATCGCGCAGGCCGGCCACTTCACTCAGCAAGCTGCCATCCGGCGTGGCCACCTGGTCGATGCGCCCCTGCAGCTCGGCCCGGGTGTGATCCACCAGCGCCAGGGCGCCGGCGTTGCCCACCCGCAACTGCTCCGCCGCCATCTCCAGATTGGGGAACAACTGCTCCCGGGTGGCCTCGTCCACCCCCTCCAGGCCATCGGCGAGAAACTCCCGCACCGCGCCGCCCACCAGCCGCTGGCTGGCCCATTCGGCAGCCAGCCCTTTCTGGCCGGCCACGAACACGTGCGCCTGCCCCACCAGGTCGGCCACCAGCTGGTGGCCACTGCTGCCCCGGCCCTTGGCGGCGGCCAGGGCGGCCTGCAGGGCGCGGCCCTGCTCCAGGTACTGGCGCAGATATTCGAACCAGGCGCCAGCCCAGTTCTTCCAGCTCACCGGCAGCACCGCGCTGCACGCCACGCCGGCGCTGCCGGCCTGGGGGTGATAATGCGCGCGCAGCACCGCCACTTCCAGCGGCCATTCGTATTCGGCGTTGTCGGGGTTGAGGCGCTCGAACACCGCGGCCTTGTAGTGACGGGCATAGATGTCGATCGCCCGGCGCAGGTGTATCTGGTGTTCGTCGTCATAGCTGGCCGCCAGCGCCAGGAAGCCTTCGCGTATGGCATGGGGTGTCTCGGCCCCGGCGTCCAGCCCCTGCAGGCCTAGCTCCAGGGCGTTTTGCTGATCCTGACTCAGGGGTTCCAGGGGTTGGAACTGCAGCAACAGGCGGGCGCAGCCATCGGCGCCGGTGCGCACGCGCAGGGCCGGCCCACGCTGCACGGCAAAGCCAAAGCGGCTCTCCAACAGGCCAGCGTTGGTTTCAAGCGTCAGTTCGCGATCGGCCAGGGCTTGCCCCGCTGCGTCACTCAGGCGCGCCTCGATCCAGATGCCCTGCCCCAGCCAGGCGGGCTGGGGGTCAGCGCTCAGTTCCAGCACGGCGGCCCGGCCAGCCAGCTGCTCCAGCGCCGCCAGCTGCGTGGCGAGCTGAGCGCTGCGGGTCGCCAGCAGCTCTTGTTGCTCCAGAAAGCGCCCCAGCTGCCCCACCCAGTGGCGGGGGTCCAGCTTGAGCACGGCGGCGCATATTTCGGTAAAGCGCTCCGGGCCGATCTGCGGCACCTGCCGCACCTCGGCCAGGCTGGCGAAGCGGCCGCCGCGCTCCGCACGGGCAGCCAGCAGGCGCTCGGCCAGTTTCTGGCCGATGTCCAGCTCCCCCGGAAACTCGATCTCCCGGGCGATCTGCTCGGCGCTGGCGGCGCCGTTCAAAAAGCCCAGAATGCGCTCGGCCTGGGCGGGCGAGAGGTCACCGGGCTCCAGATAGACGACGGCCATGGTTCATCGACTCCCGATCAAGGCTGTGCACAACACGCGCCGGCAGACCACATCAGCGCATCCGCGCCTTGAGGGCGGCGATCTCGGTGCTGATCTTGGCCACGCCGCCTTTCAGGCTGGCCTCGTCCAAGGCATTGATGGCGCGCACGTTTTCGTTGATCAGCTGCAGGCTGCCCTGAATGTGGGCCCCCACTTGCTCCGCCGACTGCATGCGCCCTTCCAGCACGTTGACCTTGTCGGCCATGCCCTTGGCCTGCTGGGCCTGCTGATGGGCGGCCTGGGCCTGGCTGGCGGCGGTCTGAGTGCGGGCACCCTGGCCCATCAACGCCCCCATCACCGGCGCACCCTGGCCTCCGCGCGCACCGGCCTCGGCGGCCTTCTGGGCGCCGATGGCCTGCTGGGTCTGCTCGCGGGCGTCCATGATCCAGGGGTCGCCCTGGGGATCGACTTTGTCCAGCGCCTTTTGCAGATTGCCCAGATGGCGTTGGCGGCCGAGGATGCCGCGCCCTTTCAGTTCCTCCTCGACGTGGTGGTGGATGCCTTCCATGGAGCGCCCGGGACGGGTAAACACCGGCCCCCAGGTGGTGTCGTCGTCTTCGTCCACCTCGATATAGCCCCCGCCCCAGGAGGACACCCAATCCCTGAACACCACCTGGATGCTGGCGGTGCCCCGGGCGCCGTCGGCGCTGAGGGGGTCGGCGTCCGGCTTGGCGAAGGCCATCACCGTGGCGGCGTATTCCTCCCACTCACCCCGGCCGCGCCAGATGCCCATGTCGCGCCCCTGGATCACCATGCCGTCGGCATAGCGCTGGAAGGCCGAGCCGCCGGCCTTTTCGTAGTGTTTTTTGGCCACCTTGAAAGCTGCCTTGGCGCGGTGATCCGAGGGATTGGAGGATTGCTGGATGCTCTGGGCCATGCTCATGCCGGTCTCCGGCACATTTTCCTCCAGCATGATGGCCATCTGGCGGTATTCCATGTCACTGAAGTCGGCGGCGGCCTGGGCCTGCAGCAGCACCTGGGCGATGCCCTGGGCGTTGACCCGCACCGACAGGCTGTCGTTGCCGACCCCGACGCGGCTTTCGAAGCCGGCCTTGGCGCTGAGCCGGCCCCAGCTGGCGTAGAGGTCCACCCAGGGGCGGGCGGCGATGGGCTGACCGCGCAGGTCGGTGACGCGCAGGGTGAGCTCGCAGCTCTCGCCGATCAGGTAATGGCCCTTGCTGCAGGCCACCGTGATCAGGTAGTTGTCCAGCAGCGGGGTGACTTTCTGCTCCAGGGTGGTGAGGCGCGTATTGATGCCGGCCACGGTGCCGGTCAGGGTGTCCAGGGCGCCCTTGAGTTCGAGCTTGTCGGCCTCCACCTTGGCCACCAGGGCATTGACCCCGGCCACCAGTCGGTTCCAGTCATCGGACTGAATCGGGTGGCCGGCGGCCTTGTTGGAGCTCAGTGCGGCCAGGGCTGCCTTGGCCAGATCCCAGGTTGCGAAATTCATGCACATTCTCCTTTGACGATGACGCCTTCCACGCACAGTTGCATGGGGATACCGGCGCCCTTGGCGCGGCTGAGATAGGCCCAGACGCGCTCGATGATGACGGGGTCGATGGCCTGGTCGGGCGCGCGGCGGAACAACCGCACGCGCACTCCCACCCGCGGGGCGGGGGCCCAATCCAGCCAGAGTTTGGCGGAAGCGGGATAGCTGTAGACCACCTGGTCGTAGCGGCCATCGGCGGCACTGTTGTTAGCCCGGTAGTGACCGGACAGCGGCAAGCTGAGGCTGGACGGCGGGAACAGGCGCCCCTCCACCGACCACCAGGGTTTATCCACCGGCACCACCAGCGCCTCGGGCTCCAGTTGCAGGTAGCGCCAGGTGGAGGTGCCTGCGGCGCGGGGCAGCGCCGGCAGGCCGCCGTCGACGATGCGGGTCTCCTCAGGCTTGACCCGCACCACCAGCTGACTGGCGGGCACCTCTGCGGCGGGGCTGAACTGGCTGCCATCGAAGCTGCCCAGCTCGGCGCGCACGCTGTCGGTCAGCAGGTAGTCCGCCACCGCCGTGCCGCCGGCCACGCGCAGCGCCAGGTCGCGGGCGGCGAAGCGGCGGGTGCCGAGATCGTGGCACTGCCAGCGTCCCGCGCTGCGGTCAAAGCGCCACTGACCGCGCGGCTGGGCCGCTTCGCCCTCGGGGTAGAGGGCATCGGCTTCGCCGAGCGGCTGCCAGCGGGCGGCGTCGTGGTCATAGCGCGCCAGATCGCGACCGTCGAAGCGGAACAGGCCGTTGGCGGCGGCGATCCACAGCATGCCGCGCTCGTCCACTCGCAGGCGGTTGATCTGGCCGGGGATCAGGTCGGCGAAGGCCTGCAAGGCGGTGCGCGGCACGCCGGCCTCGGCCTCCCAAGCGCCGTAGCGGGCCAGGCCCTGCTCGGTGGCCAGCCAGAGGGTGTCGTCCGGCGTGACGGCGATGTGATGCACGGCGGGCAGCCAACCTTCGGCACTGGTGGCCTCGGCGGGGGAGGCCAGTGGTCGCCAGTCGCGCAGCTGCTCGCTGCTGTTGGCGCCTTCGAAGGCCAGCAGCTGGCCATTGCCCAGGTTGAGCTGCAGCACGCCGCCGGCAAAGCCGGCGTGCAGGGCTCGGGGGCCGACGTGCAGGCAATTCAACGCCACGCCATTGAGGTAGCGCTTCACGCTGGCGGCGTTGCTGGCGTAATCCAGCCCCAACAACACCGCGCCCTGCGCGGTGGCCAGCGCCAGTTGCCCCGACGGACAGAGCGCCAGGGCGTTGACCGGGTCGGTGGCCTGAGCCACCTTGGCCCAGCGCCAGGGCTGGCCGCTGGCGGGGAATAGATCCACCCGGTACAAGCCCTGATCGGTGCCGATGTAGACGCCGTCCCCCCAGGCCTGCAGGGCCCTAAGACGGGCGACCGGGGCATCCTGGATCACTTCGATGAACGCCTTGCCATCAAAGCGGAACAGCTTGCGGCCGCCGGCCTGCTCCATCAGGGCCCACAGGCTGCGATCACAGGCTTCTGTCAGGCTCAGCAGCTGGCCGGCGGGAACCCCGGCCAGCTTGTTCCAGGGGCCATTGGCGGCGGGATCCAGGGCACAGTTACCGGCATTCTCCAGCGGACTGGCGCGCCACTCGCCCGCCAGGGCCAACCAGCTGCGCCGAGCCGGACTGAGGCGCAGGGTCTGCCCGGCGGCCAGGGTGCCGCGATAGGCCAGTCCCACCGCCAGCGGGCGCACCGCGGGGGTCAGGCGCTCGATCAGCGGGGCCACCGTGGCGGCGGCCAGGCCCGCCTCCTCCGCCACGCCCTGCACATAGACGGTGGGGCTGGCGGCTTGACCCTGGGTGATCTGCCAACGGAACAAGGGGCACACCCGCTCGCCTTCCTGCACGGCGGGCATCACCACCGGCAGACAATTGCGGCGCAGGGCCACCGGCTCCTCGATGGCGAAGGGCCAGCGCTGACCGGGCAGTTCGGCGGCCATGTCCTCGGGCAGGGCGGCCTCCACCAGCCGGCGCAGGGCCGGCAGCGTGGTGAGGCCCAGGCGATAGGCTTCCAGCAGGTCGGCGATGCGCTGGCGGTACTCCTCCACCCCTTCCACCGCCGGGCCGTCGCGCCAGGGGGAGACGCCCACCAGGGCCCCCAGGCGGGCCAGATCGGTGATGTAGGGGTAGGTGCGAATCTCGCGCTGATCCTTGGCATCGCGCACATTGATGGGCGGTAGGCCGCGCTCACCGCGCTCGGTCAGGTAGTGGGCATCCCAGCTGGCCTTGTCCGCCACGTCGAACCAGTGGGCGCGCAGGGCGTGCTGCAGTTGCACGGCAGCGCTGTCGAGCCCCGCGCCGGCGGAGGCCAGCAGGGCGTTCAGCAGGGTGTCGTCATCCGGCTCCGGGCGATACAGCGAGGGCAATAGCCCGGCGAGGCGCTGGTAGCTGGCCATCAGCCTGCCTCCTTGGGTGCGACGTTGACGGCGACGTTGTCCAGCGCCAGGCGTTCGAAGGCCGCCAGCTCAAAGCCCGCACCACCGGCTGCCGTCACCAACTGGCCCTGGCCGCCGGGGCGCACAAAGGCGAACTCCAGTTTGAACGGCGCCAGCCCGGCCGCAGTGGCCGGGCTGGGCGCGCCGGGCAGGCCCTGGGCGTCGTCGTAATCCTTGAGTTTCAGCGCGGCGTGGCCAGGCAGCGGCACCAGGCGGGCCAGCTTGCCCCAACCCAGGCTGCGGCGGGCGCGCTCCTTGGCATCGGCCGGCATCGGCGCGGCATTGATTTCGTTGAGGTAGCTGACGGCATCCTGCAGAGCGCTGCGGATGGTGGCTTGATCGGGGATGCCCGGGGCATCCTGCGGGAAGCGCACGGTGGCCACCAGGCGGGTGGCCAGCGACGGATCGACCATTTTCAGCGCCCCCAGACGGGTGCCCCGGCCGCTCAGCTGCAGCTGGCCGCGTTCGGGTTTGTCCAGCGCGTCGCTGCCATCGGCCAGCACGCTGGTGAAGCGCACATCCTCCACGCCGGCCACGCCCATGGCCAGGCCGATCAAGCGGGTGGCGCTGCCCTGGCTGTCGATGGGCAGCTGGGTGAAGTAGTCCTCGAAGCGCTTGGCGATCTCCGCCTGGATGCGCTTGAGGTCGCTCTCCAGCAGGTCGGCGGCGGTGCTGAGCTGTAGTTCGATGTCCACCACCCGGGGGGCGGCGCCGGCACTGATACTGAGGACCACGCCAGCGGGCTTCACCGCCTTGATGGAGGCCTCGAGCCTGCGCTTGATCTCATCCGACAAGCTGTCGTAATCGTGCACCACCACGCTGATGCTGCCCACTCCCTCCGACACCTCGGCGCGCAGGTTGTGGCGCGCCACCGCGGCCTCGATGGCGCCCTTGGTGCCGCGCTCGGAGGCGGCCAGGAAGCTCTTGGCCCGGGCGCGCAGCTCGGCGTCGCTCTCGTCGCGATCCAGTCGGCTGCTGCCGCCGGGATTGCTGACGCCTTCGATGCCGGCGATGGGCCTGGCCAGCAGCTGCAGTTGCTCGGGGCCGATGCCGTCGTTGGTCTCCAGCAGGTCCCGGGCCGGCACCAACACGCTCTGCTGGCCATCTGCCAGCACGGCGTCGTCCAGTGTTTCGTACTCGATGCTGCCATCGGCGGTGAGCACCCGGGTGCCGGCGGGGATGGTGATCTCGCCGCGCAGATTGCCGGCCCGGGTGAAGCGCACATCCGCCAGGTTGCGACCGGCCCGCACGCGATTCACGCCGAGCAGGGACACCACGTGATCCAAGGCGCCGCCCTCGGCGGTGTCGATGAAGCCGGATTTGTACACCACCTCCATCTGGGCGTAGAGGCCGGCGGTCTCCAGCGCCATGGCCTCCAGCAGGGTGCGCGACACGCTGCCCACGTAGAGGTCGTTGGCGCGGGCCTCGCGGTTCTTGGGCAGGTAGTTGACCTCCACCACCGTGCCGGCGTCGGGGCGGGCGCCGCCTGTCTTCCACACCACCTGGCGGCCCTCGCCGGCCAGTTCCACATCGACGCCGATGGCGAAGCCGTGGCTCTGACCATTGAGATAGCCGAACACCGAGGTGAGCGCATCTGCCGGGCCCTTCTCCAGCGGGTGGGCGAAGGGCTCACGGCCACTGCCCGGCGGCGGGAAAGCGTGGGCCTCACCGCTGACGCCGCCCAGCAGGCGGTTGAGCAGGTTGTCGGCGATTTCCGGGTAAGTCTTGCGTCTGAAGCTCATCTTCGTGTTCCTGCCTGTGTGCGGCCTCACCGTTGGCCGGCGGCCCTGGAGGGCGCGGCGCGCCACCCCTCCGTCCCCTCCCCATCGGTGGGGAGGTTGTTTGTTTCACCCCGCGACGGGGTCCATCGCCTCGGCGCTGCCGGGCGCGTTGCTCAACCTCAAGACACCCCGAGATCGATGCTGAACGGGCCGATGGTGACCACCTCGCTGGAGGCCACCGGTTTCACCCGCAGCAGCACATCCACCGTGGAGGGTGCATGGCGGGAGGACGCCACCACCAGCTCCACCACCTTTTCAATGCGCGGCTCGAACTGCAGGGCCTCCAGCGCGAACAGCCGCAGCAGGTTGCGCTGGCTGCCGCTGTTCTCCCGCCCGATCAGCTCGTGGATGCGGGAGCCGTACTCGGGGTGGCCGAGGGGCGCCAGCTCCCCGCGCGGGGTGAGCAGGCGCAGGATGATGGCCTGGGCCAGGTTTTCCAGCCCCTCGCGCAGTTGCAGATCCCACTCCCGGCTGCGGCCGTTGGGGGCCACCGTCTCCCGTTCGGCGAGCCGGTAAACCGGCCGCAGCTCGCGGTGCACGGCGCGGATCTCGATGTCCCGCAGCAGGTGATCGGTGCGCTCTGGCTTGAAAGGCATGGCGTTCTCCTATCCGATCATCACGGTGCCACTGGCCATCACCGTGCCCGCGGGCAGGTCGGCCGGGTCGTTGCAGGTCTTGGCGGTGTCGCCGTTGCGGGCGGCGGGCTTGCCGTTGATCATCACTGTGGCGCTGCCCATCATCACCTCGCCCTTGTCGGTCGGCGTCTTCTGGAACGGGCCGCTCTTGAACACATGGCCAGGGCTGTTGGTGGCGGTGCTGCCCTGCACGGCGGCGGCCTTGCCCTCGATCTTCACATCCGAACTCAGGTTGCCATCCAGGCTGCCGCTGAAGGGGTTGGGTAGTGGCGTGGCCACGGGGCCCCCTGGCGTGGGCACCATCTCGATGTGGATGTCGGTGGCGATGATCTTGTCGCCTTCTTTCGCCGCGGGCTGGCCCATGCCGGTCTTGAGTCCTCTCCAGTTGTCGGGCGGCGGGGGCCGCGCCTAGCTATCTCGTCGTGGCTCGCGCCTCAGTTCAGATTGATGGTGCTGCCCTTCAGGTTGAGCTGGCCACCGGCCTCGATCTTCACATCGGCGTCGCTCTTGATTTCCAGCGCACCGCCGGACTGCAATTTCAAGGCGCCGTCCCGGCCGATGCTCAGCACCGCCTTACCGCCCCCCACATCGATGCTCACCACCGGATCGTCGTCGATCAGCTTCAGCACCAGCGCGTCACCAATCTTCAACACCAGCGACTTGGCGCTCTCGCTACTCAGCTCGAGCCGGATATCGCCCTCGCTATCCGGCTCGCTGGGGAACTGCATCACGACCTGGCCGGCCTCGTTCTTCGGCGGCCGGTCCTCGTCGTTGTAGAGGCTGCCGGTGATCACCGGGGCATTGAGCTGGCCGCCCAGAAACTGCACCAGCACCAGATCGCCCACGTCGGGAATGCTGGTGAAGCCCTTGCGGGCGGTGGCCACCGGCACCTGTTTCAGCACCAGATCGCTGTCGCGCAACACCACGGTGCAGGCGTAGTTGTCCGGGTCCGACGGGTGAATCTCCTGCACTACCGCCAGCTCGGCGCTGCGCTGGCTGGCCAGCTCCTGGCGGACCAGCGCGCGCAGCGTGTCGTAAAGCTCGCTCATGCCGCCACGCCCTCCAGCCAGGAATTGAAGCCGCCGCGCTTATCGAAGCGGTGCTGCACCCGCCACAGCAGGTACTGGCCATCGCCATGGCCGGCGGGGCAATCGGACAGTTCGATCACATCCCCCGGGCCCAGGGCGGCGTTGCCGGGCACCTTCAGCCGCACCGATTGCGCGCGCTGGCTGCCGCGCTCGGCCAGGGCGCGGGCGCTGCCCTGCACCGCCTCCAGGCTGCGCAGGCTGGACTCGGCCCGCAGCGCGGCGGCGCTGCCGCTGCCGCCGGTGGCGGCGACGTTGCTGCGCTGCTTGGACAGCCAGCTCCAGGCCTGGGAGCCCTGGCTGCCCGCCGCACCCTCGCCCACCACATCCACCTGCTGCCAGGGCGGGCGACGCTGGCTGAACTCCAGCGCCAGCAAGGATTCGCCATAGCGGAAGCGGGCGGCCGGCGCAGCGGCCACAACAGTCTTGAAATTGAGTTTGCCCTCGGCATCAAACCAGGCCTGCAGGCCGCTGTCCCGGGCCAGCCGGGCGATCCACTCCCAGCTGCTGTGGCGGTCGTCCAGGGCGATGAAGGGATAGCTCGCCCCGCTCTCCACGCTGCCCGCGCTCAGGCCGGGGTCGCTCAGCAGCGCGCGCACCAGGCGGCCGGCGTCCTGCTGTTCGAAACTCTCGCTCTTGCGCTGGCGGCTCAGCGCCAGGCAGCCACTGTCCAGGCTCAGCCGCAAGGTGCCATCCAGGGCGCAGACCAGGCGCGCCACCTTGCCACTGAAGGCCGGGCTGAGGCTGTCGCCATAGCCCAGCTGCAGCGCGAGTTCATCGTCCACCGCCAGCGCGGGCAGGTCTGGGGTGCGCGCCACCACCAGCTCACACACATCCACCCCCGGGGCGAAACCGCGCGTGATGCTGATGGATTTCAGGCAACCGGCCCAGGGGTCCTGCTGCGGCGCGCCCAGCAGGCTGGAGGCCGCCGCCATCAGCCCGCCACCGGCGCTCGCCGCCCCCTGGCGCACGGCGAAGGCCGGCGCTGCGGTGGCGCCTGAGGCGACGGAGGAAGTGGGCAGGTCGAAGGGCATGGCTTATCCGTTGTCCGACTTGTACCAAGTGAGTTTCTGCAGCACGCCATTCGGCGCCAGCACGTGACTGGCTTCCTTCTCGCTGAACACGAAGGGCAAGGTGTAGTCGCTCAGGGTATCGCGCTTCACCGGTGGCGTGGCCGGGGTGGAGCCGGTTTCTGCCAGCACGTGCATGTGCAGGTGGTTGTGGAAACTGATGCCGGTGTCGCCCGCCTGCATGATGATGTCGCCCTGGTTCACCACCGTACCGATGATGGCGTTGGCCGCGATGCCACGGGCGGCGAAAGCCGCGCGCACGCTGCCCGTCTGGCCATGGCCATAGGCGGCATAGGTAATCACATCACCACCACCGGCATCCTGGTCGTGGCCATCCACCCGGGTGTCGTGGCGGATCAGTACGAAGTTCCAGCTCGGCCCCTGGCCGTCTTGTCCGGTCTGCCCTGCGACCAGCAGACCACTGGCGATGGCATCCGCGGCGTTCTGGTCGCGCGGGCTCAAGGGCACCACCGCGTCGGTGGGGTCTGGATCGGGCGGTGCAACATCGCTCGGCTCGGTGTTGTCGGGCACCCAGTCGAAGTAGTCCACCACGGTACCGCCCCGGGCAGCGAGCACGTTGTCGCCGAAGTCGTGGGCGAAGTCGTAGGCATACACCTGATTGGTGTAGAACATGTGACTGAACATGCCCATGTTGGCCTGGCCCACATACATGGCGGTGTCCTTGGCATAGGGCAGCTTGTAGGGCGAGCTGGCGGCATCCGGATAGCCGTTGAACTCGGTACCACCGGGATTGTACTTGCCGTCGTTGGTATCCCCTTCCTTGGTGGTGTACCACTGCAACAGGAAGAACAAAAAGCCCTTGAGTGCGCCCCAGCCAATCTGCTCGCCGAACTGGGTCCAGTTCACCGACCGGGCGCAGGCCCAGCCGGCCAAGGTACCGGCAATGCCGCCGAGAATGCCCATGCCGATGCCACCCGCCAACCACCAGGCATAGAACATGGTGTTGTCTTTGTGGAAGTGATGGGCGTATTGGTCGCGCGGCACCGCGTACTTGATCAACAACAGGTTGAAGCCGCCCACCGCCAGATTCACCAGCGGGGTGAAGTAATTGCGATTCTGCGGTCGGGTGTCCACCGATCCATCCGGCTTGTTGACGGGCCCGCGATAGTTGATCAGGGTGAACAGGCTGAGGATGGTGTCGTGCACCGTCTCGGGAAAACTGCTGTATTGGTAGGCGCTCAGCGCATCGCCCCCCAGCAGGGTGATCCACTGCAGAAAGGCGTTGTCGGAGGTGGTCTTGGTATGCAAGCCCTCCAGCGAACCCAGGGTCACCATCGCCAGCGGCACCAGCACATAGGCCCACTGAGTGCCCAGCCCAGCCCGAGCGGCGGCGGTGAGGAATGAGGTGAATGGCGCCCGGGCGATGGTGTCGCTCAGCACCTTGGCGCTGTGCCACAGCATCATCGGGATGTTGACGCCGAACTCCTTCGGGCTCAACGCGCAATCGACGATGTGGCATACCACCTTGGCGGCGTCTGCCACCGCCTGGGCCACCAGCGTCCAGATCTCCAGGAAGCGCGCCGGAAACACGCCGAAGGTGTAACACTCGGCACCGCTGGCGGTGCGGAACATCGGGGCATCGGTCCACTGCACGTTGCCCGCTTCGTTTTCGTACAACACCTCGTCCGGGTTCATCGCCCGGCGCAGGATCACCTGTTTGCCGTCGGCGCTGATCCACACCTCGTCGTAGGGATAGCCGGGCAATAGCGCATCGGCCGCTTTGCCGGCGGCACCACGGCGCTGGGTGCGATACAGCCAGGAGGCGTACCAGCAATATTTGTCGCCCACCAGCGGCGGGCGGGCGGCGGCGGCCCCCACGCTGTCCGGGTTGAACACCGAGGGCTTGGCCAGCTCCACCAGTGCGGTACCGGCCCCCAGCAGGGCGCGCACCTTCTCCAGAATGCACTGGGCCTGGGCGCGGATGGTCTCGAAACCACTGCGGCGCAGGGCGTCCATCACCTGTTGCGCCAGCCGGTTCGGGTCCATGTCGATGGTCGGCACCAGCGGCAGGATTTGACGCTCCAAGCGGCCGATCAACGCGGCCAGGGCGATACGGGTGCCAGCTGCCTGATCGCTCATGGCATTGCTGCCCTCGAGCAGGGCGCTGCGCAAGGCACCGAACAGCTGGCGAATCTCCTCCCGCAGGGTGGACTGATTCAGCCCCAGCGTGTCGCTGAATACCCGGCTCAGGCTGCCTGCCAGGCTGCGCAAGGCCTCCTGGGACAAGCCCTCGGCCAGGCCGATCACCTGCTCCAGCAGGGCCATCAGCAAATCGAGGAACTCCCCCACTGTCTCCAGCTGATCGGCCCGTTCGGCCAGGCCTGTCAGACCGTTCAACAATGGCTCCGCCAGCCGCTGCAGCTCGGCCAGGGCATCGTCCAGGCGCGGCTCCATGCGCTGCTGTAGATTGGTTGCCATGGCGCCGAAGGCACGCTGAAACGCGGGCAGCAGCGCTTCGATCTGATCCGGGCTCAGCAGAATCTGCTGTAGCAGGGCGACGATGTCATCCCCCAAGCCCTGCAGATCGTCCAGCCCGTTGAGGCGCGCCAGCGCCTGGGGCTGCAACAGCAATGATCCAAGACCCGACATGCTCACCTCACACACTCAGGCCGGCGGACGCACCGCCGCCACTGCCGCCGGGGGCCGCCCCCAGCATTTCGCGGTAGGCACTGTCCACCCGCTCCATTTCGCCTTGCAGCTCCTGCTCCAGGGGCTTGAGTCGCTCGATCACCTGGTCGATGAGCTGGGTGACGTCGAACACCTCCACCAGCGGCGCGACCTGTTCGTCGTACAGGGCCTGCAGCGGCTCCACCAGCAGTAGATCCGGGTCCAGCGCGTCCACTTTGGCGAGCACTGCCCGCCAAGCACTGTCGAGCTGCTCGCGCAGCGCGGGGGTGAACACGCTGTCCAGTGACAGGGTGTCCACCAGCTGGCCAAATTTCTCGTTCAATGCCTGTTGCAGTCGGCGCGGATCAAAGGCGCGCGCCTGCTCCAGCAGGGTGTCGTAGATCTGGTTGATGCCTTCCTGCAGCACATCGAGGTTGACCGCGCCGATGCGATCCACCAGCTGGTCCACTTCACTCAAGGCATCGATCAAGGCCTGGGGCGCGCTCAGCACTTCGGCCAGCTTGGCATCCAGGGCATCGGCCAGGCTTTCCAGCCCCTCCAGCACGCGGTTGAGCACCACGGCCAGGCCTTGCAGCTGCTGCAGCAAGCCCACCACCGGAGCGCCCAGCTGGCGCTGCACCGCCTCGCGCACCCAGTCGCGCACCTGGCTCGCGCTGGCGCCCTCCTGCACCACGGCCTGCAGCGGGCCGCCGTCGCGGTGGTAGCGCGCGTCCCAGCCATCAAAGGCATCGCCCAGCGCCAGGCGGGTACTGCTGAGGGCATCCTCTAGCCGGCCCAGGCGCTGGAAGCCGGCATTGAAGGCCGGGGCCATCGGGTCGAAGCTACCCAACCAGGTGGCCAGGGCACCGCCGCTGGACACATCGCCGTGGGCCTGCACCGCCGCCGCCAAGGCAGCGCGGCGCGAGATCAGCGTCGCCAGCTTGGCGCGCGCGCCGGCAGCCGCCAGGGCCTGGATCAGGCCGGCCGCCGCCGTGTCGAAGCCGAGCTGCAGGCCGGCGGCACGGCTGGCCTGCACGGCATTTTTGATGGCGCTGAGCGACGCGCCAAAAGTCGCGTCGGCGGGCAGTTTGGCAAACAGCTGGTCCAGCCACTGGTCGAATTGGGCCTGGGGGTCCGCCAGTGCCGCCAGCTTGTCGGCGAAGGCCCGCGCCACCTCCGGTGCCTGCCGGGGCAGGGCCACATAGCCTTTTACCTTGTCCAGCACACCGTTCAGCAGATCGATCAGATCGTCCACCGGCACCGCTTCGGCCACGCTGTGCATCACCGCCTGCAGGCGTTGATCCATCGGTTCCAGCAGGTCGCCGGGGCGCAGCTTTTCCAGCTCCGCCATGAACTGGTCGAAGGCCTCCACCACCGGGGCCAGGGCCTGGCCGGGATTGGCGCTCTGCACCAGCCGCTGGCGCAGCTTGTCCAGCTCCTGCTCGGCCACCTCAAGCCAGTGCTCGGGGGCGAACTCCTGCATCTGGCCGCGCATGTCCTGAAACGGCTTGGACAACACATCGCCCAGCAAGGCCTGCGGCTCGAAGGCGCGAATCTGGTCAAACAGCGGCTTGGGTAAGGCTTTCAACTCCTCCAGCAGTTGCACCGGCCCCGTTTGGATCAGGCCGGCCAACTCCGCCACCAGCGGGTCGGTGAGCGGTTTCACCGATTGGGGTAGCACCGCCATGGCGACGTCGATCATCTCCGGCAGGGGCGGCGACAGACTGGTGTCGTCGATGGAGTCCAGCGCGGACTTCACCTCGCCGATGCCGTCGATCACCACATCCGTCACCGGCGCGAACGACAGCTCGCCGATGCGATCGGCATACTGGGTGAGGGACTGCAGCTGGGCCAGGGCATCTGCCACCGCCGGGTCTTCAAACACCTGCCGCACCGCGTCGAACACCTGCTGGATCGGCGCCGTGAGCTGCTCCGGATCGAAACTGTTCAGGGCATCTTCCACCGCCGTGATGGCGGTGCCCAGGGCTCCGCCGGCGGTACCGAGGCCCTGCACCAGCGCCTGCTGCACCTGATTGACGGCATCGTCCATGGCCTGTTCGGCCTGATCGACGATATCGCCCAAGTCCAGCCCGGCGATGGCGGCAGCAGCTTGTTCAAACTGGGCCCGGGCAGCCGCGGTGAGCTGCACCAGAGCCTGCTCCACTTCGTCCACCGCCGCGCCGATCTGGTTGAAGACCTCGGCGATCGGATCAGTGGCGGCAGACACATCCAGCACGCCCAGCAGGTTCTCGAAGAATTCCTTGATGCGGCTGAACAACTCGGTGACCGGCGCCAAGTCATCCGCCGATACCAGCAACGGCGCGCCACCCACCCGGGCGCTCACATCGGCCCAGGCAGAGCGCGGCTGCAGCAGCAACACCAGGCGCCCCATACCGGTTTCCAGGGCCGCGGGCAGGCCGCGCAGCGAGGCCTCAAAGGTCTCCAAGGCCGCCTGCTGGCTGGCCACAGTGGCAAAATGGCTGGTCAAGGCCGTCATCGCCGCCTTGGCGGCATTGAGCTGGCTGTCGCAATTGGCGCTGTTGCCCGCCACCACCGCCGTCCGCATGCCGTCCAGCGCGTTCGACAGGGCCTCGGCCTGCTGGCCGATCTGCAGTGCGGGCAAGCCGACGATGGCGGCATTGGCCTGCGTGAACGGCGCGGCAATCAACGCAGAGCTGTTGGCCTGGATCACCTGCGCCACGGCGTTGAGGGTATTGGCTAGCTCGCTGGCGAACTGGGCGCCACTCAGACCCTCCCAGCGCACCAGGGTATCGAGCGGGTCGCGCAGATCATCCAGAAAGGGAATGCTGCGGAAGTAAAAATAATCTGGCCTGAAAGTACCGATGCGCGGCTGCAGCCACATCAGCAGCGACTTCACGCTCATGTCTGCGGGCAGGGCATTAGCCAGGGCCTTGGCGGCATTGACCTGCTCCACCGAGACAATGGAGGTCGCGCCTGAACCCGAACCCGAACCCGAACCTGAACCTGAGCCCGAACCCGAACCTGAACCTGAACCTGAACCTGAACCTGAACCTGAACCTGAACCTGAACCTGAACCCGACCCCGAGCCCGAACCTGAGCCCGAACCTGAGCCCGAACCTGAGCCCGAACCTGAGCCCGAACCCACGCTGCAGTTCCAGTCGGTGCTGATCAGGGTGTGCAGGTGGGTGATCATCTGCAAGGCCGGCCCCAGGGCGCCGGCGATGCCACCGCCCTGCCCTTCCAGCCCGCCCAGGGCGCCTTGCACCGGCCCCAGCAGCCCGCCTACATTGCCCGACAGCGAACTGCCCAGCCCGGAGAACACGCCGCTGGCATCGCCGCCCAGATTCATTTGCGGCATGGCCACGCTGGACACCTGGCCGAGGAAATCGCCGAAGTCATCCGGCGGATTCTCCACCAGCCCTTTGACCAGCTCGACGATTTGCAGCAGCTGGCCCACCTGGCCCGCGACGTCGCCGGAGAGGTCGCTGCCGCTGGTGAGGCCTTGCAATTGCTCAATCAGTGATGGCATGTGCCGGCCGCTCCCTCAACCGCCGAACAAGGCGCGCAGGGCATCGCCCACGCCGCCCAGTTCGGACATGGCGGATTTCACTTCATCCAGGGTGCCGGTGAGCGGCACGGTGGGGTCGCTCAGGTTGGGCACGCTGCCCAGGGCCTCCAGTGCGTCCAGGGCGCCCATGCAGCTGTCGAGCATGCCCTGGGCCTGATCCAGCAGACTGGTGTCGATGCCGCCGAGGATGTTGGACGGCGGCGGTGGCGGTGGCGTTTCCACCAGCCACAAGGTGTAGTCGATCTGGTCCGGACACTGGGCCTGGGCCTGGATGTGCAGGGACTGCACCACCACATACTGCACCTCGGTGCCGGTGGCGATGTCGGACACAAAGGTGATGGGCTCGCCGGCGGCATACTTGTCGCGCACCGCCTGCAGGAAGTCCTGGCCCTCGGTCTCGCCAAACACACTGCCCGCCACATAGATGCGCGCCGGCTGGCGGTTGAGATCCTGATAGACGTTGCCCGCCCGGCCGGGCACATCCAGCTCCACCAGGGCGCGCTCTTCCAGCGTCTCCAGGCGAGTGACGCTGGGCAGTTCCCAGTCGCCAAGCATCGGGATCAGGCTCATGTCAGATCCACTCCCCGCAGCCAGGCCTGCTCAATCAGGGCGCGATTCAGGCGCTCCATTAGTTCGTCGTCCGAACCGGCAGACGCTTGTGACGGTGACAAACCACCACTGGCAGCAGACGCCCCGCCCGCCGCTCCGGTGCTCTCCGCCGGGCCAGACGAGCGCGCCGCCCCCCCCTGCAGAGCCCCCAGCTGACGACCGCTGAACGCAGGTTGCAGCACCGGCGCCAGGGCATCCGGCGCTGCAGGTCGCGGTTCGCGCACGGGGGTGGCAGCGCTTTGCACGCGGGGCTCCTGGCGGGAAGCGCCACCGGCGTCGGCACTTGGCGCCGCCTTCGCCGAGGGTTCGCGCCACAGCTCGGCCACCAGCTCGCCGACGACACCGAGCACGCCCTGGTTGTCACGTGCGGCGCCATCGCCGCGCGGTGCGGGGGAAGACAACTGTTGCTCCCCGCGCGCGCCCATGGCCCGCGACGGAGCTGATCCGGCATCTGCCGCGCCGGCTTGTGTGGGCTCAGGCGCCGCCAGCGGCCACAATTCGGACACCAGCGCGCCGATATCGTCCAGCACACCCCAGGCCCCGCGCACCGCTTGCGCGACGGGCTGGCCGAGGCCACTTTCCGCCACCGCCTTGCCGGCGCTGTCCAGCGCCCGCTGGCCGATACGCCCGACCTGCTGGAAGCCGGCATCGGCCGCATCAACCAGGCCTTCCATGGCGCGCCCCG
>CAZYQX010000001.1:0-207353 GCA_964649985.1 uncultured Pseudomonadales bacterium | reverse complement strand
AGAGGCCGTGGGCGAAGTCGTACATCGGGTAGATGCACCACTTGTCACCCACGTGGTGGTGAGCCACCTTGCGGATGCGGTAGATGATCGGGTCGCGCAGGTTGATATTGGGTGAGGCCATGTCGATCTTGGCCCGCAGCACACAAGTGCCCTCATCGAACTCGCCTTTGGCCATGCGCTCGAACAGGTCGAGGTTCTCCTCCACCGTGCGGCTGCGGAAGGGGCTGTCCTTACCGGGCTGGGTCAAGGTGCCGCGATACTCGCGGGCCTGTTCCGGTGAGAGGTCACAGACATAGGCTTTGCCTGTCTTGATCAGCTCAATCGCCCAGGCGTGCAACTGGTCGAAGTACTCTGAGGCAAAGCGCACCGGGCCGCCCCACTCGAATCCCAACCAACGCACGTTCTCCTGAATGGATTCGACGTACTCTACATCTTCCTTTTCGGGGTTGGTGTCGTCCATGCGCAGATGGCAGACGCCACCGAATTCCTTGGCAAGGCCGAAGTTCAGGCAAATCGACTTGGCATGGCCAATGTGAAGATAGCCGTTGGGCTCTGGCGGGAAACGGGTGACGACCTTGCCATCGTTTTTGCCGGCCTTGAGGTCCTCGGCGACGATCTGCCGAAGGAAGTGGGACGGTGCTGCTGGCGCGTTGCTCATCGTAATCCTGTCTCGTATCGCGGGCGGGCGCGTGGCCCCCAAGGGCAAAAGGGCTTATTATAACCGCCCTTTACACGCTATAAAGTGCCATCCGATGATCACCTTGCACACTAACTTCGGCGACATCACGCTGGAACTGGATTTCGAGAAAGCGCCCAAAACCGCAGCCAACTTTGCTGAATATGCTAAAAATGGCCACTATGACGGCACCATCTTTCACCGCGTGATCGATGGTTTCATGGTTCAGGGCGGCGGTTTTGGCACCGACGGACAGCAGAAAAAAGTAGGCACCCCGATCGAGAATGAGGCCGACAACGGCCTGCAGAACGCCGTGGGCACCATCGCCATGGCGCGCACCATGGACCCCCACTCCGCCACCGCACAGTTCTTCATCAACGTGAACGACAATGCCTTCCTGAACCACAAGAGCAAGACCAGCCAAGGCTGGGGTTACTGCGTGTTCGGCAAGGTGACTGACGGCATGGACGTGGTCAACCGCATCAAGGCCGTCGCCACCGGCAACCGTGGCGGCCACCAGGATTGGCCCAAGGAAGACGTGGTGATTGAACGCGTCACCGTCGCCGAATAAGCCATGATCCTGTTCATCTCCGACCTGCACCTGCAGGCCGATCGCCCCGATCTGGTTCAGGCCTTCGAGTGCTTCCTCCAGCGGGAAGCGCGCAACGCGGAAGCGCTCTATATATTGGGCGATTTCTTCGAGGCCTGGGTCGGAGATGACGACGACGATCCCTTCGTCGAGCATATTCTTGAGCAGCTCAGAGGGCTGAAAGACTCAGGTGTGCCCTGCTACTTTCTGCCGGGCAACCGCGACTTTCTGGCGGGCCCCGGCTTCACCCAGCGCACAGGCTGCCAACTGATTAGCGAAAGCGGCCTGGTGGATCTCTACGGCCGCAAGGCACTGCTGATGCACGGCGACAGCCTGTGCACCGGCGATACGGAGTACATGCAGTTCCGCAGCATGTCGCGCCGACCGGAGTGGCAGGCTGGGCTACTGGCAAAATCGCTGCAGGAGCGCCGGGACATCGCCCGACAGCTGCGTATGCAAAGCAAGAGCATGAACGCACTGAAGGCGGAAGACATCATGGATGTCACACCCGCTGAAGTCGACCGGGTAATGGCCGAAAACGGCGTGAATTTGCTGATTCACGGCCACACCCACCGACCTCACACCCACTCGGTGACTCACGGTGAACGCATCGTGTTGGGAGACTGGGACAAGACGGGGTGGCTACTTCGCGCCACCCCGGCACGGTTGTCGCTGGAAGAATTCCCCATCGGGTAGCGGGACAGCCCCCCGCCACGAAGGGCTGTCGGCTAGTTTATTGAAGCGCAGCCCGCGCTACCGCTTCCGCTGCCACGGCATCGGGCATCAGCACTGACAACTCGCCAAAAATTGTCGCACGCTCAGCCGGATTATGGGCTGCGATGTTCACATGCCCCAGCTTGCGGCCTGGCCGGGCCGACTTGCCATAACTGTGAAACTCGGCACGCACATGCTGCTGGAGTGCAGCACAGGGCGTCTCATCCCCTATGACGTTGACCATGCCACAGGCATCCGCCACCCGCGTCGTAGACCCCAAGGGAAGCCCGGCAATCGCGCGCAAATGATTCTCGAACTGGCTGGCCGTGGCACCTTCCATGCTCCAATGACCGGAATTGTGCACCCTAGGCGCAATCTCGTTGGCCACCAATCCTTCTGCGGTGACAAACAGCTCCAGCGCCATGACGCCCACATAGTCAAAATGCTGCATTAAACGGGCAATATAGTCCTGCCCCTGCTGTGCGAGGGTTTCCGTCAGGTCAGGCGCAGGCGCCAGGGTGTAGCGCAGGATACCTTGATGATGATGATTTTCCACCAGGTCGTAAAATGCCATCTGGCCATCCGCTGAGCGTGCCGCAACGATCGACAATTCACGAGAGAAATTCACAAAGCCTTCAGCGATCAGCGCCCTGCCCTTCAGCATCTCCCAGCCAGCCAGGAGTGAAGCCTCATCGCGCACCAAGGCCTGGCCCTTGCCATCGTAACCTTCGGTTTGGGTTTTTAGAATCAGCGGAAAGCCGAGCTGCTCAACGGCCTGGCGCAAGCTGGCTTCGTCCACCACCTCGGCAAACGGTGCGGTTGCGATGCCCAAGGAGCGCAGCAACTGTTTTTCCCGCAGCCGATGCTGGCATACCCGCACAGCATCAACGGAAGGTGAGACCTTTACACCACTAGACTCGACCACCGCGAGTATGGCCTCACTCACGTTCTCGGTCTCGAAGGTGGCCACATCCACATCGGCCAGGAAAGACGTCAGACTGGCACTATCAAACTGGCCAAGATCGTACAGCGCCACACCGACACCGATGCGCTCGCCCGCGTCGCGCAGCATCTGTCCCAGCTGGCCCGCTCCCAGCACCCCAACAATCATGCTTCCACCCGAGGATCACGGGCAGACAACACTTTCTGAGTTTGGTCTGCGCGGAACTTGGATACACGTGCGCGGATGGGGGCATATTTATTGCCAAGCATCTGCGCTGCAAGAATGCCGGCGTTTGCCGCTCCCGCAGTGCCAATCGCCAAGGTCGCCACCGGGATGCCTGCAGGCATCTGCACGATAGATAGCAAGCTGTCCCAACCGCTCAACGCGCGAGACTGTACCGGCACCCCTAGCACAGGTAATACGGTTTTAGACGCCGCCATCCCAGGCAAATGCGCAGCGCCACCGGCACCTGCGATGATGATTTCAATACCCCGACCTTCAGCAGTTGCCGCATATTCGAACAGCAAATCTGGTGTACGGTGAGCCGATACCACGGACACCTCATAGGGTACGTCCAATAAATCAAGCATATCGGCAGCGTGCTTCATGGTATCCCAGTCAGAACGCGACCCCATGATAATTCCAACCAAGGGCTTATCAGTAGAGATAGCAGACACGACAGCAGAGCCTCCTCAAGGGGTGCCGTAAGCAGGCACCTGCATTCAGGGAAACCGCCAATTTTCGTTCATTCGCTACACAATTGGAAGGGCCACGGTAAGATCGATGCGATTGCCCGTAATATTGCTATCCGTTGCGCTTAAGCGAACAACATCCAGTACGAACCTGCGCAAAGTCAACCGAATACAGTCCTTCGCCACCAAACGCAGCACACCCGTGGCTGCGTGCCGATGACCATCAGCACTGATCACCGCACAAGGAATGAAGAAATAAAAGGCAAAAAAAAGGGCGACTCACGTCGCCCTCTTTATTTCGACTATCAACGAACGCCCATCTTGCGCAGGTTTTCCGGATCATAGTACTCAAGGCCTTTGGCTGGCGCCTGAACCTTATAGGGTTTGATCTCGTTGATCAGGCGAGTCGCCACATAGTGGCTAGCGCGCAGATCATGATAAACCAGGGAACGGTTCATATAGCCTTTCAGACCATATTGATACACCGAGTTGACCATCGATGCACGCCACAACTCACCACGGCCGTCATAGGCATCGGATGCGGAGATAATCCAGCTATCTTCGTCGATATAAAAGCGACGCTTGGCGTAGATGTGGCGAGCGCCTGGCTTGAGGTTCGCTTCCACCACCCATACGCGATGCAGCTCATACCGCATGTAGTCAGGGTTAGCGTGCCCCTTGGGCAACAAGGTGGAATACTTAGCCGTCGGATCATCAAACTTGTAGTTGTGGTAAGGAATGTACATCTCCTTCTTCCCTACCAGTTTCCAGTCGTAGCGATCCATGGCGCCGTTGAAGCCGAGGGTGTCATCGACCGTCATCAGGCCACCGGGGCCATCTGGGGTATCATAACCCACCGTCGGAGCACGTCGCACACGGCGCGTACCCGGCACATAAACCCATGCGTTGCGCGGGTTGCTGACATAATCCAGCGGCTCGTGCACCAAGGTCATACGACCCTTGTCGCGTTCAGGCTCAATCACATTCACATGAATGTAGCCGGCATACACCCCCGTATCGTCCATCGGCGTGCCAATTTTGAGCTCCGGGTTGGCATACGGATACTCAGAAATCAGCTCCTGCTTACGCTTGGCATAACTACCATTGGCAAACACGCCGATATCATCCGCCACGCCCATCAAGGTGTAATACGGCACCGTCACCCGGGCATTCCAGATCACCTCAGGCCCATTCTGTGGGATCGGGAAAGGCACTGAGCCACTGTAATTGGCAATACCTTCAATGCCGTTGCTCATCTCCACATGAGAGGCGTTGTAACGGCATTTGTCTTCCCAGGCCGGGTAGTATCGCCCATCGCGATGCGTAGGGTAGACCGGCATTTTGAAGCTTTCGGGGTACTTGGCAAATAGCGCCAGCTGACCTTCAGAAAGACGCTCCTTGTACTTTTGGTAGTTGGACGCATCAATCACAAACAGGGGCTTTTCACCGGCGTACATGTCCGGCAGCGGGCTGCCATCGCCCGCCCATTTCAAGCCTGCCGGCAGACCCAGGGTCTTGCCACTCCACGCCGGGATACTGCCATCCTTGTTGCCCGCCACCTCGGCACCGCACGCGGTAAGATCCTTACCGAGACGAGCGGCTTCAGCATCACTGACCTTGGCGCTGGCAGCGCTGGCGGAAACCGCCAGTGCTGCTACCGCCATCAGATTCATGGCTTTCGCATTGCTCATATATCTGCTCTCTATCCCAGGCAGGCCCATTACATGCTGTATTTAACAGTGAAGGACACGTTATCGCGGTCGTTCACCCAGTTCTCGTCATCAGCACCGAAATAGGTAGCGTACTGAAGGCCGGTGCTGAAGTTACCCAGATACACCAGGTTCACACCAATACCTACCGTCTTGGCATCTTCAATGATGTTCTGTTCACGGATGGTACCATCCAGACCCACCTGGACGGAGAACGGCACGGAGATATCTACCCCAGGCATCACGGAGAAGTAGAAATGCTCCATGCGCATCGCCACACCCCAGCCGTGGTTGTCGTATTTGACATCGCTGTTGTCGACGCCTTGATACTGCACCACACCGGTCTCGGCGATCACGTTGACCTGATCGGAGAGAATGTTGGAGCCCAGCACATGCAGCACACCCAGGTTGACCTGGTTGATGGGCACACGCTTGGGAGCGTTGAAGGGTTTCCAAGCATTTTCAGGATTTACGGGAAGCTCAGTCGCACTTTCTCTAAATTTTGCAGTGTAGTCATTCGCGGTAACCACCGGTGCGTTGGCCGTCCAAGTATATTCACCGAAGACGTTGACCTCCCCCACGTTGGTGGTGAAACTCGCGCCGTAAGTGCGGATTTCATCCATATAGCGAATGCTGTAATCCTTTGGCAGGTAGATATCCTGGTAGCGGTTAAGCCCACCGGCACCCGTAGCAAAACCCTCAGGGAGAATGGTCGAAACATCGCCCGGGTTGATGACCAAACTGGGGATTTTGGCGTGGTAGACCACATGGTACAAACCGATGTCAGAACCATCCTCGAACATGTAATGGCCACCGATACCCCACTGACCACCATTTTTGTTGGGATCAATATTCTTACCATTGGGAATGAAGCCCATCAGATAGGTGCGACCATCTTCAATACCCGTGGTGTCACCAATATCAATAATGGCTGGGTCATAATCGTTTTCAATCAGCGCAGCCATCGTGCTGTTACCGGCCCCGAGGAAGTCGGTCATGCTGAAGAAACTGCCGGCGGGGTCGAGGTAGTGAGGATTCCAGTCGTACTGCCAATAGGCTTCGAGGGAAATATCCGAGTTAATCGCCCACTTCAGATCGATCGCCCCAGTTGGCAACAGCAATTCCTTCACCTCGACCCCCGGCTGGTGGCTGTCGTAGGCGTTCAAAGAGTTGACCATACCCATCAGGCCCGGGAAGAAGTTACTCTCGCCCAGGTTGATGACCTGCTCGCCCACCCGCAAGGCGAACTTCTGCCCGCCCAATTCGAAATTGGTGTAGACAAAAGCATCCAGGAAGCGCGCCTTGGCGCCCAGCTCATCGCGGGTATCTTCGGCAAACTCACCCAGATCTGCCGTACCACCGTAGCCTTGCGGCCCAACCATACATGCAGAGCCTATTGAAGGATCATTACAGGTAGTCGTAGAAGTGAACTGATCGGGAAAACCATGCCCACCCGTCGATCCGAGCAAACGGTCACCTGTCTTTGCATATTTGCCCGCGTTATAGCGCCAGTAGTCTTCTGCGCGCATATGCGTGGAGCGCTCAGCATAGACTTGATCGTAGTAGGCTTTACCGCGCAGGAAGGCACCATATTCCACATCACCGATGGTACCCTTGAAATCCAGTTCGGAAATCCAGGTGACCTTGTTCTGGGTCATGCTCCCGGCATTGAAGTTCAGGTTGCCGTCATCTGTGTTTAATCTCAGGGCTTCATCTTCAGATGCCTTCAGCGTTTCAACAAAGTTATCAAAGCCTGCCGGGATATCTGATGTATTTCCATCTGGGGTCGTGGCCAAGCCTTGCCCCGCCTTCACGTTACTGTAGGACTGCCGAGTCTTGTACAACTTCTTATCTGGCGCCTGCACACGCCACTGGGCACCGTAGGTGATGTAGTTATCAAACGCCAACGATGAGCCGTTTTCAAACTCGAACTGTGCCGCATGGGTGCTGATGGCGACCGGCAATACGGCCAAGGCAAAGGCCTTGGCGCCCAGCGCGCGGCGACACCCAGCGGCGTCCTTGATGCTCAGAGTTTTCTTCATGACTAACACTCCCAGTGGAACCTTATCCAAGGTCTTTTTTGAGTTTTATTTTTTCTAACGCTTTTCTATTCCCGCCGAAGCGCCCTTATCGGGCGCTTGCGGCGGAAGTCTCATCCGCAGGACGAATCAAGTAGGCCGCCAGGGCTGGCAGCAACCAGAGTGCACCGATCATGTTCCACAAGAACATGAAGGTCAACAGGAAGCCCATGTCAGCCTGGAATTTAATCGCCGACATGTTCCACGTGGCCACACCGATGGCTAACATCAGGCCGGTGTACCACACCGCTTTACCGGTGGTTTGCAGGGTCTTCAGGTATGCATCGTACAACGACATACCTTCTTCAAGGTAAACTTCAAGACGACTGTAGAGGTAGATACCGTAGTCAACGCCAATACCCACACCAACGGCGATCACAGGCAGTGTTGCCACTTTGACGCCCATGCCCATCCACGCCATGATCGCCTCACACAGGAAGGAGGTAAGACCCAGCGGCACCATGATACAGATGACCGAGACGATGGAGCGGAAGGTCAGGAACACCAGGATGGTCACCACCGCATAAATCAGAATGGCCATGTTCTTATTGGCCTTGCGGATCACCTCATTGGTGGCCGCTTCCACGCCGGCATTACCCGTTGCCAGAACAAAGCGGATGTTTTCGTTATTGTTCTTCTCAGCAAAGGCTTCGGCCGCTGCGGATACACGCTCCAGCGTGGCCGCCTTGTGGTCTTCCAGGAAAAGAACCACGGGCGCAAAGCTGCATTCGGTGTTCATCAGCTGCCCTGGAACCTGGCTGAACGTGCTGTCCAGCGCGGTCTGGTCGCGGGTCACTGTCTGCCACTTCAGGTTGCCCTCGTTAAATCCGGACTGGACCTGCTTGACGACATAGGCGAGGGAGATGGCGGATTGCACCCCCTCAACGTTCTCCATTTCCCAAGCAAAGCGGTCAATGGCCTCCACGTTGTCGTAGCGCGAGCAACCCTGTGGCGCCGTCTCCACCATGATGACCATTACATCGGAACTCACCGCGTAATTATCATTGATGAAAATGGTGTCGAGGTTGTAGCGCGAATCTGCACGCAGTTCGGGCGCACCTTTATCAAGATCACCCACCTGAAGCTTGTGGGCTTCGTAGTAGGACACCACATAGCCCACCGCACAAAGCGCAATGATCACGCGCGCCCATGGCTTGGTAGCAGCCTTGGCCATCAGCGGCCAGATCTTGCCGGTGTCACTGGAGTCCTTCATTTTGGCCACAGCCTTGGGCTCGATACCTATGTAGGACACCGCAACAGGCAGCATCACGATATTGGTGAAGATCAGCACCGTTACACCGATACTGGCGGAAATGGCCAGTTCACGGATCACGTCGATATCGATAATCAGCAGGGTCAGGAAGCCCACTGCATCTGCCAGCAGGGCCGTAATGCCCGGCACGTAGATGGCGAGGAAGGCGCGGCGAGCGGCTTCGAGCGGTGTGGTGTTGGGCTTTAGCTCCACCGCCATGGCAGAGATCTTCTGTAGCGAGTGCGAGATCGCCATGGCGAAGGTGAGGAAGGGTACCAGCATGGAGTAGGCGTTGAGGCCGTAGCCCAGCACCACCAGGATCCCCATCTGCCAAACCACGGCACAGATACCCACAACCAGGGTTGCCCCGGTGGCGCGATAGCTTCGGGTGTAGCCATACAACAGCAGCGCGGTGATGGCGAAGGAAATCAGGAAGAAAATGACAATCTCGCGGCCACCATCCATCAGGTCGCCGATCATCTTGGAGAAGCCGACAATGTGGATCTTGACCTTATCGGTCTGATACTTGTCGCGGATCTTCTGTTCCAGATCGTGAGCAAAGCGCTGGTAGTTCAGTGGTTCGCCGGTTTTGGGATCACGGTCATACAGGTTGGCCTGCACAATGGTGGACTTGAAGTTGTCCGCCACCAGGCGGCCCATTTGGCCGGAACGCAGAATATTGAGGCGCACCTGCTCCATGGACTCGGGTGAGCCATCATAGGTGGACGGGATTACTTCGCCCCCCTCAAAGCCCTCTTCCGTTACAGCCGTCCAGCGCACGTTGGGCGTCCACAGCGACATCAGGCTGATGCGGTCGACCCCCTCGATGTAGAACAGCTCATCATTGACCTTGCGCACCGTTTCGAGGAACTCTTTATCAAAGATGTCCCCTTCGGTGTGCTCAATGGCGATTTGAATGCTGGTGCCCGTAGCCCCGAGATCCTTTAGGTGCCCCATCATCGCTTTGATGTAGGGATGCTCCTGCGGCAACATCTTGGTGAAGCTGGCATCAGGCTGCAGTTGTGAGGCCTTGAAGCCAAAGAACACCGTGAGTGCCATGAAGGCGAAAACGATGAAAAGACGGTTGTTGAAAATCAGTCGCAGCAGCAGTTTTTCTTCATGCCCTACGCTGTAATCGTAATGCGGATTTGCCATTGTCGGCTCCCAGCACCCTGTGAATACGTTCTATTTTTGTTTGATGTGTTGTTATTTCTGCGCGGCTGGCGCTTTTACGTCCATACTGCGAACACCCCCCTGCCCGACAACCAACACCTCATCCGCTGATGCTTCAAGCACTGCGCTAAGGCTCTGGTTGTTTTCCAGCTGCCGCTTTTCAAAGCTGACCCCCTGATTACGGGTGATCAGCAACACACCACTCGCACCGGCGAAGTAAGTGCCATTTGCACCCTCATAGCTGCCGGCAAAGCTGGCATCACTGCCCGTATCCAGCTTGCGCCAGGTGGAGCCTTCGTCAACCGACTGCATCAATGTGCCACGTAAGCCCAAGGCATAGATCACGCCTTCCGCACGCGTTACCAACAAACCAAACAGTGAACCGTCATACCCGGTTTCGATGCGCCCCCAGGTATTACCGCTGTCGCGGCTGCGGAAGATAATGCCGCTCTCGGAACCAAAATACACATCGCCTGCAGCCGTGCCGGCAATTGCGTTGATGTGGAACTCGTCGACGTTATTGAGACGCTCAGCGATGTCAGTCCAGGTAGCGCCGCCATCGCGGGTCTCGAGCGCCGTACCGAACGCACCTACCGCCCAGCCAGTGGATTCATCTTTGAACCAGACATCCATCAACGGGGCTGGCGCTTCTGCATCGGCAGAAAGATTTCGGCCTTCATCCCGCTGCTTGGTCCAGGTATTGCCACCATCAACCGTCGCCAAAATCACGCCATCGTGACCTACCGCCCAGCCGCGTGCCGCAGATGAAAAATGCACGGCGGTCAACATGGCCGCAGTGGGTACCACAACCTGCTTCCAGGTTTTGCCCTTGTCATCAGACAACAGCACGTGCCCGCGCTCACCTACGGCCACCAGGCGATCACCGGCTTGAACGATATCAAGCAACAATGATTGAGATGCCTTGGGCATGATGACGGATTCAGAGGGAACGGCGGCATGGACAGCATGCATTGGCAGACCCATGGCAGCAACACTGATTACTGCGGAGGTTCCAGTGACGCGAAGTGCATGAGCACATTGGCGCAGGAGCGTGTTAAGGGGCATCAAGAGTCTCCGTTTTTCGACTTACACCCAGACGCCTCGAGGCTATTGTTGTTTTCCAGCGAGGGTTCAGAGCGGCTCTACGATACGGAAGCAAGGCTGCTTCCCGATTCGTTTTGTCTAGCTTCCATGCCGGGATTAAACACAGCGGGGTACCACTGCAACCGACTTAAACGGGCGAATAATACGGGGACAATACTCCAGGCGCAATGCGTTAGGTGCACTTAACTGCCGCATTCTCGCAATAGCGTTTACACCGCAGTTTTTCACAACTCAAAAGCACACGCTTGTTCCACTTGGCGCGGCAGCATTAAACGTCACGATTCCGTCAGTATCCCCTCCCCCCTCTTGCGTTGCGCGCGACAGAATTCTGACCAGGCGGCAGTTTTTGCCGCCACACCCAAGCCTCCTTAGGCCGGAAAATCACTCTAGCTCATTGTTTAAATTGAGTATTGTAAAAATGGCACGCAATTAGCAGTGGATACAACAAGTGCGAACGATTAGGTGCCTCAGCGACACCCGCCGGAGAAATTGAACATGGTCATCATGCTACATACCGACCCGACGTCCATTGCCAATCGAGGCGATCAAAAATCCCGCATCGCTTATCTAGGCAGCAGCTCCACCGAGATGCACCTGCGCCTGATGAACCTGCTGCAGACGACGCTGGATCTCTCGCAGCTGCTGCAATTGTTTTTTCAAGCCGTGCAAGATGCGGTGCCTGTAGGCAGCCTGCAATATCGCAGCGAAAGTCACGCCGCGCAGGTCAGCGTTGGGCGCGATGCGGCTCACAGCTGCCACTATCGGCTACTGACCGAGCGCGACCACCTGGGTGAACTGGTATTTACCCGCGCCAAGCGCTTTTCGGAGCGAGAACTGGAAACGCTTGAATCGCTTATCACCCACCTGATTTGCCCGCTGCGAAATGCCCTGCTGTATCGCGAAGCTGTGCGCACCTCTCTGAGTGACCAGTTAACCGGCGTCGGCAATCGCGTTGCACTTGAGCGCCACTTGGATCGCGAGGTAGCCCTGAACAAGCGCTACCATGAGCCGCTGTCCGTACTGGTATTGGATGTGGATTTCTTCAAGCGGATTAATGACAGCCATGGCCACGCTGCGGGTGACTGCGTACTGAAGGATGTGGCACGCAAGATTTCCTCCGCGTGTCGTGAAACTGACTCGGTCTACCGGTTTGGCGGAGAGGAGTTTGTGGTACTGCTGAACCGCACGGATACTGAAGGTGCGTCGGTAATTGCCGAGCGCATCCGGCAATCCATTGCCGCCGCGACGACCAGCTATGCTGAGCATCGCATCCAGGCCACGGTGAGCATCGGCATTGCCACCATGCATGAGGGCGAATCCGTACAGGCCCTGTTTGACCGTGCAGACCGCGCACTCTACGCGGCAAAGAATGCTGGCCGCAATCGCGTGATTGATGGCGAAGCGATGGCTACGGTAAGCGCAATCTGAACTTGATATATACCTGCAGACAGCACTTGATGGAGGCTTGCGAGCCTCCTTTTTTTGCCTGGATGCCCTGCATGGCCCGGAACAGGCTATATCAATTCCGAGCCAGAGACATGCCTAAGGCCGCACTCGTTATGCAGAGAGTGCGAACAAGAGGCGTGTTTCGCGCTTAACCACGCGAAAGGCAGCCCCCTCGCTCAGAAACGCCAATAGATTGTCACCATCTACTCCGCGTTTTCCGCCCCGAGCTGAATGCGGTCACGGTTTTTCTCGATAATGCCCGGGCCTATTCCCTCGACATTATCCAGCTGCTCAATGGATGTGAAGGGGCCGTTCAATTCACGATAACTGACGATGGCAGCGGCCTTGGCCTCACCGACCCCTTGCAGCACGTCGGCGATAGTGGCGGCGTCTGCATGATTGAGGTCAACGGTATTCCTCACCGTCTCATTGGCCTGCCCGACAAGGGGCCACAACAAGCCAAATAGCACTACCTTCAGCGCGCCAATGCGATGTGATTTCATCATGCCTCCTTGCCATAGATTGCAATAACAGGGCGCCATCCCAGCACCCTGGATCTGTCAGCGGGATTTTTTCGAGCGCTTACCCAGTGACTGCCGCCCCGCCTGCGCAGCTGGCGAGGGCGCCGGCGACTTGCGCCCCTTGCTAGCCAGGCCTGGGTTTTGACGCGCACCGCCAGCGCCAGCGGGCTTGCCTCCCCGGCTTGTGCGCGGGGTGGATTCTTCCCTCGGGCGGGCACCATGCCCGTATTCGTCCTCGGGCGGGCGCTTGCGCTGTGCCGGTTCGTTGCGGCGGGTCGGTGCTGGCTTGGGCTTGCCGTTGCGGCCAGGCATGGTGCGCGGCTTCGGCGCCACATACAAGCCGGCCAGCTGCATCAGGGCTTCGGTATCAGACTCGCTTAGCTCTTCCCAGTGACCACGCCGGACCCGGGCCGGCAAGACGATGATGCCATAGCGCACGCGCTTCAAGCGACTGACCTTGACGCCCTGGCTGTCCCACAACCGGCGCACTTCGCGGTTGCGGCCCTCGGAGATGGTGACGTGGTACCACTGATTGGCCCCCTCCCCGCCGCCATGCTTGATGGCGTTGAAGCGGCCGATACCGTCTTCCAGCAACACCCCCTCTTGCAGGCGCTGTAGCATGCCGTCGTCCACTTCTCCCAGCACCCGGGCGGCATATTCGCGCTCCACTTGTCGGGATGGGTGCATCAGGGCATTGGCCAGCTCGCCACTGTTGGTGAACAGCAGCAGGCCTGAGGTGTTTACATCCAGGCGACCCACCGCCACCCAGCGCTCGCCCTTGAGTTTGGGCAGGGCGTGGAACACGGTGGGGCGGCCCTCGGTATCTTTGCGGGTACAGATCTCGCCCTCGGGCTTGTTGTAGATCAGCACGCGCGGCAGACGTTGTTTTTCCTTGCGACGCAATGGACGGTCGTCCACAAGCACTTCATCGTGCTCGCCCACCCGGTCGCCCAGGGTGGCGACCTGGCCATTGACCTTGATGCGCCCCGCCTCGATCCATCCCTCCAGTTGACGGCGGGAGCCGAGGCCGGCATCGGCCAGTACTTTTTGCAGTTTTTCGCTCGGTGACCGAGTCGCCTTGATCTCAGACATGGCTTTCATCCTCGGCCGTTGTGGGGTGTGTCGGGCTGGCGGCGTCGCCATCATCCAAGCCGGGCATGTCCGGCTGGAGGCCCTGCGCTAATCGCGCTGTTTGCCCTGCCGCAGTGGCGGGCGCAGTGATCTCGTCTTCGCTTGCTTCGCCGCCTGTCAGGGCCATCGGCGGCACTTCGCCCTCGCCGAAGTCCAAGCCAGGCATCAGGCTCTCCAGGTCGCGAATCTCGGCCAGGGTGGGCAGGTCATCCAGGCTCTTCAGGTTGAAATAGTCCAGGAAAGCGCGTGTGGTGGCGTACATGGAGGGGCGCCCCGGCACGTCGCGATGGCCCACCACCCGCACCCACTCACGCTCCAAAAGGGTCTTCATGATACCACTGGAGACGGCGACACCGCGGATTTCCTCGATTTCCCCCCGGGTGATGGGCTGGCGATAGGCAATCAGGGCAAGCGTTTCCAGCAGGGCGCGGGAGTAGCGCTGCGGCCGCTCTTCCCACAACCTCATCACCCACGGGCCCAGCTCCCGGCGCACCTGAAACCGGTAGCCGCTGGCCACCTGCACCAGCTCGAAACCGCGCCCTGCGCTCTCGGCGGCGATGTGTTGCAAGGCGTCGCGAATCTGGTCGTTTCTGGGGCGGTGTTCGTCTTCGTCCTCAAACAGGTCCGCCAGCTGTTCCACCGTGAGGGGCTTACCGGCGGCCAGCAGAGCGCCTTCGATGATTCTCTTGAGCAGTGCACTGTCAATCATGTGCTGCGCGCCTTGACGTGTATGGGCCCCAGGGGCTCGGACTGCACCAGATCCAGCAGGGACTCCTTGACCAGCTCCAGCACTGCCAGAAAGGTGACTACCACGCCGAGACGCCCTTCTTCCGCGCGAAACAGGCTGACAAAAGGCACGAAGCCGCCGCCACTGAGGCGCGCCAGCACCTCCGTCATGCGCTCCCGGGTGGAGAGCTTCTCCTTGGAGACGTGATGGCTTTCGAACATGTCGGCACGGCGCAACACCTCGGACAGCGCCAGCAGCAGCTCGCGCAGCTCCACCGGCGGCTCGGCCCGGGCGCCTTCAAAGGCGGGGGGCTCGGCAGAGGCCAGGAACAATTCGCGCCCCACCCGGGGTAGGCGGTCGATGTCTTCTGCGGCCTGCTTGAAGCGCTCGTATTCCTGTAGCCGGCGAATCAGCTGGGCGCGGGGGTCTTCTTCGTCTTCCTCGCCGTCGGTGGAGCGCGGCAGCAACATGCGGGACTTGATTTCGGCCAGCATGGCGGCCATCACCAGGTATTCCGCCTTGAGTTCGAAGTGCATGGCGTCCATCAGTTCGACGTACTGGATGTAGTGCCCGGTGATTTCCGTGACGTTGATTTCCAGGATGTCGATATTCTGGCGCTTGATCAGATACAGCAGCAGATCGAGCGGCCCTTCGAAGGCCTCCAGAAACACTTCCAGCGCATCCGGCGGGATGTACAGATCCTTCGGCAGCTCGGTCACCGCCTGGCCGTGCAGGATGGCGAAGGGCATCTCCTGTTGCTGCACCGATACGCGGTGGCGCTCCAGCTCGGAATTGGCACGGCGCTCTTCCAGGCGTGCGCGTTCCTCGTCCGTCAGCAGGCTGACGTCCGGGGCGTCCTCCCCAGCCAACAGGCTGAGGGTGCGCTCGCTGAGGCTGCGTTCGGCCTCGTCTTCCAGCAGGATGTCGTCCGTCATGGGGCGGCGTGTGCGCTCGGTGCGGGTAAACCGGGCATTATACCCGGGATGGCCCGCTTGCGCTTATTCGAAGGGGCTGGGATCGCCTTTGCCGACGCGAATGATCTGCGGCCCCTCGGCCTCATCATCCAGCGCCACCACGGTGGTGGGCTCAAGCCCGCAATAACCGCCGTCGATCACCAGCGACAGCTCGTGCTGCAACAGCTCGCGGATCTCATAGGGATCGGTGAGCGGGAACTCGTCGCCTGGCATGATCAGCGTGGCACTCATCATCGGCTCACCGAGGGCCTCCAACAGTGCCTGGGCAATGATGTTGTCCGGCACGCGAATGCCGATGGTGCGGCGCTTGGGGTGCAGTAGGCGCTTTGGCACCTCGGGGGTGGCCTTGAGGATGAAGGTGTATGGCCCCGGGGTGCTGTTTTTCAGCAGGCGGAAACTGACGTTGTCCACCTTGGCATAGGTGGCCAGCTCGGAGAGATCCCGGCACATCAGGGTGAAATTGTGCTTTTCATCCAACTTGCGGATGCGACGGATGGTGTCCACTGCGGCCTTGTCACCCAGGTGGCAACCCAGGGCATAGCCGGAATCGGTGGGATAGGCGACCACCCCGCCCTTCTGAATGATCTCAGCCGCCTGGCGTATCAGGCGCGGCTGGGGGTTGTCGGGGTGAATCTGGAAAAACTGGCTCATGACATCCGTCTCGGAAAAGTGTTTGGGCGCACGGCCTTGCGCACCGGCAAAGGTTAAACCGTATGTTGTCTTAGGATAGCAGGGGGCATCAGCTCCCAGGGGACGACAGCAGCTCCCACACCGGCGTGCTGCCATTAGGCACTGGGCGCGCCAGGCCCAACTCAACGCCGAAGGCCGGGCGGTGAAAGTCCGAGCCGGTGGAGAGGGCCATGCCCTGCACCCGGGCAATGCCGACCAGCATATCGTTCTGGCTGGCGGGGGCGCCCAGCTGGGCCTGTTCAATGGCCTGACCACCGGCCTGCTTGAAAAACTCCACCAGCCGGCGCAGCTTGGTGTTGGTCATTTTGTAGTGCAATGGATGCGCCAGCACGGCAACACCGCCAGCCTCGCGAATCCAGGCCACCGCTTCGGGAATTTCCGGCCACAAGGCCTTCACGTCGCCGGGCTTGCCAGCCCCCAGATAGCGATTGAAGGCGCGCTCCACATCGGGCACGTGGCCCGCCTCCACCAGAAAACTGGCAAAGTGCGGCCGCCCCACCTCGGCGCCATTAGCGTGGCGACGCGCCCCCGCCAAAGCGCCAGTGAAACCGAGTTTTTCCAACCGGGCGGCGATGATCTCCGCGCGCTCCTCCCGCGCCCGAGACTGGCGCTCAAGGGCCTGGCGCATGGCGGGCGACTGCAGGTCAAAGCCCAAGCCCACCACGTGGATATTGATGCCCTGCCACTGACAAGACAGTTCGACACCAGGCAACAAACGTAGACCGGGAGGCAGCGCCCCCACCTGTTCATAGGCCGCCACGGTATCGTGATCGGTGATGGCCAACAGCTCGACCCCCTGCTCCGCCGCGCGCGCCACCAGGTCGACAGGCGACAGCACGCCATCGGAGGCGGTGGTATGGCAATGCAGGTCTGCTTTCACGGGACAGTTTCTTCAGAGGAGGCTTAGGGCTATCATGCGGGACTCCGGCCCACCCCGCAAGCAAGGCTCGCACCGCCGTATGAAACAACTCCTGGAACTGCTACCTGTCGCCCTGTTTTTCATCACCTATCAGATGAAGGGGCACACCCTGAGCATCGGTGACATCAGCCACACCCTGGATGGCATCTACGACGCCACCAAGGTGCTGATGGCCGCCACCACGCTGCAATTGGTCATCACCTGGTTCATCAAGCGCGTCATCGACCGCATGATGTGGTTTCTGGTGGGCGCGGTGTGGGTGTTTGGCGGGCTGACCCTGGCCTTGCACAACCAGGAATTCATCCAGTGGAAGCCCACCATCTTCAACTGGGCCCTGGGGCTAGGCTTTCTAGGCGCGCGCCTGGTGATGGGCATCAACCTGATGGAAAAAGCCCTGGGTGAGCAGCTCAAGCTGCCCAATGCAATCTGGAACCGCCTGCTGGCTTTGTGGGTGAGTAACTTCCTGTTGGTCGGCGCCCTCAATCTGGTGGTGGTGTACAACTTCAGCGAGGCCACCTGGGTCAGTTACAAGCTGTGGAGTGCCATCGGCTTCACCGTGCTGCTGGCGGGTATCACCGTGGCCATCATCGCCCCCCACATGCAGGACGAAGAAAGCTCGCCCGCCCCCAAGGAGTGACACATGTTTTACAGCATCATCGGTGAAGATCAGCCCGGCAGCCTCGACAAACGCCTGGCCGCGCGCCCCGACCATCTGGCGCGCCTGAACGCCCTGAAGGACGAAGGCCGTCTGCTGCTGGCCGGCCCCTTCCCGGCCCTCGACACCGAAGACCCCGGCCCGGCCGGATTCACCGGCAGCCTGATCGTGGCGGAGTTCGACTCCCTGGAAGACGCCCGCGCCTGGGCCGAGAGCGATCCTTATGTGGCCGCCGGCGTCTATGCCCACGTCACCGTGAAACCTTTCAAGAAAGTACTGCCGTGATTGCTCTCAGCGTCAACCTGAACAAGATCGCCCTGCTGCGCAATTCCCGCGAGGGCAATTACCCCAACGTGCTGGACTACGCACGCCTGTGCCTTGAGGCTGGCGCCGATGGTATCACCGTGCACCCGCGGCCCGATCAGCGCCACATCCGCCCTACCGATGTGTATGAACTGGCCGACATGCTGGAGGTGGAGTTCAACATTGAGGGCAATCCCTTCGAAGGCTTCAAAGCCGCTCCGCGTGAAGGACTGACCGATTACCCCGGCTTCATGGCGCTGGTGCGACACGTGCGACCGGCCCAGGCGACCCTGGTACCAGATGCCAACGCCCAGCTCACCTCCGATCATGGCTTTGACCTGCGGCTGGACGGCGAGCGCCTCAAGCCGATCATCGACGAGCTAAAGTCGCAGGGCATCCGCGTCAGCCTGTTCATGGACCCGGATCTGGAGCAGATCAGCCTGGCCCACGCACTGGGCGCCGACCGCATCGAACTCTACACCGGCCCCTACGCCCATGCCGTGGCGGTGGATGAAGGGGTTGAGGAGAGTTTTGC
Source organism: uncultured Pseudomonadales bacterium (assembly GCA_964649985.1). GTDB lineage: Bacteria > Pseudomonadota > Gammaproteobacteria > Pseudomonadales > CAZYQX01 > CAZYQX01. Next base: position 188,522 of record CAZYQX010000001.1, on the reverse strand, counting down.
CCGCTATGCCAGCGCCGCCGCGCATGCGGTCAGCCTGGGGCTGGGCTTGAATGCCGGCCACGACCTGAATCTGGTCAACCTGCCCCGCTTTGCCGGCATTCCCGGCTTGCAGGAGGTCTCCATCGGCCACGCCTTGACCGCCGATGCACTGATTTACGGCATGGGTGAAGCCGTGCGCCGCTACAAGCAGGCGCTGGGCGGTTAAGGAACCGCCCAGCGCCTCACTCGGCCGAAATGACAAACAACTGCGGCTTGCGCGCCAGCGGACACACAAAGCCCATGCGCCAGGCTCGCAGCTGCAAACCCGCCTTCCAGGCATTATCGCGGCCGTAGCGCGGCTCGCCCATCACCGGGTGACCGATGGCCTCAAGGTGGCGGCGGATCTGGTGCTTGCGCCCGGTGCGCAGGCTCACGTCCAACAGGCTGTTGCCTTCTGCGGTGTGGCAAAGCACTGACACATCGGTGCCGCAGACTTTGCCATCCAGCGGCAGGTCAATGGAGATTTTTTCGCCAGGCTGGCCCAGCAAACCATGCGCCAGCACCCGGTAGCTCTTGTCCATGCCCCCCTCCGCCAGCAGCTTGGAGAGCCCCGCCGCCGCGGGCTTGGTGTGCGCCAGAATCACCAGCCCGGAAGCTTCCCGATCAAGCCGGTGTAACAGGTGCACCTTGCGACTGCCGGAGTAGTATTTGGTCACCCAGGTATCCAGCGAGCAGTGGTCACCGTAGGGGCTGCCCTGAGACAACATGCCGGCCGGTTTGAACCATACGCTGTAATCGCGGCAGTCCGCCACCAAGCCTGCCGGCTCTGGCTGCAATGCCAGCACGGCCGGGTCATAGAACAACTCCAGCTTCTCGCCGAGCTGCACCGACTGGGTCACCCGCCGTAAGCGGTGCTGGCCACTGCGATTAATTAACCACACCGCCCCCTTGGCCATGGCATCCTTGATGCGCATCTTCGACAACCCCGAGGCCGCCGCCAGTAACGCCACCGCCGGTTGCCCGACCGAAGCCGCATCCACCGTTACCACCACATGCTGACGTTCACTCATCGCGATTACCTGAAGAAATATGCTTGTCGAGGCGGCACATCAGCGAGTGCATCAAACGCACATCCCGGCCGCTGAGAAGCGGCAGGCGCTCCCTGGCCCACTGCCGCACGGCGGGCTCTACCTGCAGCTGATCCAGCAAGCCATCAATGCGCCCCACCAAGGCCGCCCACTGGGCCTCGGCCGCACTCATTGGCACCGCAGCACGTTCCGCCGCCGTGGCCGCCGATAGTGCATGGGCATAAACCATCACCGCCTGGGCCAGATTGAGCGAGGGAAACGGCTGTGCCAGCGGCACGCCCGTCAAGAGATGGCAGCGATCCAGCACCTCGCCACTCAATCCGGTGTCCTCGGGTCCGAACAGCAGCGCCACCCGCGCCACGCTGCCCTGCTTCTCCGCCAGCGCCTGCCCCAGAGCCGCCGGGGTATACAACTGGCTGAAGCCATGGCGCAGCTTGGCGGTCGTCCCCACCACAAGGTCCACATCGGCCAGGGCCTGCTCCAGCGTCTCAAACACCTGCGCGCCTTCAAGCAGCTCCTGCGCACCGTGGGCCAACCAATGGGCCTCAGGTGCCAGATGATCGCACGGTGACACCAAACGCATGGCGTAAAAGCCTTGCGTCTTCAGTGCCCTCGCCGCCGCCCCTACATTCTCGGGCCGGCGCGGCTCTACCAGTACCCACACCAGTTCCATCGCGACCTCATCTCAAACAAGCGCGTCAACAGGCCCAATGCAAAAAGGCCCCGGACTTTCGCACGGGGCCTTCTCATTATCTGGCGGTGAGGGAGGGATTCGAACCCTCGATACGCTATTAACGTATACACACTTTCCAGGCGTGCTCCTTCAACCGCTCGGACACCTCACCAGACAAGGCCGCAAATTCTACAGAGCTTTGCCAGTGTTGGCAACACCAACCAAGCAAGCGCAGGAAGAATTTCAACCACCTTAGCTGTGCCAGGCAACGACTCATCGCTAACGGTGACAAAACAGCTATGTTGATAGTATCTTTGCTCAAAAGGGCGGGATGCCCACATACAAACATACGAGGAAAACATGCACACACGTTTTCGCCATCTCCTTGGTATCGGCATGGCCTGCCTGGCACTGTCCAGTGTGGAGGCACAGGCTGACATCGTCTACAAATGGCTGGATGACCAGGGGGGCGTTCACCTGAGTGCACAACCGCCAGTAGGGCGCGAATACGAAAAAATTGCCGTTAGTACGGGGCACTCCGCACCTCCGGCCAAATCGGCAGACGCCAGTGAGACCGAGGCAAAACCGGCCCCATCAGCGGTTCAGGCCAACCCGGCCATCAAGCAAGATCCCAAAATCTGTAAATCGGCCAAATCCAACCTTGAAACACTCAGCTTAGGCGGCCAAATTCGTCTTAAAGACGAATACGGTGGGGAGCGTATACTGAGCGAAGAAGAAGTCGCCCAGCAGAAAAAACGCGCCCAAGATGTTATAAAACAGCATTGCGACTAATACCATCGCGGGGGTTGCCTAGGTGCGCCCCCTCAGCGTTTCATCCTCCCCCCATCTAAAAATCACGACTAAACTCTAATCACCCAGTGACGGTTAATTAGGCTTCGTCGTGCTAAAGCGCATCAGTACAAAGCAGCTTAGAACAGGCATGTTCTTGCACGAACTGTGCGGATCATGGATGGAACACCCCTTCTGGCGGCAGAAATTTCTGCTCAAAAATCCTGCAGATCTGCAGCGCATTATCAACTCTGGTATTGGTGAGGTCTGGATCGACACCTCACGAGGCTTAGACGTTGAAGTGGGAAACGCAACAGCCCTGGATCAAGCTCAAGCAGAGCAAGAAATCAATTCGCGGCTCGAAGAAGCCGCCAACAGCCCAAACCCTGAATTCAACACCGTACCTCTTGAGCGGGAGGTGCAGCGAGCAGCCAAGCTCTGCGCCAGGGCCAAGGAAGCCGTAGCCAGCATGTTCCAGGAAGCCCGTATGGGCAAAGCACTGGAGGCCGGACATTTGCTACCCCTGGTTGAAGACATCACAACCTCAGTGGCACGCAACCCGGGAGCCTTGATCAGCCTTGCCCGCCTTAAGCACAAAGACGAATACACTTACATGCATTCCGTGGCGGTGTGTGCATTGATGGTGTCACTCTCGCGCCAAATGGGCGTGGATGAAGCCACCACGCGAGAACTCGGGCTTGCAGGGCTACTGCACGATCTGGGTAAAGCGATGATACCGCTGGAAATTCTCAACAAGCCCGGCAAGCTGACCGACACCGAATTTGACACCATCAAAAGCCATCCAGAACGTGGTGCGGAGCTTCTTTTGGAGGGGCAAGGCGCCGATGCCATCGCCCTGGATGTATGCCTGCATCACCACGAAAAAACCAATGGCACGGGCTATCCCCACAGGCTGCGCGGCGATGAAATCAGCCTGTTTGCCAAGATGGGAGCCGTGTGTGACGTTTACGATGCCATTACATCAGACCGCCCATACAAAGCTGGCTGGAACCCTGCAGAAGCCATTCACAAAATGGCTGAGTGGGCAGATGGTCATTTCGACCCCGCCGTGTTCAAGGCCTTTGTAAAAACCATGGGGATTTATCCCACCGGATCATTGGTAAGACTCGAATCTGGCAGGCTTGGCGTAGTATTGGAGCAGAACCCGTCTGCCCTACTGAAACCACGTATAAAGATTTTTTTCTCGACCAAGAATCGCTGCCAAATCATGCCCGAGATACTGGATCTCAACAGACCCGGCGTTCAGGACAGCATCATCGGGCGCGAAGATCCCGAGAAATGGAAAATAAAAGACCTGGATCTACTCTGGCAAAACGGATAGGCATTGCCCCCACTCGCCTCTCACCACGCCAACGGCATGGCCATCAGACGGCAAAGCCTGTATTTCTGAAAAGTGTTTGATTACTCAATAAGTTATAGGCCAACGGGCGACAATTCACCTCAGCCAGAGGATTGGCCCAGCTGAGCAGATAACATCAATACCCCGCCAGCACTGTCGGCGCACCGATAAACAAAATACGCGCCGGCCGGATGCACACTACTCACGCACAGCAGCCCGCTCCTCACTAGCGTAGCAGCCGCCATTATGTAGGATGGGGAGATAGGCACCACGTGCAGTCCCACGCCAAGGCAGGCCAGCACGGGCTGTGAGCTAATCTCAGGCGCTCTTGCGGCCTGGATCAGATTGCTCGAGCACATCCATCAAATCTTTGAATTCTGCCCGATTCCGCTCACTCAGCCCCATCAAGACCCTATGCGCTTCCACCACGGTGTGATGAAGCTCATTTTCAGAACAGGGCTTGACCGTCAACTCTGACAAATCGTCTTCACACTCGCAGCATGTATCCCGTATGTCAAACACGGTACTGAGCCCCATGCTGTCGAGCAGACGATTTATTGAGCTGTTGGTGGAATAGATGGCTGGCGGCGTCGTATGACGTCGCTTCGAAAGAATACCTACCTTGGCGATAAGCCCAAGCGTAGTGCTATCAAGGTTTTCAGCCTCTGATAGGTCAATAAACACCCGTGAAAGACCTGGTTTAGCCACCGAGTCTTCCATGTATTCATCAACGCCGGCGCACATGGTACAGCGCACGTCGCCAACAAACTTCATGATGTGGGCGCCGCCGTGTTCAGCGACAAGTATTCGTCCCGGCTGCATGCATTGGTTTCCAGAACCTTACATACCGTCATGATAGCGATGTCATCAGGAAGCGGCTGATCAGGTGACACCCCGAAGCGCCGAACCAAACCATCGATATCGCCGTTTTCTTCACCACAAAGCTCTAGCAACTGATGCTCTTTAGCATCTAGTGAGCCCTCTGGCAGCACCTCCAGCACCCCATCCGAAAACAGGCACATCTGGAAAGTGGCTGGCAATTCTACATTAATTTCCTGAAATTCGGCATCCTCAAATAAGCCTAAAGGCAATCCTTTGCCCTCCAGAAAGTGAGCCCGACCATCCACAACAATCGCTGGCAGTGGCAAGTGCCCTGCTACAGCATAGCGCAATGTGTTGCTGCGCATGTTGAGAACCCCTGCGAATACCGTGACATGCTTGCCACTTTGTGTCGCCAGCACCTCAAGATTGATCTTGCGAAGAAGTTTGACCGGCTCAAGAATGGATTGATCGTTATGCCGATTGAAATGACTGCGCATGCGCGCCACGATGTTCTTTAGCAGCACGGTGACGAATGCCGAAGACACGCCATGCCCGGACACATCGGCAACCAGGAACACCACGTGGTCATTGCCCACGGTGATGTAATCGAGAAAATCACCGCTCAGATACAGCGAAGGATAGACCCGGTGGGCAAAGTGGTAAGCCCCTGTCTCCATATGCTTGGGCGGCAACATCTTCATCTGGATATGACGCCCAGCCTGCTGGTCGCGCTCCAGAGCTGAAAGGTGCTCGGTCAGCTCTTCATTGGCTTTTTCAAGCTGCTTGCGGTAGTTGCGATTCTCCTTTCTCAAGCGAGCTTGCTCAAGGCAGCGCCCCACCGCGTAATCCAGCACCTGCATGTCAACAATCGGCTTGATGATGTAGTCGCTTGCCCCCAAGCGCAAGGCATCCACCACATCGCTCATGACACCAAGCCCCGAGGTCACGATAATAGGCGTGCGAGAGGCATCTTCGGCGATGTCTCTCAATACATCACCACCACCTTCAACCGGGGGCATACGCAAATCGCACAACACTACATCAGGCTTTTCATCCCGAAACAGATCAAGTCCCTGCCGGCTGTTGGATGCCTGAACAACCTCGAAGCCACTATCCTCCAGGTAAGCAGCAATGCTTTCCCGAACTTGGGTATCGTCGTCTATGACCAACAGCTTCTTCGGCTGTTCCTGCATGCGTAGCACCCTGACTGGCGATTGCTTATAGTGTAGAAGAGAATAGAGCACGAACAGTGTGAACTACCCAGAGGTTTGACACTACCCAAGGGTGGTACTATAAAAGCCACACTTTAGAACATTAAACCCAGGATGACGAGGTCCTCGCCATGACGTCCCGCAGGGAATACGAAGAAAAGCGTAATTTCATCCGCATGAAGGTAGAGGCACCTGTGCATATCACCCTCACCGAGGGTAATCGCACACTTCAGGGTGTATGCCGCAACCTGAGTGGTGCAGGCATGCTTGCGGAGGTAACCGAGCAGCTTTCACTGGGAAGCGTTGTCTTAGTTCACATCCCCCCCGCGGACAACAAAACCGTCAGTTTTAGAGCGGAAGGCGTGGTAGCGCGCGTGGATGAGTTAGAACAGGGCTATATGCTGGGGATTAATATCAATCAAGTGCTGGATTAACGGTTCCTGATTGCAAAATGGCCGCAACTTGCGGCCATTTTCATAACTATCGATGGTGATGTGGTTTGGCGTCACTCATCCCAGTTTTCATCACCAAAGTCATCCTTCACCTGACCATCCTGTACCAAGGCCTCTCGCCGCTGCAAGTAGGCATCACGCATGAAGGTATACTTATCGCCGCTGATCAAGCTCTCGGCCTTGATCAGATCCGCTCGCGTATCCACCGCATTCAGCCCATACAGGCTATTGCGCACCGGCACATCATGCACATAGCCAAGCGGCGCTACAAAGGCATCAGGCACGCGCCCAAATGCGTCCCGCAATGTGCTGGGGCCTAGAAACGGCAAGACAACGTAAGGTCCTGAATCACTTCCCCAGGCCCCGAGGGTTTGGCCAAAATCTTCCTCGTTTTTCTCTAGTCCCACCTTGCTGGCGACATCAATGGTTCCCGCCAAGCCCAGGGTGGTGTTCATCATTACGCGCCCCAAATCAACACCGGCATCACTAAATTTGAACTGGAAAATGTCGTTCGCGAATACCACGACATCACCAAGATTGGAAAACACATTGCTTACCGCACGGTCAGCCACATCTGGCATCAGCCATTGGTAGCCCTTGGCCACCGGCTTCATGAAATAGCGATCACAGAACTCATTGAAGGCAAAGACTTTGCGGTTAAAACCCTCCCATGGATCCTGCTCTGCGGCCAGGAGAGGACTGGACAGCAATGCGAACATGACGCTTGCAGCCCCCAGATAGCTTTTCATATTGTTTTCCGATTACAGTGTTTTGGTGACGGGTACCGATCCAAGCAGAATGTCATGTGCCAACAAACGCTCCAACAAACTTTGTGCAAAGCTCTGAATGGGCGCCGCAGTGGCATAACCTAATTCGACCGACAGCTGTAAAGTGGCTTCCTGCCCAGACATCTCCCCAGCCGCCAGTAGTTCAATAAATAGCGCGGTAGCGGGATTGATACCCATGAAGCGAACGCGATCGCTACGATCCCGATAGACGACAATGCAATGAGGCCCGTCAGGCTCTGATGGCTGCCAATCGACACCAATTTTTTGTACAGGATAGTCGTAGACCAAGGAGCAGGCCAGAGGTGAGACCACCGGAATATCACGCCATAAATCACCGGCGGGATCAACCGGCAGATCAGCGAGTTCAGTTTCGTCAATGTCCAAGGCCAGCTCTACCCGCTCGTAATGAGCCAATTGAGGCAGATATTGCGGGAGTTTGGTGGACGCATGGGGAGACGCCAAAAAGCTCACAAACTCCTGACCAATTTCAAGAAAATATGGCGTTCGGCATCGATAGTTGGCCAAGAAATCAGACACTAGGCTTGACCATTGATGCGGGGTCAACAACGAATGAACAACCGGGAAGCCTCCTTTCAGCAGAGAGGACATGTTGTTAAAAACCAAGTCGCGATATAGGTTCAGCCTTGGCAGTGCCAGCCCCTCGGGTGGAGGTAAATCGACATTGCGTAAATAGCCAGTAAAGCTGCGCTGAAATGACTCGCATGCTGAACACGTTTTCATGTGCGTGGGATGCCTTGCTGGCGTTGTTGAATCGCGCTGATCTGATTCAACTCAATCTGAAGCTGAGCAAGTGTTGGTATATCGAAATCGCGCTCAAGTAAGGTGGGTTTGATGCCGAACTGGCGATAACAAGCATCAAGCAAATGCCACACTGGATCTATCACGGCCTCACCATGGGTATCCACCAGCAAACTGGGGGATGCCTGGTGGTGACCAGCGACGTGAAGGTAGCGCGCCCTCTCGCCCGGTAAACCGGCGAGAAAGGCCACTGGATCATAACCATGGTTGACCGCATTAACGTAGATATTGTTAACGTCGAGCAACAAATCGCAGTCGGCCTCTTCAACCACGGCCTGAATGAAGGCCAGTTCGCTGAGTTCCTGCCCCGTTACACAGTAGTAGGAAGCATTTTCTACAGCGATTCTCTCGCCCAAGAAGTCCTGCACTTGGCGAATGCGACCTGCAACATGGTGAACGGCCTCCTCCGTGAAGGGAATCGGCAATAGTTCGTACAGGTGGCCATCATCGGCACAATAACTGAGGTGCTCGGAGTAATAAGGGCTATTAATGCGCTTTTTGAATTGGCGTATTTCATCTAGCAAGCCGGTATCCAAGGGCGCGAAGCCACCAAGATTCAGTGAAAGCCCATGCAACAGCACTGTATGGCGCTCTGCCAGCATGGCGAGACGGCGACCCAGTCGCCCCCCCACGTGAATCCAGTTTTCCGGGGCAAGCTCCAGAAAATCAAAGGCGCCTTCAGGCGCCTCGATCAAATCATCAAGCAGCCCACGCCTCAAACCCAGGCCACGTGACGCTACCTCAGCCCACGCCATTGTCATCTCGGCAGCAGCTTGCCATCGGGGCCGTAGGTATCACCAGGCTCAAGCTCACGGCTGGTTTTTTTGCCTTCCTCGCTCTTGTCATCGCCGCTCATGTTGCCACAGGCACCCTCGCCCTTTTTGCCTCCGCAGCTGCCCTCGTCGTGTTTGCTCTTGCCCTCATCGTTACTCGCCAAGTTGTAACCCGCTGAAAACTCAGTGGAAACGAAAGGGTCGCTCGCAGCATGAGCCGCGGGGCTGACGAGGCTGGCAAGCAGCACCGCACTCATGGTGGCACTGAGGGTTGGCAAGATTTTCTTTTCCATAATGAACTCCAGATATCTCTCTACAGATTACGGCGCATTTTGGCTGCACAAACCAAGCGTTCTGGTCACTACAATAGCAAGATCCGTTTTTTCAAAGGAGATCAGGCATGAATCACTGTAGACAAGAGGGGCTGTTAACACCATAGCCAGTGGGCCATTTTCGCCAAATTAACACCCTTCACCCCAGCGATTACGATCAAGCGTGATGCCTTCGCATCAGGCTAACGAAGGCCTGCCTTTTCGAGCTGCTTTTCCAAGCGCTTTTCAGACACTGGCATGGCGGTGCCCAAGGTCTGAGCAAACAAAGAGACCCGATATTCCTCAATCATCCAGCGCAGTTGATGCGCCTCTGAATTAATCGACAGTATCAATGGCTGCTTCACTTGAGCGGCCTGCAGTTTGCTCCACACTGCCTGCACCGCTTGCTGAGCCTGGGCATCCTTCTGGGGATTGACCAGACAACGCTCCAGCCGCTGCTGGATGGCCTTCAGGTAGCGGCCATACTGGCGCATGGCATCCGCCGGCGTGTCGAAGGCAAAGCCCGGGCAGAACAGCGCGGCCAGCTGGGCCTCGATATCGGCCCTGGCCGGGGACTTGGCCATGGCGGTTTCGGCCAGCTTGCGCCGGATGTCGTTTACCGCCAGGGCCGCCGACTGCAGCTGCTTTTCAAGCTCCTGACTGGCGGGTACCAGGCCTTGTTTGCATCGTGTAAGCGCCGTCTCGAAGGCGGCCTGATCGCGCGGCAGGCGCTGGTCCGGGCAGGCGGTGGCCCAGCAAGCCGATAGCATCACATCTTCCAGTACGGCATCCCGCCCGCCGATGGCGGGCATCACCAGCACCGCCTGCCCCGCCTTGAACAATTCCTTGCGCAGGTATTTGGCGGACTGAGCCTGTTGCAACAACAGCAGGCGCGCCATGCCGCGGCGGCTCAGCGCCTCGGCCTCGGGCAGGGTCTCGCACAGGGTGATGGCAACGCTATCGCCCTTGTCCACCAGCGCGGGATAGGCGATGACGGTGACGCCGCCCTGGCGAAAGGCGTGGCTCTCGGGCAGTGCGCCGAAATCCCAGCGCTGGATGCCGCTGCGCTCGATGGACTCCTCCGGCTTGGCGGCCTTGAGGCTGGCCTGCACCTGGGGGCGCAGCTCGGCGATCAGGGGCGCGAGGTCCCGCCCCTGCCCCAGGCGTTTGCCGTCGGTGTCCACCACCCGGAAGTTCATGCGGTAGTGATCATCCAGCTGCACCTCGGCCCAGGCACTGGCGGGCACCTGCACGCCGCTGCTGCGGCCCAGGGCGCGACCCAGGGCTTCCGCCAGCGGCACGTTGTCGGGCGCCAGCTGGCCCAGCACCCGGTCCACCGCATCGGGTACTGGCACGAACTGGCGGCGCCACTGCTTGGGCAGGCCCTTGATCAACTCGATGCACTTGTCCCGCAGCATGCCGGGCACCAGCCACTCGAACAGCGCAATGGGCAGGCGGTTGAGCAGGCCCACCGGCACCACGGCAGTGACGCCGTCCTCCGGGTGGCCGGGCTCGAAGTGGTATTTGAGCGGCAGGCGGAAATCCCCCCAGCTCAGGTGGTCGGGGAACTGGGCGCCGGTCTGGTCGCTCATGGCCCGGCGCATCAACAACTCGCGCTCCATGTAGAGCAGCTTGGGCTGCGCCTGTTCGGCCTTGCGCAACCATTGCTCGAAGGCGACGCGGTTGTGGATCTCAGCCGGGATGCGCTCGTCGTAGAAGGCGAACAGCGCGTGGTCGTCCACCACGATATCGCGCTTGCGGGTCTTGGCCTCCAGGGCTTCGATCTCGGCAATCAGGCGCCGGTTGTGCTTGAGGCACTCAGGCTCGCGGCCATAGTGATGCTCCACCAGCGCACCTCGGATAAACAACTGGCGCGACTCCGCCGGGCTGATCGGGCCGTAACTGACCTTGCGTTTTTCCACCAGCGCCAGCCCGTACAGGCTGACGCGTTCATAGGCGACCACCTGGCCGCTGCGCATCTCCCAGTGGGGCTCGAAGTAATCCCGTTTGAGCAGGTGATCGGCGTAGTCCAATGCCCACTCAGGGTCGATGCGGCCGATGGTACGGGCATAGAGCTTGCTGGTCTCCACCAGCTCGTAGGCCACCATCCATTTGGGCTGTTTCTTGAACAACACCGAACCCGGCTGAATGAAGAACTTGCGGTTGCGGGCGCCGAGGTATTCGCGCTCCTCCCGCAGCCAGCCGATGTGGCTGAGCAAACCGGCCAGGGCGGCCCGGTGCACCGCCTGCTCCGGTGCCGGTTCGGGGTTGAAGCTGGCGCCCAGTTCCTTCAACAGCAAGCGCAGCTGGTAGTGGATCTCGCGCCACTCGCCCATGCGCAGGAAGTTGAGGAACTCCTTAGCACACAGCTTGCGCAGCTGGTTCTGGGACAGGGCCTGGCGCTTTTCCTCGTAGTAGCGCCACAGGTTGACCAGGGTGAGGAAGTCGGAGCCCTCCTGCCAGAAGCGACGGTGGGCCTCGTCGGCGGCCTGCTGCTTCTCCGCCGGGCGCTCACGCGGGTCCTGGATGCTGAGGGCACTGGCGATGATCAGCATCTCGTCCACACAACCGTGTTGTATGCTGGCCAGCAACATGCGGCCGATGCGCGGGTCCACCGGCATGCGGGAGAGGTGGCGGCCGATCTCGGTCAGACGGCCATCCCGGCTCACCGCGCCCAGTTCATCCAGCAGTTTGTAACCGTCGTTGATCTGGCGGCTGTCTGGCGGGTCGACGAAGGGGAAGTCCTGCACCTCGCCCAGGCGCATGGACAGCATCTGCAGAATCACCGCCGCCAAGTTGGTGCGACGGATCTCCGGGTCGGTGAAGGCCGGGCGGGTCTGAAAGTCCTGCTCGCTGTAGAGCCGCACGCAGATGCCTTCGGCCACCCGGCCACAACGGCCCTTGCGCTGCTCGGCGCTGGCCTGCGACACCGGCTCGATGGGCAGCCGCTGCACCTTGCTGCGCACGCTGTAGCGGCTGATGCGCGCCAGGCCGGTGTCGATCACATAGCGGATGCCGGGCACGGTGAGGGAGGTCTCCGCCACGTTGGTGGCCAGCACGATGCGCCGGCCCTGGCGGCCGCGCAGGTCAAACACGCGGTTTTGTTCGGCGATGCTGAGGCGGGCATAGAGCGGCAGGATTTCCGTCTGCGGCCAGTCGCGCTTGCGCAGGGCGTGGTGCAGCTCGCGGATTTCGCGCTCGCCGCTGAGGAACACCAGCACATCGCCGATCTGCCGGCTCTTGCGCTCGTGATCGCGCAGCTCTTCCAGGGCGTGCACCACCGCCTGGGTCATGTCGCCCTCGATCTCCTCGGGCATCTCGTCCAGCGGCCGGTACCACACGTCAACGGGGAAGGTGCGGCCAGACACCTCAACGATCGGGCAATTGCCAAAGTGTTGGGAAAAGCGCTCCAGATCAATGGTGGCGGAGGTGATGATCAGCTTGAGGTCCGGGCGCTTGGGCAGCAGGCGCTTCAGGTAGCCCAGCAGGAAGTCGATGTTGAGGCTGCGCTCATGGGCTTCGTCGATGATGAGGGTATCGTACTGGCTCAAATAGGGATCGCCCTGGATCTCCGCCAGCAGGATGCCGTCCGTCATCAGCTTGAGCTGGGTGCGCTCGGAGCTGTGATCGGTGAAACGCACCTGGTAACCCACCGTCTCGCCCAACGGGCTGTTGAGTTCCTCGGCGATGCGGGCCGCCACCGAGCGGGCGGCGATGCGGCGCGGCTGGGTGTGGCCGATGCGACCGCGCACGCCGCGGCCGAGTTCCAGGCACAGTTTGGGCAGTTGAGTGGTCTTGCCTGAGCCGGTCTCACCGGCAATCACCACCACCTGGTGGTCGCGAATCACCTCCAACAGCTCTTCCCGGCGCGCGCAGACCGGCAACCCCTCGGGGTAATTCAGCTCAGGCGTCAGCGTCCGGCGCTGCTCCACCCTCTGCAGCGATGTGGCCAGCTCCTCCCGCAGGCGCGCCTCGGCGCGGTCAAAGGGCTTGCCCTCCTTGGACAGACGCTGGCAACTCTGCCACTGCTTGAACAAGCGGTGCCTATCGGCACTCATGGCCTGGTCGATCTGGGAACGTAGTGCTTGCAGGGGCTTGGACATGGTACTCGCGGATACAGGATGCCCGACGACAGCAGGCGCACTCAATCAAAAGGCTGAGAGGATACTACGGACAGAGCACCAACACGACCTCCGCCCGCTGGCGAGCGTCTTGGCGCGGGCAGCTCGATAATTGCCAGCGAATTTCAAGCCGCAGGCCTTAACTCCTTGCGCAACACCTTGCCCACGTTGGACTTGGGCAGGCTGTCGCGGAATTCGATATGGCGCGGCAACTTGTATCCCGTGAGGCTTTCCCGGGCATAGTTCAACAGTGCCTTGTCGGTGAGCGTGGGGTCCTTGCGCACCACGAAGGCCTTCACCGCCTCGCCAGAGTGCTCGTCGGGAATGCCGATCACCGCGCACTCCAGCACACCAGGGTGCTGGCACAACACATCTTCGATCTCGTTGGGGAAGACCTTGAAGCCCGACACGCTGATCATGTCTTTGATGCGGTCCACAATGCGCAGATAGCCTTCCGGGGTGTACACCGCCACGTCGCCGGTGCGCAGCCAGCCATCCTCAGACAACACCTTGCGGGTTTCCTCCGGCCGCTGCCAATAGCCCAGCATCACCTGGGGCCCCTGGGCGCACAGTTCCCCCGGCTCGCCATCAGCCACCTCACCGCCCTGCTCATCCACCAGTTTCACGCGGGTGCCCGGCACCGGCAGGCCCACGGTGCCCTGCTGGTTGCCGTTGCCCGGATTGACGCAGATCACCGGCGAAGCCTCGGTGAGACCATAGCCCTCGCAGATGGAGGAGCCGGTGAGCTGCTTCCACGCCTCCCAGGCACTGCGGGTCAACGCCATGCCGCCGGACAAGGTCATTTTCAAACCGGAAAAATCCAATGTCCTGAACTCGGCGTTGTGGCACAGCGCCACAAACAGGGTGTTGAGGCCGACGAAGCCGGTAAAGCGCCACTTGCGCAGCTCCTTGACGAAGCCCGGCAGGTCGCGGGGATTGGGGATCAGCACCACGTGGTTGCCGGTCGCCATCACCGTCAACGACACGATGAACGCGTAGATGTGATACAGCGGCAGGGGTTGAATCAGGATCTCGCCCTGGGCGTGGTAATCCACCGTGCGGAACATCTCGCGGCATTGCAGGGCATTGGCCACCAGATTGGCGTGGCTCAGCATGGCCCCCTTGGATACCCCGGTGGTGCCACCGGTGTACTGCAACACCGCCACATCCTGCCCCGTGGGTGTCGCCGGCACCAACCCACAGTGACGCCCCTGCGCCATGACTGCCGTGAAGCGGATCGCACCGGGAATATGAAACGGCGGCACCAGCTTCTTCAGGTATTTCGCGGCGTTGTTGATCAACCAGCGCTTGAGTGGCGCATGTAAATCAGCCACTTCAACCACCACGACCTTTTCTACTTGTGTACCTTGCAATGCTTCTTGAGCCACGTGGGCCACATTGGCCAGCACCACCAGGACTTTTGCCCCAGAATCAACCAACTGGTGGTGCAACTCGCGCGGGGTGTACAAGGGGTTGGTGTTCACCACGATCATGCCGGCGCGCATGGCACCAAACAGCGCCACCGGGTACTGCACCAGGTTGGGCAGCTGGATCGCCACCCGATCCCCCTGCTGCAAGCCGCTGCATTGCTGTAGCCACGCCGCAAACTGGCGGGAGAGCTGGTCCAACTCGCGATAGCTGATGGTGCGCCCCAAACTGGTGTAGGCCGGGGCGTCGCCAAAGCGCGCCACGCAATCGTCAAACAGTGCCAACACCGAGGCATGGGCGGCCGTATCCACCGCCGGGTCGATACCCAGGCGAGCACAGGTTTGCTGGATGGTGGAGTCAAGCATGAGGACAGCCTTGAATTTTTTACTATTTCTCTGTCTAAGCTAGCACATAGGAGCAGCTGGCGCGCACGGCTGCCGATAGTGTTGCAGCGCAGCAGACAGTACAATGGCGCACCTAACGCCCAGAGCCTAGAGGATTTCACGTGACCACCCTGAGCAACTTCACCTTCGACGAAATCGAAATCGGCCAGACCGCCACCTACAGCCGCACCCTGACCGAGCGTGATGTGGTGCTGTTCGCCGCCGTATCCGGTGACGTGAACCCCGTCCACCTGGACGCGGAATTCGCCAAGACCACCATGTTTGGCGAGCGCATCGGCCACGGCATGTGGACTGGCGCCATCGTCTCTGCGGCCCTGGCGCTGGTGCTGCCCGGCCCCGGCTGCATCTACCTGGGTCAGACCCTGCGCTTCCGCCGTCCGGTCAAGATCGGCGACACCGTCACCGTCAACCTGAAGGTGGTGGAGAAGAAGGCCGAGAAGCAGCAAATTCTGGTGATCGAGTGCGACTGCGTGAACCAAAAGGGCGAGTCGGTCGCCAAGGGCACCGCCGACATCATGGCGCCCGCCAGCAAGATGAACATCGAGGCGCCCGAGCTGCCCGACGTCACCGTCGCCGGGCTCTGATCGTGAGCAAGCACCCTGTTTTCTACAACGGTGGTGGCTTCATGCGGGTGGTGAAAGCCACCCGCTGCTCCATGCTGGGCCTGCGCGCCGCCTGGAAACACGAATCCGCCTTCCGCCAGGAAGTCGTTCTGGCCGCGCTGCTCACGCCCCTGGCGCTGTGGCTGGGCCAGACCATGGAACAGCGCATTCTGCTGGTGGGCAGCATGGTGCTGGTGATCATCGTCGAAATACTGAATTCGGCGGTGGAGGCGGCCATCGACCGCATCGGCACCGAGCGTCACGAGCTCTCCGGCCGCGCCAAGGACCTGGGCTCTGCCGCCGTATTTCTGGCGCTGTGGATGGTCGGCGCGATCTGGGCCGCCATTGCCTGGCAGCGCTTCGTCCACTGATCCGCCATGGTTAAGGGGGTTGTATTGCACCCCCTCAGACTTCCAACGTCGATTGACTCGCATAAGCCGACTTCAAGCCACTGAGGTCGTGGCCCGCAAGGACAGCATATGAAACACCACCCCATCATCATGGGCCTCATGCTCAGCGCGGCCCTGCAGACGAGTGCGCTGGCAGCAGACGCCCATCCCGGTCTCAAATCCACCATGGTGCTCAAGGCCACCGAAAGCTGGGATGGCAAGCCGATCGTCTTGCCACAGGCCAAGGCCGAGGTCACCGGCATCGTCATGGAGATTGCCCCAGGCGCTGAAACCGGCTGGCATCTGCACCCCGCCGCCTCATTCGGTTATGTGATGGAGGGTGAACTCGAGGTGCATCTTAAGAACGGCTCAATGCGCAAACTCAAGGCCGGGGATGCCTTGGCCGAAGTGGTGAATGTGCTGCACAACGGCGTGAACACCGGCAACGCGCAGGTAAAAATCGCCGTGTTCTACATAGGTGAAGCAGGACAGCCACTGTTCGTCAGAGAAAACCAGGACGCCGCACACACCCACTGATCAACGGCGCCCTACTCGCTCACAGATAGGGCGATGCCAGCCACGCCAGGGCATCTCTCAGCCTCATCCAATAAGGTCGGGCTCGCAGCGCCTGCACCTCAACACGGCGGCTGTGGGACAACTCTGCCACAAAATGCCCGGCCAGCCCGGTGCAGGTCTCGCGGTCGAACACTTCCACCTGCAATTCAAAATTGAGCCGCAGACTGCGCGGATCCAGGTTGGATGAACCGATCAACGCATAATAGTCATCAATCACAAACAGCTTGGTATGCACGAAGCTCCCCTGGCGGAAATACAGCTGGATGCCGGTTTCCACCAGGTGCTTGAGCATGTGATTGCTGGCCCACTGCACAAACGGCAGGTTGTTCTGCTCAGGTAGGATTATCGTCACGGCCACACCGCGCAGTGCGGCGGTCTGCAGGGCCACCACCAGTTCGCGGGGAGGCAGGAAATATGGCGTGATGATCTTGACACTGCGCTGAGCCAGAGCAATGGCACCGACCAATACGCGAGGCAGCTTGTCGAGGTCTTCCGAGGGGCCATCCTCAATCACTCGGCAAGCCGCCCCTGACCACGGCAGTTGGGGCAGCTCATAGCGGCTTGCAGGCGCCGGCAGCGGCTCATCGGTGGTGAACAACCAGTCGGCACGGAAAATATCTTCAAGCTGAGGCACCACCGGCCCTTCAAGCCTGAAGTGCAGATCGCGCACGGGATGCCCACCCGCCGAAAGCAGCAGATGCCCCTGGCGGATGTTCATGCCGCCGGTAAAGGCCCATTGGGAGTCCACCAAAAGAATTTTGCGGTGATTGCGCAAATTGATACTGAGATTTGGCGGCCACAGTCGCGGTGGCAAAAACTCCGCCACCGGCACCCCCAGCGCACGCAACCTGGCCGCTGCAGTCGGAAAATCATAGAGTTTACCCACCCCATCCACCAGCACTCGGACCGTTACGCCGCGCTGGTGCGCCTGCTGCAAGGCCTCGATAAAGGCCTGACCGATACCGCCGCGCTCAAAAATGTAGGTGCTCATATAAACGCGTTGGCGCGCCTGCTGAATGGCTTCCAGCATGGCCGGGTATGCCTCCTCCCCGTTCTCCAGCGCCTGCACGCGATTGCCCGGCAGCAGGGGGCGTTGCGTCACCGCCTCGCTCAGGCGAGCCAGGTTGAGATAGGTGTCATCAATGCCCAGCGCCGGGGCACTCGGCAAGTCGATCGGCAAAGGGGCTTCTGGCACACCGTGTAATTTGCGCGCCCGGGTGCGTATGCGATTTTTGCCGAACAAGTAGTAGAACAATGGCCCCAACAAGGGGAACATCATCGAGAAGGTGATCCAGGCCATGGCACTGCGGGAGTCACGTTTGTGCAACAGCGCGTGCTCGGCCGCCAGTAGGGAGGGAACCCCCGCCAACAGCACCAACGCAATTTGCCACACCGGCTCATCCAATACCGACAGCATTCCATCTCGTCCCGGGCTGAATCAAGGCCGTTATCCTGCGCCTGTCGCCGGCAATTTTCAACGCACCCGCGTCGCGCAGTGATACTATCGCCCCGCCAAGCTCTTCACCCTGCCCCCTGCGATAGCCATGTCCAGATTCACGCTTGAACCCGCCGAACTCAGCTGGAGCGACGCCGGAGAACCCGTTTCGGAACGCTTCGGCGATGTGTACTTTTCCAAGGATGGCGGCCTGGAAGAAACCGACTACGTCTTCTTGCAGCAGAACCATCTTGCCCGGCGATGGCGGCAGTGGCCGGCTGGCAAATCACATTATTGCATTGCCGAGACCGGCTTCGGCACCGGGCTCAACTTTCTAGCCGCCTGGCGGCTGTGGAACGAAATCGATCCACCGGGACAGCTTCACTTCATTTCCTGTGAGAAATACCCGCTGCGCCCGGCAGACCTGGCCCGCAGCCTGAAACGCTGGCCGGAGCTCGCGCCACTGGCCGGCCAACTGCAGGCGCAGTACCCGCCACTGCTGGAGGGTGTTCATCGCCTGAGCTTCGCGGCAGGGCGTGTACAACTGACCTTGCTGTTTGGCGATGCGCTGGATGGCCTCAACAGCCTGCTGGACGGCGGCACACTGGCCGGCTTCACGGTGGACAGCTGGTTTCTGGATGGCTTCGCTCCCGCCAAAAACGCCGACCTCTGGACCGAGCAGCTGTTTCAGCGCATCGGCCAGCTGAGTGCAGTAGGCAGCACCTTTGCCACCTTCACCAGTGCCGGCGCCGTAAAGCGTGGGCTGCAGGCTGCGGGCTTCCAGGTCAGCAAGGTGCCGGGCTTTGGCCGCAAACGCGAGATGCTTGCCGGCGAAATGCTCAGCGAACAATCACCCACGCCCCCAGGCATGACGCCCTGGTATCAGGCCCCCCGTGTCGCCACCGGCAGCGCCCTGGTGATCGGCGCCGGGCTGGCGGGCTGCACCACCGCCCTGGCGCTGGCTCAGCGTGGCTGGCAGGTCAAGCTGCTTGACCAGGAGGCCCCCGGCAGTGGCGCCTCAGGCAACCGCCAGGGGCTGCTCTATGCCAAGCTGTCCGCCCATGGCACACCTCAAAGCGACTTCGTACTGGCCAGCTACCTCTACGCCTGCCGCTATTATGCAGGGTTGGATTTGCCCAGCGAGGCCGGCGACCTGAAGGGCTTGCTGCAGCTGGCCTGCGACAACGAGGAAGACGCACTACAGCAAAAGATCGCCCAGGCTTTCGCGGCTGAGCCTGGCGTGGTGCAACGGCTAGACGCCGCCGAGGCAAGCCAACTGGCGGGCATCACACTGAGCCAACCGGCGCTGTATTTCCCCAGCGCCGGCTGGTTATGGCCGGCCGAGATCTGTCGCCGACTCATCCAGCACCCTCATATTGAACCAGGCTTTGGCCGGCGTGTTGAACGCCTGCATCACGATGGCCATCACTGGCATGCACAAGATGAGCAGGGCAACACCCTGGCCAGCGCAGAGCTGTGCATCATCGCCACCGGCACCGATGCCAATCGCTTTGAGCAGACCCATTGGTTGCCGCTCAAACCCATTCGCGGCCAGGTCAGCCACCTGGCGGCCACCGATGCCAGCCAGGCGCTGCTGCGCCCCATCAGCCACGACGGCTATGTGGCCCCCGCCAGCCAGGGCCGCCACTGCGCAGGCGCCACCTTCCACCAGAATGATCCGGAAGCCTCACCGCGTGCGGAAGACGACCAGCACAATCTGGCCACCCTCAAGCTCCACCTGCCGGCGCTGTCAGATGCATTGGGCGCACCACCGCAGGTAGTGGATCAGCGCGTCGGCTGGCGCACCACCGCGCCGGATTACCAGCCCATCGTCGGCCCTGTCCCGGATGCAGAGGCCTTCCTGCAGGATTACGCCGCACTCAGGCTGGATGCGCGCCAGGTGATAAACACAGCACCGAAACACCTGCCAGGCCTCTATGTGAACACCGCTCATGGCGCCAGAGGGCTGGCCACCGCCCCGCTGTGTGCAGAATGGTTGGCCGCCCTGATTGGCGGAGAAGTGCGCCCAATGCCCGGTCAGTCGCTGCCCTACCTCTACCCTGGGCGCTTCCTGATTCGCCAATTGACGCGGGGAAGATGAACGCAACATGCGTGCTTGACCGCCCGGCATCGGCAAAGCCCAGGCCACAGCACACAGCGCCCGATTACGGGCTAGACTTGTGGCACGCACACACCATCCGCTGCTGGAGCGTCTAACAATGCTATACCGCCCCGCCTATGTGCATGACAACGATGCCTCCCTCGAGAGCGTGCACAATTACTACGAACATTTTGTCTTCAATCTGGTATTTCGCCTGGTGGGTGAAGAAGAGCGCGCAGACATCGATTTCATCGCCGACGTCGCCTGCGTCGCCCTCAACCACCTGCCGCCGCGCTATGTGCGCCACGATGTGGATATGGCCTTCTATCTGTCGCCACGCGAACAGGAAGAAATAGAGCAGAAGGTACGCGACGCAGTAGAGAATGCCTTGAGCTTCGTGCGCTCACGCCTGCAGGCCGAACGCGAACGCGATGCGGCGGAAGCAGAAGCCGCTGCCGCGCTTGCGGCTGCCCGGGCAACGACCTCAGAGTGAAGGCACCGGCATCAGCTCTGCTGCCGCTGCTCATCATGTTTTGCACTGGCAGCACAGCTGCCAGTCCCTCACTGCCTTTTCACGTTATTAGCAGTACCCCAACCGACCCTCGCTGTTTCACCCAGGGGCTGCAGCATTGGCAGGGGCTGCTGTACCAGAGTTGCGGTGGATATGGTGAGTCCCGGCTGGAAGTACACACAGCTGACCGTGCAGCATCGCGCCGAACAACACTCCCTGACAACATCTTTGCCGAAGGATTCAGCCGCCTGGGGGATAAGCTCTACCTGCTGAGCTGGCGCGAGCATCAGCTGCGGGTCTACGACCCAGCACTCAAACTGTTAGAGATCAAATCCTACCCCCGCGAAGGCTGGGGGCTGACGCAAAACGGCAGCCAGCTGATTGCCAGCGACGGCACGGATCAACTCTATGTAATAGATCCCGCCACCCTTCAGGTCGAACGCGTCATACACGTCACGGATCAAGGACGCCCGGTTCAGCGCCTGAACGAGCTGGAGTGGGTTGAGGGGCTGATCTACGCCAATGTGTGGCAAACCGATCTCGTGCTGCGCATCGACCCAACGAATGGGCACGTGATCGATCATCTGAATCTGGCGGGTTTGCTGCCGGAGCACGAGCGCCGTCCAGATACCGACGTACTCAATGGCATCGCCTGGGATGCAGCGCGCCAAGAGCTGCTGGTGACCGGCAAACGCTGGCCCAAACGCTATGCCCTCAAATTGGCACCCGCCCCCGCGCGGTAGGCGTGAGCCTTGTCGCGCATGGGCTGTGCCTGAGGCAAGTCACCGCCAGACCAGCTACCAGATCCCCATCGCCAGCCCGGCAGCAAAGCTAAGCCCCAGTTCCTCAGCGGCGGCAAGCCCCCCGGCCGTTACCTCTCCGCGCACGATGACCGCGTCAAGCGCCTTGCGCATGGGATACCCCAGCAGAATGCGGTCGATCTGGCGCACCGCGTTGGTGCCATCATTGCCCGCGCTCACGAACACGGCATAGGACAGGTTCAAGCCCAGTGCCTGAGCCGGGTAGTAAGTGCGATCAAAGAAATCCTTCAGCGCCCCCGACATATAGCCAAAGTTCTCAGGCGTGCCGAACAATACGCCATCACACCAACAAAGATCATCCAGGCCGGCTTCGAAGGCCCGCTTCAGGCGCAACTCCACCCCCTCCTCCTGACGGGCACCCGCCGCCACAGCCTCGGCCAACTGCTGGGTGTGGCCGGTTTGGGAGTGGTAGATGAGAAGCAGATGTTTCATAGCCATCACATCATCAAACTGTCACCCAAGGATGGCAGAATTCGGCCGTTCAGGGCCAGCCCATCTGTCGGGGAATTCACCGCTTGCCTGCCTCAGCCCCGGCTTAAGCGCGGGAAAAACCATTGCAGGGTGTCCCTCCCCCGCCTAAACTGTTCGCCAATTCGCGTTCTAGGCAGATATCGCGGATTCACTTTCATTAAGTCGTGAGATCGCGTCATGCACATTGCGAAGAACACCGTTGTCAGCCTTCACTACACGCTGACCAACGACAAAGGCGAAATTCTGGACAGCTCCATTGGCCAGTCTCCACTGGTCTACCTGCACGGCGTCGGTGGCATCATTCCTGGCCTTGAGCAAGCCCTGCTGAACCGCCAGCCCGGCGACAAACTGAAAGTCACCATCGACCCTGAAGAGGCCTACGGTGATCACGACCCTCAGCAAGTACAGCGCGTGCCGCGCTCCGCTTTCCAGGGCGTGGATGAAATCGAAGTGGGCATGCAGTTCACCGCTCAGGGCGAGCACGGCGTGGTCAGCGTAACGGTTGTAGCGGTCGACGCCGAAACCGTCACCGTTGATGCCAACCATCCCCTGGCCGGTGTGCGCCTGCACTTCGATTGCGAAGTGGTCGATGTGCGTGAAGCCAGCCACGAAGAAATTTCCCATGGTCACGTCCATGGCGAAGGCGGCCACCACCACTGAGTGCTGTGCCACAAAAAAGGGCGGAATCTTCCGCCCTTTTTTGTGCCTGCGATAACGACCAGTTCAGGTTTTTGGCAGCGTTACACCGGTCTGCCCCTGATATTTTCCGCCGCGATCGCGGTAGCTGACTTCGCACTCTTCATCCGATTCAAAAAACAGCATCTGCGCCACGCCTTCATTGGCGTAGATTTTCGCCGGCAGATTGGTGGTATTCGAGAACTCCAGGGTGACATGCCCTTCCCACTCGGGCTCCAGAGGCGTCACGTTGACGATGATGCCACAGCGCGCATAGGTGGACTTGCCCAGGCAAATAGTCAGCACCGTGCGAGGAATGCGGAAGTATTCAACGGTGCGCGCCAGCGCAAAGGAATTGGGAGGGATGATGCACACATCGCTGTGGATATCGACGAAGCTTTTGTCATCAAAATTTTTCGGATCGACGATGGCCGAGTGGATGTTGGTGAACACCTTGAACTCATTGGCACAGCGCACGTCGTAGCCGTAACTGGACGTCCCATAGGAAATCAGGCGGGCGCCATCCGCGGCATGGCGCACCTGACCGGGCTCAAAGGGCTCGATCATGCCATGCTGTTCCGCCATGCGGCGAATCCACTTATCGGATTTTATGCTCATTTTCGGCCCACAAAGACGATGTACACAGGCGTGTGATGATAGCGGTTTTTGCCTTGTAGGCGAAGGCCACCCTCTCACTCAGTCGGGGTACAAATCACGCCCTTGTATAGCGCCCAGTGCCGCCCAATAAAAAAGCCCGCTGGCGTGAGCAGGCTATTTAAGATCACAAACACAAGTGGCTATCAGTCGTTGCTGACCACGATACGCGGCATCGGGCGGGCGGCAGCACCACGCGTCGCCAGCGTGGCCGCCATGCGCCGGGCGATATCGCGGTAGATCAAGGCATGTACACCCTCAGGCTCTGCCACCACCGAGGGCTTGCCGGCATCGACCTGCTCGCGAATCTTGATATCCAACGGCAGTGAGCCCAACAACTCGGTGCCGTATTCCTGCGCCATGCGCTCGCCACCACCGGCACCAAACAGGTGTTCCACATGGCCACAGTTCGAGCAGGTGTGCAGGGCCATGTTTTCGACAATGCCCAGCACCGGCACATTGACCTTGCGGAACATCTCGATGCCTTTTTTCGCATCCAGCAACGCGATGTCCTGCGGTGTGGTAACCACTACAGCGCCCGACACCGGTACCCGCTGGGACAAGGTCAGCTGAATATCACCCGTACCCGGCGGCATGTCGACGATCAGATAGTCGAGTTCATCCCAGGCCGTCTGGGTCAGCAATTGTTGCAGCGCACCGCTCACCATCGGGCCGCGCCACACCATGGGCGTATCTTCGGTGACCAGGAAGCCCATGGACATGGCCTGCACCCCATGCGCCTTGATGGGCTTCAGCATCTGCTGCTCGGGAATGCCCTCAGGACGTTGGCCCTCGGGAATGCCCAGCATCATCTGCTGACTGGGGCCATAGATGTCGGCATCCAGCAGCCCCACCCGGGCCCCTTCCTTGGCCAGCGCCAACGCCAGGTTGACGGCGGTGGTGGATTTGCCCACCCCGCCCTTGCCGGAGGCCACGGCTACGATGTTCTTGATGTTGCGCATGGCAGGTATGTTGCCCTGCACAGGCTGGGCTTCGATGGCCCAATCGAAACTCACTTCAACCTCTCGGAAGCCCTGCAAACCGGCAAGCGCCTCGCGAATCTGGCCAGTGAGCAGCGGAATCAGCCCCTCCGCCGGGTAGCCCAGGCTCAGCTGCAGAAACACTTTGCCATCCACAACACGCACATCGCGCACGCATTTGCGCGACACCAGATCGGCATTGGGAATATAAGGATCTCGAACGGCGCTCAGCGCGGAGAACACCTGAGCTTCATTAATCGCAACCATTAATGGTCGGCCTCGCATTGATAAAAGACGGGACAACAACACCCTACTGTGAGGGCCAGCACGCCCGGCCCGCCGCAGATATTAGAACGTGTTCAAGGTCTCATAGCAGGCTGTCGGCTTTGGCGTACTGTGTCGCACTACGCCCACTGCCCATCTGCAGCCACTGAATCGGCCGCTATGGCCTCGCGTAGCATCCCTTGATCACGATCTTGAACAGGCTCCTGGATAGCCAATCTTACAATACCCGAGTATTTTTGTCAGGCATGAAGCATAAATATCACCGCCGCAATCAAAGGCGCACCGTCGCCGCCGCCACTTCGGCAAGCTGGGCACTATTCATGGCCTCCCGCTGCATGCGCGGGTCATCCAGGCTCACCGCCCGCCCTGCACGCTCACTCACGATGCGCTCGATGGTAGCTTGATCCAGGTGGTCAACATAAACCACATCCACCGCCCCCCCTTCCAGTGAGGCGCGACGGCCGCCAGGCAGGTAAATAGCCCCGGTGGTGAAATCGACCGCAAAGGCGATCAGGCCGGGAATCACGAAAAACAGGCAGCCAATCCCGTCCAGGATTGCCACCGCAGGATCGATGGAGCCAGCACGCTGTCCCCGGCGCTCAGGGTAAAGCAAGGTGCCGCAGGCCGTCAGTTCAACCGTCATCACCGCACACAGCGCCACTGCCAGAGTCTTTTTCGCCAACATTCGGAAGTCCCCAGGAATATGGAATAAAAACTCCACCATTCTAACCGCTCTTGCCCCAGGTGTATGTGCTGAGCTTGGCAGCCACGCCAAAAGGGTAGTCAGGCCTTATAATCGGCATTTGACTTATCCCACCGGAAAGAAAATGCCCCTGCCCACTATCGATCCCAACCAGTATGAGACTCAGCTTGCCAGCAAGTTGCAGGCACTCACCCACGATTTTGCAGGCCTGGGCATTCCGGCCCCCGAGGTATTCCGCTCACCGCCGCAACACTACCGCATGCGGGCGGAATTTCGCATGTGGCGTGAAGGTGACGACCTGTTCTACGCCATGTTCGATCCGGAGCACCCGCGCACGCCGATCTGCATGGATGAATTCCCGGCCGCCAGCGAGCGCATCAATGCCCTGATGCCTCTGATCAGACAAGCGGCGCTGGAAGATCCTATCCTTGGACGCAAACTGTTTCAGGTGGAATTTCTCACCACCTTGAGCGGCGATGCCCTGGTGACACTGATTTATCACCGCCCGCTGGATGATGGCTGGCTGAGCAACGCGCACGCCTTGGCCGAGCGGCTTGGTATCGGCCTGATCGGTCGCTCCAAGGGGCAAAAGCTGGTGGTCAATCGCGATCACGTCATCGAGCGTTTGGACGTGGACGGGCGCGAATATGAGTACCAGCAGGTTGAAGGCAGCTTCACGCAGCCCAATGCTCAGGTAAACCGGCACATGCTGAGCTGGGCACGCCAGGTGACCGAGGGCATCGGTGGCGACTTGCTGGAGCTCTACTGTGGCAACGGCAACTTTACCGCCGCCCTGGCTGAGCGCTTCGACAAGGTGCTGGCCACGGAAGTCTCCAAGGTGTCGGTGGCCTCCGCCGAGCGCAATTTCGTTGCCAATGGTATCGAAAACGTACGCATTGCCCGGCTCTCCAGCGAAGAGTTTGCCCAGGCCTGGCGCGGCGAACGCGAATTCAGGCGGTTGCGGGAGATGTCATTGGATGGCTATGCGTTCAGCACAATTCTGGTTGACCCGCCCCGGGCGGGAGTCGACCCCGATACCCTGGCACAAATGCAGGCCCTGCCACATATCGTCTATATTTCATGCAATCCAAACACGTTGCTGCGCGATCTCGGCGAACTGAGCAAGACCCACGAGATACGCCGCTTTGCCGTGTTTGATCAGTTTCCCTACACCCATCACCTGGAGTGTGGGGCCTTTCTGGTAAAACGCTGAGGAGCTGGCCATGCCACTCGCCAAGCTGAACGACTCAGAGGTCAACGCCGCCATGGCGAGGGTACCCGGCTGGCAATTGCGGGACGGACAGTTGTATCGCTCATGCCGCTTTGCCAACTTTATCGATGCCTTCGGCTTCATGACACAAGTGGCACTGCTAGCGGAAAAAAACAACCACCACCCTGACTGGCGCAATGTCTACAACCAGGTTGAGATCTGGTTGCAAACTCACGACGTGGGAGGGCTTAGCGAGCGCGATTTTCAGCTGGCAGAGCGTATAGACCACTTACTGGCAAAGCCGGCCCCTATACAGGGAGCCTCCCCCTCGCTATAGTGCCGGCGCCACCCTGCTGCTTGCACCCGCCATGGAAATTTTCAAAGAATTCAGCTTCGAATCTGCACATCGTCTGCCCCATGTACCCCCGGGCCACAAATGTGGGCGCCTGCATGGTCATTCCTTCCAAGTTGCTATTCATGTATCTGGTCAGGTCGACCAGCACACTGGTTGGGTGATGGATTTCGCCGATATCAAGACAGCCTTCAAACCGGTGCTGGAACAATTGGATCATTTCTACCTGAATGAGATACCCGGGCTGGAAAACCCCACCAGCGAAAACATTGCTCGCTGGATTTGGCAAAAGCTGAAACCTACCCTACCCGAACTCAGCCAGATCGTCATCCGCGAAACGTGTACAAGCGGATGTGTCTATCGCGGTGAGTAAGCGTGCACTCGCAAATCCTAAGTGCTTTACATTGATGCGAAAATGCTTATTCACATTGTGCCGCCGATCTTTTGTCGCCCTAAAATGAAGCGCGTCAATTATTGGTCACACACGCAAAATTTTCGTAACTAATTGATTTTACGAGTCAAGCGTTTTATAAGATCAATATCTGATCAGCCCTCACCAATCCAGTAACTTCGGGCTATACCGAAAGCGCCAAACACATTATCCACGAAGTTATCCACAGATCATGTGGACAACCCTGTTCGACCGCCCCGACACCCTCCTCCGCCAATGCTATGTTTATAGTGAAGCGCGGGCAGCCATATCGGTACGCCCGCCCGGGATCGCGCCAGGAGTCCGTCCATGCCTTCGACCACCGACGCCGCCACCCTCAAAGCGAACTTGCTCGCCACCCCCCTGCCGGATGAAGAACAGGCCGTCAACACCTTAGTTCAGCTTCTCGCCAGCAAGCAAAGTACGCTGGAAGCCGCCGGTCGCGAAGCCTCACGCTGGATAGAGCGCCTGCGCCAGACGCCGTTCAAACAGAGCTCGCTGGAAACCTTTTTACAGCAATACGGCCTCACCACCCCGGCTGGCCAGGCCCTGCTCTCATTGGCTGAAGCACTTCTTCGCGTACCCGATAGCCATACCGCCGCCTTGTTGGTGCGCGACAAGCTCAACGGCGTCAACTGGGATGAGCAAGCCGGTGGCTCATTGTTCACCAGCGCCTCCAACTGGGGGCTGAAACTCGGCAACAAACTACTGGGCAAGCAGGAGGAAGAGCGCGGCGGCTTCGGGCGCTGGCTGGGGGATCGCACCGAAGACGCCATGGTAAAAGGCGCACAGGCCGGCATGCGCATGCTAAGCGGCCGCTTCGTGCTGGGTGAGAACATCGACGAGGCGCTGGACAAGGCAAAGCCATGGCAGAAAGAGAGCTATCTGTTCTCCTTCGACATGCTCGGCGAGGCCGCCATGTACCGGGGTGATGCCGTGCGCTACACCCGCAGCTACCACGAAGCCATCAGTGTTGTCAGCCAGCGCAATGTGCCAGGCCGACAAGAAACACCCAGCATTTCCGTCAAACTGTCAGCCTTGTGCCCGCGCTACGAAGCCCGACACCACGCCCGGGTTCTCCGAGAGTTGGGCGCCGCGCTGTTTGACGTGGCCGAACATGCCGTCAGCTCAGGCATACAACTCACCATTGATGCCGAAGAGAGCGAGCGGCTCGAACTCTCCCTGGAATTACTCGAAGCACTGCTGCGCCGCGACCCCATCCGCCAGCATGGCGGGGTGGGCCTGGCGGTTCAGGCCTATTCCCCTCGCGCCCTGCCTCTGTTGCACTACGTGTGTGCTCTGGCGCGCGAGCTTGGCATGCGGCTGCCGGTGCGTCTGGTCAAAGGCGCCTACTGGGACACCGAGATCCGCAACGCGCAACTGCGCGGCTTGCAGCGCTACCCGGTGTTTACCCGCAAGGCCTCCACCGACCTGAGCTATCTGGCCTGTGCGCAATTCATGCTGGAGCATCCAGAAGCGTTCTACCCACAGTTCGCCACTCACAATGCCCACACCATCGCCAGTATCCTGGCCATGGCGCCCCCCAAGGCAGACTATGAATTCCAGCGACTGCATGGCATGGGGGAAGACCTCTACCAGCTGGTGCGCAAGGAGCAGCCCTCTCTGCGTTGCCGCATTTATGCGCCGGTGGGTGAACAGCGCGAGCTACTGCCTTATCTGGTGCGCCGCCTGCAGGAAAACGGCGCCTCCAGCTCCTTCGTTCAACAAGCCGTGGACAAGCGCATCGCGCCTGCGGATATCACCGCCTCGCCCCTGCGCATGCTCGAAGCCAGCCGCCCCATCAGCAACGACCGTTTGCCACTGCCTCCCCAGCTGTATGGCCATGCACGCCGCAACTCCATCGGCATCAACTGGGGTGCCACCAGCGAACGCCAGGCGCTGCTTGAGGCTATCGCAGCACATGGCCAGCGACAGTGGCAAGCCGGGCATGCGCATGGCAGCCCCAGGGCGCTCCACAACCCCGCCGATCGCAACCATCTACTGGGCCACTGCTTCGACAGCACCGCCGAGGGTGTCACTGCCGCCATGGACAGCGCGGCACGCGCCTTCAGTGGCTGGGCAGCCCAGCCTGCTGGCCACCGCGCCGACCTGCTAGACCGCATCGCCGACCAGCTGGAGCAGGCCCGCGACGAACTACTCGCGTTGCTGGCCTTCGAAGCGGGTAAGCAGTTGCAGGATGGCGTCGATGAATGGCGGGAGGCAGTGGATTTTTGCCGCTACTATGCCGAGCGCGCCAGAGCAGATCTTGCAACGCCACGGGAGCTGCCCGGCCCCACCGGAGAACGCAACACCCTGGCATGGCAAGGCCGCGGCGTATTCGCCTGCATCAGTCCGTGGAATTTCCCCCTGGCCATTTTCGTCGGGCAGATCGCCGCCGCGTTGGCTGCGGGCAACACCGTGGTGGCCAAGCCCGCCGAGCAAACGCCACTGGTGGCCTGGCGGGCGGTAGAGTTGATGCGCCAGGCGGGGCTAGCGGAAGGCGTGCTGCATTGCCTGCCAGGCAGTGGCCGCGTGCTGGGCCCAACGCTGCTGCAGCACCCGGCGCTGGCCGGGGTGGCCTTCACCGGATCACTGGAAACCGCACGCACCATTAACGCCCTTCTGCAGCAGCGACCGGGGGAAATTCTGCCGCTGATAGCCGAGACTGGCGGCGTCAACGTCATGTTGGTGGACAACACCGCACTGCCCGAGCAGGTGGTGCAGGATGTCATCCGCTCGGCCTTCAACAGTGCCGGCCAACGCTGCTCAGCGCTGCGCGTGCTTTACCTGCAGCAGGAAATTGCCCAGCGGGTGACCGACATGCTGGACGGCGCCATGCGCGAGCTGGTGGTGGGTGCCCCGCAGCTTGAGAACACCGATATCGGGCCGGTGATCGATCAGGCAGCCCGGGACAAGATCAACCGCTATATCGATACATTCCGCAACCGGGGCGACCTGCTGTTCGCCGCGCCAATTCCCCCCGCACTGGCCCAGCAGGGCCATTTCGTGGAGCCCACCGCCGTGCGTGTATCCGGCATCGCCGATGTGCCGGAAGAAGTGTTCGGGCCCGTGCTTCACATCGCCACCTTCAAGCACGAAGAATGCGATCAGGTGGTGGATGCAATCAATGCCAGTGGCTATGGCCTGACCTTTGGCCTGCATAGCCGCAATGAAAGTTGGTGCCAGAGCATCGCGCAACGGGTGCGCGCCGGTAACGTGTACATAAACCGCAATATGGTCGGTGCCGTGGTCGGTACCCAACCCTTCGGTGGTCGCGGTCTGTCAGGCACCGGCCCCAAGGCCGGCGGCCCCCACTACCTGTATCGCTTTGCCACCGAGGTGTGCACCAGCCACAACCTGTGTGCGGCTGGCACCAATGCCGCCCTGTTGGCACTGGAAAAGCGGCCGCCGCTGCCCTGACCCGGGGTGGCCCCGGCCCGGACGACAAGGCACAGCCAGGTGACGGCTGATGCCGATTGACACACGTGTTAGTGGTGCATGTATGGCTGAATCAGTCCCCCGCCCCGCATCTGCGCGTTCGACTGCTGCAGTGCGTCTTGATGGCTAGACACGCCAGGCAGCATTACCAGGCGGCACACCTGAGCGTGCTTCAGGCGTGAGCAGGCCGCGACAAACCGACATCGTGTCGAGGCCACGCAGCAGCATGGCGCTTCAAAAAACGGGCTCGCCCAGGGTCAACTAGAGAGGGTTGTAAGGCGGGATTCAAACTCGGCATGGGCACGCTCAAAGCGTTCGAGCACCTCGCCCATCAGTGCAGAAATCTCACGTGTGCGCCCCACCAGCATGTCGAGCTGCTCGGCAACGGCATGCTCTGAACTGGCCAGGCGATAAGCGGTATCTCGACTCGTAAACTGCATAAGCTCACCTCATCAAGCACGTTTCCCCGGGTACTTTCATCGCATATACATCGGCGGTCTGCACCATGTTGCAACTCAGCACCCCTCCGTGAATCTCAAGCTCACTTTAGGAAGTCTATGATCGAAAAAGGGAGCTTGCCGGCCTGTGCAAAGAACGCTTTGTTCTAGCTATCGCCAGATCAATAACCTCGCACAGGTAAGGGGCGCAGTGAGCTACCAAACGGACAAGTGCATGCACCGCAAGCTATTCATTTGACCTCATAACGCAGCTGCCCCAGCTCACCGTACTCAGCCGTGTAGCGACCAACGGCACCCGGCATGAGTTTGCCCAGCACGCCTGTGATCAACACCTGCCCAGGCTCGATGACATAGCCACGCCGCAGCAGCTCGTTGGTCAACCACAGTGCCGCCTGCCATTGATCACCCATGGCATCTCGTGCCCTACCCTGGTTGATTTCAGCTTCACCCTGTAGCAGGCGAACCTGAATCTGGTTCGGGTCCAAGCCCTCAGCCGCTTGTTCGGGACCGAAGATGAAACTGCGCGCCGCCGCATTGTTCGCCACCAGATCGATGCCCGTAAATGCCGCCGCACTGAAGCCAAGGTCCGGTAATTCCACTGCCGGCACGAAGCCGCGCACCCGACGGCGCAGGCCCGCCATGTCCACCGGCGCGTCAATGCGCTCCCCGAACACAAAGCCCACCTCCAGCTCCATGCCCAGGCGGCGATAGTCCGCCAGCTGCAGAACCGCACCAGGCGCCAGTTGGCCTGCACTCAGTAGCGCCCCTACGATAGGCTCTGAAACACCGTATTTAGCCGCAGACCCCGCAGCGGTCAGCCCGCCCTTGAACGCCACCACCCGCTGGCCACGCTCCACCGCATCGCGCACCAGCACCTGCTGCAGGCGGTAGGCATCATCAATGCCCAGGCCCGGCAGCACGGGGTAGGCCAACCGGCTGCGATGCACCTCTACCAGGCGTGCTTCAGCTTCCGGCAGTGACACTTCTGCACACACATCCACCAGGTTGAGCCCGCAACACAACCCCACAATCAGTAACAATGCCCGCTTCACAGCGACGCAGGGATCTTCTTTGATAAAATGTGCTGGAGCCATTCTTTTCCCCGAGATTTCCGTATGTCCACACCAAAGGTAGGGTTCGTTAGCCTTGGATGCCCCAAAGCCTTGGTCGATTCCGAGCGCATTCTCACCCAGCTCAAGCTGGAAGGCTACGAGATCGTCCCCACCTATGAAAACGCCGACGTGGTGGTGGTCAACACCTGCGGCTTCATCGACAGCGCCAAACAGGAATCCCTGGATGCCATCGGTGAAGCCATCAAGGAAAACGGCAAGGTCATCGTCACCGGCTGCATGGGTGCCAACAAGGAGCAGATCCTCGATGCGCACCCCGGTGTATTGTCGGTCACCGGCCCGCACGCCTATGAAGAAGTGGTCAGCGCGGTGCACGAATACGTGCCCCCTAACAAGGATCACAACCCCTTCCTGGATTTGGTGCCCCCCCAGGGCGTAAAGCTTACCCCGCGCCACTACGCCTATCTGAAGATTTCCGAGGGCTGCAACCACCGCTGCTCCTTCTGCATCATTCCCTCCCTGCGCGGCGATCTGGTCAGCCGCCCCATCGGCGAGGTGATGGACGAAGCCGAGCGCCTGGTGAAATCCGGCGTGCAGGAACTGCTGGTGGTGTCGCAGGACACCAGCGCCTATGGTGTCGACATCAAATATCGCACCGGCTTCTGGCAGGGTCGGCCGCTCAAAACCAAGATGTACGACCTGTGTAATGCCCTGGGCGACCTGGGCGCCTGGGTGCGGCTGCACTATGTGTACCCCTACCCGCACGTGGACGACATCATCCCGCTGATGGCCGAAGGCAAGGTGCTGCCCTACCTGGACATCCCCTTCCAGCATGCCAGCCAAAGCGTGCTCAAGGCCATGAAGCGCCCCGCTCACGCCGAGAACAACCTGAAGCGCATCCAGGCTTGGCGCGACATCTGCCCGGATCTCGCCATTCGCTCCACCTTCATCGTCGGCTTCCCCGGCGAAACCGAGCGCGACTTCGAGGAACTGCTGGACTTCATGCGCGAAGCCAAGCTGGACCGGGTGGGCTGTTTCCAGTATTCGCCGGTGGAAGGCGCCACCGCCAATGCACTGCCCGGCCAGGTGCCCGATGAAGTCAAACAGGAGCGCTGGGAGCGCTTCATGGCAGTCCAGGCTGAAGTCTCTGCCCAACGGCTGCAGGAGCGCATTGGCCGCACGGTAGAAGTGATCATCGACGAGGTGGTCGAGGAAGGTGCGGTGGGTCGCTCGGTGTATGACGCCCCCGATATCGACGGCCAGGTGTTCCTGGACAACTGCACCTACCTGCAACCCGGCGACCGGGTCATGGCCGTGATCGAAGACGCCGACGAGTACGATATGTGGGCACAGCCGGTGCAAACACCCGCATGAGGCGCTTGTGAACCTGTTGCTGCTCAACGAACAGGATCTGATCGCGGAGGGCAAGGCCGTGCTCAGCGGCCGGCGCCTGACGCACCTGCGCGAAGTGCTGGACAGCCAACGCGGCGACAGCCTGCGGGTGGGCCTGCTCAACGGCATGATGGGCTCGGCCCAGGTGGAACATATCGACGCCGACCAGGCCCAACTGGCACTGACGCTCGATACGCCTCCCCCGCCCGCCCTGCCGGCCACCCTGGTGGTGGCCCTGCCACGGCCCAAGCAGCTCAGGCGCATCGTCCGCTCGGTGGCAGAGTTCGGTGTAAAAGAGCTGTATCTGATTCACAGTTACCGCGTGGAAAAAAGCTACTGGCACTCACCGCTGCTGGCGGAGGAACAGCTCCAGCACTACGCCCAGCTTGGCTTAGAACAAGCCCGGGACACGGTGCTACCACGCATCCATCTGCGCCGGCGCTTCAAGCCCTTTGTGGAGGATGAGCTACCCAACCTGATCGCCGGCAAACGCGCCCTGGTCGCCCACCCCCACAGCGGCACCAACGTGCCCACGCCGTCACAGCAAGACACCGTGATCGCCATTGGCCCCGAAGGAGGCTTCATCCCCTATGAAGTCGAGCACCTGATGCAGGCCGGCATGCAGGCGATGGATCTGGGGCCGCGCATCCTGCGGGTGGAGAATGCCGTGAGCACGGTGCTGGCGAAACTGTTCTGAGCAGACATCGGCATTCCCAGCCTGTTTCGTCTACATTGATTGTCACTCCCTAGTCCGAGGTGTGCCAAGGATGAAAAAGCTAATCCTTTTGAAGACTTTACTCGCCACCGCCCTGGCGGCAGGCCCGCTGAGTGCCAAGCCCGAGCACGCCGAAAAAGGCCATGGCAACCCCCATGCCCAGCAAACCGGCAAGAAGGAAGCGAAATCGGGCAAGCCTCAGCCCACCAGCGAGCATTATCAATCGGGCTCCCTCTACGGCCGAAACGCCAGCCTCAGCGAGGTGCAACAAGCCAACCTGAGCGCGGCCATGCTGCGCAGCCTGCTCGGCACCCAGAGCAGTGCACTCTCGGTGGGCGCCAAACCACTCCCGCCCGGCATCGCCAAGAACCTGGCCCGCGGCAAACCACTGCCCCCAGGCATTGCCAAACAGGCGGTGCCGAATGAATTGCTGGGCCAGCTACCCCGGGTAGACGGCCACGACTGGGTGCGCACCGGCACCGACCTGGTGTTGATCTCAGCCGGCACGCAATTGATCCAGCAGGTCATCAGTGGCGTTTTCGACTGATTATCAGACGAAGTCTGCTGCCAGACGCTGATCTGCAGGGCAACGATAGGGCACAATAGCCCCCCCAGCGGTGTGCCAGACCCCCATGCCCCAGATTATCTACACCATGTGCCTCGCCTGCCTGTTTATGCTGGCAGGATGTGGCTCGCCGGTTGTCCGCCCAAACGCAGACGCCGGCGATAGAGCCGAGCCGGTCTATGTCATGGCCGGCGGCTGGCATACCAACATCACCGTGGAGGCCGCGGCGATCCGCCCCTGGCTGCACCCGCAGCTGCAGCAGGACTTCAAGCACGCCCGCTACCTGCGCTTTGGCTGGGGCGACGGCGACTACTACCCATCCACCACGCCCACCCGGATGATGGCGTTGCGCGCTCTGTTTGCATCGCGCTATCCCGTGTTGCGAGTCATCGGCAGCCCAACGCCACCGGCCCTGTCGGGCACTGCCTGGGAAACCCTGCGCGTAGACGTGTCCAAGGGTGACATGCAACAACTCGCCGACTATATCAATCGCAGCCTGCAGACAGACGCCCGCGGAGCGCTGCTACGCGAGAGCCATTTCTCACCGGATATCGACGGCTACTACCGTTCCAGCGGCCATTACGGCGCCTTTTACACCTGCAATAGCTGGACGCTGGACGCCTTGCGCGCGGCGGGACTACCGGTTCATGGCACCCTGCGCCTCACCCGCGAGTCGGCCATGCGACAACTTCGCCCACTGGCAAGCACGTCAACG
The DNA here is from genome assembly GCA_964649985.1 of uncultured Pseudomonadales bacterium. Taxonomy (GTDB): domain Bacteria; phylum Pseudomonadota; class Gammaproteobacteria; order Pseudomonadales; family CAZYQX01; genus CAZYQX01. The sequence goes on along the minus strand of CAZYQX010000001.1, from coordinate 152,956 downwards.
CCTGAAGCTGCCATACTTGTTGACGACAGCCAGGAAGAGAGCACACCTCATGCTTACGTCCAACATCAAGGGCCCTTGGTCAGGCGAACAACTCCTGGCATGGCTCCAGCAGCACAAAGCGCCGATGCGCCTCGCCTTCAACACCGATGAGGGCTACCCTGCCATCGTCTCGCTCTGGTACCTGTGGCATCACAACACCCTGTGGTGTGTGACCCACCGCGATGCCTGGCTCATCACACGCCTGCGTGAAGACCCCCGCATAGGCTTCGAGATCGCGGTAAACGACATGCCCTACAAGGGGGTGCGGGGCCACGCCAAAGCCACCCTCTGGCCGGACAAAGGGCCCGAAATTCTGGAGCTGGCGCTGGCGCGCTACCTGGGTAATACCCCCTCCAAGCTGGCGGATTGGCTGCGCAGCCGCGCGCAAGAGGAGATCGCCATTCGCCTGGATGTGCGCCAATTCTCCTGCTGGGACTACAGCCCACGCATGGCCGACATTACAGTGCAGACAAAAACATAGCGCCACAGGCCTCTGATCGGCTATCTTCCTGCGCCGTCATTTACCCGCACAGGAGATACCCATGGCAGAGCTCATCGGCAAGATTGTCACCCTGATCGCATGGGGCGCCATTGGCGTGAACTGGCTTCAGCCCTTCGCCGATCCGTCACTTGCCAAGGGGCTGCACTACACCGGCATCGGCCTGGCCGTGGCACACTTGATCGAAACGGCGGTGTTCTGGGGCAAGATCAAAGCCGCCGGGGATGTGCCGCGCAATGTGCTGATGACCCTGGTGTTCGGCTACGCGCATGTGCCCTATATGGGCAAGAAGAGCGCCTGAGACTCAGGCAGGCGCGGCCGTGTAGAAGCGGCCGCGCTAGCGGTGCCCACGCTTGCGTGGGGCGCTGTTTATATCAAGACTTTTTGGTCTTCTTCGGCCGCTTGCGGTTCGGCACACAGGTGGTGCAAAGCTCACACACCGTGCCATCACAACCGCGTGCTGAGCAGAATTCCCGCCCGTAATAGATGATCTGCAAATGCAGGTCGTTCCATTTTTCCTTCGGGAACAAGCGCTTCAGATCGTGCTCGGTCTGCTCGACATTCTTGCCGTTGCTCAGCTCCCAGCGCTGAGCCAGTCGATGGATGTGCGTATCCACAGGAAAAGCAGGCACGCCAAAAGCCTGGGACATCACCACGCTGGCGGTCTTGTGCCCCACCCCGGGCAGTTTCTCCAGCGCGTGGATATCCTGCGGCACTTCCCCGCCATACTCTTCCACCAGGATGCGGGAGAGTTCGACGATGGCCTTGGACTTGCGCGGTGCCAGACCACAGGGGCGCACGATCTCGTAGACCTGCTCGACCGCCACCTTGGCCATGTCGAAGGGGTTGTCGGCCAGCGCAAACAACGTGGGGGTGACCTGATTCACCCGCTCATCGGTACACTGGGCAGACAACAGCACCGCCACTAGCAGGGTGTAAGGGTCTTTGTGTTGCAGCGGTATCGGGGGCTCGGGGTAGAGTTCCTGCAGGCGCTGCATGATATGCGCAGCGCGCTCTTTCTTGTTCATCGCCTGCTTACCGCCCGGCCATGAAACGGCGAATGCGGTTGGCGGCCTCCAAGCACTCCTCCAGCGAAGCCACCAAGGCAATGCGCACCCTACCCTGTCCCGGGTTCACACCATGGGCCTCGCGGGCCAAGAACTGCCCCGGCAGCACGGTGATGTGCTCGGCGGCAAACAGCGCCCGGGCGAACTCGGCGTCATCCCCGGGGGTTTTGGCCCACAGATAGAACCCTGCATCCGGCAGGCTTACCTCCAGGCAACCGTCCAGCGCGGCCAGCACCTGCTCGAACTTGCGGCTGTAAACTTGGCGATTTTCCAGCACATGGGCCTCGTCGTTCCAGGCCACGACACTGGCGCGCTGCACATGCAGTGGCATGGCGCAACCGTGATAGGTGCGGTAGAGCAAGAACTTCTCCAGCACCTGCGCGTCCCCCGCCACAAAGCCCGAACGCAGCCCCGGCAGGTTGGAGCGCTTAGAGAGGGAGTGGAACACCACGCAGCGGTGGAAGTCGTCGCGCCCCAGCTTGGCGCAGGCTTCCAGCAAGCCCATCGGCGGCTTGCTCTCGTCGAAATAAATCTCGGAATAGCATTCATCCGAGGCGATCACGAAATCGTACTGGTCTGCCAGGGCAATCACCCGCTTGAAGCCCTCGAAATCCAGCACCGCACCGGTGGGGTTGCCCGGCGAGCACAGGAACAACAGCTGGCAGCGCTGCCACACCTCCGCTGGCACGCTATCCAGATCCGGCAGGAAACCTTTGGCCGCATCGCAATTGAGGAAGTACGGCTCGGCACCGGCCAGATAGGCCGCCCCTTCGTAGATCTGATAAAACGGATTGGGGCTCAGCACCAGGGCATCGGGCTGGCTGCGATCCACCACCGCCTGGGCAAAGGCGAACAGCGCCTCCCGGGTGCCATTCACCGGCAACACATGGCGCTCGGGGTCAAGACGCCCTTCCGCCAGCTTGAAGCGACGGCTGGCCCAGCCGCTGATGGCCTGGCGCAGCTCGGGAATGCCCTTGGTGGTGGGGTAAACCGACAACCCGGCGAGGTTTTCCGCCAGGCTCTGCACCACAAAGGCGGGCGCCGGGTGTTTGGGCTCGCCGATGGACAGCGCGATATGCGGCAGTTCAGGCGGTTGAATACCGGCCTTGAGAGCGTTGAGTTTCTCGAAGGGGTACGGCTGTAGCTTGCTGAGATCGGGATTCATAACGTCTTCTGGGTGTTGGCGACCTGGGCATCCAGCTGTTCGCGGATGGCACTCTGAAAGCGCTCGCACAGTTCAGGATCGGAGAGCGGCTGCCCCTGTTGATCGGTGATGAAGAACACGTCCTCCACCCGTTCACCGAGGGTGGCAATCTTCGCGTTGTGCAGCTGAATGCCGAATTCAATGAAGATGCGACCAATGCGGGCCAGCAGACCCGGCCGGTCCGGCGTGATCACTTCCAGCATGGTGTAGCCGGATTTGCTGTCACTGGTCAGCATGGTGCGGGTGGGCATGGCAAAGTGCTTCAACTGGCGCGGCGTGCGCTTGCGAATCACCTCGGAATAGCGCTCTACCAGGCTCAGTTCCTGCAGTACCGTCTGGCGGATATGCTCCATCAGATGCGGATCATCGCCGATCGGCTTGCCGTTTTCATCCAGCACAAAGAAGGTATCGATGGTGTAGCCACCGGATGAGCTGTAGATCCGCGCATCGTGAATGCTGAGATTGAGGGAGTCCAGTGCCGTGGCCGATGCTGCAAACACGTTGGCGCGATCCTTGGTGCGCACAAACACCTGGGTCGCCCCTTCAAACTCCCGGCTCGATGGCTTCTTGATCAACACCAGCGGGTCTTCGCCTGGGTGGCGTGAAATGGCTTCAGTGTGCCAGGCAATATCCTGGCCGGTCTCGCGCAGGAAGTAGTCATCGCCCGAGCTGCCCCATATCGCCCGCGCCAGCGCCTCGTCGATCCCCTTGGCCTGCAACAGTTCCAGTGCCTGCCGCTGGGTGTCGTCGATCCAGTCCTGCTTGTCGATGGGGTTCTCCAATCCACGCCGCAGCACGCGCTTGGTTTCGTCATAGAGCTGGCGCAGCAGAGAATCCTTCCAGGCATTCCACAGGGTGGGATTGGTGGCGCGAATATCCGCGACGGTCAGCGCATACAGATAGTCCAGATGCACGCGGTCGCCGACCTTGCGGGCAAAAGCCTGGATCACCTCAGGATCGGAAATATCGTGACGCTGGGCCACGGACGACATCATCAGGTGGTGGCGCACCAACCAGCCCACCAGATTGGTGTCCCATTTGCTGAGGCGATGGCGGCGGCAGAACTCTTCTGCATCCTCTTCACCCAAGACGGAATGATCACCCCCACGGCCCTTGGCGATATCGTGGTAGAGCCCAGCAATGTAGAGCAACTCCAGTTTGGGCAGGCGTTTGACTACCTGGGCCGCCACCGGGAAGCGCAGTGAAGCGTCATCCTGGCTGAAACGACGCAGGTTCTTCACCACCAGCAGGGTGTGGGCGTCCACGGTATAAATGTGAAACAGATCGTGCTGCATCTGCCCCACCACCTTGCCAAACTCAGGCAGGTAGCGGCCCAGCACGCCGTAGCGCTTCATGCGCTTGAGCTGGGTAAACACCCGGTGTGGAGAACGCAACAACTCGATGAACAACGACGTGTTGCGAATGTCTTGGCGGAAGGCATCATCAATCAAATGGCGATCCTGCCGCATCAGGCGAATGGTGCTGGCCCGCACCCCACGAATATGGGGGTTTTGCGCCAACAACACGAACATCTCCATCATCGCCCAGGGATAGCGCTGGAACACGCGGTCGTTCACCGCTTCGATATCGCCGTTGCGAATGCGGAAGCGCGCATTCAGCTCCAGAATGTTCTCGGGCTCGCAAGCGCGGATGATGTCCTCGTCGAAATGCTGCATCAGCATTTCGTTCAACTCCGCCAGCGCCATGGCACAGCGGTAGTAATCCTTCATGAACTTTTCGACCGCCAGGCTTTGCTCGTCATCCTCATAGCCAAACATTTTGGCCAAGGTGCGCTGGTGGTCGAACAGCAGGCGGTCCTCCGGGCGATTGGCCAGCATGTGCAGGCCGTAGCGAATCTGCCAGAGGAAGGTTTGCCCTTCGAGCAGAATCTTGAACTCATCTTCATTCAGGAAGCCCCGGTCCAACAGGTCTTCCAGGAATCGACCACCAAAGTGCCGCTTGGCGATCCAGGCGATGGTCTGCACATCCCGCAGCCCTCCCGGCGACCCCTTGATATTGGGCTCCAGGTTGTACTCGGTATTGTTGTACTTGTCGTGGCGCTCCCGCTGCTCATCCAGTTTGCCGTGGAAGAACTCCTGGATCGGCCACATATGCGCCGTGCCCACCAACTCCATCATCTCGGAGCGCATGGTGGCGGGCCCCGTCAATGTACGCGACTCGATCAGCGTGGTGATGACGGTAATGTCTTTGACCGCCTCTTCGGCACACTCCTGGAGCGTGCGCACACTCTGGCCGATCTGCAGGTTGATATCCCACAGAAAGGTCAGGAAACTCTCGATGTTGTCCCGATAGGGTTCTAGATCCTGCTCCTGACGGAGCAAAATGAGTAAATCGATATCCGAATGAGGATGAAGTTCGCCGCGACCATAGCCACCCACGGCCACCAGCGCAATGGGCGCACTATCCAGGTTAAAACGCTGCCAGGCCGCACGCAGCACAGCATCCACCAATTGCGCACGATGAAAGATCAGCGGCCGGACAAAGGCGCCGGCCTGGAATTGCTGGTCAAAATAATCCCGGGCGTGCTTGAGAGCCGCCTTGAACACGGCTATCGGGTTACCGCTGCCCAATGCCTCGGCAAAGGCCTCTGGGTCAAAAGCCTCCCGCGGCAGCGGCGGGTAGTCGCGTGGCGAGGGCATGGCGGCTCCAGATCAAAAACGTTCGTCAGACCGTTTGGTCAACACTTCACATCCATCGGCAGTAACCAGAATGGTATGTTCCCACTGAGCAGACAGGCGGCCATCCTTGGTTTCAACCGTCCAGCCATCCTTCTTGAGCTTGGTTTCAGGGCGGCCGGCGTTGATCATGGGTTCGATGGTGAAGGTCATGCCCTCTTTCAACACCATGCCGGTACCCGGCCGACCGTAGTGAAGCACCTGCGGTTCCTCGTGAAACTCACTGCCGATGCCATGGCCACAGTATTCACGCACCACCGAATAATGGTTCGACTCGGCATGGCGCTGAATCACCGCACCAATATCGCCCAATCGCGCGCCAGGCTTCACCACCTGGATGGCGCGATACAGACACTCCTGGGTAATGTCTACCAGCCGCTTGGCATGGGGCAATGGCTCGCCCACATAAAACATGGCACTGGTGTCGCCAAAGTATCCATCCTTGATCACGGTGATATCGACGTTGACGATATCACCGTTCTTGAGCACCTTCTGGTCGGAAGGAATGCCATGGCAGACCACATGGTTGACCGAGGTACAGATCGACTTGGGATAGCCCTTATAATTGAGGCAGGCCGGAATCGCCTTCTGCACATCGACCATATAGTCGTGGCAGATGCGATCAATCTCACCCGTTGTCACACCCGCTTTGATGTACTGGCCGATCATCTCCAGGCCTTCGGCGGCCAGGCGGCCTGCCACACGCATTTTGGCGATTTCTTCAGGGGTTTTGATCAGGCTCATGGACGTGGTCGATTGATGACTAGAGCGGACATTCTACCGAATGAGAGCCGCCATGTCCGCCACAATCTTGCTCAGAAATCGACCCTTTTCCTTATAAATCATGGCGTTTTGCCGCCAGCGCTAACTGCGGTGGTTGAATTCAGTCAGCGGCCCGCGGCGTCCTGGTCTGGCCTTCACCAGCACCAGCTCACCATCCGCACTGCGAGGAAGCGGCGGCTGGCCTTGGGTGCCCAAGAGCAATGGCGGCTGATTGTGGCGATGAAGATTGATACGGAGATTGAAGGCAAGGCGCGCACGGCCGTGTTTATCCACGATGCGAAAACGGCGTACCGACTTGCCACCACCGATACCAGACTCCCCGGTGAGGAAGCAGTGAATGGACACCACCTCCTCACCCGAGATTTCAACGCCGCGCAGTTCCTCCATATGTCGACGGGCACGCTCCACAAAGCGCACCGAATCAACATCCACCAGATAAGCACTATCACGGCCGGACGTGGGCACACTGGTCTTGAAATCACCGATGAAGATCTGGCCCGGCTGCGCATTGTGCAGCATCCGCGCAAGCTCAATGGTGACATCGCCCACGATGTAGCTATACATGGTCGGGCTGAGACCCTCGGCCTGATAGAACTCGTAGTGACTGCCAATATGAAACCCAGTGCGCAACATCGGCACGGTGTTGGGCGGCGCCTTCGAGCGTGCTATGGCATTGTCTGAAAGGGTGAGTAGCATCAGCTGGTAAAGCTGCATACTCGACTTAGGTGAGCCATCTCGCGCCCACACATAAAAGCCATCCCCGGTCGTGGAGCGCGCAAGCTCCACCACAATATTCTGCTTCTCCAGTTTGCTACAGGCAGAGTTCAACGAATAAGACAGGCTGGCAAGCTGGCTGGTTTGCTCAAAGGGGCTGAACAGCGAAAAATCGACAATATCAAATAACAGCACGGCCCTGCTTTCGACAAAGCTAATGCTGAAACGACGCACCAACGCATCGACTTCAGCGATCACTGCTGGTTCCTCCGACATGGGGGCTGGCAGTTCGATCAATGCAGGCTCAAGCTCCAGGCGGCGCCCCGTGCTACGGAGCTCCCGACATTTCATATGCCGTGGACCCGCAATCAATTTGCGGATGAAATCCCCATTCAAAGCCTCCAGGCGGTCCTCGACATGGCAATCATTCAGAGAGGCCGAATACCAGCCAAGAAAATAATGCGGCGCCTTGAGGATCTCAATACCGCGATCACTATGAGCCCAACACAGGACAATATTGCGCCCGAGACTCCATTGCTCACGCAAGGCGTGTTCCAGAAAGCGCAGGTTACCGCGCTGCACAACGCTAAGGCCTGAATGAGTTGAGTGCTGTTTCTTTGCCATTGCCGCCCAAAATTATGTACAGCGTTTCGCGTGAACGCCTTTAAAATGCAGCCAACACACCTCGCCCACAAGGGCGCGAAGAGCCGCGATGCCCGCCACCTGCTCAACACCTGCGAAGGAGTGGACATGGCAAACATCCCACGGCTACATTATCACGCTCTTTCAGTGCCGCCCAGATCGGGAGGCCTCCGCATCAAGGACTACCCGTGAAGCGCATTCTAAGTATCGCCCTCTGTAGCGGCCTTTTGTCGGGCTGCCTGTCGGACTACGCCGTGACACTGAACGAAAAGGTCATGTACACCCCACCTCCGCTGTTCAGTGCCTTTAAGCTCGCCGACGTGGCCCTTGATACCTGTGTTCGCCAGCACATCAATGACAAGCAAATCCGCGCAGCTGCAGACCTCAAACGCCTGAACTGCAGCCACGCCGGTATCAAAAGCTTGGAAGGTATCGGCCTGTTTGACAAGCTGGAACTCATCAAGCTGGATGACAACCACATCACCGAGCTTAAACCACTGCTGGGGCTGCCACGGTTGAAGGAGATCTCTCTGGCCAACAATCAGCTCAGCAGCGTCGCCGCGCTCAAGGCGCTGAGCGAACTAGAGCAACTTAATCTGGCAGGAAACTTTCGTCTGGCGTGTGGCGAACTGAAAAGCTGGCCGAATATCCAGATCACAGCACCCACTCATTGCAAATAAGAGCCTCACCATGGGCGGCGTTCACACGCGCCGCCCATGGCAAACATCGCTGCGAGGGAACCTCTGAATAACCACATCAAGGCGATGATGACTAGGCAAAATCATGCGAAGCGGATAGCACGCCCGAAGGGGCACGGCACATGGCGCCGGTTTAAAAAGCGGACGCCCACAGGGACGTGGGCGGTAGAGCGACGCTTGGAGCCAAAGCCGAGTTTGCTAAACGTAAATGAGCATTTTGAGCATGATTTTAACGAGGTCAGCGCGTCTTCAGGGGGGTTATTCAGAGGTTCCCTAGCAAAATTGCATCATTTGCGATGCTTAATGCAAGCGACCAGGTGCTCCACAGCAAAGACGGAATCGCTGACCACTGCCACATGGGCACGGGTCTCCTGGTTGAGGCATGGCACGTTCAGCCGCGCTAGCCTGGGCCGCTGGAGACTCTTTGAAACTGCACCAGAAACGCTGAATATCGCATACCGAAGGGCCCAACAAGCTGATCCAATGCTCGTGTTCGTCCTCTGGGCTTGAGGCAGCATTAATCCGCTCCCAACCATCCTGTGTAGCGAACATCAGCACCGGCATCAAAAGCTCGGTGCCGACATTTTCAAACATCGGCGCCCAATCCTGAGCACGCATATCGACGGCACGCATGAAACCATGCGCCCATTCATCCGCGACCAGAAATGTTCGCCCCTCTACGCGTTGTTCAGACAACATTGGTTCAAATTGGTCAGGGGCTTCCTGCAACTGACCAATGATGCCGCTGAGCTGCCTGAGCATAAGCTCCATGGCCCGCTGCGCTTCTTCCATTGAGGAAAACACTGGCGACTGCCCACAGCCCCACACCTGAGGCAACCACTCATCTGGCAACACCACGCAAGGGCCCACTGCCAACGCAGTGAGAAAGCCATCAAGCATGAACAGGCTCATCGCCCCTTCTGGGACCGCAGTGGAAGCGAGAAAATCCTCGAGTTCATCCAGCTCCTCGTCGGAAAGTGGATCCCAGATTGATGTGCCTATCATGAAACCTCTGTTGCGCCAGAGCGACGAAAGCAACCCGGCACAGTAAAGCAAAAATTACAAGCGATGGAGGTACCCCATCACCAGGCTGGCGAGGATTGTAAAAGCTAGCCCTCCCCCCTACAAGCAGGGGGAGGACTGTGCACCCGAACGGGCGAGATGAAAGGCTTACTTCAAGATATCGAGCAAGGGCTGAGGGTAGACCCCCACCGCCAACACAAAGGCCGCCAGCCCGACAGTAAACAGCCCAGCGAGAGCTGTACTCGGTGTGCAAGCGTGTTCTACCACAACATCAGTCTTGGCAAACAGCGTCAGCATGGCCCGCAGGTAGTAGTAAACACCTATGACACTACCCAGCACCACCGTCACCAGCAACCACCACAAACCAGAAGACAGTGTCGTGGAAAGCACATAGAACTTGCCGATAAAACCAGCTGTGAGCGGAACACCTGCGAGAGACAGCAGCATCACTACCATGGCGCCCGCCATCCAGGGGCGCTGCCAATACAAGCCCTTCAATTCACTCAGCGTGGCACGCTCAGCTTTCTCGCGTTGAGTAGACACGAGGGACAAAACCGCAAAGCAACCCAGTGAAGCGGCCGCATAGGTAATGGAATAGACCACCACCGTTTCCATGGACAACTCGTTGTAAGCCAGTATCACGACCAGCAGGTAACCTACATGCGCGATGGACGAATAGCCCAGGATGCGTTTGAGGTTGTTCTGTTGCAAGGCCAGCAGATTGCCAACGAGGATGGAAGCAGCGGCCAACGCGGCCAGCACCTCTGGGAAACCGGCTTGGCGGATCGGCAAAGAAATCCACAGGCGCAGCAACACGGCAAATACCGCCAGCTTGCTCACCGTGGCGAGAAACGCTCCCACTGGTGCTGGCGCACCACCGTAAACATCCGGTGTCCACATATGGAAAGGCACCAGCGACAGTTTGAAACCAAGGCCGATGATCACCAAACCAAAGCCCGCCAGCAACAACATGGCAGATGCTTTACCTGACTGTACATGCTGAGCCAGCCCTTCATAGCTCAAGGTACCCGCATCGGCATAGAGCAGCGCCATACCGAAAAGCAGCATGGCCGACGCCACCGCAGACAACACAACGTACTTGATACAGGCCTCGAGCGAATTGCGTTCCCGGAACAGGTAACCCACCATGCCAAACAAGGGGATAGACAACAGTTCAAGACCAATGAACAGCGAAGTCATGTGCTGGGCACTCACCAATACCAAGGCACCCGAGCAAGCACACAACAGCAGCAGGTAAAGTTCTTCACGGTTATCCCGGCTGCCATTGATATAGGGGTAGCACAACAGCACGCAGCCCATGGTCACAGCGAGAATCAAACCGGCAAAAAACAGTTCAAACTGATCAATCAGTATCAACCCGGTGAATTCTGCTGGTTTCTCGTCCCACAGGCCGATATTTAGATAGAGCGCGACTGCCAGCCCTGTGAGCGTAAGCGTAGCGGTCACCGTATGATTGCGATAAATCGCAATCGCCAGCATGACCAGGACCGCAGTGCCCAGCGTGACCAGAGTTGGCAGAAAAGGGATCAGATCGGTGATGGTAATGGTCATCGTCATGGCGTCGTTTGTTGGGCTGCCTGAAGGGCCGCCGAATACACATGGTTAACACGCGAGGAGGCCGCGGCCGAGCTATCGAGGATCGGCTGAGGATAAAGCCCTATGGCCACCAGACCTGCCACCAATGCTGCCAGCATACCGAACTCACGCACCGACGGTCCGCGCACAGGCGCTTCGCTCTTGGCTGGCCCATAAAAGCTGCGGTGCACCAGTGCAAGGCAGTATGCCGAAGCCAGTACCAGCCCCGCGGTGGCGATGGCCACGACCCAAGGCGCTGCCTTGAAGCTGCCCTGCAGGATCAGGAATTCACCCACGAAGTTTCCGGTGCCCGGCAGACCGAGTGAAGCCGCCGCAAAGAACAGCGTGATCGGGGGCAACCAGGGCAGCCGCGCCCACAAGCCGCCCATCTCGCGCATGTCACGCGTGCCAAGACGCTCCTGCAGCTGGCCACAAATAATGAACAAGGCAGCAGCTGAAAAGGCGTGAGCCACCATCTGCACAACAACACCCTGCAACGCCATGGTAGTGCCAGCGAAGATACCGATCAGCACGTAGCCCATATGGGAGATGCTGCTATAGGCAATCAAGCGCTTCATGTCAGTCTGTGCAAAGGCCAGGAAGGCGCCATACACAATGCCGATGATGCCGATCCACATCGCAATGGGGGCAAATTCGGCACATGCATTAGGGAACAAGGGCAAGCAGAACCGCAGCATGCCGTAGGCCGCCGCCTTTACCAGCAGACCCGCCAAGTCGACACTGCCTGCGGTGGGCGCATGCGCATGGGCATCAGGCAACCAACCGTGGAACGGCACGATGGGCAGTTTCACGGCGAACGCGATAAAGAAGCCCAACATCAGCGCCATCTCAACCTCAAACGGCAGCGCGGTGCCCAGCAGCTTGTTGTAGTCAAAGGTCAGCTCACTGGCGACTTGGTAGTGCGCAAATACCAGCAGAATGATGGCCAACAGAAGCAGCAAGCCGCTGGCCTGGGTAAAGATGAAGAACTTGAGCGCGGCCGCCTTGCGGTTACCAGAAGCGCCATTGTGCCCCCACAGCGCGATCAGCAGCACCATAGGCACCAGCATGAGTTCCCAGAAGATGAAAAACAGGAACAGGTCAAGCGCCAGGAAAACGCCTACGACAGCCCCCAGCACCAGCATCAGATTGAGGTGAAACGCCCCCACTCGCTCGCGCACTTCGGTCCAGGAACACCCCACCGCCAGCATGCCAATGAAACCGGTCAGCATGATCATGGCCAGAGAGAGGCCATCGGCACCCAGATGGAACTCGATGCCAAAGCGTTCAATCCAGGGGTACTTAACTTCTGCCTGCCACACTGTTGCCTGGGCGGCATCGCGCGCCAGGCTGTAGTCGCCCTGGCACCACATCCAGCCAGCCACACCGAGCACGCCGGCCATGGTCAGCAACGAAACAATTCGCGGCAAGGAGCGCCCGAAGCGCTCACCTTGCCAGGCGAGCAAACCACCTACGAAGGGGATGAGAACCAGCCAAGTCAGATTCATTTTTCGGCAGAGCCCGTCAAAGATTATTGCAGCGCCAGGGCGCCAAGAATTACCGCGACACCAATGGCCAGCGATGCCGCATACCACCGCACCTTGCCATTCTGGCTGGCGCTGAGGATGTCGTGGCTCATACTGGCAAAAGCCGGCACCACACTGACCACCACGTCCACACCATCCGCACGGCCTTGTTTTGCAACAAACAGGAAAGGCCGCACAAACAGCTGGTGGTAGAGCCAGTCAAAGCCCCATGCGTGGTACCAAAGCTTGGACAGCAACCGCCCCGGAGCCGTATCGGCCACAGCCGATACGAAGCGGCGCTCACCCAGGAACAACAGTGCGGCCAGAACAATACCGAATACAGCCACCGCTCCACTGACCATCTCAACCGTATGCTTGAGATCCGCCGTGCCACTCACCGTTTCTGCCGGCAACACGCCTGACAGCGGCGGGTGAATCAGCGCGCCAACACCGGTAGACAGTACCAGCAACACAGCCAGCGGCAGCCAGTGGGTGACGCCATGGCCGGCGTGGGCATCGGTCTTCTCTTCACCGTGAAACACCACGAAGATCAGGCGGAAGGTGTAAATAGAGGTGAGGAACGCACCGATCAAGCCGGCATAAAACAGCTCGGTATTGCCGGATGCAAAGGCCAGCCACAGAATTTCGTCTTTGCTGTAGAAGCCCGCCGTGACAAACGGCAAGGCGGCCAGCGCAGCGCCGCCCACCAGGAAGCAGGCATACGCCAGGGGCAGTTTTTTGCGCAACCCACCCATTTTGAACACGTTTTGCTCATGATGGGTGGCGATGATCACGGCACCAGAAGCAAGGAACAGCAGCGCCTTGAAGAAGGCGTGAGTCATCAGATGGAAGATGGCCGCGGAATAAGCACTCGCTCCGAGAGCCAGGAACATGTAACCAATCTGGCTCATGGTCGAATAGGCCAGGATGCGCTTGATGTCGGTCTGCACAAGCGCGCAGAAACCGGCCAGCAACAAGGTAACGGCGCCTACCCAGCCGACCAGTTGCAGTACGTCTGGGGCCAGTTCAAACAGCACATGAGTACGCGCGATCAGGTAAACACCGGCGGTCACCATGGTGGCCGCGTGGATAAGCGCCGACACCGGGGTGGGGCCCGCCATCGCATCGGCCAACCAGGTCTGCAATGGCAGCTGGGCCGACTTGCCCACGGCGCCCCCCAGCAGCAACAGGGTTGCAAGGGTAATCATGGTGTCACCGCTCTGGAAGTGCTGCGGCGCGAGCACCAACAGATCCTGGATGTTCAAGGTACCCAGTTCAGTGAACAGGATGAACATGCCCAAGGCCATGAACACATCGCCAACGCGGGTCACCAAGAAGGCCTTGATGGCCGCATTGCCATTGGCGACTTCCCTATAGTAGAAGCCGATCAACAGATAGGAGCACAGGCCCACCCCTTCCCAACCCAGATAAACAAACAGCAGGTTGTCGGCGAGTACCAGGAACAGCATGCTGGCGACAAACAGGTTCATGTAGGAGAAGAAGCGGGAATAGCCCTCCTCCCCACGCATGTACCAGGAGGCAAACATGTGGATGAAAAAGCCTACGCCAGTGACCACGCCCAGCATGGTCATCGAGAGCCCGTCCAAACGCAGCGCAAACTGTGGGGCGAAACCATCAACATTCATCCAGGTCCATAGTACCTGGGTGAAAGCACCTCCTTCAGGTGGCGAGGTGAGGAAGTTCCAACCCACCCACGCGGTGGTCAATGCAGAAACGCCCATTGAGCCGACACCGATGGTGGCAGCCGCATTTTCAGACAGGCGACCTCGGCTGAAAGACAGCAGCAGATAGCCTATCAGAGGAGCGAGAAAAGTAAGGAATAAGAGATTCATCCGCGCATCTCACTGATAGCGTCTACATCAAGCGTCTTGAATCGGCGATAGAGTTGCAGCACCAAGGCAAGCCCGATACAGGCCTCTGCCGCCGCAACGGTCAACACGACAATAAACATCACTTGACCATCAGGCTGAACCCAGCGACTGCCACCCACCACGAAGGCAAGTGCGGCTGCATTCATCATGATTTCCAGGCTCAACAGCATGAAAAGTATGTTCCTACGCACCATCACGCCGATCAGGCCGAGGGCGAAAAGCACCGCTGACAATAGCAGACCGTGCTCGAGTGGGATTCCAGTAACGCCAGTCATCGTCGTTCTCTTGGCTCCGAGGTTCTTGTCAGCCGAAGCTGTCGTCGCGGCCCAGGTGATAGGCCGCCACCATGGCGGCTAACAGCACCATGGAAGCCAGTTCAACCACCAGCAAATACGGCCCAAACAGCGCAATACCCACTTGTTTCGGCCCCACCTGTTCACCTGTCATGACTGCGTCAGCACTGCCCGCAATCATGTATACCAAGGCAGCCAGCACCAGCCCCGCCAGCACGGCCGGTCCAATCCAAACCCCAAGGCGAAGCCACTGGCGCTCCTGCTTTGCAGTGGCCGGGCCCAGATTCAACATCATCACGACGAAAACAAACAGCACCATGATGGCACCGGCGTAGACAATCACTTCAAGCGCACCAGCAAATGGAGCACCTAGCGCAAAGAAGATGCCTGCGACTGACAACAATGAAACGATCATGTACAGCAGCGCATGCACTGGATTCGAGTTGGTGATCACGCGCAGTGTGGAGAGCAAGGCTACCAACGCGCAAGTGTAGAAGGTGAGTTCCACGATCCGTCCTCAGGCCATCAAGGCAACAGGGTTTTGACGTTGATGGGCTGCGCTTCAGACTGCGCCTGCCCTTTCGCCTTGCCGGCGATCGCCATACCGGTCACCCGGTAGAAGTTGTAATCCGGGTTCTTTCCGGTGCCTGCAATCAACAAGTCTTCTTTCTCGTACACCAGATCCTGACGACGATACTCACAGATTTCGAAATCCGGTGTCAGCTGGATGGCCGTGGTCGGGCAGGCTTCTTCACACATACCGCAGAAAATGCAGCGGGAGAAGTTGATACGGAAGAATTCCGGATACCAGCGGCCATCCTCTGCTTCAGTTTTCTGCAGTGAGATACAGCCCACCGGGCAGGCTACCGCACACAGGTTGCAGGCAACGCAGCGCTCCTGTCCATCAGGATCGCGCGTCAACACGATACGGCCACGATACCGCGGGGGCAGATAAACAGGTTGCTCAGGATACTGCACGGTATCGCGCTTGCGTGCGGCGCGCGCGAAAATCATCCACAAGCTACGCAGATTGCTGCCAATACCGCCGAGGATTCTAGTCAACATCAAATTACCCTCAACCCTGCGCCAGCACGTAGGCGCCGGTTGCCAGAAGATTCACCAGGGTCACCGGCAGGCAGAACTTCCAACCCGCGTCCATGATCTGGTCATAGCGTGGGCGCGGCAGTGCGGCGCGCACCAGGATAAACATCATGACGAAGAACAGGGTCTTGATCACGAACCAGAACAGTCCCAACCACTCAGGGCCGGGGCCATGCCAGCCACCGAAGAACAAGGTGGTCAGCAATGCCGAGATAAACACCACGCCTACGTATTCACCGACGAAAAACAGAGCCCATTTCATACCGGCGTATTCAGTGTGGTAGCCGGCCGCCAGCTCCTGCTCTGCCTCTGGCAAGTCAAAGGGGCTGCGGTGGGTCACCGCAATGCCGGCCAGCACAAAGGTACAGAAGCCAAGGAACTGCGGCACGATGAACCACATGTCCTTCTGAGCCTCCACGATTGCACGCAGGTCGAAGGAGCCTACCTGAATCACAATGCCCATCAGGGCGAGGCCCATGAACACTTCATAACTAATGGTTTGCGCGGCGGAGCGAAGGGAGCCCAACAAGGCGTACTTGTTGTCGCTGGCCCAACCGGCGAACAACACCGCGTAGATCTCCAGACCACACAGTGCCAGCACGAAAAGCAGGCCGACGTTCAGATCGATCACGCCCCAGTCTGGGGTAATCGGTATCACCGCAAATGCAATGGCGAGGCCGCTCATGGCGATAACAGGCGCAAGCAAGAAGGTCAGCTTGTCAGCGAAAGGAGGAATCCAGTCCTCCTTGAACATCATTTTCACCACATCGGCCGGGAGTTGCAGGATGCCGAAGGGGCCAACGCGGTTGGGGCCGTAGCGATCCTGCCACAATGCCAGCAGGCGGCGCTCGATCCAGCTCAGGTAGGCAGCGAACAGCATCATCCCGACCAGGATCAGCAGTGCTTCACCCACCGCCGCCAGTATGTTCATGTATTCCGGTGTCAGCCAACTCATGCCGCACCTCCTACACTCAGCTGCGCCCATTCCGCCTGGATCACAGGCACACCCGGCAAGCCCTGGGGCAGCGCAACAACACCTGTGGGCAAGGATGCGTCGATCACCAATGGCAGCGCACAGCTCACTTCGCCTGCCTGCACACGCACTGATTGGCCAGCGGCAACGCCCAGGCGTTGTGCGTCACTGGCCGCAAGCGCGACATAAGCGGAGGGGATACGCTCTGCCATCACATCGGCGCGAGCCGACAACTCCTCAGAACCGAAGATGTGATAGGTCGGCACCACCTTGAAGGCATCAGCACGTGCGGCAAAGGCCTCGGGAGCAACACCCGAGAAGCCTGCGTCGGCACCCGAAAACAGGCGCACACCGGGATCGCCCTGGCGCAGATGGCCGCCCACCTCATCCTGAAACTTGTTCCAAGCCTGCGGCGAGTTCCAGCCCGGCGCCCACGCAAAGGGAATCAGCGCCGAAGGCTCATTGGGGCCGGCATAACCTTCCATAGAGAAGGTCAGTGCGCTGTCCACATCCTGCGGCTGGCGAATTTCATGCACCGACTGGTTGGCGCGCATCGCCGTCCGCCCACTATAGCGGAATGGCATACGGGCGATCTTGCGGCCACCGATACGCAGGTCGGACTCAGGCGCGGCATCATGAATGCCCGCCAACACCGGATAAGCCGCCGCAACCGCCGCGGTGATCTCATCCAACTTGGCCCACGGCAGCGACTTGCTGCGCGCACTGCCACCCACACCCTGCAGCCAGCGCCAGCTCTCTTTGATCTGGCTGGCCAGGTTGTAATAGGCCGGGTCATAGACCTGGAAGAAGCGCTGGGCGCGCCCTTCGTTGTTGATCAGGGTGCCATCGCCTTCAGCGAAAGATGCGGCAGGCAATACCACCAGCGCTTTTTCGGCAGTCGCCGTGCGCTGGTGATCAACCACCAGCAGCTTGGCCTTGGCCAGCGCGCTATCCACCTGAGCCGCTTCGGCGCGACGGTAGAGATCATTCTCCAGTACCACCAGCGCGTCGGCCTGGCCTGCGCTGATCAGGGCCAGCGCGTCCTGCACACTGCCACCGCCCATCAGGGCGGCACCGATGCTGTTGGCCTCGGGCACGACTAGCGTCAAACCAGCTTCGTTACCAGCCTTTTTCAGCGCAGCGGCGATGTTGGCTGCAGCTTCAAGCACGGCCTGAGACAGCTGCCCGGTACCGGATACCACCAAAGGTTTGCGAGCGGCCTTTAAGGTCGCGGCGATCTGCTGCGCCAGCGCCTGTTGCTCGGCCGTGATGCCGGCTACGGCAGGGGCGGTCGCATCCAGTGCGTGGGCTACAGCAAAGCCCAGGCGTGCGATGTCGTCTGGCGCCGCACGGAAGGTGGCTTCTGCGATATCGTCCAGGCGAGTGGCGGTGGTGCTGGCGATAAACACCGGGCTCTTGTCGCGCTGGGCGATGTTGGCAATGGCCTCGGCCTGCCACTCGAGCACTTTCTTCTCCGCCGCCATGGCGCGCGCCTTGCTCTTAGCGGCCTGGCGCAGGGCCAGTGCAATGCGCGGAGCGGTCTGGGTGACGTCCTCACCCAACACCAATACGGCGTCAAAACCTTCAATCTCGCGCAGGGACGGTGCGGTCACGCCCTGCTGCAGCAGCTCCGCCACTCGGCGCACCAGCGCCAGCTCTGACTGGGCCATACCGCTGAAGAAATTGTCCTGGCCGACCAACTCGCGCAGGGCGAAGTTGGCTTCCAGGCTGGCACGTGGCGAGCCGATGCCCAGCACGCGCTTGGCACCACTCACCGCCAGTGCCACTGCATTCAATGCAGCATCCACAGGAGCAGCGGCCAATGTATCGCCCTGGCGCAGCAGGGTGTCCCGTGGGCGATCGGCGCGGTTGACGTAGCCATAGCCGAAACGGCCACGGTCACACAGGAAATAGTGGTTCACCGAGCCGTTGTAACGGTTCTCGATGCGGCGCAATTCACCGTAACGCTCGCCGGGGCTGGTGTTGCAACCAACACTGCACTGCTGGCAGATACTGGGGGCAAACTGCATATCCCACTTGCGGTTGTAACGCGCCGAGTGAGTCTTGTCAGTGAATACACCCGTCGGGCACACCTCAACCAGGTTGCCTGAGAATTCGCTCTCCAGCGTGCCATCGCAGGCGCGACCAAAGTAGACGTTGTCATGTGCACCGTAGACGCCGAGGTCTTCGCCGCCGGCGTAGTCCTTGTAGTAACGGACACAGCGGTAACAAGCGATGCAGCGGTTCATCTCATGATTGATGAACGGCCCCAGATCCTGGTTGTTGTGCGTGCGCTTGCTGAAGCGATAGCGACGGGTATTGTGGCCCGTCATTACGGTCATGTCCTGCAGATGGCAGTGACCGCCCTCCTCACACACCGGGCAGTCGTGCGGGTGGTTGGTCATCAACCACTCCACCACCGACTTGCGGAAGGCTTTGGCCTCCTCGTCTTCAATGGCGATGTAGGTGTTGTCGCTCGCTGGGGTCATGCACGACATGACCAGGCGGCCACGCTTGTCGTCCGCATTGGCGTACTGCTTGACCGCGCACTGGCGGCAGGCACCCACCGAGCCAAGGGCCGGATGCCAGCAGAAGTACGGGACATCGAGCCCCAGGGACAGGCAGGCCTCGAGCAGGTTATCGCTGCCCTCAACCTCGTACTCTTGACCGTCTACGTGAATCGTTGCCATTCGTCTTCGTTCCGCCCGGTATCACCCAGGCCAGTTGCCTTGCGCTCGTTTAGCGATGCCTTGGTTGTGCGCTTGAGTGCGCACGCTGCTTCGCTGCCTAGCCGTTGCCGGCAATGCCCCGCTCAAATTCGGGGCGGAAATACTTGATTGCGCTCTGCAAGGGCTCCATGGCCCCAGGTGCGTGAGCACAGAAGGTCTTGCCCGGCCCCAGAGAGCGCGTCATGTGCTCCAGGAACTCGATATCACCCGGTTGCCCCTGCCCGGCCTCGAGCGCCTTCAGCACTTTAACCGTCCAGGGCAGGCCATCCCGGCAAGGGGTACACCAACCGCAGGATTCACGGGCAAAAAAGATTTCCAGATTGCGCACCAGCGCCACCATGTCCTGATTCTGGTCAACCACCATCAGCAGGCCGGTACCCATGCGGCTCCCCGCTTTCATGATGGTGTCGTAGTCCATCGGCAGATCCAGATGCTCGGGCATCAGGAAGTCGGTGGAGGCACCGCCGGGCAGCCAGCACTTGAGGGTCAGGCCGTCTTGCATGCCACCGGCCCACTGCTCCAGGATTTCACGCCCGGTGGTGCCGATGGGCAGTTCCCACAGGCCGGTGCGCTTGGCGCGCCCCGAAACGCCATAGATCTTGGTGCCGCCATCCGGGCTCTTGCCCTGAGACAAGCCCTTGAACCAGTCGGCCCCACGCAACACGATATTCGGGATGTTGCACAGGGTTTCCACGTTGTTGACGATGGTGGGCTTACCCCAGGCACCGGCAATCTGCGGGAAAGGAGGCTTGGAACGCGGGTTGGCGCGACGACCTTCCAGGGAGTTGATCAGTGCGGTTTCTTCACCGCAGATGTAGCGCCCTGCCCCGGTGTGCACGAACAGCTCGAAATCCCAGCCGGTACCGAGAATGTTTTTGCCCAGATAGCCAGCTTCCTTGGCCTGCGCAATGGCGGCATTAAGCCGCTCTGCCGCCAGCACATACTCACCGCGCAAGAAGATATAGCCACGGTGTGCCTGAATGGCGAAAGCCGACACGATCATGGCTTCAACCAGCTGGTGGGGCAATTGCTCCATCAGCATGCGGTCCTTGAAGGTGCCGGGCTCCATTTCATCTGCGTTGCAGATCATGTATTTGGGGCCGGCATCCGGTCCCATTGGGATCAGGCTCCACTTCACGCCGGTGGGGAAGCCTGCGCCGCCGCGACCGCGCAGATTGGAGTCTTTCACCACATTGGTGACATCACCAGGCGCCATCTCTTTCAGGGCCTTGCGCAAGGCGGCGTAGCCTTCCAGCGCTTCAAAGGCCTTGATATCGAGCACCGGCGCATGTTGCAAACGCCAAGTCAGCGGGTGAGTCTCGGGGCTCATGTTGGGTTGCAGGTTCATACGTAGCGCTCCAACAGAGCGGGCACATCGGAGGGTGCCACCGGGCCGTGAGTATCATCGTCAATCATCAGCGTCGGCCCCTTGTCGCAGTTGCCGAGGCAGCACACCGGCAACAAGGTGTAGCGATTGTCCGCCGTGGTCTCGCCATACTCGATGCCGAGCTGGGCCTTGATGGCGGCGATCAGGTCATCGTAGCCGGTCAGGAAGCAGCCCACGCTGTCGCACACCTTGATCACATGGCGGCCAACAGGCTGACGGAAGATCATGTTGTAGAAGGTGGCAACACCTTCCACATCTGTCGCGGGGATGCCGAGTACCTCGGCAATGGCGTCGATGGCGCCATCTTCTACCCAACCACGGGACTTCTGCACGATCTTCAGGGCCTCGATGGAGGCCGCGCGCGGGTTCTCGTAGTGACCCATTTCATGCACGATTTCCTCGCGCTCGTGCTCAGTCAGCACGAAACCGCGGGAGCTGCAAATCACTTGTGGCGCACTGGGCGCGGAATTAACGGTCGACATCGGCCATCACAAAGTCAATGCTCGCCAGGTAGGCGATCAGGTCCGGAATCATGCTGCCGCGGATCACCGAGGGGATCTGCTGCAGGTGCGCAAAACTTGGCGTGCGGATGCGCGTGCGGTAGCTCATGGTGGAGCCATCCGCCGTCAGGTAATAGCTGTTGATGCCTTTGGTGGCTTCAATCATCTGACACGCTTCACCCGCCGGAATCACCGGCCCCCACGACACGCTCACAAAGTGGTTGATGAGCGTTTCGATGTCCTGCAGCGTGCGCTCTTTCGGCGGCGGACAGGTCATCGGGTGGTCGGCCTTGTAAGGGCCAGCCGGCATGTTGTTCAAGCACTGCTCGATGATGCGCAGGCTCTGGCGAATTTCCTCGATGCGCACCGTACAACGGTCATAGGCATCACCATTGGCCGCCAGCGGCACTTCGAAATCGAAGTTCTCGTAGCCGGCGTAGGGGCGCGCCTTGCGCAAATCGTAGTTGACGCCGGTGGCGCGCAGACCAGGACCCGTCACACCCCACTCAATGGCTTCGCGGCTGTTGTATTGGGCGACACCAATGGTACGTGCACGCAGAATGCCGTTGCGGATGGCGGCTTTCTCATATTCCACCAGACGCTTGGGCATCCAGTTGAGGAATTCGCGCACCAGGCGATCCCAGCCATTCGGCAGGTCGTGGGCCACGCCGCCGATGCGGAACCACGCCGGGTGCATGCGGCCACCGGTCACCGCCTCGATCACGTCGTAGGCTTTCTGGCGATCGGTGAAGATGAAGAAGATCGGCGACATGCCACCCACGTCCTGGATGTAGGTCCCCAGAAACAGCAGATGCGAGGTGATGCGGAAGAATTCCGTCATCATCACACGGATGGTATTGACGCGATCCGGCACCTTGATGCCGGCCAGCTGCTCCACGGTCATCACGTAGGGCAGGTTGTTCATTACGCCGCCCAGATAGTCGATCCGGTCGGTGTAGGGAATGTAGGAGTGATAGGACTGCCGCTCGGCCATTTTCTCGGCACCACGGTGGTGGTAACCGATGTCGGGCACGCAGTCGACAATCTCTTCCCCATCCAGCTGCAACACAATGCGGAATGCACCGTGAGCTGAAGGGTGGTTGGGGCCGAGGTTGAGGAACATGAAGTCCGCATTTTCGGAGTGACGCTTCATGCCCCATTCTTCAGGGATGAAACGCAGCGCCTCCTGCTCGGCATCCTGGCGGGCCGCATCGAGCATGTAGGGCTCGAATTCGGTGGCGCGGGCAGGATAGTCCTTGCGCAGCGGGTGCCCCTGCCAGGTGCGGGGCATCATGATGCGGAACAGGCGCGGGTGGCCGTCAAAGTGCACACCAAAAAGATCGTAGACCTCGCGCTCATACCAGTCGGCATTGGCAAACACGCCAATGGCGGTGGGCATGCGTAGATCGTTCTGGCTCAGTGACACCTTGAGGCGGATGTCGCTGTTGCGCTCAATCGACAGCAGGTGGTAGAACACCGTGAAATCAGCGCTGGGCAGACCTTTGCGGTGGGTGCGAAGGCGCTCGTCCACGGCGCTGAGGTCATACAGCATGCTGTAAGGGCGGCTCATGCCCTTCAATGCACGCAGCACCTCGATAATGCGCTCGCGTGGCACCCACAGGGTCGGCACCTTGTCCACCGTATCCTGGAGGACAAAAGTCGCCGCACCAAACTGATCGAACAGCTGCTGCACCGCGTCGTGCTGGACGCTGGTTTGAATCTCGGTCATGCTGGTTCAGCGCCCCTTCTTACACCTGGTCTGGCGTGCGCAGCGTGGTCGCCGCCATGCGCTCTTCCCGCCGTAGTTCTTTCTGGGATGGCATCTCGGCGCGGTAAACGCCCTGCTCGCCCACCACCCACGACAGAGGCCTGCGCTCCTTGCCGATGGACTCCTGCAACAGCATCAAGCCTTGCAGAAAGGCCTCGGGGCGCGGTGGGCAGCCCGGGATATACACGTCCACAGGCAGGAACTTGTCCACACCCTGAACAACCGAATAGATGTCATACATGCCGCCAGAATTGGCGCATGAGCCCATCGAGATCACCCACTTGGGCTCCAGCATTTGCTCGTACAGGCGCTGCACAATCGGCGCCATCTTCATGAAGCAGGTACCGGCAATCACAATGAAATCAGCCTGGCGGGGTGACGCCCGGATCACCTCAGAGCCAAAGCGAGAAACATCGTGCGGCGTGGTGAAGGCGGTCGCCATTTCCACGTAACAGCAAGAGAGGCCGAAGTTATAAGGCCAAAGGGAATTCTTGCGACCCCAATTGGCAGCGTTGTGCAGAACATCTTCCAGTTTGCCCATGAAGATATTCTTGTGCACCTGCTCCTCAAGCGGATCGGGCACCGCGATGCGCTGTTCCTGGGGGTAGCGAGTCTGATCGGCGTCCGTGGCAATACGAGTCAGCGAGTAATCCATGGCAGGCCTCAGGCGCGAGATTCGTCAGAATGGAGCTGGCGGCGGCGACGCGACGCAGGCGCCCAATCCAGTGCACGGATGCGAACCAGATAAAACAAACCGGCCGTCAATACGAAAACAAAGATGCAGGCTTCGATGAAGCCCAGCCAACCGGCCTCCTTGACGGAGACGGCCCAGGCATAAAGAAAAAGCGCTTCGACGTCAAAGATCACGAAGAACACGGCCACCAGATAAAACTTGGCAGACAACCGGATGTGGGCACCACCGGTGGAAACAATGCCCGACTCGAAGGGATCATTCTTGGCACGCCCACGGGTGCGCCCCCCAACGAAATAGGACACGCCCAGCATAAGGCCACAGATGGCAAGAATGACCACCACATAGGTGCCAAACGCCCAATACGACGGATTCATTTATGCCCCCACCTTTTATCACCTTCTCCCCGACAAGAAGGCTATGCGTTCTATAGACGCTTTTTTGACCAACAACAAGCGGGCCACGTCAGAAAGCCCACTCATCAAATAACGCAGGGATAATTTTCGGCCGCTATACCGGCACGAATGATCACACGCTTATCGCCCCAATAGCTGGCAGCCTAATTCGCGTGGCGCGTATTTTAGGGGGTTTGGAGCGAGTGTCCAATGAAAAATTGCCTTTCGGAACAATTTCTTGGTCGCATTTATTGCGAAGCAATAGCAGCACCTCATCAGTGCACGCACCGCATTGGTGCGCACCACATGCGGGCAGCGCCGCATCAAAAGCGAGCCTATCGAAAACGCCTTGCACCACAATAAGATGCCGATCGCGACGGCATGACAGAAAGATTTCTTGTTTGCGCACCAACATAGGGCGCCACTTCGCCCTGCGATACTCAGTCGGACGCATTGCTGTAGTTGCTGAACCACGCTGAGGCGAAGAAAGCTGACAACCGATCAAGTCGAGGGGTGAGCACTGGAAAAGTAGCGTTCGCGAATGGCGGAGAGGGTGGGATTTGAACCCACGGATGGATTGCTCCATCAACGGATTTCGAATCCGTCCCGTTCAGCCGCTCCGGCACCTCTCCGTATGGGCGGCATATAGCGCGTCGATTATGCCCGAAGCGCCTATGGCGCGCTATATGTCGCGCAAGGGCCAGACCTCATAGGCCGGTGTTTCATAGGGGTGTGCCTGCTTGAGCGCCTGCACTACCGCTTCAAGCAGGTGATCGGCTACCACCAGTTCAACCTTGAACTCAGGCACTCGCTCCACCTCACCCACTTGACCGATGAAGGGATTGGCGCCAGCCAAGGCCCGGAACTGCCCTTCACCCAATGTCTGCCAGGCGCAGCAATCGTAGTCGCCGATGCGGCCGGCGCCGGCCTCGAATACTGCCGCTTTGACTTGCTCCACATGGGTGGTTGGCACAAAGAAGCACAGCTTGTGCATTACGCCCTGCCCTCGCGCTCCTGAGCTTCATAGAAGCGTGCAGCGAAGGCATCCAGCTCGCCCTGTTCAATGGCGTTGCGCAAACCGCTCATCAGCGTCTGGTAGAAGTGCAGGTTGTGGATGGTATTGAGTTGCGCGCCCAGCATTTCATTGCAGCGATCCAGATGGTGCAGGTAGGCGCGAGTGAAATGCGTGCAGGTATAGCAATCGCACTCAGCGTCCAACGGTGCGGTGCTGGTTTTGTGGCGAGCGTTGCGGATCTTGATGATGCCCCCCGAGGTAAACAGATGGCCGTTGCGTGCATTGCGGGTGGGCATGACGCAATCGAACATGTCGATGCCGCGCCTGACCGCTTCGATGATATCGCCCGGCGTCCCCACCCCCATCACGTAGCGCGGGCGATCTTCGGGTAGCTCGCCAGCCACTTCGTCCAGGATATGCAGCATCTCTTCCTTGGGCTCACCTACCGACAAGCCCCCCAAGGCATAGCCATCGAAACCGATATCCACCAGGCCCGCCAAGGACTCCCGCCGCAGCGCCGGGTACATGCCACCCTGGACGATGCCGAACAACGCGGAAGGATTGTCACCATGGGCATCTTTGCTGCGCCGCGCCCAGCGCAGCGACAGCTCCATGGAGCTACGCGCCTGCTCCGGCGTAGCCGGATACGGGGTGCACTCATCGAAGATCATCACGATGTCAGCACCCAACTCGCGCTGAACACGCATGGAGGTTTCGGGGTCTAAAAACACCTTGCTGCCATCGATGGGCGACTTGAAGGTCACCCCGGCCTCACTGATCTTGCGCATGGCCCCCAGGCTGAATACCTGAAAGCCACCGGAATCGGTCAGGATCGGTTTCTGCCAGCCAATAAAATCGTGCAGGTCACCGTGGGCCTGTACGATGCCGGTACCAGGGCGCAACATCAGGTGAAAGGTGTTGCCGAGGATGATCTGTGCCCCTGTGGCCTCGATATCCCGCGGCAGCATGCCCTTCACCGTGCCGTAGGTACCCACCGGCATAAAGGCAGGTGTCTGGATGTCGCCGCGCGGGAAGCTCATTTTTCCGCGGCGAGCAGCGCCGTCGCGGTGGCTTACATCAAATTTCATGAAGCTTTCACGCGTCATGCCTGGGGGCCCTCAATAAACATGGCGTCACCATAACTGAAAAAGCGATAACCCTCACGCACGGCTTCCTCATAGGCCGCGAGCATGCGCTCACGCCCTGCCAGGGCACTCACCAGCATCAACAGCGTGGACTCCGGCAGATGGAAGTTGGTAACCAGGCCATCCACTACCCGAAAGCGATAGCCCGGGTAAATAAAGATGCGAGTATCGCCACTAAAAGGCTGCAGGGTGCCCGTGGCTGCCGCCGATTCCAGGCTGCGCACACTGGTAGTCCCCACCGCGATCACGCGACCACCTGCCTGGCGGGTTTGCGTCACCTGCTCACACACCTCGGCGGACACTTCCACCCACTCGGCGTGCATATGGTGCTCTTCCACCCGCTCAGCTTTGACCGGCTGAAAAGTCCCCGCCCCCACATGCAGGGTAACGTGGGCAAAGCGCACACCCGCATCAGCTAACTGCTTGAGCAGCACTTGATCAAAGTGCAGGCCTGCGGTGGGGGCCGCCACGGCGCCCGGGCGCTCGGCGTAGACCGTCTGATAGCGCTCCTGATCGGAAAGCTCATCGGCGCGATCGATATAGGGTGGCAGCGGCATGTGGCCATAGCGCTCCAACACGCCAATGACCGGCTCGGAGAACCCCAGCTGAAACAGTGCGCCTTGCCGGCCTAGCACACGCACAGGCAGCGCCACGCCACGATCGGTCCCCACCAGGATTTCAGTGCCGGGTTTCGGGGCCTTACTGGCACGCACATGCGCCAAGGCCTCAAATTCCCCGGTCACGCGCTCAATGAGGACTTCCAACTGGCCGCCTGTCTGCTTGGCGCCATAGAGCCTGGCGGGCAGTACACGGGTATTGTTGAACACAAGCAGGTCGCCCGGACGCATCAGGCCCAGCAAATCACGGAATTGCCGATGCACAACCCCCTGCCCCGCCACCGGTACATGCATCAGTCGGCTAGCCGTGCGATCGGGCAAGGGATAGCGGGCAATCTGCGCGTCGGGCAGATCAAAATGGAAATCACTGACCTTCATCGGGGATGGGCATTTACTGTATACGGAAAGGCTGCCCAGACTAGCGGAAAACCCAAACCCGGGCAAACCAAGCCGCAAATGCAACATCAACTGCAATCGGCACTTGCACCTCACGACACGATTGTTATAATGCCGCGGCTTCACCGCCGGAGTGGTGAAACTGGTAGACGCGCCGGATTCAAAATCCGGTGGGGTAAAACCCGTGTCGGTTCGATTCCGACCTCCGGCACCATTATTCAAGACTACGCATCGGGTCAAGTGCACTCGCTGGGTAGAAAAAAAACCGACTTAACGCCGGTTTTTTTGTGCCTCATACATACGTAAAAGCGTAACTACCCCACGGTTTCACTGGGGAATCTAAGGTAAGTAGAGGCTGAAAATCCCCCCGGACTGCTCAGCATCGTTTTCCAGCTGAATATAGCCTTTGCGTCCACCGCGCTCGTGCAAATTAGCCAGCTGTGCCGCGAAGTGCAGCCCTAGCCGGGTGCTCCCGGTGTTGAAGCTGATACTGTCTTCTGTTTCCTCTTGGCTGAGCATGGCAGCCGGGAAGCCGGGGCCGTTGTCTCTCACCTGCAGCTTCAGCCACTCACCTTCACGCACCGCCGTTAGTCGTATGCGATCCTGACTGTAACGCGCCGCGTTTACGATCACATTGGCCAACACCCCCGACACCAGATCAGGATCGAAATACCACACCAAGTGCTCCGGGCAGTCGATCTCCACCTCAATATTCCGGGTAGAGAGAAGCAGGCTTTGTTGTGCCGCCTGATCCTCCAGCAGCTCGCGCACAAACACCTCATCCACCCGCAAGGACAGACGGTGGTGCTGGATACGATAGAGCCCCAGCAAACTCACCAGATCATTGTTGATGCGGGCGGCTTCACCACGCAGCGTGGCATAGCGCCTAGCCTGCGCATCATTCACTGGTGGCTGCTCGTCGATCATCTCTTCCAAACTGTTGAGCAGCATGGAAAGCGAATTTTTCATGTCGTGTGCGCTGGAGGCCAGCAGCAACGCAAAATCAAGCGTACGGGACTCAAACTGCATACCGTTTCCTGCTTATTGCCTGCAAAGCGCGCGAAATTGCTGCGATAAGCGGGCGTGCCTCGCAAAATGTTCATGCCCTTCGGGCAATTCACCTATTTTCTTCAGCAGCTTTTCCCCCAGCTCAACAAAGGTTTTCTGTACGCCGGAGGCTTCGAAAAACTTGCATACCGCCAGCAACAGGTTGAGGTTGAGGGCGATGTGATTTGGGTAATAGGTGCGAGCTTCCTCAAAAAACTGGATCGCCTCGCGGAATTTCTGCGCCTCGAACAGTTCCTTGCCTTTACGGTTCAAGCGAACGGCCTCGGCTTTGCCGGTTTCTGTCATCGGGAATTCAGAAATCTTGTCGACGGCAGCAAGGATGGCGGCATCGTTCGGGAAAGCACTTGCTACTTCTTTGAGGATGTCATGCGCGGCGTCTTTCTCTCCGCCATCCATGAGTGCGCGCGCTAAATCCAAGCCCGCATCTGCATCCAGTGCCCCGAGCTTGAAGTAGGCTTCTTTCGCCTGGTCCAAGGCCTGCTTGGCTTTGGCATCCTCACCATTGGCGGTCAGCGCTCGCGCCGCCAGTGAACGCGCGCGCACGGCAACTCCGCGCTCATCTTTAAACTTGCTCTCCGCCCGCTTGAGCAAATCGAGCGATTCCGTCAGGCGTGCCGTATCGGGTTCACCCTCATCGACCATGCGTGAGGTCATGCAGCCCGCCAGCGCGAGGTAGTTATCAGCGCCATCAAACACGGAGTGATTGGACAATTTCAGTGCGCGACGTCGCGCCTTTTCGGCCACATCCCACTCGCCAATCTGCTCAGTGACATCCGCCAGTTTGCGTTGGCGCAGAATGGCCTGTGGCGATTGTTTGAGGCCGCGCTCAAGCGAGGCCTGGGCATCACGCAAGCGCCCTTGTTTGCTGTAAAGCTCTGCCTGGAGATCGTAGATTTCCATACAACGGTCGTTGGCCTGCTCGCAGTCTTTCAGGCGATCCTCCGCCTGCGCATAAAGCCCCAGGGCAATCTCCACCCGGGCAAGGCCGAGCTCGGCCCACTCGAGTTTGCGCTCTGCCTGGACCGACTCATAGATGTCTCTCGCTTCGTCGTAACGCCCTTGCTCACAATAAAGCTGTGCCAGCAGCTTGTTACAGAGCGAACGGTAGCGCTCGTTGCTGGAAATCATCTGCTCGCAGAGCTTGCTGGCCTTGGCCTTATCACCCGCATCAATGGCCTGGTGGACTTGCGCCAGCGCCTCCTGCTCCAGAATCAGACGATCCAGGCGTTGTTTGAGCGCGGCCTGAGTAACCGGTTTGGTGATGTAGGCATCGGGCATGTATTCCAGTGCGCCCAATACCTGATCGCGGGTAATTTCTGCCGTGATCATCACGTAGAGCGTGGACGCCTTGAGCATGCCCTTGAAGCGCAGCTCCTCGAGAATTTGTTGCCCGCTCTTGCCCTCACCCAGGTTGTAGTCACAGAGGATGATGTCGTAGTTGTGGTTTCTACAGGCATTTACCGCATCAGCGCCTGTAGCGGCCACATCCACATGCTCCACACCAAACACCGTCAGCATGCGCTTAATCGACATGCGGAAATCCGGGTAATCGTCGATCACCAGGCAGTGTTTCTTCTTGTAAAGCTTTACGAAATCAATCTGCTGCATGCTCATCCCAGCATTCCATCCCACGCCGTCAAGAGCGCTTACACGTATAGTCTTAGCAAGTGTAGACGAGCTCTGCAAAAAGCACCGGGGAATCACACTGCTTGGCACCCAAATTGCGTTAGTCCAGGTGGCCAGGTTACAAAAACGTGACTAGGCGCTCATTCATCCCACACCTAGAATAAGTAGCAATTTCTCACATTCTGGCACCCCTCCATGAGCAATCATCCTCACGCAGAGCACGCTCTGCCCATGTTGCAGCAAGCTACCGAGGCCATGCGGGAGTTGATGCAATTAATGACCAAGCTGGACGATACTGCCACACTGGCACACATCGCCGGCACCCTGGAGCCCCTGCTGGAACTGGCAAAAAAGCACCAGGGTAAACGCCTTACCGCCTCCCTCAACCTGCAGTGTGGTGACCAGCTGGCAGACTTGCTGCCCTACAGTCCGGTCACCGGGCCACTCAACCCGCTGGCGCCGGAGGTGAACTACCACCGCGAAGGCCACATGCTGGTGGCCCAAGTCACCTTCGCCGATCTCTATGAAGGCCCGCCACATTCGGTGCATGGCGGTATCGTGGCGGGTGTGTTTGACCAGCTGCTGGCCATCGCCAATATGCTCAATGGCACAGGTGGCCCCACCGCCTCCTTGACAGTGGACTACAAAAAACCCACGCCGCTCATGAAGCCCTTGCGCTTTGAGGCATGGCAGGAACGCGTGGATGGCCGCAAGATCTACATGAAAGGGCGGGCGCTGGATGGCGAGGTGGTGGTTGCTGAAAGTTCCGCACTCTTCATTCACTTGTTCTGACACCCACTATGAAGCTCATTTTTCAAAGCACCCTGTTGGCGCTTGTGCCCACACTTGCCCTGGCAGAAACCGACACCGTGGTGGTAACCGCCAACCGGACTGAGAGCGAGCTTCGGCACACGGCCAATGCCATCAGCGTGATCGACCAGAAAACCATTGAACTGGTCGCCGGCACCCATGTGAATGAACCGCTCACACGCGTGCCAGGCATCTGGATCAGCCGAGGCAACGGCCAAGAGCATCTCACCGCCATCCGCTCGCCGGTCTTCACCGGTAGTGGTTCCTGTGGCGAGTTCCTGATGCTGGAAGATGGCATCCCCATCCGGGCGGCAGGCTTCTGCAATGCCAACCAGCTGTTCGAGTTGAACACCGAGCAAGCCCAGCGCATTGAAGTGCTGCGTGGGCCTGGCAGCGCCCTGTATGGCTCGAATGCCGTGCACGGGGTGATCAATGTGATCGCCGCACCGGCCGATGCAGCAGCCAAAGACCGCATCGGTGTGGATGCCGGCCGCGACGATTACGCACGCAGCAAACTGTCGCTTAATGGTGGCGACGCAGAAAATGCCTTCAATCTCTCGGCCAATGCCAGCCATGACGGCGGTTTTGCCGATGACTCCGGCTATGACCAGCAAAAACTCACCCTGCGCCAGCGGCTACAACACAACTCAGTCAGCGTGACCAATGGGCTGAGCGCCACCAACCTGAATCAGGAAACCGCCAGTTACATTGAAGGCCACGATGCCTATGAAGAGCGGCACAAACTCGACGACAACAGCCGCCCCGAGGCTTTCCGCGATGCCTCGGCCTTGCGACTGTATAGCCGATGGGAAGGCGGCAACGATGAGCAGGCATGGAGCGTCACCCCCTATGCGCGCCACACCGACATGCGCTTTCTGCAGCATTTTCTACCCAACACCCCCCTGGAAGAAAACGATCAGCAGAGTGGCGGCATACAACTGCAATCCACGCTCAACCAGGGCGCCTTTGCGTTGATTGCCGGTGCAGATGGCGAGTGGACCCGTGGCAGCGTGAAACAGACCCAAGCCGCCCCCTTCTCGGCCACGCTGCCCCAGGGTACGCACTACGATTTCAGCGTCGATGCGCAACAGCTGGCCCCCTACCTCCAGGCCAGTTATGCGCTCACCCCCGCCACCACGGCGATACTAGGCGGGCGCCTGGAGCTGACCCGCTACGACTACAACAACCACGCCTCAGATGGCAGCGCCTGTGCTCCGGCGGTGTTGAAATGCCGCTACACCCGGCCGGCAGATGCCGATGACAGCTACCGCGATTTCTCACCCAAGTTTTCCGTGCTGCATGATTTTGGCGCCCAACAGCTCTATATCAACCTGAGTCGCGGCATGCGCGCACCACAGGTGAACGAGCTTTATCGGCTGCAATCCGGCCAGCAACGCGCCGACATCGACTCTGAGCGCAGCGACAGCGCCGAGTTGGGTTGGCGCCTGCAACAACAGCACTTTAGTGCTGATATTGCGCTATACGACATGCGCAAGCGCAATTTCATCTTTCAGGATTCAAGCAATTACACGGTGGATGACGGCGCCAGCACCCATCGCGGCATTGAATACCAACTGGACTGGCAGCTGGCTGAAGCATGGAGGGCAAGCATCAATGGCAGCTTCGCCCGACACCGCTACGAGGACACCCGCACGATGTCCGCTACCGATGTGGATGGCCACGACATGGACACTGCCCCGCGCCACCAGGCCTCGGCCCAGCTGAGCTGGACGCCCACCGCCCAGGCGGAGTTCGAACTGGAATGGGTGCAAATGGGCCCCTACTACCAAGACCCTGAAAGTGACTACCGCTACAACGGCCACCAGTTGCTCAACCTGCGCGGTCGCCTGGCCCTGGATGAGACCTGGACCACCAGCGCCCGCATCACCAACCTGACTGACACCCGCTATGCGGAGCGCGCCGACGTAAATCTGAACAAAGCGACAGGCATGAGCACCGAACGCTATTTCGTCGGTGAGCCCAGGGCGCTATGGCTGGGCATCGAAGCCAGCTTTTAAGGAGGGCACATACAAGGGCGCGGGACATTGCCGCGCCCTTGTTCGATCAGGCCAGAATGGCCTTGAGAGCTGTGATGAGTGCCTGACACTCCTCGTCGGTCCCAACGGTGATGCGCAGGAACTGATCAATTCGGGCGGCCTTGAAGTGGCGCACGATGATACTGCGCCCGCGCAGTGACTGGCTCAGTGTCGCCGCATCATGGGCCGGGTGGCGTGCGAATACAAAGTTCGCCGCCGACGGCAGCACCTGAAAGCCAAGCTGGCCCAGCTCGGCCACCAGCCGCTCGCGGCTAGCGATGATCCGCTTGCAGCAGGCCTCGAAATAGGCGCGATCCTCCAGCGCCGCCACGGCACCACTGATGGCCGGGCGATCCAATGGATAGGAGTTGAAGCTGTTCTTCACCCGCTCCAGCGCCTCGATCAGATCCTCATGCCCCACCGCAAAACCGACCCGCAAACCGGCCAGAGAGCGCGATTTGGACAGGGTCTGGATCACCAGCAGCTGCGGGTAGCGATCCACCAGCTGGATGGCAGTTTCCGCACCGAAGTCCACATAGGCCTCGTCCACCACCACCACAGAATCCGGATTGCGTTGCAGTAACTGCTCGATGGCCGCCAGCGGTAGCGCGCGCCCGGTGGGGGCATTCGGATTGGGGAAGATGATGCCGCCGTTGGGCCGGGCGTAATCATCCACCTCGATTTCAAATTGTTCGTTCAATGGCAGATTGACGAACTCGACCCCGTACAACCCGCAGTAGACCGGGTAAAAGCTGTAGGTGATGTCCGGAAACAGGATCGGCTGTGCATGCTTCAGCAGCGCCTGGAAGGCGTGAGCCAACACCTCATCGGAGCCATTGCCCACAAACACCTGCCCCGGGCGTACACCGTAGTAATCGGCCACCGCCTGCTTGAGGCGGTCAGCGTTGGGGTCTGGGTACAAGCGCAGGGTGTCGGCCACCTCGGCACGCATGGCTTCCAGGGCCTTGGGCGACGGGCCGTAGGGGTTTTCGTTGGTGTTGAGCTTGATCAGGTTGGTCAGCTTGGGCTGCTCACCCGGCACATAAGGGGTGAGCTGGCTGACCACCGGGCTCCAGAAACGGCTCATGGGCGATCCTCAGACAATGGCGCGCATGCCGACGGCGGCACGGATTTTTTGCAGGAAGGGCGAGGCATAGGCACGCGCCTTCTCGGCCCCCTCAAGCAATAGCCGCTCAAGTTCCTGAGGATTTTGCATCAGTTCCTCGTAGCGGGCGCGCGGCTCGGCCAGCTCCTGATTGACGCGCTCGAACAGCACCTGCTTCATCTCGCCCCAGGCGATGCCCTCGGCATAGCGCTGGCGAATGGCGGTGGTTTCTTCGGGCGTGGCGAAGGCCTGGTAGATCTGGAACAGCGTGCAGCCCTCGGTCTCCTTCGGCTCGCCAGGCTCCAGCGAGTTGGTCTTGATCTTCATGATCAGCTTGCGCAGCTGCTTTTCAGGCGCAAACAGCGGGATGGTGTTGTTGTAACTCTTGCTCATCTTGCGGCCGTCCAGGCCGTTCAACACCGCCACCTCGTCTTCGATCACCGCTTCGGGCAGCGCAAAGTGGTCGCCGTAGAGGTGATTGAAACGCTGGCCGATATCCCGGGCCATTTCGATGTGCTGGGTCTGATCACGCCCCACCGGCACCTTGTGGGCGTTGAACATCAGGATGTCGGCCGCCATCAGCACCGGGTAGCAAAACAAGCCCATGGTGATGCCCTTGTCAGGGTCGGCGCCTTCAGTCGCTTCGTTCTCAGCCACCGCCGCCTTGTAGGCATGCGCGCGGTTCATCAAGCCCTTGGCCGTCACCGTGGTGAGAATCCAGTTCAGCTCCATGATCTCGGGCACGTCTGACTGCCGATAGAAGGTCACCCGCGAGGTATCCAGGCCCAGGGCCAGCCAGGTGGCGGCGATCTCCTTGCGGGACTGCATCACCAGCGCCGGGTCCTGGCACTTGATCAGCGCATGGTAATCGGCCAGGAACAGAAAGCCTTCTGAGCTGTCGCTACGGCTGGCTTCAATAGCGGGGCGAATGGCGCCCACGTAGTTGCCCAGGTGGGGGGTGCCGGTGGTGGTAATACCGGTGAGAACGCGCGTCTTCTTCATCGCCACGGAGACATCACTGCTGTTGATGGAAACCGCACATGATACCGGCTTTAACCGGCGCGGCCAAACCCGGGCCATTGACGCCTATGGCGCCCTCCTCTACCCTGCGCCGATTGATAGAAACCGCACGGAACAGATGCCATGACGCAATACAACACGCTGGGCTTCAGCCTTGAAGAAGGTGTCGCCACCATCACCCTGAACCGCCCCGAGGCCGCCAACGGCATCGACATGGAAATGGCCAGGGAGCTGATGCACGCCGCCATTCGCTGCGATGAAGACCAGCAGGTGCGCGCCGTACTGCTGACCGGCAGCGCCGGCAAAATGTTCTGCGCCGGCGGCGATTTGAAAAGCTTTGCCGCCTACGGCGACGCCATTGCCAGCGCCATCAAGGAGCTGACCGTCTACCTGCACGCCGCCATCTCCCGCCTGGCACGCATGGAAAAGCCGGTGATCGTGGCCGTGAACGGCACCGCGGCCGGTGCCGGTTTCAGCCTGGCCATTGCAGGCGATCTTGTCCTGAGCGCTGCGTCTGCCAAGTACACCATGGCCTACACCGCCGCCGGCCTGACGCCTGACGGCTCTGCCAGCTGGCTGCTGCCGCGCCTGGTGGGCGTGCGCCGCGCCGCCGAACTGATTCTCACCAACCGCCGTTTGAGCGCCGAAGAAGCGCTCTCATGGGGCCTGATCAACCAAGTGGTAGCCGATGACGAACTGGCCGACAAGGCCCGCGCCCTTGCCACGCAACTGGCCAACGGCCCTACCCGCGCCTTCGGTATGGCCAAGAAACTGCTGCTGGCGAGTTTCGAAAACAGCCTGGAAACCCAGATGGAACTGGAAGCCCGCGGCATCGCCGGCATGACCAACACCGCCGACGGCCGGGAAGGCATTCAGGCGTTCATGGAAAAGCGCGCGCCTAAATACACCGGCGCCTGACGGCCTGCACCGATCTGCAGCCACAAAAAAACCACCCGACGGGTGGTTTTTTTGTATGCCAGAGGCTTAACAGGCTCTTGAAATACTCCACTGAAGGGCACTGCACGGCGTTGGAACGGGCTCAAAATGCTCATTTACCTATGTAAACTCCGCTTTTTAAACCGGCGCCTTGCGCCGCGCCCTTTCGGGCGTGGTCTTCGCTGCGCTTCGGCTCGCCCATTCCAGCCTTGTGCAGCATCCCTTGATCGGGTATCTCAACAGCCTGTTAAAGCCCCTAGCGGATCACGCCCTGCCTGACCGCCGTCGTCAGGCATTGCCCTTGATGGCCACCTTGCGGCTGACAGCGAAATCGAGCATGCGCTGCAGTGGCTTGATGGCGCGGGGAATCAACTCGGGATCAACCAGAATCTCATTGCTGCCCGTCTCCAGCACCTCACAGAGATTCTGCAGCGAATTCATCGCCATCCACGGGCAGTTGGCGCATGAGCGACAGGTGGCACCCGTGCCGCCAGTGGGGGCAATGATGAATTCCTTCTCCGGCATCAGCTGCTGCAGCTTGTAGAAGATGCCCTGGTCGGTGGCAACGATAAAACGCTTGTTGGGCATCTCACGCGCCGCATTGATGATCTGCGAGGTCGAGCCAATGCGATCCGCCAACGCGAGCACCGAGTCCGGCGATTCCGGGTGGGCCAGGATGGCCGCGTCGGGATAAACGCGCTTCAGATCCTCCAGCCCCTTGGCCTTGAACTCCTCATGCACGATGCAGGAGGAATCCCACAACAGCATGTCGGCGCCGGTCTGCTTCTGTACATAGCCACCGAGGTGCTTGTCGGGAGCCCAAAGAATTTTCTGGCCCTGATCCGCCAAGTGCTCTGCCACCTCAAGCGCAATACTGGAAGTCACCACCCAATCCGCGCGAGCCTTCACCGCTGCAGAGGTGTTGGCGTAGACCACAACGGTGCGATCAGGGTGAGCATCACAAAACGCGGAAAACTTGTCGATCGGGCAGCCCAGATCCAGCGAGCAGGTGGCATCCAACGTGGGCATCAACACCCGCTTCTCAGGGCTGAGGATCTTGGCCGTCTCGCCCATGAAGCGAACGCCGGCCACCACCAGGGTGGTCGCAGGATGCTGCTTGCCAAAGCGCGCCATCTCCAGCGAATCGGAGACACAACCACCGGTTTCCTCGGCCAACGCCTGCAACAGCGGATCGGTGTAGTAGTGAGCCACCAACACCGCATTCTCGCGTGTCAGCAACTCCTTGATGCGCGCTTTGTAGCGGGCCTCTTCCTCAGGCGACATGCGCGGCCCACTGTGAGGACTGTAAAAGTGCTGTCGCACTACTTCGCGAGCGCTGCTATCGATCGAGGACATCGGCCACTACCGTAACAAAAAGCTAAAGAAAGAATGCATATTCTAATGGGGCCGCCACACCAGCTTACAAGCAATGACTGTGGCAATACGCCCGTTCACAGACAAAAAAAAAGAGCGCCCATTGGCACTCTTTTTTATATGGTGGGTCGTGAAGGATTCGAACCTTCGACCAATTGGTTAAAAGCCAACTGCTCTACCGACTGAGCTAACGACCCGCTCAACTTGCTAACCTTGGCAATCTAATCTATCACCAACGGCGTCTTGTAACAAAAAAGGAGCCGTTTTCGCTGCTCCTTTTCTTCCTGAATAATGGTGGGTCGTGAAGGATTCGAACCTTCGACCAATTGGTTAAAAGCCAACTGCTCTACCGACTGAGCTAACGACCCGTCCCGTCGAGAGCGCATATGATACGGATTTCAGCCCTGCGTGCAAGCTTTTTTTCAGCTTTTTAGTGTTGTGCGTACACAGTAGGGTCAGCCACCCCTGCTGCCTTAAACCCCTCTTTGCGCAGACGACAGCTATCACAACGGCCGCATGCAGCACCGTCTGCATTTGCCTGATAACACGAGATGGTCAAGCCATAGTCGACGCCCAGCGAAACGCCCAGAGCGATGATCTCTGCCTTGCTCAGGTTCTGTAAGGGAGCGTGAATGCGAAAGCCCTCCCCCTCAACGCCTGCTCGCGTAGCCAACTGGGCCACACGCTCAAAGGCACTGATGAACGCCGGCCGGCAGTCGGGATACCCCGAGTAATCCACGGCATTAACACCGATGAAAATATCCTGAGCCCCCAGCACTTCAGCCCAGCCCAGCGCTACGGAAAGGAAGATGGTATTACGCGCTGGCACATAAGTGACCGGAATGCCAGAGGTAGGCGATTCTGGCACGGCGATGCTCTCATCCGTGAGGGCCGACCCGCCGATGGATGACAAATCGAGCCGCACTGTCTTGTGCTCCGCCGCGCCAAGCGCGATGGACACGCGATCAGCCGCCTGTAGCTCGGCACGATGGCGCTGACCATAGTCAAAGCTCAAGGCATACACTTGATAGCCCTGATCGCGCGCCACAGCCACCACCGTGGCGGAGTCCAAGCCGCCCGACACAAGAACAACTGCTCGCTTCTCACTCATCTGAACACTCACAACAGTCAATGCCCCGGAACATCACCCCAAAGGAGCTTGTGCAATTGCAACTGGAAACGCACTGGCAAGTGATCTTCCAGCATCCACTCAGCCAGCTGACGGGGCGCCAACTGGCCTTGCGAGGGGGAAAACAGCACCTCGTCCACCCGCTCCGCCAAGCCGTGCTCACGCAGCATGGCGACCGACCAGTCGTAATCCGGGCGATCACAGATGACAAATTTCAGCTGGTCGCGTCGCGTCAGCAGGGGAATATTTTCCAACCGGTTGCGCGCCATTTCGCCAGAGGCCGGCGTTTTCAAGTCCAGCACCCTCACCACGCGCGAATCTACCGCCGAGATGTCCAGTGCCCCACCCGTCTCCAGGGAAACCTCATAGCCTGCATCACACAACGCCGTCATCAAAGGCAGCACGTCAGGCTGGGCCAACGGCTCACCACCGGTCACGGTGACGTAATGAACACCATGGCGTGCTACCTCGGCCAGGATGTCTGACAACGCCATGCGCTCGCCGCCATGGAAAGCATATTCACTATCACAATAGGTGCAACGAAGCGGGCAACCCGTCAAGCGCACAAACACCGTAGGGCAGCCTACCGTGCGCGTTTCCCCCTGCAGGGAATAGAAAATCTCGGTGATGCGCAAACTGGGCTCAGAACGGGCAATCAGGTCGGACATGGTGGCTTACACGCTTCTCACAACCCGCCAAACTGGCCGGGCAAACTAGGTGGTGTGCGCAGCACAGGCAGGTGTTGAAATAACCGGAAAAGGGATTTGCGGCACACAACCATGAGGACAACAACGCCTTGCATGCCCACGCCACATCGCCCCCTCTTGTGAGGGTATTCCAACAACCCACTGTACCGCAGATACACAAACGGGCCCCGCAGGGCCCGCAATGAAAACCTGAACTGACCGACTAGATCAGGACTTCAGGCTTTTGGCGAAATCTGTAGCAAGCTTCGCCGCCGTGCTGTTGGGATACTGCTTCTGCACGCGCTGAACCCACAGCTTCGCTTTGGCATCATCACCCATCTGGTGATAAACCTTGGCTACCTTGTACATGGCATCCGGCACCTTGGTGTGGCGCGGGAATTTCTCCATCAGCTTGGCGTAGGCATTGCGTGCCTGCTCATAGCCGCCTTTCACCGCGTATATCTCACCCTGCCAGAAATAAGCGTTCGGCGCACGCTCACCTTCAGGATATTTGTTTACATACTGGCGGAAGGCCGCGAGCGCATCATCGTAGCGCTTTTGCTTAACCAGTGCAGCCGCAGCATTGTAGTCGGCTTGCTCATCCCCGGTCAGCGCTGGAGCACTACCGGCACTGGCGGGCGTCGCGTCTGCCGTGGCCGCAGGAGCCGCCGCTTGAGCCGAGGCGGCCGCAGCCGCATCGGCGGCCGGCGCAGCGGCACCACCCGACATGGCACTCAGGCGCTTGTCGAGGTTCATATAGTCATCCAGGCGCTGCTGCTTAAGCTGCTGCACCTGGTGATTAAGTTCTTCAACCATACCGCGCAGTTCAGCCACTTCCTGCTGCATCTGCTGGTTCTGGTTGTAGAGAGCCGCGGCACCAGAAGCGGCCACGGGCTCGGAAGATTGCGAGGGCGTATTGCTCTCGGAAAGTGGCGCAGAGCCGACCTCTACAGGCGCCGACTCTACAGGGTAGGACTCGACGGAGACCGGTCCGGTCCCCGCCGCATCCTGGTAGCTACCATCTGCGGAATCTTCCACCGGAGGCTGAGCGCATGCATGAAACGAGGTGGCCGCCACCAAGGAGACCGCCAACGTCAAAGCACGTGAATTGACCCGCATACTGCTACCTCAGAACCCCAATGATTACTTCACGTCCACACGACGGTTCTGCTGGTGACAGTCCTCGCTCTGCTCGGTGCAGACAGGCTTCTCTTCACCGTAAGAAACGGTTTCGATGCGGTCAGCGCCAACACCTTTCAGTACCAGGTAGTCTTTGGCGGCTTTTGCACGACGCTCACCCAGCGCCATGTTGTACTCGGTGGTGCCACGCTCGTCGCAGTTGCCTTCCAGGCGAACAGCGTTGGAGCTGCCAGCCAGGCCAGAAGCTTGCGCATCCAGAACAGCGGCCGCGTCGGAGCGGATCTGTGAGCTGTCGAAATCGAAGTACACGGAGCCTTCGCTGCCGGAGCCGCCTTGGCCCATACCGTCAGCACCAGCGCCAATGCCAGCGCCATCAGCGGAGGAACCGGCGCCGCCGTTCTCGTCCTTGTTGGAGGAGCAGCCCGCTACGAAAGCAGCAGTCAGGGCAACAGCCAGCAGTTTTTTGGTGAGTTCCATAGTGGTATCCAAGTTCAACCTAGTGAAAAAAAACTTCCATTACCGATTCATGAACGGCGACCAGGCCGGCTCACGCACATCGGCATATTTAGAGGGCAGTCGGTACTGAAATTTGCCGTCAATTGTCGACACTGACAGCACTTCCTGACCTCCGATTCGGCTGGAATACAGTACCATATTCCCGTTCGGGGCAACACTCGGCGACTTGTCCAGAGGACCGTCAGAAATCACCGAAATACGCCCGGTTGTCGTGTCCTGCTTCGCAACGCGCAGGCCACCCGCCTGCTGTACGAAAACGAAACCTTTGCCATCCGGCATGGCCTGGGCGCGGGCATTATTGCGGCCCTCGACCGTCACGCGTTCCACCGCGCCTCCGCCAAGTGTAACTTTATAAATTTGCGGCTTGCCAGTTCGGTCGGATGTGAAAAGTAACGAATTGCCATCCGGCATCCAGGCCGCTTCAGTGTCGATAGCGTAGTGGTTTGTCAGCCTGCGCAGAGTGCGACTGGCGATATCCAGCACATAGATTTCTGCGTTGCCATCCTTGGACAGCGTGATGGCCAGGCGACGCCCATCCGGCGACCACACCGGTGCGCCATTCAAGCCTTTGAACGCAGTAAGTTTTTCCCGATGCCCCGTAGTCAGCTGCTGACGATAGATGGCCGGGCGCCCACTCTCAAAGGACACATAGGCAATCTCACGTCCGCTGGGGGACCAGGAGGGTGAAACAATCGGCTCGCCAGATTGCAGTAGCTTGCGCTCGCGCGCGCCATCGATATCGGCAATGTGCAGCCTGAAGATGCGTTGGGTGGAACGATTGCCCGCCTCTGTCACATACAGCATTTTGGTGGAGAAAATCCCTGGGATGCCGGTGATGCGCTTGTAGATGTTATCGCTGATGGCGTGGGCGATGTCGCGCAGCTGGGCCTGGCTGCCCTGCACACGATCCTTCAGCAGCGGCTGCTGGCGATAGACGTCGAACAGCTCATACTCCACCACCACGGCGCCAGCGCCGCCCAGCACTTTGCCTACCACCAGGTATTCCTGACCAAGCGCACGCCAGTCGCGGTAGAACACCTGGCTAGCATCGTGCGGCTGGCTCAGCATTTCACCCGGCGCCAGTGGCTGAAACTT
The DNA here is from genome assembly GCA_964649985.1 of uncultured Pseudomonadales bacterium. Taxonomy (GTDB): domain Bacteria; phylum Pseudomonadota; class Gammaproteobacteria; order Pseudomonadales; family CAZYQX01; genus CAZYQX01. Next base: position 111,026 of record CAZYQX010000001.1, on the reverse strand, counting down.
GCCGCTGTATTTGAAATCGTTGTGCACGATCGCCGAAATATTTTCCTGTAGGTTTTGCGCGCCCTCGAAGGGCACGATGGCAATCGGCGTGGGCTTGTCATTGCCCTGGGTAATCTGGATGTTGAGCTCAGCCTGGGCACTACCGGCCATAGCTGCCAGACCCAACACTACCAAGCGAGTCAGTCGAGCAAAGCGTTTCACTGTTCGAGATCCTCTGGGTTAAAGGTGAGCAGGAACGACCTGAACTGCTTGTCGAACACTGCGGGCTCCTTGTTTGCCAATTGCTGCAGCTCCTTGAAGGGCGCTGCCTTGTATACCGCCTGCTCTGCAGAGGCGTCAAATGCCGGGTCGCCACTGGATTTCACCACGGCAACACCATCGGGCACCACCTCGCCGGTGGGCATCAGTTGCACGCGCAATACCGTGATCAATCCTCGGCGTGCGCCGGGCGGACGACTCCAATTGTCTTGCACCGCCTTCTGAATCAGCCCCATATAGCTAGCCGTGGCCTCTTCGGCGAATTTGTCCGAGCCTTGCTGAGTTTTATCGGCCTCTTCGGCCATCTCATCGGCAAGCGAATCCTCCAGCTCCTTTTCGAGCTTTTTCTGCTGCTCAGCTTTCTTTTTCTGCTCAGCTTTCTTCTTTTGTTCGTCCTTTTTCTTTTGCTCTTCCTTCTTTTTCTTCTCTTCTGCCTTCTTCTGCTCTTCTTTCTTTTTCTGCTCTTCTTTTTTCTTTTCCTCTTCCTTTTTCTTCGGATCTTCCTTGGGCTTTTCCGGTTTTGGCTTGGGCTCGGGCTTGGGCTCTGGCTTTTTCGGATCAGGCTTTGGCTCCGGCTTGGGTTCCGGTTTAGGCTCGGGCTTTGGCTCGGGTGTAGGCTCGGGCGGCGTCACTTCAGGCTCGGCGACCGGCTCTTCCTTGGGCTGGGGCTTGGCCTTCTTCTGCTTGGTAGACTTACGATTCGGCGCAGCCTGCTCCAACGAGACTAGCTTGGCCGTGATCACCGGCGGCAGTTTGACCACCTCCGGCGGCTCAGATTCGGGCAGGCCGAAAAACAGCAACAGCAGGATGGCGATATGCAGCAAGGCGGCACCAGCCGCCGGCACAATCTGCTGGCGAGAGTACTTCTGTTGCATCAAATTACTGCTCGTCGCCCGGCTCGGTCATCAACCCGACATCCTGCAAATCCGCATCTTTTCTCAGTGCGGCAAGCACACGTATGACGACACCATAGGGAACCACCTTGTCCCCACGCAGCAACACCGGCATGGCCGGATTATCCCCGCGAAGGTTTTTCACTTCCAGGGCCAGCTTCTCGATATCTTCCTTGTTCACCTGGCCGATTTGCTGCACCGAATCCTTCTCATTGAACATTTCCACCCACAGGGTGGAATCATTCTTGATCGAGATGATCACCGCCTTGTTTTGCTCAGGCAAGGGCTGGGCTTCTGCTTTGGGCAGATCCACCTTGACGCTTTGCGTCAGCAACGGTGTGGTGACCATGAAGATCACCAGCAGTACCAGCATCACGTCGATATACGGAACGACGTTGATTTCTGCCATCGCGCCGCGGCGCTTGTGAACCGATGCCATGCTTCAGCTAGCTCCTAGTAACCGGCTCAACCGCGACCACTGTTGGCATGCACCTGGCGGTGCAGAATAGACGTAAACTCATCCGAGAAGGTCTGATAGCGGTTCATCAGCACTTCAATAGACGCGTTGAAGCGGTTGTAGGCAATCACGGCCGGAATGGCGGCAAACAGGCCAATGGCGGTCGCCACCAAGGCCTCGGCGATGCCGGGCGCCACCGCCGACAAGGTCGCTTGCTGGGTGTTGGCCAGGCCGCGGAAGGAGTTCATGATCCCCCACACGGTGCCGAACAAGCCGACGTAGGGGCTGGTGGAGCCCACGGTCGCCAGGAAGGACAGCGACTGTTCCAGCTTTTCCACCTCGCGTGAGTAGGCCACACGCATGGCGCGTTGGGTGCCCTCCATCACCGCATCGGGATCTGCTCCCACTTGCTGGCGCAGGCGGGAAAACTCCTTGAAGCCGGCGCGGAACAGGCCTTCGCTGCCCCCCACGCCCTCTGGGCTGTCTACCTTGGCGTTGCCCTTGCGAAATAGCTGGCTGAGATCAATCCCCGACCAGAATTCGCTCTCGAACTCCTCCATCTCTGCTTTGGCGGCACGGTAGTACATGGTGCGCTGGATAATGAAGTACCAGGACACCACCGAGGCTGCCAACAGCACCAACATCACCATTTGCACCAGCAAGCTGGCATTGCTGACCAGACTCCAGATGGACATGTGGTCCACAGGTGCAGCTGCCGCCGCATTAACCACCGCAGCCGCCGCCTGTGCCGGGGCATCAACGGTTTGCACGCTGGTAGTGGTCACTGAATCAAGCGGTACGGTATTGACTTCAACTGCCACGCAATCACTCCTCGCGTTTCATGCCGTCGGGCATGGTTGCCCGCACGGCCAAGCGTATCGCTTCGGGCATGGCCATCGGCCCGAGCGAGTTTTTGTTCACACAGGCGATTTTCACCTGCCCGGTGCAGAGCAGCTGATCGCCGCGCAGCACGCGCTGTTCAAATATCATGGTGGCGCGACCAAGCTGGATCACCTTGGCGGTCGCCACTAATTCATCGTCGAGCTTCGCCGGCGCGCGGTACTCGGTTTGCAGCGAGTGCACCACGAACATTGCGCCATCATCCTGAACAGCCGTTTTGCCAAAGCCCAGGCTGCGCAAGAACTCGGTGCGCGCACGCTCCATGAATTTCAGGTAATTCACGTAGTAAACGATGCCACCGGCATCGGTGTCTTCGATATAGACACGAATCTGCGTGCTGAATTCCATTCACCCCTCACTGCCCGGGTCGAAACGTGCACCAGCGGAGGGCTGAAGACCAAAATGGAGGTAGGCCAGACGCGTGGCCATGCGCCCCCGCGAGGTGCGCACCATGTAGCCCTGCTGGATCAGGAAGGGCTCCAGCACGTCTTCTATGGTATCGCGCTCCTCGCCGATGGCCGCCGCTAGGCTGTCTACACCCACCGGCCCCCCATCGAATTTTTCGATCATGGTCAGCAGCAGGCGCCGATCCATGTGGTCGAAGCCAAGCTGATCGATATTCAGCATGTTCAGCGCGGTGTCGGCAATGGCCTGGCTCACGTCACCCTTCGCCTTCACCTGCGCAACATCGCGCACCCGGCGCAGTAACCGGTTGGCAATGCGCGGTGTGCCGCGTGAGCGGCGTGCGATTTCATAGGCCCCTGCACTATCCATTTCGATCCCGAGTAAGCGACCTGAACGCGCAACGATGCTGGCCAGATCTTCGACCGCATAGAATTCCAATCGTTGAATGATACCGAAGCGGTCGCGCAGCGGCGATGTCAATAATCCCGCACGTGTGGTCGCACCAACCAGGGTAAAAGGTGGCAAGTCGATCTTGATGGAGCGGGCGGCGGGCCCTTCCCCAATCATGATGTCGAGTTGATAGTCCTCCATCGCCGGATAGAGTACTTCTTCAACCACCGGGCTCAGGCGGTGAATTTCATCGATGAACAAGACATCGTGAGGCTCCAGGCTAGTCAGCAGCGCCGCCAGATCACCGGCGCGCTCAAGCACAGGCCCCGAGGTGGTTTTCAGCGCCACGCCCATTTCGGTGGCAATGATATTGGCCAGCGTGGTTTTACCCAGGCCTGGCGGACCAAAGATCAGCGTGTGGTCGAGGGCATCGCCACGACCGCGTGCCGCCTGGATGAATATCTCCATCTGCTCACGCACTTGCGGTTGGCCCACGTAATCAGCCAGGCGCGCCGGACGTAGGGCGCGGTCTTGCACATCTTCACGCCCCTGTGCGGCGGGGGCCACCAAGCGTTCTTGTTCTTTCATGGGGAGCGTGACATCTATGCGGGGTTTTCAGGGGGCAAGCATACCTGCAACGCCGGGCCAGAGGAATATCAGCCGAGCGAAAGAAATGTTTTCAGGCGCGCACCATGTTCTTCAAGGCCAGGCGGATCAGCTCCTCGCTGCTCTGCCCCTCCCCCACCTTGACCGCTGCCACCGCCTTGCTGGCCTCCTGGGGCTTGTAGCCCAGGGCGATCAAGGCGCTCTCGGCATCTTGCAAGGCATTGCTGGCGGGCGCAGCGATCGAAGCATCAAGACTAAGCCCCACGCGGCCAAAATCCGGCGCCCAACTAGCGAGGCGATCGCGCATTTCAATCAGCAGCCGTTCGGCGGTTTTCTTGCCCACTCCGGGCAGGCGCGTAAGCGCGTTGTAATTGTGCTCCTGCACGCATTTGACGAATACGTCCGGCTCCATGCCGGAGAGAATGGCCAAGGCCAGCTTGGGCCCCACACCATTGACCTTCAACAGCTCGCGAAATAGCTCCCGCTCCCGCCCATCAAAGAAACCGAACAGCACATGGGCATCCTCCCGCACCTGCAGGTGGGTGTGCAACACCACCTCCTGACCCACGGCTGGCAGCCGGTAAAAGGTCGTCATCGGCGCCTGCAGCTCATAGCCCACGCCGCTGACATCCACCAACAGATGAGGAGCCTGTTTTTCAATGATGATGCCGCGTATGCGTCCGATCACGTGAGTATTCCTGCAGATTAAAAGCGCAGCCGGCCGCGACTGGTGCGTCGTGCACCCACCATCAGCGACAGGCTCTTGCGGCTATTGGCATGACAGAGAGCGGCCGCCAAGGCGTCGGCCGCATCCTCCTGGGGCGCTTCGGGCAGATTGAGCAGGCGCGTTACCATGAACTGCACCTGGGCCTTTTCGGCCGCTCCGGTACCCACCACCGCCTGCTTGATCTGGCGCGCGGAGTACTCCGCCACCAGCAGGCCTTCGGTCACCGCCGCAGTGATGGCGGCACCGCGCGCCATGCCCAGCTTGATGGCTGAATTGGGGTTTTTGGACATGAACACCTGCTCGATGGAGAGCTCTGCCGGGCGATATTCCTCGATCACGGCCTTAACGCCCTCGAATATGAGCTTGAGTCGGGCGGGAATATCTTCCTTCTCAGGCAGGCGAATACAGCCGCAATCCAGAAAGCGATGGCGACCACCTTCGCTCAGCACTACACCATAGCCGGTTTTCACCGAGCCGGGGTCAATGCCGAGGATGATGGTCACGCCGTCGCCCCGGCCATCAGCTCAGCTGCTCCAGCACGTCGGCACTGATGTCGGCGTTGGTGTAGACGTTTTGCACGTCGTCCAGATCTTCCAGCATGTCGACCAGTTTCATCACCTTCTCGGCGATGTCCTTGTCGGCAATCTCGGCCTTAGTGGCGGCGAGGAAGGTCACCTCGGCGCTCTCGGCGACGAAGCCGGCAGCATCCAGGGCATCTTTGACTGCACCGAAGGCTTCGGGGCTCGTCAACACTTCAAGGGAACCGTCGTCATGGCTCACCACATCGTCGGCGCCAGCCTCCAGAGCCACTTCAAACACCGCCTCCTCACTGAGGCCGGGCGCGTAGGCAATGTGGCCCTGTTTTTTGAACAGGTAGGCAACCGATCCGTCGGTGCCCAGATTGCCGGCACACTTGGTGAACGCATGGCGCACGTCCGCCGCGGTACGGTTGCGGTTGTCCGTCATCGCCTCGACGTACACCGCCACCCCGGCCGGGCCGTAGCCCTCGTAGGTGAGCTCCTCGACGTTGTCGTTGTCGCCACCGCCCACACCCCGGGCAATCGCCCGGTCGATGGTGTCGCGGGTCATGTTCACCGTCAGCGCCTTGTCCATCACCGCCCGCAACCTGGGGTTGTCGCGAGGATCACCGCCACTCTTGGCGGCAACGGTGATCTCGCGGATCAGCTTGGTGAACACCTTGCCCTTCTTGGCATCCTGCGCCGCCTTGCGGTGCTTGATGTTGGCCCATTTGGAGTGACCTGCCATGCCCCGCTCCCCGGCTTACTCGTCGCCTTTGCGCACGCGAATGCTCAGTTCGCGCAGCTGCTTGGCCTCTACCTCGCCCGGTGCCTCCGTCATCATACAGGTGGCGGTCTGGGTTTTGGGGAAGGCGATCACGTCGCGGATGGTGCTGGCACCGGCCATCAACATCACCAGACGATCCAGGCCGAAAGCCAGACCACCGTGCGGGGGCGCACCGTACTTCAGCGCGGAGAGCAGGAAGCCGAATTTCTCCTGGGCCTCTTCTTCGCCAATGCCCAGAATGCGGAATACCGCGCTCTGCATGGTGGAATCGTGGATACGGATGGAACCGCCGCCCACTTCACAACCATTCAACACCATATCGTAGGCGCGTGACAGCGCCTTGGCCGGGGCCGCCTCCAACTCTTCCGGCGAGCAGCTCGGGCTGGTGAAGGGGTGGTGGCAGGCGGTGAGGGAGCCGTCGTCGTTCTCTTCGAACATCGGGAAGTCGACCACCCACAGCGGCGCCCACTGGCACTGCAGCATGTTGAGGTCGTGACCGACCTTGATGCGCAGCGCACCCAGCGCTTCGGTGACGATCTTGTGCTTGTCGGCGCCGAAGAACAGGATGTCGCCGGTCTGGGCATCCAGGCGCTCCACAAGCTTGAGGGTCACTTCCTCGCCGATGAACTTGATGATCGGCGACTGCAGGCCTTCGATGCCGGCAGCGCGGTCGTTGACCTTGATCCAGGCCAGCCCCTTGGCGCCATAGATACCGACAAACTTGGTGTAGTCATCGATCTGGCTGCGGGACAGCACGGCCCCACCCGGCACCTTCAGCGCGGTGACGCGGCATTTGGGATCATTGGCCGGACCGGCGAAGACCTTGAAGTCCACCCCGGCCATCAAGTCTTTGATGTCGGTGAGTTCAAGCGGAATGCGCATGTCGGGCTTGTCGGAGCCGTACTTCTCGATCGCTTCGCTGTAGGGCATGCGCGGGAAGGCCGGCAATTCCACGCCCAGCGCGGTCTTGAACAGCTCGCGGATCATGTCCTCGGTCACGCCCATCACGTCGTTTTCATCGACGAAGGACAACTCCATGTCGATCTGGGTGAATTCAGGCTGGCGGTCGGCGCGCAGATCCTCGTCGCGGAAGCACTTGGCGATCTGGTAGTAGCGATCAAAGCCCGACACCATCAACAGCTGCTTGAACAGCTGAGGCGACTGGGGCAGCGCAAAGAACTTGCCGGCATGAGTGCGGCTTGGCACCAGGTAGTCGCGCGCGCCTTCGGGAGTGGCGCGGGTCAGCACCGGCGTTTCCACATCCCAGAAGCCACGGCTGTCGAGGAAGTTGCGCAGGGTGGTGGTGACCCGGTGACGCAGCTTGAAGCGCTCCTGCATCTCCGGGCGGCGCAGGTCGATATAGCGGTGGCGCAGACGCACCTCCTCGCCCACGCCAGCGTGCTCGTCGATCTGGAACGGCGGGGTTTCGGCGCTGTTCAGCACTTCCACGCTTTTGCCTAGCACTTCGATGGCACCGGTGGACATGTTCGGGTTGACCGTGCCTTCCATGCGGGCGCGCACGCGGCCGGTGATTTTGAGCACATACTCGGGACGAGCGCGGTCGGCGCGCTGGAAGTGCTCGCCCACATCAGGGTCAAACACCACCTGCACGATACCGTCGCGGTCGCGCATATCCAGGAAAATCACGCCTCCGTGATCGCGGCGACGGTGCACCCAACCACACAGCGTAACTTCCTGCCCAACATGGGATTCGTTCAGAGCGCCACAGTAATGACTGCGCATGTATTCCACCTAATGTGTGTATGTCTCGTTGGCCGCCAGCAGCGACCGCTCATGTTTAGTCGCAGGCGCCACAGGCACCCGCACCGCAGGCTGGAGCACCACCGGATGACGCCCCGCCCTCGGCCAGATTCTTCTTACTGCCAGACTTGAAGTCGGTCTCATACCAACCACCGCCCTTGAGGCGAAACCCGGCCGCAGAAATTTTCTTCTCAAGCGCCTCCTTGTGACAGCTGGGGCATTCCTTGAGCGGGTCGTCACTCATGCGCTGCATGGTTTCGAGCTCGTGATTGCATGCGCTACAAACATATTCATAGATCGGCATACGGAAAGACCTCTCTCACACCAGAACCAGCCCACGTGGGGGCGCGTGTAAACCCTGCATTATATCCAAGAACCACCGCTCGGCGCACCCGCCTCACCCACACTCATTGATCACAGCAAAATCTAAGGGAAAAACGGGGCTTTTTTATTGCTAGGCTTGATTCGGTGCTATATATATAGGCATGCCTGCAAACACGGGCGTGGTAAAGCCTGTTTTTCCGGCATTTTCGGTGGTTTCAGCCATAGAAAGGCCCACGCAATACCCTACAGGTAACGAAAAAGGAAATCCCATGGCCGCTTCCAAGAAGTCCGCAGCCAAGGCCGCTGCCAAGCCCGAGAAGAAAAAAGCTACTCCCGCCAAAGCAGCGGCTAAACCCGCCACCAAGGCGGCCGCCAAGCCTGCAGCTAAAGCCGCAGCCAAAGCGCCTGCGAAAGCCAAAGCTCCCGCTCCGGTTGCTGGCAAATACACCAAAACCCAGCTGCTAACCGATCTGGCGACCAGCACTGAGCTGAACAAGAAGCAAGTCAGCGCCCTGCTGGACGAGCTTGCCATCATTATTGGCAAGCATATCGGCAAGAAAGGCCCCGGTGAATTCACCCTGCCCGGGTTGCTCAAAATCAAAACCGTGAAAAAACCCGCCCAGAAGGCTCGCAAGGGTGTACCTAACCCCTTCAAGCCTGGCGAGACCATGGACGTACCTGCCAAACCGGCCAGCACCAAAGTGAAGGTGCTGCCACTTAAGAAGCTAAAAGATCTGGCGGGCTAAGCCAACCAACATCAATGCTTCAAGCGCGGGCGCGGCAGTTGTCGCGCCCGCTGCGTTTTGAGAGACTGCACTCCCGATTTCCAGCCAGACCAGAGATACCATGCGCGCCAGCCAGCTCCTGATCGCCACACTCAAAGAATCCCCCTCCGATGCCGAAGTCATCAGCCACAAACTGCTGATTCGTGCAGGTATGATCCGCAAGGTCGCCGCCGGCATGTACAACTGGCTGCCCATGGGCCTGAAGGTCCTGCGCAAGGTTGAGCGCATCGTGCGAGAAGAGATGGACCGGGCCGGGGCCCAGGAAGTACTGATGCCCGTGGTGCAACCGATGGAGCTGTGGCAGGAAACCGGCCGCGCCGAACAGTATGGTCCCGAGTTGTGCCGGCTGAAGGACCGCCATGAGCGCGCGTTCTGCCTAGGCCCCACCCACGAAGAGGTTATCACCGATTTGGCCCGAGGGGAGCTGAAAAGCTACAAGCAGCTGCCGGTCAATTTCTACCAGATTCAGACTAAATTCCGCGACGAGATCCGCCCCCGCTTCGGCTTGATGCGCGGCCGTGAATTCCTGATGAAGGATGCCTACTCCTTCCATTTGACCCAGGAATCGCTGCAACAGACCTACGATGCCATGCACGCGGCCTATACCCGCATTTTCACCCGTCTGGGATTGGACTTCCGGCCGGTAGTGGCAGATACCGGCTCCATCGGCGGTAGCGGCTCACACGAATTCCACGTGCTCGCCTCCTCCGGAGAAGACGATATCGCCTTCTCCGACAGCTCCGACTACGCCGCCAACGTCGAGATGGCCGAAGCCCTGGCACCTGCTGCACCTCGCGCGGCCGCCAGCGAAGCCCTGCGCGAAGTCGCCACCCCCACCCAGACCGCCTGCGACGACGTCGCCGCCCTGTTGGGTATCCCGGTGAGCCGCACCGTCAAGGCCATCGCGGTAGTGTCACCGCGCGAAGAAGACAAAACCCAGTTCTGCCTGATTCTTGTGCGCGGCGATCACGCACTGAATGAAATCAAGGCCAACAAGATCGACGGCCTGAAGGGCTTCCGCCTGGCCACCGAGGAAGAGATCATCGCCGCGCTCGGCTGCAAGCCCGGTTTCCTCGGCCCCGTCGCCATCAAGGCCGACATCCCCGTATTTGCCGACCGCACCGTCGCCGCCATGAGCGATTTCGTCTGCGGCGCCAATAAAGAAGGCTTTCACTTGGCGGGCGCCAACTTCGGTCGCGACCTGCCTGAGCCTGTGGTGGCCGACCTGCGCAATGTGGTGGAGGGCGACCCCAGCCCCGATGGCCAGGGTACTCTGCTGATCAAACGCGGCATTGAGGTCGGCCACATCTTCCAGCTTGGCACCAAGTACTCCGAAGCCATGAAAGCCACCGTGCTGAATGAGCAAGGCCGCGAGCAGATCATGATTATGGGCTGCTACGGCATTGGTGTATCGCGCGTTGTAGCCGCGGCCATCGAGCAGAACAATGACGACAAGGGTATCATCTGGCCAGAAGCCATCGCGCCATTCCAGATTGCGCTGGTCACGCTCAATGCGCACAAATCCGACAAGGTGCGTGAAGTCGCCGAGCAGCTCTATGCGGAGCTGCAATCCGCTGGCTACGATGTGTTGCTGGACGACCGCAACGAGCGCCCAGGGGTCAAATTTGCCGATATGGAACTGATCGGCATTCCCCATCGCGTGGTGATCAGCGACCGCGGCGTGGAGAGTGGCCAGCTCGAATACAAGCATCGCCGCGATGAAAGTGCGGGAGAGCTCCCCCTGGCCGATGTGCTCAGCTTCTTCAAGCAGCGCCTCACCCAGAGATGAAGGTGTGAATCGGAAACGACACTTGCTAGGGTTGCTGGCAGCAGGGCTCTCCGCCCTACTGCTGGCCCCCACCTTGTGGGCCGCCAGTGAAGACCGAGACCCCGCCTTGCGCGAACACTTGCGCCGCGCCATACAAACCAACCGTCACTTTGAAGACCACTTTGACGCCCAAGTCTGGTTGATGGCGCAATCCAATGCCCTCAGCGCCTTTATTCCTGATCCTACAGATCGCATGACCATGCTCAAAGCGGTACACAATGCCGCGGTGGAAGCCAACCTGCAGCCCGAGCTTGTGCTGGCGGTTATCGAAGTAGAGAGCCGCTTCAACCGCCTCGCAATATCCAGAGCAGGGGCTCAGGGCCTGATGCAGGTCATGCCATTTTGGAAGGATGAAATCGGCCGGCGAAGTGACAGCCTGACCGATATGCATACCAACTTGCGCTATGGCTGCCACATTTTGCACTACTACCTGCAGCGGGAGCGCGGCAATCTCATTCCGGCGCTTGCGCGCTATAACGGCAGCTACGGCGAAACCTGGTATCCCGAGCTGGTATTAGTCGCATGGCAGAAACGCTGGCTATCTGGCGCTCTGTAAGGCGCTTACGACCACGCCATCCAATGCGATAGTCAGACCATACAGCAACCGCACAATTTGCGACTAGACTCCTTAAATAGGATCAACCGGAGGGATCTGAGATGAGTCTTTTTGATGAACTGGGTGGCGATGCTGCCATAGAGGCAGCGGTAGACAGCTTTTATTTAAAGGTTTTGGCGGATGATGGCCTCAAACCCTTTTTTGACGGGATGGATATGAACCGACAAAAAAGAATGATGCGCTCATTTCTTGGCCTCGCCTTTGGTGGCCCCAACACGTACAGCGGTCAAGGAATGCGGGCGGCCCACGCCCGCGTGGTCGAACAAGGGCTTAACGATCGACATTTTGACGCAGTCGCTGGCCACCTTGAAGACACCCTGCGGGGCCTGGGGGTGGCTGACAGCAAAATTCAGCAAGTGCTTGCCATTGCCGAGAGCACCCGCGCAGATGTTTTGGGGCGCTGATAGCGCCCCCATCGATCACCTGGCGGCTCAAAACCAGATTCAAGCCTTACACTGAAATCAAGCACCGGGCATAGCTAAAGACGAAATGCAGATAGCCTTTTGCTTCCAGGCCAATACATCAAGGTGGCCGTTATCATGCCTTGCAGCGGCTAGGCTCGATTCTGTTTGGGCTGGGCCATGCCCAGGCGCAGAGCATAGAAGCCTGGGGTTACAACTAGCCCCCACTCAAGATCTGATCGACGCGCGCCAATAATGTAGTGACGGCTTCGTCTGGGATCAGGAAAAAAAGATCACAATTGAAGTCACAACACTCCAACTGGTAGTTAATATCAAGCACCAGTGCTCGCTGCCATCCAGCCTCTTCAGTGCCCAGAAGGCTCTGTGCAGACACCCGACGACCTAATGAGGCACCCTCGCCCAGGGTTAAAGACAACCCCAGTTCAGCCGCAAAGCCCTGCAGGCAGACCTGCCCAAGCAACTCCGCCAGCTCCCCCGCCAGGGCTGACTCATCCACAGAGACCCCCTCTGCCGATAGATCGGCACTGAGATTCTCAACAGATGCATCAAAAAACACCACCAAGGACTCACCGGGCACTAGCCCACTCACGCGATGGCGAACAGCAGAGACTGGCCGACTACCAGCCTTAGAAACAAATAGGGCCTTCAGTTCACTGCTGTTGAGCAAGCTGATACGCGGAATGGATAAGCGCACAAAACGACGCAGCTTGCGCGCCAAGGCATCACCTGCCTGGCCCATGGCAACGTTAAACAGTTCCTGCAGGCAATCCCGCTGGTCTTCTGAAAGCACATGGATATCAGTCATAGCAGGCCGAACTTCTCCAGCACTTCACGCAATTTTTCGCCGTTAATCGGTTTGCGCACAAAATCCAAAGCCCCCAGTTTGAGCACACGCTCTCGACTCTCGGGTTGTATGTCTGCGGAAATCACGATGACGACGGCCTTTAGCTTGTGAGCCTTGATCTGCTCAAGTACCTCAAATCCATCCATTTCAGGCATATTGAGATCAAGAAAGACCATCTCACCCTTGCCAGCACGTATAGCTTCCAGCCCTTCTATGCCATTGGCTGCAAAACTGACCTCCACATCCCAATCATCTGGCAGTGAACGTGCCACTTGCTTACGGGCCATGCTGGAGTCATCACAGATGAGCAAAGGAATGGGCATCCAGAAATCTCGCGTCCTAAAACTGATCAGTTTACATTATTGAAGATAGCAGAATTTTAACAGGCATCCGCCTCAACACATCACAGTGCGGAGGGTTTACTGACCAGAAGATTGTCTGCAGCACCAGACAACTCATTCCATTTCAGCAGAATTTCACCCAATGCACGCGCCTGCCCACCCAGCGCTATCAATTCGTCTATGGTATCGCGCGCACCACCATAGGGTTTAACCTGACGCAACGCCGAAAATACATCATGCTGAGGCTGTTTCATTCGCGCGCTCTCGAGGCGCCAACGGATGCTGTGCACTAGCTGCCTGTAAAAGGTCAGTTTTGTGCGCAAGTTCAACGTAGTGAACTCTTGCAGATTCATGAACGGCCTGAAATCCATGGAAACCAGCAATGCCCCTTTATCACCCAACGCGCGCACAGTAGCTCGACGCTCCGAGTTGGTGACTAGGGCCAAGTCGCCAAATGACTCACCAGGCGTAATCACTGTCACAGGCTGAAGCGCATCATCAAGGTAAACCCCGAGCTGGCCCTTTAGTAAAAAGAAAAGCGCGTAGCCCTGCTCCCCTTTGCGCATGATGATCTCATGTGGGTCAAGCTCAATACAGCGGGTAAGCTGCAACAACAATTCGAACTGCCAGGCATCCTGGGCATGAACGTCACGATAGAAGGGTAATCTCGCCAGCAGGGTATCCAGTTCCTGCCGTGCGAAGGTACGGCTTTCCTTAATGCGCATAGTGGCCTCGAGTTAGTGGAGACAAACTAAAGCCCCCTGAATTATATACGCCACGATACAGGCCTCCTGCCTTAAATCGCCTACGTTGCGTCAACTTAAACATCTATCTAACACATCATTGTCAGTGGCGATCACAACGGGCTATTCTATGCCTATCAAGGGGGTTCAAAGAAGAGCCGGATTCTCTTAGTTCCAGGAAATATCTGGAACTGCTGTTGTGTAAGGATACTGACAGCTGTGTGTTCAGGGGCGTTCGCGCTCTTAGGCACGCACCATCGACACATAATTTTATAACTGACGACGATGGTTCACCGCTCTGCGGTGAACACATGGACGAACCAAACGATGAAAACGACTCACAGTATGCGCTGCCTGAGGGCGGTCGTCTTGGCGTGCCTGCTAGTACCCACCCTAGCGCAGGCTGAGCTGCAACTCAGTGGTGCGGCCCCCTATCAAGCCTTCAGACAGGACCTCTATATCGCTGGACTGTTCATGGAGCAGGCCGTGCAGGGTGAGGAGCAGGTACTTTCCGCTGCAGGGGCCAAGCGGATGGACATTCATGTGATACAGGCCCGTTGGTCAGCCCGCGCTTTTGCGGAGCAATGGAATCAAAGCATTGCCATCAACAACCCACCATCGGAAGTCGCGCGCCTGGCCAATCCAATCGTGCGGTTCACCAGCCTGCTCCCTGCCAGCTTGGTGAAGGACGACCACCTGAGCATCGAACTTCAGCCCGGCAAAGGCACGATCATCAGCCTTAACGGTTTCAAGATGATGCAGGTTTCGGACGAAGGTTTTTTCTACCTGTTGCTTCGCACCTGGATCGGCCCCCGCCCGCCCTCTTCCGATTTCAAGGCTCGCATGCTTGGCGATACCAGCCAACGCGCGCAGGATCTCGCCCGCCAGATGCGTGCATCCGCGCCATCATCCAAGCGTATTGCTGAAATCCAAAGCTGGACGCGCCCCCGCATTGACGCCAGCATTCAGGCACAGTCCCTGCCCGACGTAGCCACGACCAATACCCCTCCGCCTGCGGGGCCTACACGCAGCACGCCAAGTGTTTCGATTGCCGCAGAGGAAACCCAGCTCGGCAGTGGTGACGCTATGGTACAAGCCACCGAAGATGAAGAACTCAAAATCCTGCGGGAAACCTATCAATCCATGCTGGTACAGCGCATTTACAACCAGCTTGACTACCCGGCCCGGGCCATGACCCAAGGCCAAGAAGGCGATGTGATGGTGCGCGCACGCATTGATAGGGATGGGCAGCTGGTTCGCGTGAAAGTCGAACGCAGCTCCGCCTATCCGATGCTGAACGCTGCCGCTACCCAAGCGATCAAGGAAGCTAGCCCCTTTCCGCCGCCACCTGATCACATTGCAAGCAATGAGTCTTTTGATTTCCGCGTGCCGGTCAAGTTTAGACTGCCGCGCTGATACGCCTTCCCCGCGCCGCAAGGCGCGGGGTGCACATCACTCTTCCGCCAACCAGTCACAGATCTCCATGGCGTAATAACTGATCACCAAGTCAACACCCGCACGCTTGAAGGCCGTCATGGTTTCCATGACGACCGCACGCTCGTCGATGGCACCCGCCAGGGCAGCATGTTTGATCATGGCGTATTCACCACTGACGTGATAAGCCGCCAGTGGGCGCAAACTGCTGGCGCGAATCGCAGCAATAATATCCAGGTAAGCCAAGCCGGGCTTTACCATCAGGATGTCGGCTCCCTCTTCCTCATCCAGCATGGATTCGGCAAGTGCCTCCCGGGCGTTGGCGGCATCCATCTGATAGCCATGGCGATGCCCCTTGAAGCTGCTATCCACGGCATCTCTGAACGGCCCGTAGAACGCCGAGGCGAACTTGGTGGAGTAGGACATGATGGGAATGTGCTTGAAACCCGCCGCATCAAGCGCCGCACGCATGGCGGCGATTTGCCCATCCATCATGGAGGACGGCGCCACCATATCCACACCGGCCTTGGCGGCCACCACCGCCTGTTTCTGAAGATTTTGCAAGGTGGCATCGTTATCCACCTCTCCATCACAGACCACACCGCAATGCCCATGAATCGTGTATTCACAGAAACAATTGTCGCTGATCACCACCATCTCAGGCGCAGCCTGTTTCGCCAGGCGAATAATGCGCGCCATTAAGCCATCTTCACTCCAGGTATCTGAGCCAATGGCATCTTTGTGGTGGGAGACACCAAACAGCAGTACCGCGCGAATACCTTTATTCCAAGCGCGCTGCACCACCTCCGCCAGCTGTTGCTCGGGATAGCGCCATACGCCAGGCATGCTGGACACTTCTACAGCCGCCTCAATGCCTTCCTCAACAAACAACGGCAGAATCAGATCGCGCGGGCTAAACACCGTTTCACGCACCAGGGCGCGCAAGGACGACGTGCGACGCAAACGACGAAAGCGAAAGGCGGGGGTCACCGACATGGCGTGTTCTCTCGTTAAATTCAACTCGCGCTACAGGGCATGGCACCACTCGCCGATCTAGCCTATGCAGCGCATTACATCAATCTGAAAGCATACAAGATCAAAGCCTTCAGGTCGCCCGTCAACATCAAGAAAGCGTTTGGGGCTTCTGAAATACCTGATGAAGGCTATGAAGGCTATGAAGGCTATGAAGGCTATGAAGGCTATGAAGGCTATGAAGAATCATCCACGCCTAAGCGCGGAAGTGAGCATGCATCCATAAACGAGGCGTAAAACGCCTGTTGCATTGCCCTTGGCGGTTTGTGCAGATTCTTTTTTCGGCTATTGCTGCTGCCTGCTAAACAGCCGGATCAGCCAATTGGGCCAACAGGGCTTTAACGCGCTCGGGGGATACACCGCCCGTGCCCGCCCCGAAGACTTCATGCAGCTTGTCCAGTAAAAGGCGGAAGTTTTCATCTACTTTCATGCCATTATTGAATACCTTGTTGGTTTCCAAAATGCCGCGCTCCAACCCCTGCTCGATCAGTTTTTCATCGCGCTCATTCAGGGCCATGGCAGGCAAAGCATCGAGAATTTCCCCGGCAACACTCTCCATGGTTTCGACGATCTGGCGTATCAGGATGTGATACGAGGCATCTACACCTTCCATCACTTGTTGCATGCGTTTGGATATCTTTTCCAGCAGGTCTCGCTCCAGCTGCAGTTTCCCCTGATTGTCGAGAGCGCGTATTCTGGCATCTAAACCCTGCAATAAAGGAAAGGTGTTGTCCTTGAGCATGCCGTAACGCACCGCGTCGTCAAGCGGCATGTTTTTCACCAGCACAGAAACCAAGCCATAATTCATCACCGTGCGGCGACCAAAATCATAATAGCGACCAGCGTCCTTGAGCTGGCTAAGCAGATTCGACTCCAGCTCCTTGGCCATGCCGTTTTCTTCCATGTTCTTCTCGCCGAACTCACTGCGCATTTGCAGGCTGCAGTTGAGGCCATAATTGCGAGCGGCCTGGAAAAACAGCAGGCCCAGCTGGTCGAGATTGTCACAGCCGGCCGTATCAATCATAAAGCGCAGATTGACGCCGAGGTCAGAGGTATTGGCCATGGCCGCCATGGCCATTTCATTGGCCTGCTTTACACGGCTCTTGAGCTGATCATTGGCGATCTTGTTGAAGATACACTTCATGACCCGGGCGACGAGTTCCTCCCGGGGAACGCTGTGCAGCACATAGTCGTCCCCCCCCACTTCAAAGCAGCGCAACTTATCCTGAAGGTCTTCCGAATCGTCAAGAAATAACACGGGGAGAGTTTGCGTAGCTTCGTTGGTACGCAGCTGCTCACACAGTTCAAATCCCTGTGTTTTGGCACCCCGCAAGTCGACTAATACAGCTTGCAGATCATGCTGAGAGAAGTCCACACTGCCGATGTCATAGCGAGTAAAGCAGTGCAGCTCAAATGCATCCGTGAGATTAGCGCAAACTCGGTGATCATCCACCGCACAAAAACACGCTAGCTGAGCCATGCCGGCCATCAGGGTTCCCCCCTTTTCTCTTGTTCATCCCGTTGAAAAGCTTTTGGCGGATCACACACGGCACTGGGCGTGGCTGACGTAGCGTGCTCGTCTTTCTGCGCATCTCATGACGACATAGAACCGAATGCAACTCGTCAAGTGTAACGCTCGCCACCAGAAGCGCTGCAATGAAAGTTCCGCCTTCTTTTTTGACCAAGCATTAGTGTTATAGCGCACTTTAAGAACAACATATCCGAGACTTAAGAGCAGTTCGTTCTAACAGAACGATATGCCCTACAATGAAGATCTAAGAGTCAGACGCTACACGCGTGCAACCGGCTAGCTAATGTTCGAAAAGGTGCCAGATGCCAAGTTTCAGTTTCGAGAATCGCGTTGTGCTGGTAACAGGTGCAGGAGGTGGGCTTGGCCGAGCACATGCCTTACAGTTCGCCCACGCTGGGGCGCGCGTTGTCGTGAACGATCTGGGTAGCAGCTTGCAGGGCCAGGGCGCCGACGTGAGCCCCGCTCAACAGGTGGCCGACGAGATACGCGCACTGGGTGGAGAGGCCATCGTCAATACTGACTCCGTAGAGAATGGTGCCAAGCTGATCGAATCGGCACTGGATCACTTCGGTCGTATTGATGTGGTCGTGAACAATGCAGGGGTATTGCGGGATCGCTCATTCACCAAGATGAGCGAGGAAGACTGGGATACCGTTTATCGCGTTCATCTTAAAGGTGCTTATCAGGTAAGCCAGGCGGCATGGCCCCACATGCGGGCACAGCGTTATGGCCGCTTGCTGTTTACCAGCTCAGCGGCAGGCATCTATGGCAACTTTGGTCAGGCCAATTACGCCGCCTGCAAGCTTGGCCTGTATGGTTTAACTCGCACCCTAGCCGTGGAGGGGCGCGGTTACAACATCCACGCCAATGCGGTGGCACCTCTGGCGGGGTCTCGCCTTACGGAGCATCTGATGCCGCCGGAACTGAGTGCCCAGCTCAAACCTGAGTTTGTAAGCCCGCTGGTCGCCTATCTATGCCATGAAGATTGTACGGAAAATGGCAGTTTGTTCGAGGCGGGGGCCGGTTGGTTCGGCAAACTGCGCTGGGAGCGCAGTTTGGGCGTCGGCCTGCCTACTGGGCAGGCCATCTCGATTGAAGACATCGCCAAGCATTGGGCAGACATCACCAGCTTTGAGAACAGCAGCCATCCCAGCGACAACGGCGATGCCATTACCGCCCTGCTGGCCAACCTGCAGAATTCAGGCTGATGTCGCTCAAACGCCCATGCTGTTCAAGGCGTTGGCGATATTGCTGAGTATCGCTGCCGCACTGGGGTGCTCCGCCTCAAGGCGCGCTATCCAGTCATCCACAGCGGCGCTCAGGCGCTCAATATCGGCCACTTCACCGGCTTTAATGCGCAGCTCCAGTTCAGCCGCTAGCTCCTCCAGGCTTGGCGCCAGGCGAGGATCTACGGCGCCTTCCTGTACACTGCCACGCAGTTGCTGAAGAGACTGCTCGATGATCTTCTGGGGCATGTCGAAACTCCTTAAATTCAATACCCCAATGTTAACAGATGCACCACTGGCTGCATTGATCAGATCCGCCATGCGGGTCAAACAACGCGCTATTCAAGCCGCCAGCAATACGCTATGGTGCCCGGCTTGTTTCCTACGCTGAACCTCATGACCAGCACTCCACGCCGCCCGGCCCTGCTGGGCTTGTTTTGCGCGGTTGCGGCCGCCATCCTGTTTTCATCCAAGGCGGTGATCGTCAAGCTCGCGTACCAGTATCAGGTGCAGCCCGCAGTTCTGCTGACACTTCGCATGGCCATGGCGCTGCCGTTTTATCTCGCCATCGCCTTCCTGAGTGGGCGTGGATCCTCCTCGCCTATCGCCAGCCCGAAAGATATGCTGGGTATTGCACTGCTTGGCATATGCAGCTACTACGGCTCAGCCCTGCTGGATCTCAAGGGCCTGCAATACGTACCCGCCAACCTCGAACGCTTGTTGATCTATCTTTACCCCACCTTCGTGTTGTTTATCGGCGCCATGTTTTTCGGCCGACGCGTTGGCGCCCGCGAAATATGGTGTGCCGCACTCGCCTACACCGGCATAGGAATTGTCTTCCTGCAGGATCTGGCACTGAGTGGCGAACGAACACAGGAGATCGCCGGCCATATGATGCCCGAGGTGCTCTGGGGTAGCCTGTTGGTGCTGGGTAGCGCCTTGCTGTTTGCCTGTTACATGGTGGGCAGTGAAACGATGATTCTTCGTTATGGCGGCCCCCGCTTCACCAGCCTGGCCATGATGGCGGCATCCGTGGCGGTGGCCAGCCACTTTGCCTTCACCCACCCAGTGTCAGCGTTGGTGCAGCCCTGGCAGGTCTATGCACTGGCCTTTGTCATCGCGGTATTCACCACCGTGGTGCCTTCGCTTCTGGCGGCAGAAGGTGTTCGGCTGATCGGCGCCGCACGCACCAGTGTGGCCGGCACATCGGGCCCCATTGCCACACTCGTATTGAGCTATCTGTTGCTGGATGAAGCCATGACAGCGCAGCACCTCACAGGTATGCTGCTGGTTCTTCTTAGCCTGTTTTTCATGACGCGCCGACCATGACTGATTACCTTCACTGGCCCTTTTACTGCGAAGAGAACATCTGGCAGCTCTGCGCTGCTCACGGCAAGGATACGGAAGCGCTGGTGGTGGTGATCTCCAATGAACGGCAGGCCGTGGCAATGTGGGAGCAGCGGGCGGGCCGGGAGGAAGACGGCTTTATCGTGTGGGATTACCACGTGGTGATGCTACTGCCCCACGTGGATGGCTGGCAGGTGCTGGATCTGGACTGCCGTCAGGGTCACCCCATGCGCCTGGCCGACTACCTGGCGCTGAGCTGGCAGACATCGCCGCGCTTGCCAGGCAGTTATGCCCCTCACTTCAGGGTCATTCCCGCCAAGGAGTATCAGCGCGGCTTGCGTTCCGACCGTTCGCACATGCGCAGTCGGGATGGCGGCTGGCTGCGAACACCTCCGCCCTGGCCTCAGCTGGCCAGTCACAGCAATCTTGGGGAGTTCATCAGCATGGGCCAAGGTGGCCCGGGAGAGGTGATGGATGCGGCGGGCTTCAGGGAACGCTTTGGGGCTTGAAGGGCACAGTGGCGAGCCCGGCAAGGCTCGCCACTGCGCCGCCACGCTTAGAGATGCTCTTGGAGAAAGCGCAGCTGTTGAGCGACCAGCCACTCATGAAGGGGGCCGCTGTAGACATCGAAATGGCCGCCATCAAAGGGTTGCATCTCAACCTTGACGATGCGCTGTGACGCCGCCTCGATGCTCTTCACGGGAATGCCGACATCATTGCGGCCATAGGCGATCTGCACCGGCGCCTTGATGTTCTCCACCACATCAATGGGGTTGTAATTACCCGCCAGCAACAAGCTGCGGGCCGGCACGGCATTCTTCCAGCGAGACTCTGGCGGCACCAACGCCAGATAGTGCTCCTTCCAGCCCGGCCATGTCAGCAGGCCAAATTCTCCCGGCGCAGCCGCCACCGGCACCATATAAGGCTCTCGACCCAACTTGGCCCCCAGCTGATCCCACAGGCCATAGCTCACCGCCTTGATCATTTGTGACACAGGCACCGACTCCATGGCGGCGCGACTATCCACATGGGGTACCTGGGCTAATACCGCTTTGACTTGCGCATCTTCGGCGCCAATCGAAAGTGCATGCCCACCACCCAGTGAACTCCCCCACAAGGCAATGCGCTGGGCGTTGATATCTTGCCGCGTGCGCAGAAATGCCAAGGCGGACCGCCAGTCCTCAAGCTGCTGCGCCACATCAATCACCTGGCGCGGCTCGCCTCCCGATTCCCCGAAGGAGCGGTAGTCGAAATTGAAGGTGGCAATACCCGCCGCGGTAAACTTTTCAATAAAGCCCTGGCTGCCAAAACGCCACTCTGTAGCCAGACCACCGCCCATCAGCACCACTGGGGGGAATTCCCCATCGCGCGGCAGGTGCAAATACCCCGTGCAACGCCCCTCACCACACGGGAAGTCCAGCTTCAGCTGACGATAGGCGGGATCCGCCCAGGAAACCGAGGCACACAGGGCCAACATGTAAATGAAAAAGCGCATTGTCACACCATGTTTGCAGATTGAGTTCAGACCCGCCGCCCCTGATAAAACCTTACCCGGCGGAACTCGTCGAGCTCATCCAGATCGGGCAGCGTGCAGCTTTCCAGCGTGGCTAGGAACTGGTAGCGCGGGTGATCAAAGGACTTCACTCGTGAGTCTGCCACCAGTGCTTCCGGGGCCCAGGCCAGGAAGGCATCCAGCAGCGGCAGATTGGCGCGATCATACAGCACATCCGCCACCGTGATCATGTCAACTGGTTCATGGATATCCTCCATGCTGGACACCGGGATGATGTTCACCCCGTTCAAGCGCGCATTCAGCTCACAGGCCCGCCGCGCGTCCGGGTCCAGGTCGCATGCATAGACCCGCCTGGCACCCGCCATGGCGCAAGCAATAGCCACCACGCCAGAGCCGGCACCGAAATCCACCACCACCCGATCACGCACCCGCTCCGGGTGATCCAACAGATAGCGCGACAATGCCTGCCCACTGGCCCAGCAGAAAATCCAATAGCTCGGCATGTCCATCACCGCCCTCGCCTCCTCGGCTGTGAGCGCGGCATTGGAGAAATCCTCATTGATCAGATAGAGCCCGATCTCGGGACACTGTGGCAAGCGCTGGGCGCTGAGGTGAGAGGAACTCAAAATGGACTGCAGAACGGCCTGCAGATGGTCAAATAACGGATCACTCATGCTGGTTTTCCGGAGCCGCGCAGGCGGCCTGTTATACTCAAAAAAATGGATCGGATTGAACATCCGGTCGCCGGGCGCGGGAGGGTCTGGCCGTGGCGCGCACTCACATCAAGTCCACCCAGAACAACGATCAGCAGTTGCAGCAGTTGTTGCACACCCTGGCCGAGGCGCAAACTCGCCCAGAAGACGCATTGCGCTGCTCCTGTTGTGCCAACCCTGTCACCACCCTGCGACAGCGCATCTCGGTGGCAGGCGCCCACATGCATCGCTTGTACAACCCACACGGTATGGGCTTTGACGTGGCCTGCTTCAGGGAGGCCTGGGGCGCAATACCGCGCGGGACAGCCACGGACTACTATACTTGGTTCCCCGGATACACGTGGCAATTGGTGCACTGCGTGGATTGTGGCGAACATCTGGGCTGGTACTACCAGACTGATGACGAGCACTTCTACGGCCTGATTGCCCACAAACTTCATACCTCTCACGCCTGAATGACACGAGGACGGCATGCTGCTAACACCCGAGCAAATCGCCACCGCACTGCAGGAAGCCGAGCGCATGCGCGACCAGAACCAAGACCCGGCCCTGGTCGGCCACTACCTGCTATACGCCCACGAACGCCTTCAACTGCTAGAAGAAGTGCTCAATTGCACCAAGCGCTACCTTCACTCAGGCGAGGCCGTACATGAGCACACCCGCCTGACCCGTGCCATCGACAAGGCCAATGAGGGCCAGAGACGTCACTCGCACGACGACGCCACCTTCGGCCTCGAATAGGGCCAGGATCAGCGCTGCAGCCGCTCCAGCAAGGCCCGTCGACGCGGCGCCAGTGCCTGCGCCAGAGCATGCCACACCGCGTGACACTGCTCCGCCAGTAGCAGTCGCTCTGCCTCGGGCAGTGCACCATCCAGCTCGGGGAGCAAGCCTTTCTCTTCCCGTTCCTCGTGATGCTCGATCACATTCTTCAGGGTGCGCTGATATTCCAGCACCGCCAGAATATTGCGCCGCCCCTCGGCATGGGGCCCGGCCGGCAACCGCGCCAGCATGGCGCTGGTCTTGTCCAGCAACTGGGCGATTTTCTCGTGTTCTTTCTGGTACACCAACAGCGGCCACTGGCCCTTGAGACCAAGCGCCTCGAAACGCGGCAACAAGGCCTCATTTTCCTGGCGGATGTGCCCCATCAGCACCGTCTTGAACAGCTCAAACCACTCACAGGCCAGCGGCAGATCCTGCAGCAGCAGAGCCTCCTGGTGCAGCCATAACAGCTCATCCAGCTCGCGATGATAGTGAGTCGTGACGTGGAGCAAGGTCTGCATGAGAAGTGTCTTACTGGAAAGCGGGCTGCCATTCTATACTGCCGGCCTGTCAATCGCACTGGACCCACGGGTGGAAGCTCAACGCCTCGCCATCATGTTTGCCGACCTCGCCGGCAGCTCGGCCCTCTACAAACAGCTGGGTGATGGACAAGCACGCCCGTTGGTGCGCCAGGCGGTGTCGCGCATGGCACTGGCCGTTGCCCGGCACGGTGGCACCGTGATCAAGACCATCGGTGACGAGATCATGGCCAGCTTCCCTCTGGCAGAACAGGCCGTGGCCTGCGCCCTGGCGATGCAACGCGATACCCTGCACCCCATTGATGGCCATCTGCTGCCCTTGCGCATTGGCGTCAATCTGGGCGAGGCGCTGGTGGAGGGCGGCGATGTGTTTGGCGAGGCAGTCAACGATGCCGCCGCCCTGGTGAAAATCGCCCGCGCCCACCAGATACTGATCCGTGAGCCCACGGCCCTGGCCTTAAACCCCGAGCAAAGGCGACAACTGAGCCTGTTTGACCGGGTGGCCCTGAAGGGTGGCAAGACCACAGAAAACATCCTGCTGGTGAGCTGGGAAGACAACAACCACGCCCATGCCACCATGATCATGGGCGCCGTGCCCACACTCAGCCCAGCCGTTCCGCCCAGGCTGCAGCTGCAGAGCGCGGGGCAGCCCATGGAACTGACCCCGGAGGATTGCCCGCTGCACATCGGCCGAGACCGCCTGCGCTGCCGATTGCACATCGACAGCCCGCAAGCCTCACGGGATCATTGCACCATTGATTACCGGCGCGGCAAGTTCGTGCTGCTGGATCACAGCACCAATGGCACCTATGTGCGGCTGGCCAGCGGCCGGCAGGTCTACTTGCGAAGAGAGGAATTGCCACTGGTCGGCAGTGGCGACATCGGCGTGGGCGCCCTCCCCGGGCATGCCGCCACCACCCTGGAGTTCACCGCGCCATGAGCGATCGCCCCACCACCCAGTTTGTGCTGCCCGAGTGCCGCGACCCGCTGGAGATCGTCTATGAGGACGACGACCTGCTGATCGTCAACAAGCCCCCCTTCTTGCTCACCGTGCCGGCCAAGCTGCAGGATAACAAGGACTGTGTGATCAACCGCCTGCGGGCCCAGTTTGCCGAGGCCCACATCGCGCACCGGCTGGATCTGGACACCTCTGGCATCCTGATCATCCCGCGCCACGCCGAATCACTGCGACACATCAATCGCCAGTTTCAGGAACGCGCGGTCAAGAAAACCTATACCGCCGTGGTGTTCGGCGAGATGGAGGCAGACGCGGGCACCATCGATCTGCCCATGGGCCACGGCGAGCGTCCCCGGCAGAAGATTGATTGGCTGAACGGCAAACACGCCATCACCGATTTCGAAGTGCTGTCGCGGCACCCGGAACTGCCCGGCACGCGGGTGCGGCTGCACCCCATCACCGGCCGCTCTCACCAGCTGCGATTGCACCTGGCGGCCATCGGCCACCCCATCATCGGCTGCGACATGTACGCCCACGAGACGGCCCTATCCCTCTCCCCGCGCCTGTTGCTGCACGCCACCACCCTGGAGTTCAGCCACCCGCGCACCGGCGAGCGCTTCTTCTGGGAACAGGCCCCGGCGTTTTAAGCCGCCCGGCGGCGATACAGGCGCTAACGGCGCGGCCGCACCGACTCTCCCAGCAGTTGGTTGATGGCCACCCCCGCCAGGGTAAAACCAAACAGCGGCGGCATGTAGCTGACCGTGCCGTTCACCGCGCGCGGGCGGCCGCAGGACACCGGCTGTGGCGCCAGGGGTTGGCGGGCGCCCTCCAGGGAATAGACCGCCATCACACCGCGGCCCACATTCATGCGCCGCAGCCGCTGGCGCACCATGGAGGCCAGCTTGCACATGGAAGTGTCCAGCACATCCGCCACCCGCACCTGGGTAGGGTCCAGCTTGTTGCCTGCCCCCATGCTGGCGGCGACCGGAATGCCCATGCGCCAGGCAGTGGCGATCAGGTTGGTCTTGCAGTTGAGGCCGTCGATACAGTCCAGCACGAAGTCGTAAGGCTGGCTCTGCAGCAAGGCCGGCATGTCATCGGGCCCGAGAAAACCATCCAGGGTGGTGATCTGGCAGTCCGGATTGATGTCCCGCACCCGCTCGGTCATCACCCGAGCCTTGTTCTGCCCCAGGGTTGAGTTGAGCGCCACCAGCTGCCGGTTGATATTCGAGGCGCTCACAGCATCCAGATCCACCAGTGTGATGGCGCCGATGCCGGCGCGGGCCAGCGCCTCGGCACAATAGGAGCCCACCCCGCCCAAGCCTGCCACCAATACCCGGGCTGACTGCAGCCGGGCGATACCTTCATCCCCCACCAGAATGTGGGTGCGTTCATACAAGCCTTGCATACAACAACGAATCTCCACCGGCCCGGGCCTCTGCATCGGGCTTAGCTCGCAATCAGTGGGTGCCAAACACCCGTTGAAAATTGGCGCTGGTGGTGGCCGCCACATCCTCCACCGTCACGCCGCGCAACTCCGCCAGCCACTCACCGAGGCGCGGCAGTTGCAGCGGGCTGTTGCGCTGCCCGCGCGCCCAGGCCGGGCTCATGTCGGGGGCGTCCGTCTCCAGCACCAATTGCTCGGCGGGCAAGCCCGCCACTACCCGGCGCAGGCGCTGGGCACGTGGGTGGGTGGCAGCGCCACCAATGCCCAGCAACAAGCCCAGCTTGCGGTATTCACGCGCCTCCTCGGCGCTACCGGCGAAGGCATGCACGATACCCCCGGCAAGCGGTTGTTGTAGCTTCAACAGGCGGATGGCATCCGCGTGAGCGCGCCGCACATGCAGCACCAGCGGGCGCTGGTGGCGGCGCGCCAGTCCCAATTGGGCCTCGAACAGCGACAACTGACGCGACCAGTCCAAGTCTGGCTCGAAGCGGTCGAGCCCGCACTCCCCCACTGCAGCCTCGGGGCACTGCACCAGCGCCTGCTCCAGCTGCGCCAAGGCATCATCACCGATGGCTGACAACCAACAGGGGTGCAGCCCCAGTGCGATGCGCACGCCCGGCACCGATTGCATCGCCATCACCCGCTCGAAATTGCCGGGCCAGACCGCCGGAATAAGCAAGGTGTGCACCCCCTGCCGCCGGGCCTCCGCCAACATCTCGCGGCGGTCGGCATCAAACTCGGGGAAGTCCACATGACAATGGGAATCCACCCATTCCATAGCGTGTCACTCAACCCTTGCCGACCGGCAGATCGGGGTAGGAACACCAGTCGCTCCAGCTCCCTGCATACAGTGGCGCCATGGGCTCCCCGGCAATGGCCAGCGAGAGCAGATTGGCACACGCCGTCACACCACTGCCGCAATAAATCACCCGCTCGCCCGCCGGCAGGGCCTGCCAGCGCGCGCGCTGCTGCTCAGCCGGCAGAAAGTGGCCATCTGCCGCCACCGCCGTCACCCAAGGCAAATTCACTGCACCGGGGATATGCCCACCCACCGGGTCAATGGGCTCCACATCGCCCCGATAGCGTTCGGGATCGCGGGCGTCCACCAACTGGGCGCCGCCCTGGCGAACGATCTGTGCCACGTCCTCCACCGACTTCACCCAGCCCGCGCGGGGCTGGGCAGTGAAATCACCCGCTTTGGCCGTGGGCTCGTCCTGAGAGAGGGGCAAGCCCGCCGCACGCCAGGCGGCCAGCCCCCCATCCAGCACCTGTACCTGATCGTGACCGAAGTAACGCAGTAACCACCACAGGCGCGCTGCGAAAGCCCCCTTGTTGTCGTCATAGGCCACCACCCGGCTGCCAGCACTCACGCCAGCCGCCCGCATGGTGGTCGCAAACGCTTCAGCGGCAGGTAAGGGATGGCGCCCACCATGCGCCGTCACCGGTGCTGCAAGATCGCGATTCAGATCGGCAAAATGCGCGCCCGGGATGTGCGCCTCCAGATAGCGCATACGGCCCGCTGCCGGGTTCATCAAATCGAAACGACAGTCAAACACCACCACATCGCTGCAGCGGCACAGCTCATCTGGCGTGATCAGGGGCGACAAAGTCATGCGTTCCCTCCTTAAACTCACTCAATGCGACGGCAAGGACCAGTCGATGGCGGCCTGCCCGTGCTCACGCAAATATTCGTTGGCCTGGGAAAAATGGCCACAGCCGAGAAAGCCCCGATGCGCAGACAACGGCGAGGGATGCGGCGCCTGCAGCACCAGGTGGCGGCTGCGATCGATCAAAGCCCCCTTCTTGTGGGCGTAACTGCCCCACAACAGAAACACCAGCCCTTCCCGCTCCCGGTTCAACAGATCCACCACCCGATCGGTAAAACGCTCCCAACCCTTGCCCTGGTGGGCGCCGGCATTGCCGCGCTCCACTGTCAGCACGCTGTTGAGCAACAGCACGCCCTGATCGGCCCAGGATTCGAGACACCCATGGCGAGGCATGGGCAGCCCCAGATCCCGGTGAATCTCCTTGTAGATATTCAACAGTGAGGGCGGCACATCCACCCCGTGCTGCACGGAAAAGCACAAGCCATGGGCCTGACCCGGGCCGTGATAAGGGTCCTGCCCCAGCACCACCACTTTTACCCGCTCAAACGGCGTGTGCGCAAAGGCATTGAACCACTCATCCACAGGCGGATAGATCACCTTGCCGGCGCGCTTTTCATCTTTCAGAAAGGATCTCAACGCCGACATATAGGGCTGCTGAAACTCCTCCTCCAGCTTGCTCAGCCAGGACGGTTCCAGGCGCACCTGGGCGGGTGATTGCACTGCATTCATGGTGGAAGCACTGGCCAATGAAGAACCTTGAATATACCATGATCGACATCATTCCCGTTCCTGACCAAGCGTGGCAAAGTGGCTGCAAAAGCACGTGTTGCCCCGAGGTCAGCGCGCGACAAGCACATATGCATGCGAGGTAGTAGCCATGAAGACGCCCTACGAATTACTCGGTGGAGAAGAAGGCGTGCGCCAGTTGGCGCAAGTATTCTACGACGTCATGGACGAGCTGCCCGATGCCGCCCCCATCCGCGCCATGCACGCCGCCAGCCTCAGCGACGTGAAGGAGCGCCTGTTTGAATATCTCTCCGGCTGGCTGGGCGGCCCGCGCCTGTATGAGGCCAAATTCAACACCGTCTGCCTGACCAAACCGCACCGCCCTTTCACCATTGGCGAAGCCGAACGCGATCAGTGGCTGATGTGCATGGACGAAGCCCTGCGGCGCGTGAATGCGCCCGAAGAGTGCAAGCAGATGCTGAAGGTGCCCTTCCAGCGCATCGCCGATGCCATCCGCAACGACGATTGCGCCACCAAGAGCGATGGCGAGTGCAACGACTGAGCTACTCCAGTTCAGTCCTCCGCGGGCGGGTGGTACTCACACGCCCACGTAACAAAACAATGAACACCTAAGCCGAATCAGCCCACGCCACTGGCGATTTCCTGCTCCAGATGGGTCAATAGCTCTACCACCTGCTCGCTGGAACGTTCCATCTCACCCAAGTGCCGAATGGCCGCATCCACATCCCCCCGTTCGTGGGCGCGCAGCGCTTCGATGCCATTTTTGTGCACCCCCAGGTGCGGCGTCTCCATCTTCTTGAATGAGGGGAAACGAGCGAAGTTCTTGTGCCCCTCGCCGTGGTAGTACCAGCAACCCAGCCGGCACTTGGTGTGATCGGCAAAGTTGTCGATGGCCTTGTCACTCAGGCCCCAATAGCGCCGGTATACATCCACTTTCCACACCACATGATCCAGTTTCACGGTCTGCAAGAAACTGGTGACTGCCGCCCCTTGTATGACGTCATACATGGTGCGGAACACGCTGCCCATGCTGTCCATGGTCTGCCCCAGCCCCTGGGTCTGCTGGGAAAGCGCCTGGGCGGCCTTGCCCGCCTCGGCGATATCCGTGCTCACCACATTGGTCTGCTGAGTGATGGTGGACACCAGTTGGGTGATCTGGCGTGAAGCCTCTGCGGATTTCTGAGCAAGGGCCCGCACTTCATCGGCCACTACAGCGAAGCCACGCCCCTGCTCACCCGCCCTAGCGGCTTCGATGGCGGCATTCAGGGCCAGCAGGTTGGTCTGCTCGGAAATGTTCTGAATCTGGTCGACAAAGGTCTCGATGGCCCGCCCCTGCTCGGCTAAACGCCCCACAGACCCCCACGCCCCCTGCGTGCGCACATCAATCGCCCCAAGATCCTCTGTAACACGTGCCAAGGTCTGGTAGATGCCGTCGAGCGTCGACACACAATCCTGCAAACCAAGGCGCTGCTCCTCAAGCCGCGTTGCCGCACCTAATACCCCATTGCGAATAATGTCCACCAGGCCGGCATTGGAGAACCACAGCGGCCAGAGCCGATCCTGCTCTGCATGCAACAGAAACACATGTTCACGCTGCATGTCGGCCACCACTTTGACCTTGCGCAGCAACTGCATTTCCTGCTCCATGGCCGCCATTCTTGTCGAAAGCGACTCTACCTGCTGCTGCAGCGCTTGTTCACGCGCCTTGTTCCAACCAAACATGCCGGCTCCTCCTGAAGTGATAGATTCACTATAGACCAGCGAGCACACTGCGCAACAAACGAACGCCGAGCACTCAGCTCAAGGCATGACGCGGATCAGGCATACATCAATAGATTGGAGCAGATACGCCGTAGAAGGCATTACAAGCAGCGAATGGGGATGGCAAAACGCCACAAACGACAATGCCCGCAGAAAGCGGGCACTGTGAGGAACGGCTGGGCCACCAGGGCCAGCCGGTAGACCAGGCAAATTAGCCCAGCTTTTCCTTGATGCGGGCAGCCTTGCCAGACAGCTCGCGCAGGTGGTACAGCTTGGCCTTGCGCACGTCACCGCGGCGCTTGACGCTGATGCTGTTCACAACAGGGCTGTGCACCTGGAAGGTACGCTCAACGCCAACGCCGTGAGAGATCTTGCGCACGGTGAAAGCAGAGTTCAGGCCGCGGTTGCGCTTGGCAATCACAACGCCCTCGAACACCTGAAGACGCTCACGCTCGCCTTCCTTCACTTTTACTTCTACCTGAACGGTGTCGCCCGGAGCGAATGCCGGAACGTCCTGCTTCAGTTGCTCAGCTTCCAGCTGGGTAATGATGTTGTTGCTGTTGCTCATGGCGTCAACTCCCGATAAATGCGCTATTGCTCGCCGCCGCTATCCTGCGCGGCGCACTCACTTAAGTACTCTTCCAACAGCTTTCGCTGCTCGGCGCTCAACTCGCGCCCGGCCAGCAGCTCCGGCCGCCGTGTCCAGGTCCGCCCCAACGACTGTTTCAGCCGCCAGCGACGAATCAATTCGTGGTTGCCCGAAAGCAACACCTCCGGCACCTGCCTGCCCTCGTAAACCTCCGGGCGGGTATAGTGCGGGCAATCCAGAAGCCCCTCGGCAAAGGAGTCCTGGCTGGCGGATTCCGCGTGCCCGAGGGCACCGGGTATCAAGCGTGCGCAGGCATCAATCACCACCATCGCCGCAAGTTCACCGCCACTCAATACGTAGTCGCCAATCGAGAGCTCTTCATCGACTTCCAGCTGGATCAGCCGTTCGTCTATGCCCTCATAACGCCCCGCCAACAGGATCAGGCGTTCATGGCCCGCCAAAGCCTCAGCCTTGGCCTGGGTCAGGGTACCGCCCTGGGGTGACAGATACACCACCCGAGCTTCGCCCCCCATCCCCTGCCGCGCCGCCTGAATGGCCGCCCGCAGAGGGTCAATCATCATCAGCATGCCCGGCCCCCCCCCGTAGGGACGGTCGTCTACCGTGCGATGCCGATCATGGGTGAAATCCCGGGGATTCCAGCATTCCACCGACAGCAGGCCGCGCTCAACAGCGCGCCGCGTTACACCGAAGTCAGTCACTGCCCGAAACATCTCCGGGAACAACGAGACCACTCCGACCTTCATTAACGCGCTACCCGCATCAAAACTCCGGGTCCCAATCGACCCGCATGCGACCGGCGGCCACATCGATCTCCAGCACAAACTGCCCCGGCGCATAAGGCACCAGTCGCTCCTGCCCATCGATGCTGCCCACACAGGGCTTCACCACCAGCACATCGTTGGCACCGGTCTCCAGCAAGCCGTCGACCACACCTAACAACACTTCGCTACCTGACACATCCGTGAATACCTTGAGACCGATCAGCTGATCCCAGTAGTACTCACCCTCGTCGAGAGCGGGCAGTGCTTCGCGGTCGATGGCGATATCCAGCCTCGCCATCGTCTCCGCCTGGTTGCGATCATCGCAACCCTTGATGTGCACCACGAGCCCGGCACCGTGCTCGCGGCCATCAACAATTTCCACGTGCCGCCAATCGCCATTTCTACCGATGTAGACCTTGCGATAATCCAGCAGGTTGGCGGCTGGCGAGGTGAACGATTGCACCTTGAGCCAGCCTTTGATGCCGAAGGGTGCGCCAAGGCGCCCGATGATCAGCCGATCACTACCTTCAGACATCATCTCAGACTCAGGCTGCAGCCTTCGCTGCTTCCTTGGCCAGCTGAGCAACGCGGTCAGAAACCTGCGCGCCCTGGCTTACCCAGTGAGCCAGACGCTCCATATCCAGACGCAGACGGGGCTCGGCGCCACCAGCGACGGGATTGAAGAAACCGATGCGCTCGATGAAACGGCCATCACGGGCGCTGCGGCTGTTGGTCACCGTAACGTAGTAGAAAGGACGCTTTTTGGCACCGCCGCGAGCAAGACGAATCGTAACCATGGGTTCTGCTTCTCTCCAACTGCTCTGGCTGAGGCCAGGGCAAACTCAAACTTTTGATATGGGCAGGACTCAGGTAGACCCCACCCATGAAAGGGGCGCTATTGTACGGGAATCATCCGCCGTTGGAAACACCATTCTCCAAAGACGTGACAATTCTCTACATTAACGCTTGAAACCACCCGGGAATCCGCCGCCCGGCAGGCGCCCCATCAGGCCGCCCATGCCGCGCATCATGTTCTGCATGCCACCGCCCTTGGTGACTTGTTTCATCATCTTCTGCATCTGCTTGTGCTGCTTCAGCAGGCGATTGAGATCCTGCAGGCTGGTGCCCGAGCCCTGGGTGATGCGGCGCTTGCGGGAGCCATTCAGCACATCCGGGTTGCGTCGTTCGGCCGGCGTCATGGAGTTGATGATGGCCTCCATGCGCACAAACATCTTCACGTCGATCTGCTGCTGGGCCACCTGGGCCAGCTGCCCCATGCCCGGCAGTTTGTCGAGCATGTTGGTGATGCCACCCATGTTGCGCATCTGCTGCAACTGATCGCGGAAGTCTTCCAGATCAAAGCCTTTGCCCTTCTGGATCTTCTTGGCCAGCTTCTCGGCCTTGTCGCGGTCCAGTTTTTCCTCGGCCTGCTCGATCAGGCTGAGGATGTCGCCCATGCCCAGAATGCGCGAGGCCAAACGGTCCGGATGGAAAGGATCCAGCGCCGTGGTCTTCTCACCCATACCGAGGAATTTGATCGGCTTGCCGGTGATGGTCTTCACCGACAGGGCGGCACCACCGCGAGCATCCGCATCGGCCTTACTGAGGACCACGCCGGTGAGGGGCAGCGCATCATTGAAGGCCTTGGCGGTATTGGCCGCATCCTGACCGGTCATGGCATCGACCACGAACAGCGTCTCGATAGGATTAATCGAGGCATACAGCTCCTTGATCTCCTCCATCATTTCCGCATCGACGTGCAAACGACCGGCGGTATCGACGATCAGCACATCCATGAACTTGATCTTGGCGGCCTCGCGAGCGGCGCGCACGATGTCGAGCGGCTTCTGGGTCAAATCCGAAGGAAAGAACTGCGCCCCCACCTCACTCGCCAGCGTTTCGAGCTGCTTGATAGCGGCGGGACGGTAGACGTCAGCACTCACCACCATGACCTTCTTGTTCAGGCGCTCCTTCAGGTGGCGTGCCAGCTTGGCGGTGGTGGTTGTTTTACCCGCCCCCTGCAGGCCGGCCATCAGAATCACGGCGGGAGGCTGGGTGGCGAGATTGAGCCCCTCGTTAACATCACCCAGGGCATGCTGCAAAGCATCGTTAACGATCTTCAGGAAGGCCTGGCCGGGATTGAGGTGCCGGCTGACTTCCTGCCCCACGGCGCGCTGCTTGACCGTCTCGACGAACTCCTTCACCACCGGCAGGGCCACATCGGCTTCCAGCAATGCCAGGCGAACCTCGCGCAAGGTGTCCTGGATGTTCTCTTCAGTGAGTTTGGCCTGGCCAGTAATCTTGCGCAGGGTCTGGGTAAAGCGCTCGCTTAGACTCTCAAACATGTTCGTCCGGCCTCGTGGCCCATTGTATAAGCAGACTGATGACATACCCCGAGGCTTGTTGAGGTGTGCTGTGCAGGGAAACGGCGACGTCTCACGCTGCAAATGGACACGGCTTGCCCATCCCAACGCCAACCGATGCCCATCAGCGAACTATTTCAACAGCCCGATAGGGTGTTTGTGCAAAAACAGGTAGTATAAACGCATCGCCCTACCCCAGGGATAGCGGGCCAACGAACAGATTATGCCAACGACCATTTTCAGTATCGCCTGCGCGCTGATCTATACCGGCTGCGCGGCTCACCAGATCCATGCCATTCGCGGCGGTCGCGCGCCCTTGCGCGGCCCTTTTTATGGCGCCCTGTTGACGGCCCTCGCCCTCCACACTGGCCTCACCTACCAGCTGGTATTTGCCGGTGATGGGGTGAATCTGACGTTCATCCCACTCTTGCTGCTGGTATCCTGGCTCGTCACGAGCATCGCTGTGGGCAGCAGCCTGGCAGAGCCCATCGAAAATCTGTTTGCGTTGTTACTGCCCTTCAGCGCGGTCATTGTGGCACTCGCGGGCATTGCCCCCACGCATACGTCGCACCCCTTGCACCCCGGCATCAGCACGCATGTGCTCACCTCCATTCTTGCTTACAGCATCCTGTGCCTCAGCGCCCTCCAGGCCGTCTTGCTGGCCTTGCAGGAGCGCATGCTGAAGCGACGCACCAGCAATGGCCTGCTACAGGTTTTACCTCCCCTGCAGACCATGGAGAAACTGTTGTTTCAGGGCGTGTGGATAGGCATGGTGCTGCTCACCATCAGCATCGCCTCGGGCGCTTGGTTTCTGGAAAATATTTTTGCCCAGCACCTGGCCCACAAGACGGTTTTTTCCATCAGTGCCTGGGTGATATTCGCCACCCTGCTGGTGGGGCGATACCTTCTAGGCTGGCGCGGCACTCGGGCCGCACACTGGACGCTATGGGGCTTCGCGGCACTGATGCTGGCGTTGGTCGGAACCAAACTGGTGATGGAATTGATGCTCGGCCGGGCCTGACCCATTGTCAAGCGCGGTATTTTTACCGAATATAGACATCCCATAGGTAGCAAGAGACCGCTTCGTTGAACGACATTCCCATAGGTGTGCTGGCTGCTGCCATGCTCACCGCCATCCTCACCGTCGGCTTTTTCTCGGCGACGGAGACGGCCATGATGGCGCTGAACCGCTATCGTCTGAAACACTTGGCCAGCAAGGGCGACAAGCGCGCGGAACGCGCCATGAAACTGCTGGAGCGCCCCGACAAACTCATCATCATGGTACTTATCGGCAACAACCTGCTGGGTGCCGTGGCGGCCGTTATCGGCGGCAATATCGGCATGCGCCTCTCGGGCGACCCCGGGGTGGCCATCATGACGGCCGTAGTGGCCTTTTTAATGATGATCTTCGCCGATAATGCACCCAAAAGCCTGGCTGCCTACTACCCCGAAAAAGTCGCCCTGCCCTCTGTGCGCGTGCTGGAAGGGATGCTGGTGCTGCTTTTCCCGGTTGTATGGGCCCTCAGCCACATCAATGCTTTCCTGCTAAAACTCTTCCGCATCGATGTCAGTCAGGCCAATCAAGACGGCATGAGCGTGGATGAGCTGCGCACCATCGTGCTGGAAACCCATGCCCATGCACCGCGCCGCCGCCACAGCATGTTGTTGAACGTACTCGACCTGGAAAAGGTCAGTGTTGAAGACATCATGGTGCCCCGCCATGAGGTATTTGCTCTCAATCTGGACGACAGCGACGAAGAGCTGCAGCGCAAATTACTCGACTGT
Source organism: uncultured Pseudomonadales bacterium (assembly GCA_964649985.1). GTDB lineage: Bacteria > Pseudomonadota > Gammaproteobacteria > Pseudomonadales > CAZYQX01 > CAZYQX01. Next base: position 75,288 of record CAZYQX010000001.1, on the reverse strand, counting down.
GAATTCACCCGGGTGCTGGTGTGCCAGGGTGACATTGATAATGTCGTGGGCGTGCTGCATATGCGTTCCACCGGCCGCTTCATGAGCCAAGAAGGCATCGATCGAAAGCAAATGATGACCGAGCTTCAGGACCCCTATTTCATCCCTGAAGGAACCCCATTACATACCCAGCTGTTCAATTTTCAGAAAGCCAAGCGCCGCATGGGCGTGGTGGTGGATGAGTACGGTGTACTGCAAGGCCTGGCCACCCTGGAGGACATCCTTGAGGAGATCGTGGGTGAATTTACCTCCAATCTGCTGGACGCCAGCGAGGATATACGTGCCGAAGAAGATGGCAGCTACCTGATAGAAGGCACGGCCAGCATTCGCGATATCAACCGCAGCCTCAGCTGGTCATTGCCCACCGACGGCCCCCGCACCTTGAACGGCTTGATCGTTGAACAACTGGAATCCTTCCCCGAGCCTGGGGCCACCCTCAAACTGGATAACTACTATTTTGAGGTGTTGGATGTGGATGAGCGCTGCATCCGCAAGGCGCGCGCCAGCCGGGTATGAGCGGCCTCGCCGCAGGATTTAACAGCCCCTGACCAGAAGCCCTGCAAGCAGGCCGGGCTCGCCCACCCCGCCACAACCGCAGCCGAGCAGGCCAAGCCCCTTACACGCCACAATTGTGATCTGCGCTGCCTGCAGGCGTCGTTACCTACTCACAGCCTCATACCCATCTTATCTGCTCGCTGCACGGACGAGGCCAGCACGTCGCGACGTTCGGCGTTATCCATGATGGACCAGCGGGTGATCTCGTCCGCGCTGCGATAGCAGCCGATACAAATGTCCTGCTCATCCAGCGAGCACACCCCCACACAGGGCGAGGGCAGCGGTTTCTCTACATTAGTCATCAGATATCTCTCAATTTCAAATGCTTGCGAAAGCGCTGACCATTGCTCACATAGTTGAGCGCACTGGCGCGAATCGCTTCCTGCTGCTCTGGGGTGAATTGCCGCACCACTTTGGCCGGACTGCCCAGCACCATGGCGCCATCCGGCACGACCATGCCCTCCTTCACCAAGGCGTTGGCCCCCACCAGGCAGCCTTTGCCAATCACGGCACCATTCAACACCACTGCGTTGATGCCAATCAAAGAGCCTTCGCCAATGGTGCAGCCGTGCACCATGGCGAGATGACCGATGGTAACGTGCTCACCGATTCTACAGGGGAAGCCTGGGTCAGCATGCACCACCGCACCATCCTGTATATTCGAACCACGCCCTACATGGATTTCTTCACAGTCACCGCGCAGCGTAACGTTGAACCAGATGCTGGCCTGCTCTTCCAGCGTGACGGAGCCGATCACCGCCGCATTGGGGGCCACGAAACAACTGTCATGCACCTGGGGGCGGCGCTCATCCAGGTCGTAAATCATTGAGTACTCCATATCAACAAGGTCCGGCCAACCGCAAGCACACCTGGCAGCGGCGTGCTGATTCTACAACAAGGACCTCAGCGTGGTATCGATAGGGCTGCCTGCGCGCAATATTCAGCCCAACGGGAGCCTGCTGGTCCCGGCAGTTCAATGCCCAATCCGCACACCATGAAGTCCGCCAGGATCGCGGCGGTCAGCCCCCAAATGCGACGGCCTTCGTACTCGAATACGTAGGGATAGCGACGCCCAGAACCCTCGGGCAAAACCTCCAGCAACACATTGTCCGGGTTCGCCAGCCAGTGTAGCGGCAGCTCGAACAGCTCGGCGATTTCCTCACTGCAGGGGCCTGCCACACAATCGGCATTCATCAGAGCCACAGATGGCGCGACGGTGATACCGGCGCGGGTTTGACGCAACGGCAATGGCCCCAGCACTTGCAAGGCATCCGCGCTGAGCCCGATCTCTTCACGCGTTTCACGCAGGGCGGTCGCCACGATATTGGCATCGCCCGGCTCGCGTATTCCCCCCAGCAGCGCCACTTCTCCCGGATGCTTGCGCAACGTGAGCGATCTCTGCGTCAACAGCACCGCAGGTCGCTCGCTGCAATTGCGCACCACCAACAACACGGCCGCATCTGCGTTACGCCAGCCATGCTCAGCTTCCGCAGCCCGCATAGCCCGTTCAAACTGCGCCTTCATATAACCATCCGCTATAAAAACACCGCTTCTATAAAAACAAAATCTAACCGCGCCTCAACTTAAAACGCGACTAACGAATGTCGTTCAACACATTGAGGTATCACAACATTGCTTGCCAACGCCTGGTCAGGAATGGCGCTTAGCGTAAATCCAGCCAAATTTTGGGTGTTCACAAAACATCCAGAATATTGAGAATAGAGCTAAGAGACACGAGCACACCGTGGGATGATGTTCCGGGCCAGGAGGGTCGGATGCCCACCAGGAGAGTCGCCATGACCTCACGCGAGCTACCAGACTTCGACACCCTGATGGCGCTGGCCAAAGATGACCCGCAATCCCTCGAGCAGTTGCGGGACACCCTTACGCAGCAGCTGATCGATGCCGCTCCCGCCGCGCTCCAGCCCCGCCTGCGCGGCCTGCAATTCCAGATTGACGCCAAGCGCCAGCTGGCCGCCAACCCTACGGCGGCATGCTTGAGCATATCCCGCATGATGCACGAGTCTTTCAGCCGCCTGCATGTGGCCCTGAACACGCCTCCCTCGCAGAAGAGTGAAGACAGCGCCCGGAAAGCACGGGTGATTCCGTTCAACGCCCCGGTCGTGCTGGCCTGACACCCTGCTATTAGAACAAGGGCGGCCAGCAGCGCTATTTAGCCAGTTCTTCGGCCGCCTCTCCAGATGAGCCGAACAGGTGCGGCTCCAGCTGGCGCTTCTGCAGCGCCTCCCCCAGTTTCATGCGCAGGAAGCTGTTGGAGGTATAGCGCGTGACGTCGTGGTAGTGAGCATCCACAATTGCCTTCACCATGCCGATATAGGCATCCACCAAATCTGGAGCGATCCAGAAACGGTCGTAGTTCACAATAGCATTGACCTTGTGCCCGAGGGGCAACAACACCTGCTCCACAGCGCTACGAATCGCCTCGACATCATCGATGTTTCGCACCGACAAACCTTCAAAATCGACGAAGAAGAGGTTTTTTCCTGCATCGTAAACCAGCCGCTCAGAAAGTGGGCGCTCCAGCAGCGCGGGCCGCAGGTTCATCGGTTCATCACTGAAGATGCGGGCGTCCATCAAGGGCAATGGCTGCCTGATACTGGGTAGGAAGTCCATTCGATCCAGGATGTCCCGCTGTAGGTCGACCCCAGGTGCGATCTCGATCAACTGCAAACCGTCTTGGGTCAGTTGAAACACACAGCGCTCAGTGATGTAGAGCACCGGGCGGCCTGATTTTGTCGCCTGCTGGCCGGAGAAGGTACGATGTTCCACTGCCGTGACAAACTTGTGTGCCTTGCCATCTTCACGGATCACCAATTGGCCGGCATCGACCGCCAGGTCGAGATTTCCCGCGGTAAATGTGCCCACAAAAACCACCTTCTTGGCATTTTGTGAGATATCGATAAAGCCGCCCGCCCCGGCCAGGCGCGGACCAAACTTGGATACGTTAAGGTTGCCCTGTTGATCCGCCTGGGCCAGCCCCAGGAAGGCGATGTCCAGCCCTCCCCCCTGGTAGAAGTCAAACTGGCTGGGCTGATCCACGATCGCCTGGGGGTTGTTAGCCGCACCGAAATTGAGGCCGCCCACTGGCACGCCGCCAATCACGCCGGGCTCAGCCGTGAGCGTTAACAGATCGATGATATGCTCTTCCGCGGCCACGCTGGCAACACCCTCCGGCATGCCAATGCCGAGGTTGACCACGGCATTTGGCTTCAGCTCCAATGCCGCACGACGTGCGATGATCTTGCGTTCGCTCATCGGCATGGCTGCAATAGCCGACATCGGCACCCTGATCTCACCGGAAAACGCCGGGTTGTATTGCTCAATGAAGGTCTGCATGTGGTATTCGGGTTTTTCGGCCACCACCACGCAATCGACCAAAATGCCGGGGATTTTGACTTGGCGGGGGTTCAGTGAACCGCGCTCCGCCACTCGCTCCACCTGGGCAATGACAATGCCCCCGGAATTGCGTGCCGCCATGGCGATGGCCTGAGCCTCAAGGGTCAGCGCCTCTTTTTCCATCGTGATGTTGCCATCCGGATCGGCTGTTGTCCCCCGGATAATGCCGACGCTGATGGGAAAAGCCTTGTAAAACAGGTACTCATCGCCATCAATCTCCATCAAACGCACGATATCCGCGGTGGTTCTCTCGTTCAGTTTGCCGCCACCAAATCTGGGATCGACAAAGGTTCCCAAGCCCACCTTGGTAAGGCTGCCAGGTTTAGCGGCAGCAATATCCCTAAACAGGTGGGCAATCACACCTTGTGGCAGGTTATATGCCTCAATTTGATTCGATACTGCCAAGGCCTGGAGTTTGGGCACTAACCCCCAATGACCACCAATAACGCGCCGCACCAAACCCTCATGACCTAGATGATTTAGCCCGCGCAGCTGACCATCGCCCTGCCCCGCCGCGTAGACCAGCGTTAAATCCCGCGGATGGCCGAGACCGCTAACATCGTGAGCGGAGCTCTCTAGAAAGCGCTGTTCCAGCGCCACCGCAATATTTTCCGCAAAACCTATTCCCACAAAGCCACCGGTCGCTACGGTGTCACCATCGGCTATCAAGCGCACGGCTTCCTGAGCTGACACAATTTTTCCCGTATCCGCGGCGCGCAAGGAGGCCGCCATAGGGTGGCGAGAGAGAGGCATTGCGATTTCCTCAATGTTGTAGAATTTATGCAGCCTTTGCCGCACGTTGCGCGACAAGCAACGGGAATATGCATGCAAAGGGGGCCTGTGTCGCCAGGGAGCGGCTAGCTGCATGAAAGCGAGCCATGCCTCCGTGCCATTAGGCCATGCTAACACAGCAAATTTTCAGCGCATTGATGTAACCGAGAACGATAACGAAGGGGGGCTCGCCCCTATAAACACAAGATCTAGCCTGAGCAATTGATGAACATGGGCCAGATCGTCATTCATCCTCCCAGCCAAATTCAGCTCGGTCTCCCAATGAGCGGAATAATTTTTCTACCTGGGCACCACTGAAACCACGCGCGAAAAAAAAGCGCAGCCGGCGGGCGCGCTCTTTGGGATCTGTAGGTTTTTCACTGCCAAAACGGCGCTGGTGGAGCTGTTGCAAACGCACCCACCAGTCTCCCTCACAATTATCAAGCAGGTTGCGAGCCTGTTCACGGCCAATCCCATGGCGCTCAAGTTCAGCGGCTATGCGTCGTGGGCCATAACCCCGCTCAGCACGGGAGCGGGTATAAACTTCACCAAAACGCTCATCGCTGAGCAGGCGTTCGGCCTCCAACTGATTCAGAACCTGCGCCACCACCTCGGGTGCATGGCGCTTCAGCAGCCGCCCCTGTAGCTCGCGGCGAGAAAACTCCCTGCGTGCAAGCAATCCAAGAGCAGCTGCGCGTGCGGCCTGATAGCAGTCTTCAGCGCCCGGCACCACTGACACTCACTACTCGACGTCAGCTTCAACTGGGGCTGGACGCGCCGCTTTTGCTGAAGCATCACCACTCGGAGTAGTAAGCAATTGGGCTCGGATCTGCGCCTCAATGGTCTTGGCCACTTCTGGGTTTTCTTCGAGGAAGCGCATCACTGCAGCACGCCCCTGGCCGATTTTCTCTCCCTTGTAGGAATACCAAGCCCCCGATTTATCAACCAAGCCAAGCTTGACGCCCAGCTCGACCACCTCTCCGGCACGATTGATGCCCTTGCCGTAGAGGATCTCGAACTCCGCATCGCGGAAAGGCGGCGCCACCTTGTTCTTCACCACTTTTACACGCGTTTCGCTACCCACCACTTCGTCGGATTCCTTAACCGCACCGATGCGGCGGATGTCCAGGCGCACAGACGAGTAGAACTTCAGCGCATTACCGCCGGTGGTGGTCTCAGGACTGCCGAACATCACACCAATCTTCATGCGGATCTGGTTGATGAAGATCACCAGGCAGTTGGCCTGTTTGATACTGCCGGTCAGTTTACGCATGGCTTGGGACAACAGACGCGCCTGCAAACCAACGTGGGAATCCCCCATGTCGCCTTCAATTTCAGCTTTGGGTACCAACGCGGCCACAGAGTCCACAATCAAAACATCGATACCGCCTGAACGCACCAGCATGTCGGTCACCTCCAGTGCCTGCTCGCCGGTATCCGGCTGAGACACAATCAGATCATCGACATTCACACCCAGCTTTTCGGCATAGGAGGGGTCGAGAGCGTGTTCAGCATCGATAAAGGCACACGTGCCCCCTAGCTTCTGCGCCTCAGCAATCACTGAGAGGGTCAGGGTGGTTTTACCGGATGATTCCGGCCCATAGATTTCAACGATACGCCCGCGCGGCAAGCCGCCAACCCCCAATGCGATATCAAGCCCCAGAGAGCCCGTAGAGATCACCGGGATCGCCTCGCGCTGGCTATCGCCCATGCGCATGACGGTACCCTTGCCGAACTGGCGCTCGATCTGGGCCAGCGCGGCCCCCAGGGCCTTCTGCTTGTTTGCGTCCATCAAATCACCTCGTGGCGTATCGTTTAAAAGACTGGATGGATGAACAGTATGACGTCAAGAACAGGAATGATCAAGCGCTGCCGGATGCTGATTGCTAAAAGGCGCTAATCCGCACAGGCGTGTGGTCAGGCAAGCAGCTCAAGCAAGCCTCGCAGGGCCTCGCATTCAGCTTGCTCGCGGATGGTGGCTCTGTCTCCCTGTAGATGCAAACAGCGGGCTGTGGTGCCCTCGGCCAGCGACCATGCAAGCCACACCGTCCCTACAGGTTTATCGACACTTCCCCCGCCAGGCCCTGCTATGCCGCTCACGGCAACGGCAAGATTGGCACCCGAGACCCGGCGAGCACCTTCGGCCATTTCTCGCACCACGGGCTCGCTTACCGCCCCCCAACGCCTTAGGGAGGCTTCACTCACCCCGAGCAGAATCGCCTTGGCAGAATTGCCGTAACAGACGAACCCATACTCAAACCAGGCTGAACTGCCGGGCACACTTGTGATTGCTTGCGCAACCCCTCCCCCCGTGCAGGATTCAGCGGTCGTCACCTGCCAAGCTCGGGCTTGCAGTGCGCTCCCGAGCAATTCAGCAAGGCGCTTAACGTCCCCCATCTTAAAAGCCTCTACGCCGGCCGGGCGCCACCGGGCCGGCACCGAACACTTTCATCACAAGCCATCCACCGAGTAGCAACACCAGCCCAACACCCGCCACCATGAAGGCACCAAAGACAAGGGCTCCCACCACGGCCAACCCCACCATCACCAGCAGCGCTAGTCGGCCATATAAGCGTACGCGTTGCCATACTGTCAGCTTACTAAGATCAAGCTTTTCAGAGCGCTCTTCACGCCACTGGTAGCGATACTCATTTTCTCCACTGCGCTGGATCAGTTCTCCTTCGATAACTTCACTTTGGCGTGATGTAGGGGTATCAGTTTCGCGCTCTGAGGTCATGAATAACTCCTTGTGCCGAGTCAACAGCATCGCAAAAATGCGGCGGTCGGCCAAGTCTGTTGACATGTATTAAGCAAAACAGAGGATCTATTTGGAGGCCTCAGCCCTCAGCCCTCAGCCCTCAGCCCTCAGCATCGATCTTTCCATTCAGGTGCTTGGTCAATGTTTGGCGCAGCAAAGAAATATCGATAGGTTTGGTTAAATAATCATCGAAGCCAGACCTGCGAGCACGTTCAATATCGTAGGGCATCGCATTGCCACTCACCGCCACTATGGGCAGGTGCCGATAAGACGGCAGCTGCCGCAAGCGCCGCAGCACGTCAAAACCATTCATACCGGGCAGGTTGATATCCAGCAATACCAAATCCACCTGCTCTCTCGCCGCTACAGCCAACCCCTCTTCCGGCTCTTTAGCCAGTAAAAGTTCAAATTCAGGCCAGCGTGCAAAGATATGCTCAACGAGACGTAGATTGGAGGGGTTGTCTTCAATGTAGAGTACCCGCAACCCTTGTCGAAATGCCGACTGAGGTGCGACCTCCTCCACCAGCGGCGCCACTACCAGAGGCAAAGCGCTAGGTAGCAGTATCCAGAAAGTGCAGCCTTCACCCGGGCAACTCTCCACGCCGATTTGCCCCCCCATCAGCTCTACCAGTTTGCGTGTGAGCGCCAAGCCTATACCCACCCCCTCCACTGCGGTGTTTTCTGCACCGAGACGACAAAATGGCATGAACAATTCCGGCATGCGTTCCGGTGCAATGCCTAGCCCGGTATCACTCACGCTAATGCGTATCCCCTCTTCTACCTGCTCACACGCCAGCTCAACACGGCCATTTTCTCGGTTGTACTTGATCGCATTTGAAAGCAGATTTATCAATACTTGCTTGAGACGCACACGGTCAGCCCGCACGCACAGGTGGCTATCACTGGCCAAGCCAACCACATGAACGCCACGCATACGCGCCTGACTGCTTACCATTGGCAGACACGCCGTTACCACGTCCTCTATTGAAACCACTTCAAGCGACACCGTTGTGGCACCGGCCTCAATCTTTGACAGCTCCAATACCTCATTGATAAGTGTCAGCAAGTGCCAACCCGCTTGCACGATTTCCTTAACACCATCACGCTGATCAGCGGCTAAATCACTTGCCTCTAATAGTTGGGCAAAACCCAAGATCGCATTGAGGGGGGTTCGCAGCTCATGGCTCATGCGAGACAAAAATTCCGATTTGGCCCGACTGGCACGCTCTGCTTGGTCCCTCGCCAACAGCGCTTCACTCGCCCTCAGCTGCACCCGTTGCTCAAGCTCCTCGTTGAATAATCTAAGCTCTCGCTCTGCCGCTACCCGCTCGCTGATATCAATGCAAGAAAGCATCAGGCAAGCGGGAACACCATCCTCGTGGCATACCAAATGGACCCATAGCTGTAACTCCACCATGCTGCCATCCAAGCGTTTAGCGCGGGTCTCGCCTTGCCAGTTCCCCGTATGCAAAGCATGCTGGAATATGTGATCCTGATAGTCATTGGTATCAATCGCCAACGAATCCAACGGTTTGCCCAATACCTCAGCTTTACTACCAAGATGGAACAGATTGAGAAAGGCAGAATTGACGTAGCTGATGAAGCCCTGTAAATCGATCAGGGCCACAGCGTTGATAGAAGACTCAACGGCAGCCTGTGTAATTTGCAAAGCCTCATTGACCCGCACTTGATCAGTGATATCTAGCAAGGTTCCAACAATGCGTTTGGGCTTGCCTGCGGCATCTAGAAAGAGTCGCCCAGCTGCGCGCACTGACCGGACCTCACCATTCGGGCGCACTATGCGATGCGACATTTGCATGTTCATCGCCCCACCCATTGCCAGCGCTTCCAGCTGCGCCCTCAATGCGGCCCTGTCATCTGGATAGACGGTACTGAGCAACTTCCCCAGATCAACGCCCTTTGGCAGCGAAGACCAGCCAATAATGCGCAACTGTTCATCACTGCAACTCAGGTGACCACTTTGCAAATCCCACTCCCAACTACCGAGGTGGGCGATATCCTGCGCACTGGCCAGTAACTCTTTGGAATGTTGCAATGCTTCATCGGCATGCTGGCGCTGAATAATTTCCCTTTGCAAGCCTTGGTTGACTTCCTCCAACCAAAGTCCACGACGATGCTGCAGCAGCAACGAACGCGTCAGGGCTATCAACATGCCTGCCAGCAACACATAAACGAGTGATACTTGCGAAATCAGGACATTGCGACGCTTAACTACCCCGCTCAGGTCTACTGTCATGCTGAGATTAGCTTGGCCACTGTATGAATACAGGACTGGCACATCCATCCGGTAAAGCGTTTTGGAGGCCTCTTTACGGGCATAGTAAGCTAGCTGGACTCCCCTGCTGTTCAGCTCAACCGTTACAACATCGCTGTTGAGCGTTCCCCATTCGCTCACAACCTTTTCAAGGGACTGGTAATTACCCTGCTGCAAGTCTGATTGGACAAGCCGACTCAGCAATTGCATGTTCTTGCCGGCATCCTCTTGTGAGGACGCGAGGTCTGATCGCCACTGATCCCACACAAAGCATGCAAAACCACCTGCCAGCAAAAGGAGAAGCACGCCCAACGCAAGCCAGCTTAGCCTTGAATAGCGTGGAGAAATGAGCATCATCTCGTCTCGTTACCCACAGCCCTTACCATTGGCTTGAGCACGTCATATTGATGAGCATCAACGGTTACAAAAGCGCTCAGGCCTTTATGAAGCTGCGCCAACACCTCAGCACCACCTGGTTTCAGGTGCAGGGTTAATAGCGCCTCCCGCATGCGCGTCACCTCTGCCTCTGTCAGCTTGTTGTTGGCCACAAAGAGATGATCCGGTGTGACAGGCGTTTCCACCAAAATACGAAGCCCTTTGGAGGCAAATTCATCAAACACCTCCCGCTTCAACGCGCCAGCATCAAAGTCCCCCACCAACACCCCCATGGCCACATTTTTGTGGGAGTTAAGAAAACGGTATTCAGACAAGTTTTTCACTGAAACCCCAGCCTGGGACATCATGTAGCGCGGAACGATATGACCCATGGTTGAGTCTGGGTCTCCAAAAGCAAAACGCTTAGCCTTGAGTTCGGCCAGGGAGTGAATCGGGCTATCCTGCCTCACCGTAATCACCCCCTCTAGGAATGGTTTCCTACCCACTTGAAAGCTCGCCAAAACTGGCTTTGGGCCAAAGCGCTCTGTGAGCATGACAAAAAGCGCAGGCCCCATGAAGGCTATATCCACCTCATCGCGCCCAATGGCTTCGATATGCTCGCTGTAGGATGCCCCAACCCTTATATCCACTGGGCGCCCAAGCTGCTGAGAAAGATATTTAGCCAGCGGGGCAAAGCGTGTCTGGATCTCGCTCACTGGCAAATAGGGATGAACCGCCAGAATGATGGGCTGTGCGGATACTGGCTGGGAAAGCGAGGGGCTACTCCACAGCAACGCCAATACCATTAATCGGAACAGAAAGGTGCTGACCACAAAACCTCCCAGGCAATGCGTACAGCGAGATGACGCGAGCAAACTGGCGCGCAATAAGGTGTTAGACCAAGAGTAGGTCAGTTATCAATAAAAATCCCTAGTGCAGTAAGAAACTTAAACTTCAAAAAAATTATTAAAACCTTAGATTTTATTCCCGAGATACTGCACGCGAGAGGGACATCCTTTCCCCTGCCGCCAAGAAGGCTCTTCGATTCAAGGCGGAGCGCTGTATACCGAATGAGTTGGCTTAGCGCCAAAGTGCCTGCATTGGCAGATTGACCGGGACGGCAATAACCGCCCGAGCAAGCTGTTGCAATATGACGCTGGGAGCCTTTCGCGGTGGCTCCCATGGCGCTGCGAGTTAAACGCTACCGCAGGTCTATAACAAGCAGGACACCGCCAACAAGCCACCAGAACGACGGCGTGCGAGGTCAACAGTGACAAGACAAAGCTCAGTAAAACATCACAAGATCCCCCTCGCCCCCCAGGATGGTTCCCCAGGGGGGAGGTGGCGTGTCGAGAGGCTACAGGGGCAGCACCCCATTCAGAGCACCAAACGACGAACATCCCCCAGCAGATCCACCACCATGGTCATGAAACGGCCGGCATCGCCACCATTCACGGCACGGTGATCGTAGGAAAGGCACAGCGGCAGCATCTTGCGCGGCTGGAACTGCTTGCCGTCCCACTGCGGCTTCACCGCCAGTTTGGAAATGCCCAGAATGGCCACTTCCGGCGTGTTCACCACCGGTGTGAAACCCTGACCACCGATATTGCCCAAGCTGGAGATGGTGAAGCAGGCCCCCTGCATCTCATCGGGCTTGAGCTTGCGCTCCTTGGCTTTCTGGGCCAGCTCGGCCACTTCCTGCGCCAGCTCCCAGATACCCTTCTTGTCCACATCGCGAATCACGGGCACCACCAAGCCCTGCGGCGTATCCACCGCCATGCCGATGTGCGCGTACTTCTTGTAGACCATGCTCTCGCCATCGGCACCGATGGAGGCATTGATCTTCTGATTGGCCTTCAAGGCATAGGCACAGGCTTTCAGGATGAACGGCACAGGGGTCAGCTTGATGCCGCGACGGTCCTGTTCCGCCTTGAGGCTAGCGCGGAAGTCTTCCAGGTCAGAAATGTCGGCATCGTCGAACTGGGTGACGTGCGGCACATTCAACCATGAGCGCGTCATGTTGGCGCTGGTCACCTTGTGCATCTTGGTCATGGGCTGCACATCGATTTCGCCATATTTAGCAAAATCCACCGCAGGAACGGCCGGGATAGCCCCACCGCCACACGAAGCCACAGGCGTCGCCGGGCGCACGCCCTCAGCCAATGCGGTTTTGACAAAGGCCTGCACGTCTTCCTTCAGCACGCGCCCCTTGGGCCCGGAACCGGACACGCGCGCCAAATCCACACCAAATTCACGCGCCAACTTGCGTACCGCAGGCCCCGCATGCACCGGCGCCCCAGGCACCACTGCGGTGGACACCGCTGCCGGTGCGGCAGCGGCCTGAGCCACCACTGGCGCCGGCGCAGGGGCGGCAGCGGCAACCGCAGGTGCAACAGCAGCAACAGGCGCTGCAGCGGCTTGGGAGCCGGCAGCCTGTGTCTGCAGCTCAATCAGCGATGTACCCTGGCTGGCCTTCTCGCCCACTTTTATGGCGATAGACACCACCTTGCCCGCCACCGGAGAAGGCACCTCCATAGAGGCCTTGTCCGATTCCAACACCACGATGGGCTGCTCGGCAGCCAGTTCGTCGCCAACCTTGACACAGACTTCGATCACCTCGGCGCTGCCGCCACCGATATCCGGTACCAGCACGGGGATAACCTGGGTGGTTGCGGACACCGGAGCCGCCGCAGGTGCCGCAGGCGCTTCAGACACAGGGGCCGCCAGAGCCGCCACGGGAGCGGCGTCGGCGGCTGATCCAGCCACTTCAACCACCAGCACGGCATCACCTTGCTTGAGCTTGGCGCCTACCGCCGCACGGATCTCCACCACCTTGCCCGCCACTGGGCTGGGCAGCTCCATGGAGGCCTTGTCGGACTCCAGCACCAGCAAAGACTGCTCGGCGCTGATGACATCGCCGACGTTTACACACACTTCGATGACTTCGGCGCTATCAGTGCCGATGTCAGGCACGCATACGATCTCGGTAGCCACGTGCGAATCCTTAAACTCTCTGGCGGGCCACAGGCCCGCACCAACCGGTACCCCCGGCGGCTAGCGCCGGGGCTCTACGCGAGGACAATACCTCTTCACGCCGCCTCAGGCCAATACGGGGTCAATCTTGTCCGGATTGATACCGTATTGCTTGATCGCCTTGGCGACCTCGGCTGGCTTCAGCTTGCCTTCGTCCGCCAATGCCTTGAGCGCCGAGATCACGACAAAATAGCGGTTCACCTCGAAATGGTGGCGCAGTTTCTCGCGGGTGTCCGAGCGGCCAAAACCGTCCGTGCCCAGCACCTTGAAGGCGCCCGGCACATAGGGACGCAGCTGGTCAGCGTAGAGTTTCATGTAATCGGTGGCCACGATCACCGGGCCGTTGTGCCCTGCCAGCTGTTGCGTCAGGTAAGGCACGCGCGGCGCGTCTTCGGGGTGCAGCATGTTCCAGCGCTCGCAGGCCACGCCATCGCGGCGTAGCTCGTTGGCGGAGGTCACGCTCCACACCTCGGCATCCACGCCCCAGTCCTTGCGCAGCAGTTCGGCGGCTTCGCGCACCTCGCGCAGGATGGTGCCAGAGCCCAGCAGCTGCACGGTGTGCTTGGCCTTCTTCAGCTGGGCAGGCTCCAGCAGATAGATGCCGCGCACAATGCCTTCCTCGGCGCCGGCGGGCATATCCGGCTGGCTGTAGTTCTCGTTCATCAGGGTGATGTAGTAGAACTTGTTTTCCTTCAGCTCGTACATGCGGTGCAGACCATCCTGGATGATCACCGCCAGCTCGTAGCCGTAGGTCGGATCGTAGGTCACGCAATTGGGGATGGTGCCGGCCAGGATGTGGCTGTGACCGTCCTGGTGCTGCAAACCTTCGCCATTGAGCGTGGTGCGCCCCGCGGTGGCCCCCAGCAGGAAGCCGCGCGCCTGCATGTCACCCGCCGCCCAGGCCAGATCGCCGATGCGCTGGAAGCCGAACATGGAGTAGTAGATGTAGAACGGCACCATGGGATAGGCACTGGTGCTGTAGGAGGTGGCGGCGGCAATCCAGGCGGACATGGCACCCGCCTCGTTGATGCCCTCCTCCAGGATCTGCCCCTTCTCGTCTTCCTTGTAGTACATCACCTGATCGCGGTCGTGAGGCACGTACTTCTGGCCCACCGAGGAATAAATCCCCAGCTGGCGGAACATGCCTTCCATACCAAAGGTGCGGGCTTCATCCGGCACGATCGGCACGATGCGGTTGCCGATGTTCTTGTCCTTCACCAAGCTGGACAAGATGCGTACAAAGGCCATGGTGCTGGAAATCTCACGCTCCCCCGAGCCCTTCAGGTGGGCTTCGAAATCGGCCAAGGGCGGGCAGCCCAACGGCTCGAAATCGTAGCGACGGGAAGGTAGGTAGCCCCCCAGCTCCTGTCGGCGACGATGGAGGTACTTGATTTCCGGGCTGTCGGACGGCGGCATGTAGTACGGCACGTCTTTCAACTGCTCGTCGCTGAGCGGGATGTCGAAACGGTCGCGGAATTTGCGCAAACCTTCGTAATCCAGCTTCTTCAGCGAGTGCGTCATGTTCTGGGCTTCGGCGGCCTTGCCCATGCCGTAGCCTTTCACGGTTTGCGCCAGGATCACCGTAGGCTGGCCGGTGTGCTCCACCGCCTGGGCATACGCCGCATAGATCTTGAACGGATCGTGACCGCCGCGATTCAGGGCCATGATCTCGTCATCGGTCATGTCCTTGACCAGCTCGAGCAGCTCGGGATACTTGCCGAAGAAATGCTCGCGGGTATAGGCACCGCCGTTGGACTTGTAATTCTGCAGCTCGCCGTCGACCACTTCGTTCATGCGCTTCTGCAGCAGACCGGTCTTGTCGCGCTCCAGCAGCGCATCCCACAAACGGCCCCAGACCACCTTGATCACGTTCCAGCCGGCGCCGCGGAACACGCCCTCCAGCTCCTGCATGATCTTGCCGTTGCCGCGCACCGGGCCATCCAGGCGCTGCAGGTTGCAGTTCACCACGAAGATCAGGTTGTCCAGCTGTTCGCGCCCGGCCAGGGCGATGGCGCCCAGGGATTCCGGCTCGTCAGTCTCGCCGTCGCCCAGGAAGCACCACACCTTGCGATCACCGTGATCCACCAGGCCACGCTTCTGCTGGTACTTCATCACATGGGCTTGGTAGATGGACTGGATCGGCCCCAAGCCCATGGACACGGTGGGGAACTGCCAGTAATCGGGCATCAGCCAGGGGTGTGGATAGGATGACAGGCCATTGCCGTCGACCTCCTGGCGGAAGCTGTCCAACTGCTCAGCCGTCAGGCGGCCCTCCAGGAAGGAGCGGGCATACATGCCAGGCGCGCTGTGCCCCTGGATGTAGAGCAGGTCGGGACCGTATTTGTAGTCGGGACCGCGGAAGAAATAATTGAAACCCACTTCATAGAGCGTGGCGGCCGAGGAAAAGGTGGAAATGTGGCCGCCAATGCCATCGTGACGCTCGTTGGCACGCATCACCATGGCCAGGGCATTCCAGCGAATGATGGAGCGAATGCGGCGCTCCACATACATATCACCGGGCATGCGCTTCTCTTGCGCGGGAGGAATGGTATTTCGATAGGGCGTCGTAATCGCGGCAGGCAACCGTGCTCCGCGATCGCTGGCGCGGTCAAAAATCCGCTTCAGCAGGAAGCCGGCGCGCAATTCCCCGCTTTGCTCCAGCACGGAATCAAAGGCTTCTACCCATTCTTGCGTTTCTTGTGGATCGATATCATCGAACATCGGCGTTAGTCCCCACCGTGGTCTGTGGCGGCCCTTTGGCGCTTGTGGCACCCGGTACCTGAGGTTGGTGTTGTAAAAATTTTACATTTTGCAACGAAATTCGCAAGATGGCCACACTGAAAAGACATATGCGCGCCAGTGATGGCTTTACCTCCTACCCCCCCAACCTCACCTTGTAAAAAAACTACATAACGTGCTGAGCCCCCAGCGCCCGCTGGCCAGCTCAGTAAAACACACACGCCCGCCCCCCCAAGCCGCCAACGATCAACCCCGCGCCGAAGGCCCTCGACAAGGAACGGCAAGCAACAACACACACGGATAGCGAATACCTTAGCCCGGGAGTTTCGAGACCACCGCCAGCCTCACCTAGAGTAGGCGAGCGGCTGGCTGCACATGCAGGAGGAGGAAGCGAGCCTCGCTTCAGGCGACACCTGGCGCCGTTGCGCGCCAAGCCGCCCTACACGCACGCGAAATAGGCCTCGAACCCGATCAATGTTGAATAGCAGACAACAGCGTGCCGCTCTGTGCTGCACGCTGTGCCCTTAGGCGTGACGCGGATGAAATGGCCCACCGGATACACCGTAGGCTCATGAGGTGAACAGCGAGGGGCGACGGTATATCAGGTAGCCCTCAGGAGAATGCCAACGCCGCCCCCTGGCTCAGCATGGGATGCTTCACCAAAAACGAGTGCGCGAGGGCAATAATCTCACTTCAACACGACTATTCACCTGCGCCACTTCATTCCACTCGGCAGCAGACAAGTTTGGCGTGACCGCAGGGTAGCCAAGCAAGTTTTGGTCACGACCGTGCCCAACAATTTCAATGCTGATATCGCCATTGGCCAGCAAGGGAGACGCACGCAGGAAATCCTTGAAACGCGGACTCTGTGCCACCGAGAGCCAACGCGCATCGTCCTCACTCAAACCGACCCGATCGCAGCCTGAATGCGGCACCCCCGCAGGCGGCAGCACTAACGATTGCCCGCCTTCGGCGTGAATCAGGCAATAGTCGCCCGCATACCCCTCCAGCCTAACCGTGCCCCTAAAACCTGATTTGCTGAGTTGCCCCAGCATGCCTTCTAGCAGGGCAAGCCGCTCGTCACCTAACGGTAACTGCCCGAAAGGATACTGTGCAGACTGATTTATGGCCCATTCAATACCACGCCATGCGTGAGCACGTTGCTCCAACAACACCCGCAGCTGCCCAACTAGAAACAGCGCAACGCCGACCGCGACCGCCGCAGCCATCCATCCAGCCCAAGCGCGCTGAACGGCTGGCTTTGCCGCTGGAGGTTGATCTTCCACCACTGGCGCAGCACCCGCCTCATTAGCAACAGGCTCACGCAGAGCCGGTAGCTCAATGGTGCGCACCACCGCAGGCCTCACCGGCTCAACTTGTGGCTCTTCATCCACCGCCAGCACTTCCAACGTGGGCACGACAGCATCATGATGCTGTCGATATTGCTCGACTCGCCCCAGTACCTGCTCCAGCTCCTCATGGCGCGCCGGCTTGGTCAAAATATCCACAGCGCCCAGTGCACGCGCCTGGCCAACATATACGTCGCCTTCCTTGGAGGTGTACATGACGATGGGAATGGCGGCATAAGCCGGATTGCCCTTGATAGCCCTAAGAGCATCAAAGCCATCCATACCCGGCATCAGGTGATCCATAAAGATCACATCAGGCAAATGGGTTTTCAGATAATCGAGTGCACTTTCTGCGGACTCCTTCATTTCCACATCGAAATGATGTCGGGCCAGCATCTGCCGCAGCGCCACGCGAGCTGTGCGGGAGTCATCCACGATAAGAGCACGTTGCATCACGAGGCGCTCGTCCTAGGCCGGTGGTACTCAATAAAGAAAGGTTAAGCGATGCAGCCAAGCTAACCGCACACGCATGACACTTAAGGGAGTGCCTTAAGTGCACGCCTCAAGTATATAACAGGAAATGAGGACGTCTATTAAAGACCCTGCGCTTGCTGAATCATCCCCTCTTCAATAAAAAAATGAATTCACCTTCACGCTCCTCAACCTCGAGCAAGTCGTGGACACTCTGTGTACAAAATACACGGAAATCTCGCACTGACCCTGGATCTGTCGTGAAAACACGCAATAGGGCACCTGCTGGCAAGGCGTTGAGCCCCTTTTTGGTCTTCAGCAATGGCATGGGACAGCTCAGCCCACGCACATCAAGTTCATGTATCTCGACCGGCATTTCTCACCTCTATTTTAGAGCCACAGCCATTGTGCCGGCATCGCTCCCCGTAAGCTCCAGTATAAGTTTGACTACCTCACAAGACCACCAGATGGCTTGCCCGCCACCTCATTTTACGCGCGCTATAAACGAGTCAAACCCGCTACAATGTGCCTATTACATCTGGTGAAGTCACAACCCATGCCATACAAGCTTCAGTCATTTGGCCCAGCGTTGCTAAGTGCCTGCCTACTGCTGTGCAGTGCTAACAGCTTGAGTCAATCCGACGAAGTCAACACCCTGCCCGAATTGGGTGAAGGTGGAAGCTCGCTGTTTTCTTCTGAGCAGGAATATCAGCTAGGCCGCGCGTGGCTTCGCATGTTCAGGGCAAGCGTGGCGACTGAAACTGATCCTGCGCTGCAAGATTATCTCGAGCAGATGGTCTTTGACTTGGCAACCCACAGCCAGCTACAGGATCGCCGACTGGAGCTTGTGGTGGTACGCAACCGCGTCCTGAACGCTTTTGCAGTCCCAGGTGGCGTGGTGGGTGTGCATACCGGCTTGATATTGAACGCCGAAACGGAGGAAGAAATAGCCGCCGTGCTGGCTCACGAACTGGGACACCTGAGTCAACGACACTTCTCTCGCAGTGTGGAAGATGCCCAATCACGCACCCTCCCCACGCTTGCTGGCATGCTGACCGGCTTGGTACTCGCCGCTGCGGGCAGTGGCGATGCAGGCATGGCGGCAATCATGGCGACCCAGGCTGGGGCCAGGCAAGCAGCATTGCGCTACTCACGGCAAAATGAACAGGAAGCCGATAGAGCAGGTATTCTCACCATGGTAAATGCCGGGCTCAACCCTCGTGCGGTGCCCACCATGTTCGAACGCATGCAGCGTTTATCACGCTATCAAGGCAACCGGATACCGGAATTCCTGCTCACCCACCCCGTGACGGAAAGCCGCATCGCCGATTCACGCAGCCGAGCAGAGCGCTATCCAGCGGTCAAACCGGTCAATCAGTTGCGCTTTGCCATGATGAAGGCCAAGGTGGAAGTGAGCTTGGCAGAAAGCCCGATTGTACTAGCACGACGCTACAAGGCGGCGTTGGAAAGCCATGAGGGCGATGAAAACGGCAACCGTTATGGCCTGGCACTTGCGCAGGCCGCATCCGGTCAACTCGACGAAGCCCGCAAGGGGCTCAACGCCCTGTTGGCCAAGTATCCCGGCAACATCACCTTGGTTCATACACTCGCCCGACTAGAGCTAGACGCCGGCAACTTTGGCGTCGCCCGCCAATTGCTGGAACGCCAATTGAAATTAAACCCTCGCAATTACGTGCTGAGCATGCCGTATGCTGAAGCATTGCGAAAGCAAGGCAACGCGGTAAAGGCGGAAAAAATACTTACGGAACAAGTGCGCTTGCGGCCTTTCGACCCGTATATATGGTACGAACTCGCCGAAACCCGCGGTCTGGCCAATAATGTCATTGGCGTACACGAGGCTCGCGCCGAGTATTTCATACTGAATGGCCAGCTGGATCGCGCAGAGATGCAACTCGGGCACGCCCTGAATCTGGTACAAGACAACTTCAATACCAGCGCGCGGATTCGCTCTCGCTTGGATGAAATCGCCCAGATGAAGAAAACCAAGCTCTAATGGCTTTAGCGTCCCACTGAGAGAGGTCAATCCAACGATCGCTAGGCAACTCGCCACTTGGCGGAGTGTTCGCCTGAAGACGCGGACACGAAGCATCGGCTTAGCCAGCCGAGAAGGCCTACGTGGATATTTAGCATTTGCCAGGTCAGCGGGAAAGTTCAGCAGCTAAGCATTAGCGCAACAACTAGCGCCAAAACCGGCCATTACAGGGATGTAGCCTGTAGCGCGACACCTGCGGCAAAAGCCGGCTTATCAGGCTAAATCCACACTCAGCGCTCACGGTGCCTCTGGCATTCAACGACCCTGCAGGGACGTTAAATGCCGAATCCGCCATGCACGCAAGCATTCCAGACTAATCGCCTGCTTTCCAACCCGAAGTAATCGGATAGCGCCGATCGCGGCCAAACGCCTTGCGGCTGATACGAGGCCCCACCGCCGCCTGACGGCGTTTGTATTCGTTGATATCCACCATGCGAATAACGCGCTTGACGACCTGCTCATCAAAGCCACGTTCGATAATGGCATGGGCGCTCATATCCTGTTCTACGTAGAGTTCCAGAATGCTATCGAGCTCATCGTACTCAGGCAGGGTGTCCTGATCGACCTGATCAGGTGCTAGCTCTGCCGAGGGGGGACGGGTAATGACGCGATGGGGGATCACTTCCGCCAGGGCATTGCGGTAGCGCGCCAACTGAAACACCAGGGTTTTGGGCACATCCTTCAACACATCGAAACCGCCGGCCATGTCGCCATAGAGGGTCGCATAGCCCACCGCCATTTCACTCTTGTTGCCGGTGGTCAGCACCAAATAGCCTTTCTTGTTGGACACGGCCATCAACAGCACACCGCGACAGCGCGCCTGCAGGTTCTGCTCGGTATTATCCACCGGCAAACCTTCAAACTCAGGGCTCAAGGTCGCCATAAAGGCTTCGAACATAGGCTCGATGGACATAACCCGATAACGCACGCCGAGCCGCATCGCCTGCTCGGCGGCATCCTCCAGACTCATGGAGGATGTGTAGCGAAACGGCATCATCACCGCCTCGACCCGCTCTGGCCCCAGTGCATCCACCGCCACCGCCAGCGTCAGAGCAGAATCGATCCCGCCGGAAAGCCCCAGCACGGCACCCTTGAAGCCATTTTTATTGACGTAGTCTCTAACCCCCAACACCAGCGCCTTGTAAACGCTCTGCAGCATTGGCAACGGCTCATGCATTTCGCCAGGCAACAGCTCAGCCTGCTCAGGGTCATATTCCACACAAGCCAAATGCTCGGCAAATGCAGGGGCCAGCGATTTCAACTGGCCATCGCGCCCCAGGGCCAGCGAGCCACCATCGAACACCAGCTCATCCTGCCCCCCCACCGGGTTGACATAGATGATGGGCAAGGCCGCCTCGCCCTGGCGCGCTCGCAGCACCTCGACGCGCTCGGACAGTTTCTCCATGTGGTAAGGGGATGCATTCAGGTTCAGTACCAGTTCAGCACCAGCTTGTGCATTGGCCGCTAGTACCCCGGGGTGCCACATGTCTTCACAGATGCTCAAACCCAACGACACGCCATGCACACTAACCACGCACGCCTGGTCACCCGGCACAAAATAACGCTTCTCGTCAAACACCTGATAGTTGGGTAAATGCTGTTTGGCATACTCCGCCATGATGGCGCCATTGCCGATCACGCCGGCACAGTTCAGCAAGCCTGACGCGCCACGCCGCGGGTAGCCGACAACCGCGACTACGTCGCTTAGCCCATCCTGCAAACGGCGCAGCGCACGCTCCACTCTCAGGTCGAGACTGGGGCGCAGCAGCAGATCCTCCGGGGGATAGCCGGTCAGGTTCAACTCGGGAAACACCACGATGTCAGCTTGAAACAGCTCGCGAGCACGACTGCAGGTGTCAATCACCTGCTGAGTGTTGCCGTCGATATCCCCCACCAGGGGATTGATCTGGGCCATAGCAATTTTCAGGCGCGCCATCAGCTCTCTGACTCCCAAACAGTTAGCTTCCTAGTTTAACCCAGAAACAGCCTCTGACCGCGGTAGATGATCCCGAAGCCCGCTATGTCACTCGATCGCCTCGGAGTAGCTCAGGGGTCGCGCAGGCCACCCCCCATCTACCTATCCTGCAGCGCAACCGCTACACTTGGCCAGACAACACCGGCCAGGATTTGCCGTGCGATACGATCACGCCGCTTCAGTCATGCCATCGCGCCGGGCACCGCTGCACGACCTCGTGCGCGTCTATGGTTACTACCGGCTGATGCTGAGCGGATTACTGCTCATCCTGTTTCTGTTGCAAGACCAAAATGCACTCTACGGCGCGGAAAGACCCACGCTTTACCTGAGTACAGGCGCGGCCTACATCGCCCTGAGTACCGCCTCGGTGTTGTGGCGCTGGTGGCACCCCACTGCATCCAGTACCGGTACGCTCATCGGCCTGGTGGTGGATGTGTGCGCTCTCACCCTGCTGGCCCATGCCAGTGGCGGTATGCAGAGCGGCATCAGCATGTTGATGGCCATTGCCGTAGCAGCAGCCAGCGTCGCGCTCAATCGACAGCTGGCCTTGCTGGTGGCGGCTCTAGCCACCCTGGGCGCCCTGATTGAAACCAGTAGCCGCACCCTGCTCGGCAACGCCCCCATAGGGCTCTATTTCCCTGCGGGGCTGCTGGGCATCTTGTTTTTCGGCACCGCATACGCCGTAAGGGAGCTGGCCAGCCGAACCAGCAGCAGCCTATTGCTTGCCGAACAAAGCGCGGAAAATGCCGCGCGACTGCAGGAACTCAATGAACTGATCGTGCAGCGCTTACGCACCGGCATTATTGTATTGGGGCCAGACGGCGCACCGAAACTGAGCAACAGCGCCGCGCGACAGCTACTGGGTATGCAGGAATCTGATCCCAGCCTGCCAGCGGAGTTCACAGCGCGGTGGGAACAGTGGCTATCGACCCAGGTCAACCAAGCAGAGGCTTTCAGGGTCAGCCCCGAGCACCCGGAAATCCGGATCAGCTTCACCGCCCTGCATGGCAACGAGCAAGAAACCCTGGGGTTTCTCGAAGATACCCGCCAGCTGCACCAGCAGGCACAACAGATCAAGCTGGCGTCACTGGGGCGACTGACCGCCTCCATCGCACACGAAATACGCAACCCGCTGGGCGCTATCGCCCACGCCAGTCAGTTGTTGCTGGAGTCGACCACCCTCGAGCCCGCCGACCGCCGCCTGGGCGACATCGTGCTCAACCATGCCCGCCGCCTTAACGGCGTGATCGAATCCGTGCTGTCTCTCAGCCGGCGCAGCGCCGCCCACCCGGAGCGCATTAACCTGCACACTTGGTTGGCAGATTTCTGCCAAGATTATCGCCCCATTCTGCCCGCAGGCGCGCAGATTGACGTGGATATCACCCCCCCTACCCTAGCCGTCAGCTTTGACAGCGGCCACCTGTCGCAGATTCTCATCAATCTGTGCCAGAACGGCCTGCGCCACGGTGAGCGCTGCACCGGGATACCGCATCTTTTGCTACACGGCGAAGAAACCACCAGCGGCATCGCACTGGACGTGATCGACGATGGCCCAGGGATACCTGAAAGCGCCATGGCCAATCTTTTCGAACCATTTTTTACCACCGAAGCACAAGGCACCGGATTGGGCCTCTACATCGCCCGGGAACTCTGCCAAGCCAACCAGGCACGGCTGGACTACCTGCGCACCAGTGAAGGCAAGAGCTGTTTCCGTATCAGCTTTCCTCACCCTGATCGCCGCCACCTGCAGAGCCACTGAGACACTATGGCCAACAAGCGCATTCTCATCGTCGACGACGAACCCGATATCCGCGAGCTGCTCGACATCACGCTCAGCCGCATGGGCATGGATACCGATGCCGCCGCCGATATAAGCAGTGCCCGTAGGCTGCTTAAAGAGCGCGCTTTCGACCTGTGTCTGACCGATATGAAACTGCCCGATGGCAATGGCTTGCAGCTGGTGGAGCACATCCAAGAGCACTACGCCCACATCCCGGTTGCCGTGATCAGCGCCTACGGCAGCATGGACGTGGCCATCCAGGCCCTCAAGGCCGGAGCATTCGATTTCGTTTCCAAACCGATCGACTTGGACAAGCTGCGCGCGCTGATCCAAAGCGCACTGAAACTGGCTGCCGCCAGTGCCATGAAGGTGGGCGATCAACCACAACTACTGGGCGAAACCGCCGTCATGCGGGAGTTGCGTGCGCGCCTGCAGAAACTCGCCCGCAGCCAGGCCCCGGTCTACATCGGTGGCGAGTCGGGCAGTGGCAAGGAAGTCGTCGCACGCATGATCCACGCCCTGGGGCCGCGCGCCAATGGCCCCTTTGTACCGGTGAACTGTGGTGCCATCCCTGGCGAGCTGATGGAAAGCGAGTTTTTCGGCCACAAGAAAGGCAGCTTCACCGGTGCTTTTGAAGACAAGCTCGGTTTGTTTCAGGCCGCCAACGGCGGCACCCTGTTTCTCGATGAAGTGGCCGACCTGCCGTTGACCATGCAGGTGAAACTGTTGCGGGCAATTCAGGAAAAAGCCGTGCGGCGAGTGGGAGGCCAGGAAGAAGTGCCGATCGACGTCCGCCTACTCTCCGCTACCCACAAGGATCTCAAAGAGGAAGTCGACCATGGGCGCTTCCGCAGTGACCTCTACTACCGCATCAATGTTATTGAACTGAAAGTGCCAAGCCTGCGTGAGCGGGTAGACGATATTCCATTGCTTGCATCGTTCATACTGGAAAACTTAGCGCGGGAATGGCAGCTTCCCTCCCCAGCGCTGAGCGACACAGCCCTTCGGGCTATGCAGGCATATCCCTTCCCGGGCAATGTGCGCGAGCTTGAAAACGTTCTCGAGCGCGCCTTCACCCTGTGTGAAGGCGCTCAGATCGAAGCTCAGGACTTGCAACTTTCTTCCACCGCCCAACCACCAGCAGACAACATCAGTCCGATCGCAACCCGCCACAACCACGAAGCCGCCTGGGGCAACCTGGAAAGTTATCTGGAGGGTATTGAGAAGGACATCATTCTAGAAGCACTGGAGAAATGCCGCTGGAACAGGACGCAGGCAGCAGAGCTGTTGGGCATTTCGTTTCGGCAGATGCGCTATAAACTGAAAAAATACGGCATGGACAGCGACTGAGGCACCTCTGAATAAGTCCATCAAGGCGATGATGACGTGGCAAGCTCATGCGAGCCGGAGCATCGCGGAGACCGCGCCCGAAGGGGCGCGGCTCAGGGCGACGGGATCGACTGGCATGTGAGTGGTAGTGCAACGCCTGGAGCCAAAGCCGACGACTACAGGGAAGTAGTGGGTAGAGCGACGCAGGAAGCCAAAGCCGAGTTTACTGGTCGTAAATGAGCATTTGCGCGGTTTGCCCTTTGAATACCTCTGGTGTTCAAAGGCCCACACTACCAACACTTTGTCGTGTCGGTGCCGGTCGACGTCTTTGCCGACTTTTGCCCGATATTGTTATAGACCAAGCTCGCACAATCTTTATCGTCGCTTTGCCCACCCTTTACAGCCGCACTCAAGCTATAGGTGGTTTCATCACTGGTCACTGTTACCGTATAAAAACCGTGAGAGGAATCATGCTTACTCGCGTTAGCGATATTGCAATCCGCACTGTTGTAACTGCCATACATGGTCATGCAACGCTCCAATTGCTGTGCAAGATCAATGACCAAGGCTCGCCCCTCAGAACGGTTTGATCGCATCACGGAATCCCTGTATGAGGGGTAGGCAATTGCAGCGATAATGGCAATGATGGCCACAACAATCATCATCTCAATAAGTGTAAAGCCTTTGCCACGCAAGTGCTTATGCATCGTCTCGCCCCTTTCAAACAACTGAATCACCTTATAACAGGCTTCAATGCTCCGCTGGCAAGTGTTGTGAGCCCTTGATAGGGACTCAAACGCTTCTGAGAGCATTCGGTTTATGCCCTTCACCGAAAAAAACAAAGAGCGGGTTACAAATGCTCAATCATGCTTCGCAATCGCCTAACTGATAGATCTGCTCACCGCCTTGATGAAACCACCTCACAGACTGTTGAACACTCATTAAGCGGGTGCTCCTTCACCCGCTCACTCAGCATGCATTATTCAACGGTGCGCCAACCTGTCCTGACCAATTCGTCACTGTCGGCCTGTTCACGTATCGTGCCCACACTGCCCGAACTACCCGTGGTGAGCTTAATGTCCTGGTCTCCAGCACCCAGAATCGTCAGGCCTTGAATGATCTGATCCATCAACATACCAGAAGCCAGACCATCGGCAGCGTTGATGACGCCATCGCCATTCCAGTCAAACACCGGAATGTTTGGCCCGAATCCGGTCTCAACCATCACTTCCATCAACCAACTGGTGCCCCCCAAACCACAGGGGTCTGTGCCAGGCACATTGGAAATGAAAATCGCACGGCCCGAACGAACTCGCGGCGTTAATACAACACGCTCCCCTGCGGACGCATCGTCTACAGTCAGCATATCAAGATCCAAGTACCAACCTTTCTCTACAGTATCAGAGCCCCGCTCAATGCTTCGGCTCTTGCTGGTCACATCATCAAAACTACGCTCCTCCAAATCAGCCCTGCCGTTGGCAATGCGGTTATTGCTGGTTTGGTTGTCCCACAATCCGTATAGGGTTTGATACTGCAGATCCTTATCAAGCGCCGTTAGCGCGCCATCGGTGGTTTTGCCGTCACCATCCGACACCTCGAAGTACTTACCTGTGCCAAAGGTGAGCATGATGCCTTGCTTGGAATGCTTGGTGGCCGCAATGCCGCTGGTGATCGGCTGGAATTTGCCGTCGCTGCCCGTCGCAGTAAAGAAGGGCAATGGTGCATCGGCGCTGCCGTAAGCGAATTTCCAATCCGCGATTGCGTCTGCACGGAAATCAAATTTCCAAACATTACCCAGCAAATCACCTGCGTATACATACTCCAACTGGCGGGAAGCACTCAATACCGCCAAGGGCTCTGCCATCCCGTTGGGCAGGGTGACATCACCTCTTTTGGTATCAAATTTTTTGATTACCGAGCCATTAGCAACATTCAGCACATAAAGCTTGCTGCCATGGGTTGCGGAACCCACGCCGTTACCAAACAGCACCCCCCACTGACCATTCTTGAGGGGTACGATCACCGGGGGGCCCATCAAGTGGCCTAGATCCTCATCAGTGAATTCCCAGAGCACATCTTCAGCGCCAAAGTTGGCGGGATCCGTCACATCCAGCGCAAAAACCGTCTTGCCACCAAGGCCGGTGGAACCCACCAAAATCGTGCGCCAGCTACCATTCAGGTATACGTGACTGATAAACGGCGAACCATCGACAAAATACTTGTGCTTGTATTGCGGATCAGCCAATTCAACTATGCGGGATACCTGTTCTGAAGGCATATAGGCAAACAACTCTTTCCCGGTGGCAGCATTAAACGCATGCAACATACCGTCGTTGGCCCCGACAAATACCGTGGAGGGATAACCAGAATCGGCTTTGTTGTCATCGACAAATTTGCGATAGCTGTCGCTGCCCATGCCCTCAGTGCTGGGAATTCTATCCCAGCCAAAATACAACCGCGGCCCCATGAAGACGGGATCAGAATTGACGATATCGCCAAGAATCAGGGTGCTACCACTGGCATTCTTCGGGCGATCGCGAAGTTTGCCGCCATTGGACTCCTCCGGTGAGGTGCTGCCGCGAATCCAGGCCAGGCGGTCAAGCCCCAAGCCACCAATATCCAATGCACTCCACAAACCGGCGGTCGTGAGGTCGCCTTGGGTAAGCGATATACCTGCCCTGCTCGAAGGGTTATAGGTAAATATCTTGCGCGCATCCGGCGATGCAAAACTACTCGGCCCAGTTACCCATTTGGTGGTGCTGTTAATGGTGCCATCTGCATTCACACCATTGGCTTTGATCTCGCCATACCACTTTTCAGTGACGAAAAGTGCTTGGAAGATGGTGGTTTCCGTATCGAGGCGAGACGAGTTGGTGGCCACCGCCGCCGAAGACGCCGTTTGTTGTTGAATGTCCTTGATGATGGCCGAGAGTGAATCTTTCAGCTCCTGCTGGGTTTCCGCCGTGAAATAGCCAGGGTCCCGGTTGACATCAATAACTGACCCGGTATTGGTGAAGATCGCCTTGGATTCACGGCCATTACCCCGGGCAGCGGCATCGTTCAGCATCTGATTGTCCAGCGCAAAGCCTACAGTGTAGGTGCTCAGCCGATCGTGATTCGAGAAGAAATAACCCCGAGAATCCTTCTCACTGCTGGGCTTGATATCCATCTCGTAGGCAAACAGCGAGAGATCATCAAGATAGAGGGTGCTCCCTTCATTCCCAGCACTCGCATCGCTGCAAAGATAAGCCAGCGTGTTTTGCCGCATCGTGCCATCGGAGTAGGGTTTGAACACCCTGTTTCTCATATCTTCACAAGGATTGCCGCTATTCAGGATGATGTCGTCGGTTTTTGTGTTGTCCCAATTGGGCAGCGATTTGCCGTCTGTTGCCACATCAAAAGGGTCATTATTGGGCAGCTCATTGCCCACGCCGATATCGAAGGTAGGGTAACCATCGGTCATCACCAGCACATAATTCTTCTGACAATAATTCGTCATCGGACTGATGTATTTGCCGGAGGCGACAATGCCTGCCCCTGCATCATAGGAGGTTGATGTTACAAAATGTGGCGTTAACCCCCTGAAATAGCGTGTTATTTCGTAGTACGACTCCGTCAACGGTGTCCAGCCAGTGGCGCTCAGTGCATTTACTTTGCTTTCAATAAAGGCCTGGTGCTTCACGCCCCCGGTTGTGGCATCACTGTCATTACACGGTGCCAAGATTCTTCCGCCCGTGTCACCATTGAAGGTGGCAAGGCCAAAGCGGATATTGGCCATATCGAGAATGCCATCGTCACCATTGGCGCCTACGGCCACTTCCTTGGCGATCGTCAGTCTGGACTTAGAGTCTTCCCACCCGAACCATCCGCGCAAATCTCCACCACTATACTTTGCCAACAAGAAATAAACGTAATTGATTTCATAGGTATGGCTAGCAATTACATTCCCTGCACTGTCTCTCCGCACTTGGCTGAGCGTGGTGGGCATCCTCACACAGAAATTGCTGCCATTTGGCACGCGCCGCACCCGCTTCCAGTTGCTGTCACAACCCGCTCGCGTGGGGCCATCAATGTTGGCCGCAGTAAGCGTAGCCCAACGGCTACAGTTCGAACCCGAAGCCGCCACGCATATTTCATAGGTTGGGTAAGTTGTATTCTTGCTGTACTCAGCATGATATTTAGGGGTTCTGTTGATCACAGTTGACCCCATACTGCCCGAATTATCAAACAGCAACATGACATTGGGCAGTGCGCGGGTTTGCACATAGAGTGGCGCAGTGGCAGGGCTGAGTTCCGCTGCGGAGAGAGGGCCGGCCAATGCGCCAAAAACCCAAGCCAACAGCATTGCACGCAACGCTTTAGCCGATGTATTCATAGATCAAACTCCTTTGCGCACAACGCGCAAGCAGTATGGCAAATTCGTATCTAAGCCACGCCCCAGAACGCATACCCAACGCTGGTGCATGGTACTTACTAATCTGAATGAGCAAGGCTCAGGCGCTAAGGGCAAATGCATCCAAACACGCGGGCAGATCTGCAGGGTTATCAGCCACTACAAACACCCAGTTGCACGATGCTCTGCAGGAACACCTCGGCCTTGCTGGAGCGCCCTACCCCCCGCGCCGTTACCCGATACACCTCGATTTCTTCCAGCGCGCCGGCGCCCAATTCGGCGACATCACAGGACCAATCCAGTTTTTCGATGACATAGAAGGGCTGTTCGGCCACCCCTTCCAGTTGCTCATCTGCGCGCAACTGAACGGCCTTTTCTAACCAGTTAAAGGTGTCATGCCAGTAGTCGCGGCTGCCGGAGCGTTCATCAAATTCGACCACGCCATCTGAGCCCACCACCAGCGAGGCGGAGCTGCGGGTGAATTGCTCACCTGAACGCAAGGCGGCCTCTGCGGCCTGCCTCGCCACTTGCAGGTCGTGCATATTGCCCGACATCCGCTCTTGCAGCGCCGCATCTCGCGCGCCTGACAAGCCAACAATGGTCAGCAACAGCAACAGCACCAGGCCGACCACAAGCACTGCGCCCTGCTGACTGGATTGGTGGTTCTGCATCTCGACCTCTACTTCAATTAGGCACGCGATTGCGCAGGGCAACCGTGGAACTAAACACCTGGCGCAAGCGTTTGTCGCTGGTGTCTACTTTGTCCCCTCTGAACTCAAGCACCTGTTCCTCAGGCAACACGCCGGGCTGAGACGACTGCACCAACAGCTGAATTCTGATGGCCTGTACCTTACCCCAATCGTCAACATCATCGGCCGCTTCGTATTCATCCACCCGATCATCGTCATCCTTGTCTTCCCCATAGCTCAAGGCCATGGATTGAACATCTTCCGCCAACTCCTGGGGCGTATCTTCATTGACACGCACAAACAGCCCCGGACGCCCGGTGCGCGTACTGGTGCCGATGTAATAAGTCAGGGTGCGGTAGGTAATCACCTCCATGCCTTTAACGACTGCTCCATTGAAGCGCCCCCCCTCAACCGATCCACCTTCCTGGTCGGCCGGCGCCCATACGGTTACGGCATTCCCCGGCTTGGCGCCTTCACCATGTTCGATGCGCACGGCGCTATTGCCCACCACCGACAGCGCAGTGGCCTGAAACACCACGGCCCTGTTGCAATTGCTCAACATCATGATGTCGCGAGGGCAAATGCCATTGACCATGTCGTAACTTTGTTTATTAATCGTGCAGGCATCTTCTTCCTTGCGCAGGTAATTGACCTGGAACCCGTTTGCGTCTAATCCATCTCCCTGTACATACATACCGTGCCCGACGGGGACTTTCACCACGATGGCGTCCGTGCCCGGCAAGGCATCCACCCCTTCAATTTCGCCACCATTATCAATTTCATAGCCCTGCAGCAACTCTTCAGGAGCATAGCTGTAGCGGAATTTATCTTGATCTTTCAGTGAGACCAGCAGGAACTTTTCCGCTCCCTCCTTCATGGACATACAGCCCATATAACCCAGCTTGCGCACTTCGGCGCTCATCAGCTCGGTGGCGATGCGCCCACTCTCTTGTACACGAGCAAGCCCCTCCTGAACGTTGTAGGATTGCTTGGCCCCCACAAACATCTGCACCACTCCCGCCATCAACACCAGCCCCACGGTGAGCCCCACCAGCAGTTCGACCAGCGACAGCCCGCGATGTTTAGTGATCATAAGAGCCATTCCCCTCACAGGCGCGTGTCATAAAAAAACTCAACCCAGGCGTTGTCGTCCCGAGAAGCAGACTCCTTCCAGCGGATGCTGACACGGCAGACGTTATCATCGCAGTCGATTGCGCCATCACCGGCGGGCAGCGTATTGCTCAGCAAGGTTTTCCAGTCATTCACCTCCGAATCCGCCAGGCTATCTCCCTGTTTTTGCCCCTCATAGGCCACATCGTATCGACCATCGCGCGCGTTCGGGCGATCCAAGCGCATGCGCTCGGCCATATCACCCGCCAGAAAACTGGCCTGGGAACGCAGATAAGCCGCCTGGTTGAATTGAACCGAACGCAATTGCATGGCCGCCATGCCCAGCAAGCCCACCGCCATGATCAAAGCGGTGATCACGACCTCCAGCAGCGCTACACCCGATTGATGACGCTTCATGTGGCTACCTTTCTTTGTTTCAACCATCACAGTCACCCGCCTCTACAGCGGCATGGCCGGATACGGCCACCGTCACATCCCACGCCATGCCGGGCTTGCAGTCTTCAGGCTGAAGATGGAAGGTGATGACATCATTTACACCTGCTTTCATCCCAGTCGGCATAAAACGTACAAAGCCGGCTGCCACTGGCGTAACCGAAATCAGCATCGCACTGTGGGGCTTATCAAAAATTTTGATGCGCGCATCAGCGGCAACGCTGGGGTCGCCGGAATAGGTGGTGGTGCCGTCCTCAAACAACAACCAGCCATTTTGCCAGTCAACACTTGCGCCCGTGGTGCACGAAGTGCCATTCGCACTGGGGCAAAGAGTCACCACTTCATTGCGGGATACCGCCTCTGTGCGCGCGGTCACCAATGCTGTGACTAGCCCGTCAGCCGTGCTTCTGGCCCGATTGCGATCAATCATTTCTTGAAAGCTCGGCGCGGCGATCGTCAACACCACAGCCAACACCGCCAAGGTCACCATTAACTCAATCAGGGTGAAACCATGATTTCTGCGCATGCCGACAATCCAATTCACCTATTTGCGTTCTATGAGACTAGTTGACTGGGAGAGCAAGTCAGCCGCTAATCGACGAGCGGCCTAAAACAGGCGATTAACGGCAAGTTGTAGCTTGCCTTCACCCCTGCTAGCCATGCCTAGCACCTTCGGCGGGTTAATAATCCACCCTCACGTAGCCCCACCCCGCCTCGGCTGGTACAATCGGCGCCGTTCCAATCTCCCTGGCAGAGCACCATGACCGAGTCCACTTCCAAGCGTCCGTCCCTCTCCTATAAAGATGCCGGTGTGGACATCGATGCCGGCAATGAGCTGGTGCGCCGCATCAAGCACGTGACCGAGCGCACCCGTCGCCCCGAGGTAATGGGCGGCCTGGGGGGCTTCGGCGCGCTGTGCCAGATCCCCGCCGGCTACAAGGAGCCGGTGCTGGTATCGGGCACCGATGGCGTGGGCACCAAGCTGTGCCTGGCCATGCAGTTGAACAAGCACGACACCATCGGTATCGATCTGGTGGCCATGTGCGTGAATGATCTGGTCGTAGCCGGCGCCGAGCCACTGTTTTTCCTGGATTATTACGCCACCGGCCACCTGTCGGTGGATATCGCGGCAGACGTGGTAGCGGGCATTGGCGCGGGCTGTGAGCTGGCCGGTTGCTCCCTGGTGGGCGGCGAAACCGCCGAGATGCCCGGTATGTACGACGGTGAGGAATACGACCTGGCCGGCTTCTGCGTGGGCGTGGTGGAAAAGAGCAAGATCATCGACGGCAGCCGCGTGCAGACCGGCGATGCGCTGATTGCCCTGAAATCCTCCGGCCCCCACTCCAACGGCTACTCCCTGGTGCGGAAGATCATCGAGGTGAGCGGCGCCGATCTGCAGCAGGATTTCAACGGCCGCCCCCTGGGCCACGTGCTGCTGGAACCCACCCGCATTTACGTCAAACCCCTGCTCAATCTGCTCAAGCAGTGCGATGTACGCGCCCTGGCGCACATCACCGGCGGCGGCCTGAACGAGAACGTGCCCCGCGTGCTCCCCGCAGGCGCCAAGGCGGTGATCGACCTGGCCAGCTACCAGCGCCCGGCCATCTTCGACTGGCTGCAGACACAAGGCAATGTTGAGCCGCGCGAGATGTATCGCACCTTCAACTGTGGTGTAGGCATGATCATCTGCGTGCCCCAGAGCGAAGTGGACGCCGCACTGGCCTGCCTGAAGAACGCCGGTGAAGACGCCTGGCTGCTGGGGCACATCGCCCAGGCCGCCGAAGGTGAGGAGCAAGTCGAGCTGCTGGGTCTGTAATCCGTGTCGCAGCGCAAAATGCGCCTGGCGGTGCTGATTTCCGGCAGCGGCAGCAATCTGCAGACCATACTCGAAGGCTGCGCCGACGGCAGTATTCCCGGTGAAGTGGTGGCCGTCATCAGCAACAAGGCCGGCGTGCTCGGCCTTGAGCGGGCGCAGCAGGCCGGGGTGCCAGCCCATGTGCTGGATCACCGCGCCTTCGACAGCCGCGAGGCCTTTGATCAGGCCTTGATGGCACTGATTGACAGCAGTGGTGCCGAGCTGGTGGTGCTGGCGGGCTTCATGCGCATCCTCAGCGCCGGTTTTGTTCGCCATTACCTAGGCCGATTGCTCAACATCCACCCTTCCCTGCTGCCCAAATACCCCGGCTTGCACACTCATCAGCGCGCAATCGAGGCGGGCGATGAAGAGGCAGGAGCCAGCGTGCACTTCGTGACCGAGGAGCTGGATGGTGGCCCGCTGATCATCCAGGCGCGCGTGCCTGTTTTAAGCGACGATACTGCCGATGTACTGGCCAAGCGCGTGCTTGAACAGGAGCACCGCATCTACCCGCTCGCCGTGCGCTGGTATTGTGAAGGCCGACTCAAGCTGGTACCCCATGGAGTTGAGTTTGATGGCAAAGCGCTGCCGGCCTGTGGCCATGACTTCCGCGGCTAAGCTTGGCCTGGCCCTGCTGCTGGCTCCGGCGTTGGCCTGGACAGCACCCAAGCCTTACGCCGCCATCTACAGCACCCACTGGAACGGCCTGGACCTCACCGGCAGCCGTACCCTGACGGCACAGCCCGACGGCAGTTACCGGCTCGAAATGGTCGCCTCCCACTGGCTGATGCGCATTCAGGAATCCTCCGATTTCCGCTATGAAGGCCCGCGCCTGGTGCCGCTGCGCTACGCGCAGCACCGCGATAGCCTGACCGGGCGACGCCTGCTCAGCAATGAGTTCGACTGGTCGCGCAAGCTGGCCGTGAGCAAGCGCGATGCCGATAGCTGGCAAGTGCCACTCAGCGCCAACACTTATGACCGCCTCAGCTATCAGGCCGAACTGTGCCGTGCCTTTGAACAGTCCGGCGGCAAACCGGTGCACTTCGATGTGATCGACAAGGGCAAGGTGAAGGATTACGCCTTTGAACTGGTGGCGCGCGAGCGCGTGCGCACGGCGATCGGTCTGTTTGACACGCTGAAAGTGCAACGCGTGCGCAAGGAGAATGACCGCCAGACCATCATCTGGGTGGCACCCACCCAGGATTGTCTGCTGGTGCGTTTGCAGCAACTCGAAGATGGCTCGCGTTATGAGTTGATTCTGCGCGAGGCCACGGTAGAGGGCAAAAGCCTGCAGGGCGAGGCGGAGTAGCCCCCATGTCTTCAGACTAACTGGTGTTCGGGGCACTCAGTACCGGCGCAATGCAAAAAGGGCGGATTATTCAGCCTTTTTTGTGCCCGGAATTTGTCAGCACCGTGCACGCACCGTAGGTCGGGTCGTGACCCGACATTCATGAAGCCCGTGCCGTCTGAAGGGTAAATGTCGGGTCTAGACCCGACCTACGCAAGCTTCAGTTAAGGCGAGCGGCCAGGCTTTTGTGGGTCAGCTTCGAAGCTGAGTATCAAACGCTGAACCGACGCATGAATGAGGCGCCATTCAGGGAGCAGGTCTCGGCGAAAATTTACGGTGACTTGGGCGCCTGCCTTGGGCTCCAGACTGAAATCCATCGAACACGTCGCACCACCGCCAGGCACGGAGGGGCGATTGCAGTCGATCTGAGCCAACACTTTACCGGAGGGAAAGCGGTCTACATACACGTCCTGTGTATCATAACTCTCGTAGCCTCGCTTTCCTGTGCGGGGGTCGATGGCTGTAATTAAATAAGCTTCGAGGCCATGCACGTTGTTAATCTGCCGCTCATACTGATCGGACCAGTGGTGACTTTTGGCTGGAAAGATATAACTGAAGCCCCTATCCAGAAAGCCATCACCCGGATATATCTCACCAGCCACTACCGAGACGCGGAGCCACGTACTTTCATGTATCGACCCCCGACGTTTCTGTGCTCTCAATTCATCATTCTCCAGCCCCTTCATGTCGGGAAAGCGCACATCCATACCAAAGCTTCTCAGGCGTGATTCCGGTGTCCGTTCGGAGCGCGGCCCCTTTCGACGCTGCCCGAAGCCGGGATCACCGTCATACTCGACAAACTCGGCGTAATACCTTGGAATCACAACCCGCATCCCGCCAAGGTTGCCCACTACATCAACCGGAGTATGTTTGGCCAGGGCCATTTCCAGAGGCATGAACCCCGAGACGAAGCCCCACGCTAGGACAGAAAATATCTGCCATAGGATGAATCCAAGCGTAATGACCAAGGCAATCAGTGGATACAGCAACCAACGCCATCTGCGCCTTTTATTTTGTGGCGGCGTAGATGGATGATTTGTAGGTATTGTCACAAGAGGCTATCCATTCCATTGGTTCCTAGCAGCAACGTAGGTCGGGTCGTGACCCGACATTTATGAACGCCGTGCCGCTCGAAGGTAAGTGTCGGGTCTCGACCCGACCTACGCGAGCTGCGCATGACCATCACTACAAACAATCAGAAAAACCCAAACCCGGGCACAAAAAAGGGCGGATAAATCCGCCCTTTTTCACTCGCTGACATCAACTCAACGGAAGCTGTCGTTGATGGACTTCAGCGGGCCGCTGCCGGGGCAGAGCACATCTTCCTTGAGGGTGTTCAGCGGCTGTTTCACGGTGTTGAGCACGTCGTGAACATCCTGGGCCTCGGGGTTGATGTAGATCAGACCAGTGAGGATTTCCTTGCTGGCTTGCGCCTGACGCACCGCTTCGAAGGCATCGCGCTTCTTGGTGGGGTCGAACTCGGCGCCGACTTTCTGCAGGTGCACAACGGAGCCGTCGTGCAGGCAGATTTCCTGGGTGGTGCCCGGTGCGTAGCTGGCGGTCAACTCTTCCTTCATCGGCACGAAGTCCAACACCGAGGTAGCCTCGATGTGCTCGCGCACGTAGTCGTAGTTCTTGGTGGAACCTACGTTGTTGTTGAAGGTCACGCAGGGTGAAATCACGTCGATGAAGGCGAAGCCGTGGTGCGAGATGGCTGCCTTGATCAGAGGCACCAGCTGAGCCTTGTCGCCGGAGAAGCTGCGGGCCACGAAGGTGGCGCCCAGCTCCAGCGCCAGCGCGCACAGGTCGATGCCCTGGAAGGGGTTTTCGTCGCCCTTGCGGCTCTTGGAGCCCAGGTCGGCGGTGGCGGAGTCCTGACCTTTGGTCAGACCGTAGCAGCCGTTGTTCTCAACGATGTACATCATGTTGAGGCCGCGACGGATCACGTGGGCAAACTGGCCCATGCCGATGGAGGCGGTGTCGCCATCACCGGAGACGCCCACGTAGATCATGTCGCGGTTCGCCAGGTTGGCACCGGTGGCGATGGACGGCATGCGGCCGTGCACGGAGTTGAAGCCGTGGGAGTTGCCCAGGAAGTAGGTCGGCGTCTTGGAGGAGCAGCCGATACCGGACAGCTTGGCCACCTTGTGCGGCTCAATGGACAGCTCCCAGGTCGCCTGCACAATGGCAGCGGAGATGGAGTCGTGACCACAGCCTGCACACAGGGTGGACAGGGAGCCCTCATAGAACTTCTTGGTGTAGCCCAGGGCGTTTACCGGCAGTTCCGGATGGCGAAAAGCGGATCGAATATACGTCATGTCAGCGCCCTCTTACTCTGCTTTCTCGCGACGCAGCTTCGTCACATTGTGCCCGGGAAGATACTTGCGCACGCCACTCACCACCGCGGTCGCGGTGAGGGACATGCCGTCGTAATTGGTGATCGGCGCCAGCTTGGCCGGGTTGATCTCCAGTTCGTTGATCAGCAGGGTGCGCATCTGGGCATCGCGGTTCTGATCGACAACATAGACCACGTCGTGCGCGGCGATGAAGTCTTCCACTTCTTTGTTGAAGGGGAAGGCGCGCAGGCGCATGGCGTTAAGCTGAATGCCCTCGGCCGCCAGCAGGTCCAGCGCTTCCTGGCAGGCTTGCGCGGAAGTGCCGTAATACAGGATGGCTTGCTTGCGACCGGGCTGATTGGCGACGATCTCGGGCGCCGGCACGTAGGACTTGGCGGTGTCCCACTTGCGCAGCAGGCGCTCCATGTTCTCCACGTAGACGGAACCGTCTTCGGTGTAGACCGCCATCGGGTCACGCGAGGTACCACGGGTGAAGAAGGAACCCTTGGTCGGGTGGGTGCCGGGATAGGTGCGGTAGCAGATGCCATCGCCATCCACATCCAGGTAGCGACCGAATACTTCCTTCTCCAGGCGCTCGGCGTCGAACACCTTGCCGCGATCGTAGGTGCGGGAATCGTCCCACTCCAGCTCGTCGCACATGTGATCCTGCATGCCCAGGTCGAGGTCGATCATGACCATGATCGGGGTTTGCAGGCGCTCGGCCAGGTCAAAGGCCTGGGCCGACATCTCGAAGGCTTCTTTGGGATCCGACGGGATCACCAGCACGTGCTTGGTGTCGCCGTGAGACGCGTAAGCGGCGGACAGAATGTCGGACTGCTGGGTGCGGGTGGGCATGCCGGTGGAGGGACCGGAACGCTGCACATCGTAGAGCACCACGGGAATCTCGGCGAAGTACGCCAGACCCAGGAACTCCTGCATCAGCGACACGCCGGGGCCGGAGGTGGCGGTGAAGGAGCGCGCGCCGTTCCAGTTGGCGCCGATGGCCATACCGATGGCGGCCAGCTCGTCTTCCGCCTGCATGATGGCGAAGTTCTTCTTGCCGGTGGCCGGGTCGATACGCAGGCGCTCGGCGTAGGTCTCGTAGGCCTCGACCACGGAAGTGGACGGGGTGATCGGATACCAGGCCGCCACGGAGGCGCCACCGTACACGGCGCCGAGGCCGAGGGCGGTGTTGCCGTCCATCATGATCTTGCCTTTGGTCAGATCACGACGCTCAACGCGGATGCCACAGGGGCACTCGAAGTTTTCACGCGCGTAGTGGTAGCCCATTTCCAGCGCGTGGATGTTGGAGGCGACCAGCTTCTCCTTGCCCTTGAACTGCTCTTGCAGCAGGGCGCCGAAGACGGTGAAGTCGATGTCGAGCAGTGCAGCCAAGGCGCCGACGTAGATCACGTTGCGGAACAGCTGGCGCTGGCGCGGATCGTTGTACTCGCGCAGGCACATCTCGGTGAGCGGAATGCCGACGTAGTGGATGTCGGGGCGAATCAGCTCTTTGGCCAGGCGCTTGGTGGAGTCGTAGACGAAGTAGCCACCGGGCTCGACTTCCTTGACGTCCTTGGCCATGGACTGCGGGTTGACGCAGAGCATGATGTCAACGCCGCCGCGACGGCCCAGGTAGCCCTTCTCGCTCACCCGCACTTCGTACCAGGTAGGCAGGCCCTGGATGTTGGACGGGAAGATGTTCTTCGGGCTCACCGGGATGCCCATGCGGAACAACGCCTTGGCAAACAAGTTGTTGGCGCTGGCGGAGCCGGTCCCGTTAACGTTGGCAAACTTGATAACGAAATCGTTGACGGAGGTTATTTTGCGCATGCTTGCTGGCCCGCCTTGGTAACCGTGTAAAAGAACTTCTGCATGTCCCAGGCGCCGGTCGGGCAGCGCTCGGCACACAGACCGCAGTGCAGGCAGACGTTTTCGTCTTTCACCATCACGCGCTGGGTGGGCAGCACGTCAGACACCTGCAACACCTGAGTCAGGTTGTTGGAAGGTGCATTCAGGCGCTGGCGCACCTCTTCCTCTTCACCGTTAGCGGTGAAGTTGATGCAGCTGGTGGGGCAGATATCCACACAGGCATCACATTCAATGCAGCGGTTCAGGGTGAACACGGTCTGCACGTCGCAGTTCAGGCAGCGCTGGGCCTCGCGGAAAGCGGTGTCGGCATCAAAGCCGAGTTCCACTTCCACCAGACGGCTGGACAGTGCCTTTTTCTTCTCGGTGTGCGGCACCTTGAAGCGATCTTCGTTGGACACCAGGGAGTCGTAGCTCCACTCGTGGATGCCCATTTTCTGGCTGACCAGGCTGGTGCCCGGCGCCGGACGGTTGCGCACATCGCCACCCTGCAGGAACAGGTCGATGGAGATGGCCGCCTGGTGGCCTTGGGCCACGGCGGTGATGACGTTTTTCGGGCCCAGGGCCGCGTCACCACCGAAGAACACCTTGGTGTTGGTGGACTGGAAGGTGGTGGCGTCGAGTACCGGCATGTCCCAGCGGTCGAATTCGATGCCGAGGTCGCGCTCGATCCAGGGGAAGGTGTTTTCCTGGCCTACCGCGACCAGCACGTCATCGGCTTCCATGAATACGTCGGGCTCGCCCGCAGGTACCAGGGAGCGCTTGCCGTTGCTGTCGTAGACGGCAACCACTTTCTCGAAGGTGATACCGACCAGCTTGCCATCCTTCACCACGAACTCTTTGGGTACGTGGTTTTCGTACATCGGGATGTCTTCGTGCAGCGCGTCTTCGATCTCCCAGGGGGAGGCCTTCATCTCGGAGCGCGGTGAACGCACCACTACGCGCACATCTTCGCCACCCAGGCGACGTGCGGTACGGCAGCAGTCCATGGCGGTGTTACCACCCCCCAGCACAATCACTTTCTTGCCGATCTTGGTGGTGTGGCCGAAGGCCACGTTGGCCAGCCACTGGATGCCGATATGGATATTGGCATCGCCTTCTTCGCGGCCAGGGATCTTCAGGTCGCGGCCCTTGGGCGCGCCGGTGCCGACGTACACGGCATCGAAACCCTGATCCAGCACGTTTTTCATGCTGGACACATAGGTGCTGAAGTGGTGGTGGATGCCCATGTCGAGGATGTAGCCCACTTCCTCGTCCAGCACTTCGTCGGGCAGACGGAAGGACGGGATCTGGCTACGCATCATGCCGCCACCGGCGGACTGATCGTCGTACAGGGTGATTTCGTAGCCCAGTGGCGCCAGGTCACGTGCCACGGTCAGCGCGGAAGGGCCGCCACCGATCAGGGCCACGCGCTTGCCGTTCTTCTGCGCGGGAATCTGTGGCATGCGCGCCTTGACGTCGCCTTTGAGGTCGGCGGCCACGCGCTTGAGGCGGCAGATGGCGACCGGCTCTTCATCTTTTTCAACGCGACCACGGCGGCAGGCGGGCTCGCAGGGGCGGTCACAGGTGCGACCGAGAACACCCGGAAAAACGTTGGATTCCCAGTTCACCATGTAGGCGTCGGCGTAGCGCTCGGCGGCAATCAGGCGAATGTATTCGGGAACCGGCGTATGCGCAGGGCAGGCATACTGGCAGTCAACCACCCGGTGGAAAAGCTCGGGGTTCGCTATGTCGGTCGGTTTCAAGGGCAGAGCCTCTATCAGCTTACTCTTTGTTTTTTATCGCTTTCTTCCGGAAAGCAGCGCGCACTCAACGCGCAACGGTCGAGCACCTCCAGGGTGCCCTTAGAACGGCGTGTAAAGGTAGCAGAATCAGGTGTTCTTTTGCAGTGGCAAAAACGCTTATTTTGCAGATATTTTGCCGGTCATGCTGCCCGGGAAGGCGCGCCAGTGCTGAAAAGCAGATCCAAAATGACCACAGGGAATATGGGCAATGCTCCCCACCCAAATGGAGGGGGTGTACGTTGTGTGAGCAGCGGCAAGCACGGCACTAAACATCAAAGCTGGCCACCTGCAATGCTCAGAACGGCCACCAACCACCGCGGTTCTGTAGCTGCTCCTCGCAGCCTTCCAGCTGGCTGTGGTAGCGCTGAGCGCGCTGCTGTACTCGTCGTGCTGAGGCCTCAAGCGTTTTTTTGCCGACAAAGGTGCGGCGGTTATACCCCCTGAAACCTTCGTGATAGGCGAGATATTGTCTATAGGCATCTTCTGGCCGGATACGACACTGTTTAGTCGCCGTGTGGTTGTACCAGCCAATAAAGTCGATGGCGTCTTCGAACTCATCCCGATCCGCCCCCCAGCTGCCGGTGGCGCGCTCGTAGGTATCCCAGGTGGAATCCAGCGCCTGGGGGTAGCCGTAGGCATCGGAGGGGCGCGGGCCAGGGATGAACCAGAGAATTTTCATGCGAGGCGGACGCGCATCGGCGCGAAATGAAGACTCCTGATACATGATGGCCATCATCACCGGGATGGACGTATTCCAGCGCTCTGACGCATTCGCCGCTGCCTCATACCAGTCGTCTTTTTCTTCGAAGATCTCGCAGATATCCTGGGGATTCTGCGGCGGGGAGGTGACGCAACCCGTCAGCCCGAGCGCGCCGAGCAGCAGCAGCGCCCGGGCGATGCTCAAGGCGCCACCCCGTGTTCCGCCAACAGGGCCAACAGGCCGGCTTCGTCCATGATCTCGATGCCGAGTTCGGTGGCCTTGGCCAGCTTGGAGCCGGCGCCGGGCCCCGCCACCACGACGTGGGTCTTGGCCGACACGCTGCCGGCCACTTTGGCGCCCAGGGACTGCAGACGGTCTTTGGCATCGTCGCGGCTCAACTGCTCCAGGGTGCCAGTGAGCACGAAGGTCTTGCCCGCCAGGGGTTGCTCCCCCACCTGAGCCTCGCCTTCGACCCAATGTACCCCGGCCTCGCGCAGGGCCTGCACCACCTCGCGCTGATGGGGCTGGGCAAAGAAGTTAACGATGTGTTTGGCCACCACCGGGCCCACATCTGGCACTTGCTGCAAAACCTCCTCGCTCGCGCTCATCAGGGCGTCGAGGCCACCAAAGTGCCGCGCCAGGGTGGCTGCAGTGGCCTCCCCTACTTCACGTATGCCGAGGGCAAACAAAAAACGCGCCAGCGTGGTGGATTTACTTTTCTCCAGCGCCTTGAGCAGATTATCGGCAGATTTCTCCGCCATGCGCTCCAGGCCCGCCACTTCGGCCAATTGCAAGCGATAGAGATCCGGGAGGTTTTTCACCATGCCGGCATCCACCAGTTGCTCGACCAGTTTATCGCCCAGGCCGTCCACGTCCATGGCCCGTCGGGAGGCGAAGTGTTTGATGGCCTCCTTGCGCTGGGCCTCACACACCAGGCCACCGGAACAACGCGCCACCGCCTCGCCGGGGTCGCGCTCCACCAGGGAACCACACACCGGGCACTGGCAGGGAAAGACCACCGGCCGCACATCGGCGCCACGCCTCTCCTCCACCACTTTGGCCACTTGGGGGATCACGTCGCCGGCCCGGCGCACGATGACATAATCACCGATCTGCAGGCCGAGGCGCTCGATTTCATCGGCGTTGTGCAGGGTGGCATTGCTGACGGTGACGCCGCCGACAAACACCGGCTCC
Organism: uncultured Pseudomonadales bacterium; assembly: GCA_964649985.1. Classification (GTDB taxonomy): domain Bacteria; phylum Pseudomonadota; class Gammaproteobacteria; order Pseudomonadales; family CAZYQX01; genus CAZYQX01. The sequence continues at coordinate 32,638 of CAZYQX010000001.1, read as the reverse complement.
AGCCGGGCCACGGGCGTGATGGCACCGGTGCGGCCGACCTGAAACTCCACCTCCAGCACCCGGGTCATCTCTTCCTGGGCGGGGAATTTGTGCGCCACCGCCCAGCGGGGCGACTTGGCAATGAAGCCGAGCTGCTGCTGCAGGGCCAGCTCATCCACCTTGTAGACCACGCCGTCGATATCGTAGGGCAGCTGGTTGCGGCGCTCGCCGATGTCGCGGTAGTAGGCCTGGCAACCCTCGGCACCTTCTACAACGCGAAATTCGGGGCTGATGCGCAGGCCCCAGTCGCGCAGCCGGGCGAGGGTTTCATGGTGCGTAGCGGGCATCGCCCCGCCCTCCACCTTGCCCAGGCCATAGCAGCAGAATTCGAGCGGCCGCGCGGCGGCGATGCGTGGGTCCAGCTGGCGCAGGCTGCCGGCGGCGGCATTGCGCGGGTTGACGAAGGTTTTCTCGCCGCTTGCGCGCGCCCGGGCGTTGAGCGCCTCGAAGCCGGCCTTGGGCATGTAGACCTCGCCACGCACTTCCAGCCAGGCGGGCCAGCCATCGCCACGCAGGCGCAGGGGCACGTTGGGGATGGTGCGTATATTGTGGGTGATGTCTTCGCCGGTGCTGCCATCACCCCGGGTGGCGGCCCGCAGCAGTTCCCCGTGCTGGTAGACCAGGCTGACCGCCAGCCCGTCCAGCTTGGGCTCACAGGCGTAAGGGATAACCAGCTCCGCCCCCAGACGCTCCCGCACCCGGCGATCAAAGTCGATTAGATCCTGCTCATCGAAGGCGTTGTCCAGCGACAGCATGGGCACGTCGTGTGCCACCTGAGCGAAGGCCGTCAACGGCTGCGACCCCACCCGCTGGGTGGGGGAAGCCGCCGTGATCAATTCAGGATGCTCCGCCTCCAGCTGCTGCAGGCGGCGGTAGAGGCGGTCATATTCGGCATCGGGGACGAGGGGCTCGTCCAGGACGTAGTAGTGATGGTTGTAGCGCTCGAGCAGATCGCGCAGTGCGGCGACTTCATCTGCAACAGGAATCACAGCCATGCCCGCTTACCTGGCCAGGCGACGGCGGCGCTCGAAGTCGCGTATGCGCTGGCGGCAGTGCTCCAGGGTCTGGGGCGTCATAACGCTGTGATGCTGGTCGCGCAACTCTCCGCCGAAGTACTTCACAAACAACTGGGCGGTGCCGGCCATGGCCTCAAAGGCCTCCATGGGGCGCTCGGGGCCAGGCAGGCGCATGAAGAAGCACATGCCCCGGGTGGTGATGTCGTTGATGGTGCCCAGGTCGAAGCTGCCGGGTTCTTCCAGGTTGGCCACACTGAACTGGATCGGGCCTACGCCATTGGCTTCTTCGTGGCGGTGAAAGATATTCATTTCGCCGAAACGGATGTCGCAGTCGGGAAACACGCGCATGATGGCGGAGCCGCTGATGCCCTTCTTGCGATCCTTGGCCAGCATGTTGATGACCAGCACTTCGGTGTGCTCGTCACCATAGGCCTTGGCGGAGGCCTCGCGGGCCTCGGCCTTCTCGGCGCGCTTCTCTTCAGCCCACAGGTCGGCCTGGGGCTCATCGTCGTCCACCGCGCTCATGCTCGGCTGATCGAAATCGACCACATCTTCCCGCAGGCCGATGGAGTCCATCAGCAGGGGCACCGGGTCAATCAGCGAAATGTCGTCTTCATCGTCGTCCCGGCGCGCCGCCGCTTCCCTGCTCCAAGGCATGGCGCGGCTGGCTCTTTGGCGAGTGCGCTGACCCAGGCTTGGCGTGTCGTCATCGCCGCGATAGCGCACGCGCGCCCCGCCCGCAGGCAGCTCGCTGCTCAGCAATTCGTCATCTTCGGCCGGAGCACCCGGCACCGGCTTGAGGGACATGCGAATGCGACCATTGCGTGACTGGCGCATGCGACGAAAACCGTCCAGCACGACGCCCAGGATCAGCAACACGCCGATCACGATCATCCACTCGCGGAGGCCAAATTCCATTCGATCTAGCTACCTTTGTCTCGTTGTTGTGTGGGCCAGTGGGCATATTCTATGCCAAACGTTAGCAACAGCCCTATAGCGCGGCCAATTCCGTGGCTTCATCAATGTCCACACTGACCAGGCGCGACACGCCGGGCTCATGCATGGTGACCCCCATCAACTGATGCGCCATCTCCATGGCGATTTTGTTGTGCGTAATGTAAATGAATTGCACCTTGCTGGACATATCTTTCACCAATCGCGCATAACGACCGACGTTGGCATCGTCCAGCGGCGCATCCACCTCATCCAGCATGCAGAAGGGGGCCGGGTTGAGGCGGAAGATGGAGAACACCAGCGCAATAGCGGTGAGCGCCTTCTCCCCCCCCGACAGCAGGTGGATGGTGCTGTTGCGCTTGCCCGGCGGGCGCGCCATGATCGCCACGCCGGTGTCGAGCAGATCGTCGCCAGTGAGCTCCAGGTAGGCGTGGCCGCCGCCAAACACGGTCGGGAACAGCTCCTGCAGCCCCTTGTTGACCTGCTCGAAGGTATCCTTGAAGCGAGTACGGGTCTCCCGGTCGATCTTGCGGATGGCATTTTCCAGCGCCAGCAGGGCCTCGTTGAGGTCTTCGTGCTGGCGATCCAGATAACCTTTGCGCTCGGACTGGATCTTGAACTCGTCGATGGCAGCCAGGTTGATCGGCCCCAGGCGGCTGATGCGGCCGGCGATCAGGGTCAGCTCCTCCTGCCAGCGGGCCTCGGTGGCCTCTTCCGGCAGCTCGGACAACACATGCTGCACCAGCAGTTCGTCTTCCGCCAGCAGCTCTTCCAGCGCCTGGCGGCGCAGCTGCAATTCCTGTGAGCCGAGGCGGGCCTGTTCCAGCTTGCCCCGCACTGCCTGCGCCTCCTGCTCGATTTGGCCGCGCATTTTTTCTTCGTTGCGCAGCTTGTGCTCCACCTCTTCCACCCGGTTGCGCGCCTCGCCCAGCTCGCGCTCCAGCCGCAGGCGGCGCTCCAGCAAGACCTCAAGCTCCAGCCGGTTTTCTTCAATGGGCTCGTCGCCGCCGCTGAGGGACTCCTCGATCTGCAGCTTGCGGGACTGCATCTGCTGCACCTGTTGCTGGGTGCGCTCGATCTGCAGGGTGATGGATTCGACCTTGGTGCGCAGCGACTGCTCGCGCATGGCGAACTGGTGCATCTGGTCGCGCTGGTGGCGTGCGCGCTGGCGGGTGTCGTCCAGTTGCAGACGTGCATCGTCGCGCACTCTGAGCAGGTCCTCCCGCTGCAGGCTGTCGGACGCCATCGCATCTATGGCCTCCTGCAGCACGGCGCGGGCCTCGGCCAGGTTTTCCTGTTCCAGCCGGTATTGTTCCCGCGCCTCTTGAATCTCGTGCTCAGTGCGCTGGCGGCGCACGGCGATCTGCTCCAGCCGCACCTGGCGGGCCGAGAGCTGGGAGCGCAGTTCACCCTGGCGGCGGTTGTGCTCGTTGATTTCACGCGCCAGCTGTTCTTTGGCCTGCTCCTGCTCGCGCAGGCGCTGGCGGCCCTCGTCCAGCGTGGCTTGCCAGGCCTCAACCCGGTCGTCCAGAGCCGCCATGTCCTCATTGAGGCTGGCCAGCTCCTGCTGGCGCTGCAGCACGCCGGCTTGCTCGTCCCGGTCCCGGGCCACCCGCAGCCAGTTCGGGCCCAACCAGATGCCATCGCGGGTCATCACCGATTCGTGCGCCTGCAGCCGGGGGCGCAGGACCAGGGCCTCTGGCAGGCCCTCGGCGCAGTAGATGCCCGCCAACAGCCCGGCGATGCCCTCGACACCGCTGGCCTTGCTGAGCAGTGGTTCCGCCAGTGTCACAGCGGGCGCGCTGAGCACGGCACCATCAAACAAGGCCACACTGCCCGCCTGGAAATCCGCCAGCCAACCACCGGCGGCATCCAGGCCGTCCACGCACACGGCCTGCAGGTAGTCACCCAATGCGGTTTCCACCGCCCGCTCCCAGCCCTCGGCAGCTTGTAACCGCTCCGCCAACCGGGGCTGCTCTGCCAGGCCGTGCTGTTTCAGCCAGCCCTGCACGGCGCCGCCCTGACGCCCCAGGGCCGCTTGCTGCAGGGCCTCCAGCGAGGCGTGCCGGCCGCGCATGCGTTGCAACTCGCTGCGCCCCTGGTCCAGCTCCCGCTGCAGCTGGTTGTTCTGCTCGCGGCGTGCGTCGATCTGCTCGCTGTTTTCTTCCTGCCGCCCCTGGGACTCCTCCTGGGCGAGTTCTAGCTCGGCCAGCTGCTCGCGCAGTTGCTCGATTTCTTCGTCGTCGTCCCTGCTGACCAGGCCGGCCTTTTCTTCCTCAAGCTTGCCGATGCGCTCGCGCAGGCGGCTCTGGCTCTGCTCCAGATGCTGGATGCGCGACTGCTGCACTTCGGCCCGCTGGCGCGGCTCACTGGCCCGCTGATTGAAGCTATCCCAGCGCTGCTGCCAGTCCTGCATCAGATCTTCCGCCTGGGCCAGCAGCTCAGCGGACTCCGCCTCCTGCTCCCGCAACAGCTCTAGTTCTGGCCCCACCGCCTCCAGCTCGTCGCGCCAGCTCTCGAGGCTCTCGCGATCCACCTCCAGCAGCCGCAGCCCTTCCCGGTAGGTGCGCTCGGCCACCTCCAGGTCTTCGCGCAACTGGCGCTGGCGGTCTTTCTGGAACTGGATTGCCTGCTCCAGCTTGGCGATGTCGGCCCCCAGGGCGTAGTAGCGGCTCTGCACCTGATTGAACTGGTCGTTCACATCGGTGTAGTCCAGGCGCAGTTTCTCGATGTTGGTGTCCATGCCCTGCTGGCGGGTGAGCACCTCTTCCAGCGCCAGGCTGAGGGCCTGCACGCCCCCTTCCACTTCGTTGACCTGGCGGTCCAGCGCCCGCCATTGCAGGGCTTGCAGTTGGGCCTTGTAGCGGCGCTCGTCTCGCTTCAGCTCGGTGTAGCGCTCGGCGGCGGCGGACTGGCGCTTGAGGTGCTGCAGCTGGCGGTCCAGCTCTTCGCGAATATCGTTGAGGCGATCCAGGTTCTCCCGGGTGCGCTTGATGCGGCTCTCGGTGTCTTTGCGGCGCTCCTTGTATTTGGAAATGCCCGCCGCCTCTTCGATGAATACCCGCAGCTCCTCGGGCTTGGCCTCGATCAGCTTGGAGATCATGCCCTGCTCGATGATGGCGTAGCTGCGCGGGCCCAGGCCGGTGCCGAGGAAGATGTCGGTGATGTCGCGGCGGCGGCACTTCACGCCGTTGAGGTAATAGCTGTTGTCACCTTCCCGGGTGACTTTGCGGCGGATCGATATCTCGTTGAAGGCGGCGTATTCGCCGGTGAGGGTGCCGTCGCTGTTGTCGAAAATCAGCTCAATGGAGGCCTGCCCCACCGGCTTGCGAGTATTGGAGCCGTTGAAGATCACGTCGGTCATCGACTCGCCGCGCAGGTTCTTGGCGGAGGACTCCCCCATCACCCAGCGCACGGCATCGATGGTGTTGGACTTGCCACAACCATTCGGCCCGACGATGGCCGTCAGGTTGGTGGGCAGCTCCAGCGTGGTGGGGTCCACGAAGGACTTGAAACCCGCCAGTTTGATCGACTTGAGACGCATAGTGATTCAGAACGCACGGCGGCCCCGGGCGGGGCCGGCTCAAGGGGCGCTATCTTACATGGGCGCCCAGTTATGGCAACCGCTAAGCACGCGCAGCCAATGATACGCGGATCAGGGTTGCGTCTTTTCGATCAGCAAGTCCGCCGCTGAGCCCTGTGCCCCGGGCACCCATTCCACCGATGCGGACAGCACATCCCCCGGGCCGGGATCGGCGCGCCCGCTGCGCGACAGCTTGGCGGTCAGCACCACCTTCTCAGCACCAGAAATGCGCGCTGCGGGGGACATGGCGTCGGCATCGCTCAACACCACATCGTAGGGCAACATGCCGGCGGTGAGCACCTTGACCGCCAGCGGCATGGGCGGGCCATCCACCGCCCGCGCCACCACGAAGATCTTCTCATCGGGCTTGGCCTGCACGCCAGGCGCCAGGCTGACCCGCGCACGTACCGATGATGCCGCTGCCGCCGCGGCCACATCCTCGGCGGTAAGCGCCCTGGACAACACCAACACCTGCTGCGCCGGCGCGGACTGGACCTGCACCTTGCTCAGGCGAGCCTCAATATCCCCCACCACCGCTTGAGGCGCGCCCGTGGACGATAGCCGCGCAAACACATCCAGCTGGTCCCCCACCAGGGGAACGCGGGCAGCGGACAGCGCATAGCGCTGATCCAACACCAACTCAACCGGCAACTCCTTCACACTGAGCTTGGCCGCCAACATGGGCCGCCCCACCTGCCCGGAGACCCGCGCGCCGATGAACACCGTGGCCTCCGGTGACACCTTCACGCCATCGCCCAGCGTCACCTTCACCTTGACGGCCCCCTCAACTGCAGGGGTCTGCCCCATGGCTTCCTGGGCCTTGCGGATACCCGCACGCACCATGGCGGCTTCATCGCTGCCCGGCGTACTGCTGGCCAGCATGCCCTGCCACGCCGCGATGGCCTCCGGGTAGCGCTGGTGAGTGAAGGCATCCATACCCTTTAGGGCCAGCGCCGTGCTCTGCGCAGGGTCGATGCTCAAAGCGCGCTGCAGATAGCTGGCCGCCGCCGGGGTCATATTGCCGCCGGCCGCTGTGTAGGCCGCTTGGGCCGCATAGGCGGCGGCATCGGCATCCTTGGGGTATTTCAGCGCCAATTTCTCATAGGCGCGGAAGGATTGCTCGTTGCGACCGATGGCGGCGGATGTCTGGGCCAACAGCACCCACAGCTCGTCGTTATCTGGCGTTTTTTCCGCGCGCGCCTGCACCTGGTCCACCAGAGCCTCGGTTTGCTGGCGGCTATCCAGCCCGCGATCGAAGCGCTGCCGAAGTTCGCCCAACTGCTCGACGATGGCGACATCTTCCCAGTGCCCGAGATGGCCATAGAGCACCCCCGCCAGCAGCAACATCACCATGGCTGCCACGCCAAGCACACCATGCCCCGCTATCTCGCTGTGGCGGGGGGTGGCCTCAGCGGAGGCATCTTCCAGCAAGCTGCGGTCAAGCTCCAGTTTGAGGGAGGCAAAGGTGTCTTCATCGATCAAACCGCTGCTGCGGTCCGCTTCCAGCTCTGCCAACTGCTCACGATAGGTGACCACATTGGCCGATTTGCGGGCTTCCACATGCCGCACCTGACGGCCGCGCACCGGCAACATCACCAACGCCACTGCCAACAGGGCCATCAGGCCGGCGGCTATCGCCATCTGTATCATCTGTCAGCCTTCTCCTCTTGCAGCAGTTGCTGCAGGCGCTCTGCATCCACCTCGGCCAACGGGGCCGGTGACACTGTCGCGCGCTTTCGTTGCACCAGCATCAGTACCACAACGCCCCCCACCAGCAGAATCCCCGCCGGCAACAACCACAACCAGCGCGTGTTTTGGTCCCAACGCGGGCGATAGAGCACGAACTCGCCGTAGCGCGCCACCATGAAATCGACAATTTCCTTATCGGAGCGGCCGTCGGCCACCATGCGATGCACTTCGCGGCGCAGATCCATGGCGATGGGAGAATTGGAATCAGCCAGATTCTGGTTCTGGCATTTGGGGCAGCGCATCTCTTCGATCAGCGCCTGGTAGCGCACCCGATCGACTTCATTGCCAAAACTCTGGGCATCAATATCGGCCCAGGCCGGCAACGCCAACCACGCCATGAGAAGCCACCAGCAACGCATCAGCGAGCCTCCTGCAGCAGCTGCTCATAGACGGGTTTGATCTTGTCCTGCCACACTTTGTCGTCCACCGGCCCTTCGTACTTGAAGCGAATCACGCCTTTGGCATCCAGCACGTAGGTCTCGGGAGCACCGCGCACACCGAGATCAATCCCCAGGCGGCCATCGGCATCCTCGATATTCATCACATAAGGATTGCCCAGCTCATTCAACCAGCCCAGCGCTGCCTCGCGCTCATCGCGATAATTGACACCGTAAATGGGCACCCCCTCCTTGGCCAAGCGGCCCAGATAGCCAAACTCCTCACGGCAGAAGGTGCACCAGGTCGCCCACACATTGAGCAAGGCCACCGGGCCGACCAGTTGTTTTTCGGTGATCGGCGCAGGATTTTCCAGGGTCGGCAGGCTGAACGCCGGCACCGGCTTGTCGATCAGGGCAGACGGTAACGCCTGTGGATCGACATCGAAGGCGCGGTAAAACAATATCCCCAGCCCGACAAACACCAACAAAGGCAGAAAAAGCTTCAAGCGCTGCATCATGAGGAGGCGTTCTCCCGGCGAGGACGATAACGGCGATCAGCCACGGCGGCAAAGCCCCCGGCAGCCATGATCAGGGAGCCCAGCCAGATCCAGCGCACCCCTTCTTTCACCTGCACCCGGGCAGACCACGCGCCCTCCCCCAGAGGCTCACCCAGCGCGAGGTAGAGGTCGCGCATGAACCCCACGCGGATATCGGCTTCGGTCATGACCTGGCGAGTAGCGGCATAGGTGCGCTTCTCAGGGTGAAGTTGGCCAATCAAGGCCTGGCCATCATAGAGGTTGAAGTTCACCCGTTCGGCGCTGAAGTTTGGCCCGTCGTAGTGTTCACTGCCGAGGTATTCGAAGCGATAGCCCTTGGCCTCCACCACCACACCGGGGCCAACCCGCACATCACGCTCCTCGCTGTAAAGCGCAGTCACGGTGACCCCCGCCATGGTGACGGCAAAGCCGATATGACCGAGCACCATGCCGTAATAGGCCAGCGACAAGCGCTTCAAGCCCTCGCCTAGGCGCGGTGCATGGCGCAGTTGCGCCGCCACATCCCGCAGCGTGGCAAACACCACCCAGGCAGCCAGCGACAGCGCAACGGCAGCGCGCCAGTCGAAGGCGTCGCCGTAGGCAAACGGCATGGCAAGCCCCACCAACACAGCGGCCAGGGCGGCAGCCCCCATCTCGCCGAACAACTGCGCTGCCCGGCTGCGCTTCCAGCGCGCCCTGGAGCCGATGCCCAACACGGCCGCCAAAGCACACACCAGCGGCACGAACATGGCGTTGAAATAAGGTGCGCCAACGGAGTATTTACCGCGGCCCAAGGCATCCATCGCCAAGGGGAACAAGGTGCCACACAAGACTATGGCAGCCGCCACGGCCAACAGAATATTGTTGACCAGCAACAAGGCCTCACGCGACAGCAGCGTGAAACTGGCGGAACTGCTCACCGACGGCGCCCGCAGCGCGTACAGCACCAGCGAACCACCCACGACCACCACCAGCAACGCCAGAATGAACATGCCCCGGGAGGGGTCTGAGGCAAAGGCGTGCACCGAGGTCAGCACCCCGGAACGCACCAGGAAGGTACCCAACAAACTCAACGAGAAGGCAAAAATCGCCAGCAGCAGCGTCCAGCTTTTGAATATGCCGCGCTTTTCGGTCACCGCCAGCGAGTGAATCAAGGCCGTGCCTACCAGCCAGGGCATGAAGGAGGCATTCTCAACCGGGTCCCAGAACCACCAACCGCCCCAGCCCAGCTCGTAGTAGGCCCACCAGCTGCCCAGCGCGATGCCGATGGTGAGGAAGGCCCAGGCCACGTTGGTCCAAGGCCTGGACCAGCGCGCCCAGGCGGCATCCAAGCGGCCGGACATCAGGGCCGCCAGGGCAAAGGCAAAGGCCACCGAGAAGCCCACATAACCCATGTAGAGCATGGGGGGGTGGATGATCAGGCCAGGGTCCTGCAACAAGGGGTTGAGATCGCGCCCCTCGGCCGGCACACGTGGCAAGATGCGCACAAAGGGGCTGGAGGTCCACAACATGAAGGCGAGAAAGCCGGTACTGACCATGCCCAGCACCGCCAGCACACGGGCTACCATTTCAGCCGGCAGGCCACCACTGAAGCGCGATACCGCGATGGTCCAGCTGCCCAGCATCAGTGCCCACAACAACAGGGAGCCTTCGTGGCCGCCCCATACCGCACTGAACTTGTAGATCGCCGGCAGCGCACTGTTGGAGTTGCCCTGCACGTAGCGCACCGAGAAATCATCCACCAGAAAGCACTGGGCCAGGGCCACGAAGGCCATCATGAGGAACAGCCACTGCCCCAGCGCCAGGCGATGCCCGGCCAGCATCCAGCGATCCACCCCGCGCCAGGCCCCCAGCAGGGGAATGACCGACAACAACACTGCAAAGCCAAAGGCCAGACACAGAGCCAGCTGGCCCAACTCAGCAACCATGTGAACCCCTACTTGGCCAGCGGCGATTTCTGCTCGCCTGCGGACGTCTCATAATGGCGCCCGCTTTTCTCAAGGGCATCGCGCACCTCAGCCGGCATATAGTTCTCATCGTGCTTGGCCAGCACCTGGGAAGCCTTCAGCACACGCGCCTCATCCAGCACCCCCATGGCCACCACACCCTGCCCCTCGCGGAACATGTCCGGCAGGATGCCCTCGTAAACCACCGCGGTTTCACCCTTGTAATCGGTGATCTTGAATTCCACTTTCAATGAATCGGCATGACGCTTGATGGAGCCAGGCATGACCATACCACCGGCACGGATTTCACGCCCCACGGGCGCCTTGCCACTGACGATATCTGCAGGTGGGTAGAACAGGTTCACGTTCTCGCCCAGGGCATAGAGCAACAGCCCCACAGCGGCGCCGACGCCGACCAACAACGCCAGAACCCAGCCCAGACGACGCTTGCGCAAAGGATGCATCTAGTCTCCCGAAGACTGCTCACGAAGGGCCTGATCGCGGCGCGCACGTCGGCGCTCCTCACGCTTGAACTCGGTCATCTGCTGCAAGGGCATGATGATCAGGGCCAGAATGACAACAAAAGTGATTGCATAGGCACTCCAGACGAAGGGACCATGCCCCGCCATCGCCCAAAGCTCAGCCATAGACTCGAAATACATGGACTAGTTCCCGCCCACCAGCGATTGCACCCAGCCGGTGCGGCGCTCTCTAACCAGAATCTCTGCACGCACATGCAGCAGCAGCAACACGGTGTAAAGCAGGTAGAAGCCAATGATCATCACCAACAGCGGGTGCCACATCTCGGGCGCCATGCTCGGTGCCTTGGTGAGCTTGATGGTGGCCGGCTGGTGCAGGCTGTACCACCAATCCACCGATTTGTAGATGATCGGGATGTTGACCGTGCCCACCAGCGCCAGCACCGCGCTCGCGCGTGCACCCCCCTCCTTGTTGTCGAAGGCGTTGTAGAGAGCAATCACCCCCATATAGAGGAACCAGAGCACCAGCATGGAGGTAATGCGCGCATCCCACACCCACCAGGTGCCCCAGGTGGGCTTGCCCCAGATGGCCCCGGTCACCAGTGCCAGAAAGGTCATCGCCGCCCCGATGGGTGCCGCACGCAGCATCACCACTTCGGCCATCTTCATGCGCCAAATCAGCAACACGGCCCCGGCCAGGGCCATCACGTAATAGCCCGCGAGCGAGATGAACGACACCGGCACATGGATATAGATGATGCGGAAGCTATTGCCCTGCTGGTAATCGGCGGGGGCAAACGCAAGCCCCCACACCGTACCGGTGATCAGCAGCGCAGCCGCAAGCAAGGACAGCCAGGGCAACCAGCGACCAGAGATATCATAAAACCAGCGGGGAGAGCCCAGCTTGTGAAACCACGCCCACATGAGAAGGATTGCCTCGGCAGTGCGAAACGGGCTGGCAGTATATCCAACCACGAGGCTCTATGGACAGCGGGCAGGTCAAGGATTAACAGGTTGGCGACTTTTGCACGAAGCGCCAGGGCATACTCAGACAGCCAAAAAACTCAGCCCATGCGGCTGCGCAGTTCGATATAGCGATCTTCCAACTCAATGTGCTGGGTCTGCAGATTGAGCAACTCCTGCTGCACCTCCTGCAAACGCGCCTTCAGGGTGGCCGCCTCCTGCCCTCCGCCAGCAGGCGCCGCCGGCTGGCTGCGCAGCTGCTGGTTCTCCTGCTCGAGATCGCGAATCTTCATGCGCAAACCGGAGGACTCCTTCTGCAGCTCCTGCAGCTGTGTTTTCAGTTGGTCATTGCCCTCGATATGGCCATCCAGCATTTTCACATCGCGCTTCAACCGCTCGTTTTCAGCCTCCAGCGCACCAGCATGGGCGCGCACTTCACTGATCTCGGCCTCCATTTGCTCTATACAGGTCTCGGCCTCCTTGACGAAACGCTGATAGCGACTGAGTTCCTCTTGGGTATCTGACACCGCACGCTGGCGCTGCTCATCACTCTTGGCTTCATACAAACGACGCTTGAGATCATTGATCACGCCGTGCTGCTCCATGGCCATCCGACGCAGGGCATCGACCTCCTCCCGGCGATCAATGACCACGGTCTTGGTGCCGGCCCGCTGCAGACCACTATCATCAACACCAGCCCCTGCCCCGCCACTGATCAGATGGTTAACATCCGAATAAGAGGCCACATACTGCTTGAGGAGATCATCAAAATCATCTCCCGCCCCCAAGATATTGGCCATGGCCGATAGCTGATGCTGAACACCTTCAGCGCTAGCCTGGGCAGAATTCCATTTGGACTCTAGCTCGAAGAAAAGCTTCTTGAACTTCTCCAGATTGGCAATCTGCTTTTTCTGGGCTTCTATGGTGGCCTCAAGCATGCCGACATCTTCACCGGCGGAAGCGGGAGCCACAGCCGCATCGGGGCCCTGAAAGAAGCGCAGCAACTGCTGGAATTTGTTCTGCAACACATCCCAGGCAGGATCAGTCGTGTCACTGCTCAGCATGGCTTCCTTTTCCGCCAGCAGCACCGCATGACGGAAAGACGCTGTTTTGCGCTCCTGGCTGACATCCTGCGCGAGATCCAGGGTGATATCGCGGTCCGCCCCCAACGAGCGGTGGTGAGCTCGCGTCGCGTGAATCTGCTCGTCAAGCTGGCCCAGATAGCCGTTCACTGCGGAAGTTTTTTGCAGCTCCTCGAATTTGAGCAGCGCCGCTTCCTTGGTGTTCTGCAACACCTTGCGCAGGTTGAGAACTTTATCCTCTAGGGTGGCGACCAGCTTTTTCAAACCGCGGGTATAGATAAGTAGCCCGACCGTGATAGCCAGCAAGAGCAAACACAGCTCCCCCAGCACGTAAAGCACCAATGAGGAATTAACCATCAGATACCGCCATCACATTAGGGAACCTCTGCAAAAGCCTCTCAAGCCGCGCTGGCGTCGCTGCGAACATGCTCACACGGCCCAGCAAGGGCCATTGCACGCAGCACGCCCCCGAAGGGCGAACCGCGCAGCGTTGAGTGAAATGTTCTTTTGCAGCCGATAAGCTCGCCGTTAGCACCGAGCACAGCGCTGCCAGCTACAACCCTTTAGACGCCCACCATTCGTACCGGCGCTATGCGCACGCCCATAGGTGGCGGCCTCAGGCTTCACCAGCCATCATCGGCTCGTTCAACTTTTTCAGAGTTTCCTTAGCCTCCCAAAACCATCCCTGTAACATCGTGCTGGCAAAAAAGATCAAAAGTCAGCCTTCGAACAGCCAGAATGGATCACCTAACCACAATGCAACAGGCAATGTAGTATGGAACAGCTGTCCATTTTTAGCCAATCGGATGAACTAACAACGCCAACTCACTGACGCGAAAGGCGTAAAACCGGCAAAGTCATTGCTTCACTCGCACGCATGGGATTGATATCAAGCCCTCCCCTGCGCAGGTAACGCGCATATACCATCAAGCGTGACGGCCCACAGCGGCGCGTGATGTCAACAAACATGCGCTCCACACACTGCTCATGAAATTCGGCGTGCTCACGGAAGGAGACGATATAGGCCAGCAGAGCGCTGCGATCTATGGCAGGGCCCTGATAATCAATGATCACGCTGGCCCAGTCCGGCTGCCCCGTCACCGGACAGCGCGAGCGCAGCAGATCCGAGCACAGGCGAACCGCTTCCTGCCGCCCGGCATCCACCGCCAGCAAATCAGGCGCTGGCGCATCTGCGCGCACCAGGAGCGGATAACCATCCAGCGACTCCCCGCCCGGCGACTGCACCCCTTCGTTAACCAGCTGATCCAAACGCTTCAGTTGCACCTCGACCGGCGCCCCCGCCGCCTGAGTGAGGTCTGCCGCCACCAGCGAGGCCACGGCGTCCCAGCTATCGAACACGCTCAAATTGAGGCTGTTCAAATACAACTTGAGCGACTTCGACTCGATCAGACACGGCGAGTCGCAGGGCACATGAAACTCAGCCACCGCCACCACCGGCTTGCCATCTGACTGCAGCCAGGACACCTCATAGGCGGTCCACACATCCACACCCACGAAGGGCAACGCCCCCGCCCCCAGGTTCAACTCAGCCCGGGGAATGGCCCGCGGCACGCCACACAACAGCTCAGCATCGTAGCTGGACACGTAGTCGGTGTGCTTGCCCAGCGGCAGTTCATCATGCCAGTCAGCCATTGTGACCTCCTTAGTGACGCAGGCGCTTGCCGGCGTTCAACAGATACAGGGCAAAACCGAAAGCCGCCAGACAACAGCCCGCCACCATGACGATGGAAATCCACACCGGCACATCTGACACACCCAACAGCCCATAGCGGAACGCGTTGACCATATACAGCATGGGATTGACCATCGACACGCCGCGCCAGAATTCGGGCAGCATTTCTATGGAATAGAACACCCCGCCCAGATAGATCAGCGGTGTCAGCACAAACGTGGGCACGATGGAAATATCATCGAAAGTATTGGCATACACCGCATTGATAAAGCCCAAGGTCGCGAATAGCACCGCCGTAAGCAATACCATCAATACCGTAATACCCACATGCTGCACCTGGATGGCACTGAAACCCAACGCCAACACCGTGACAATCGCCCCCACACACAAGCCCCGAGCCACCCCACCCAACACATAGCCCAGTAGAATCAGGTGATTAGGTACCGGAGAAACCAGCAACTCTTCGATACTGTGCTGGAATTTCGCACCAAAAAAGGAAGAGACCACATTGGAGTAAGAATTGGTGATCACCGCCATCATGATCAAGCCAGGCACCATGAAGCGAATGTAGTCCACCCCATGAATCTGACCGATGCGCGGGCCAATCAGATTGCCGAAGATCACGAAATAAAGCGCCATGGTGATCGCCGGCGGCAGTAGTGTTTGCCCCCAGATGCGCGTAAAACGCCTGATCTCCTTGATCAGGATGGTCATGAACGCGATAAATTGCTGCCGAGCCCCCATGCTTATTTACCCCCTCCGCTGAGCAACGACACGAACAACTCCTCCAGTCGATTGCTCTTATTCCGCATGCTAGTCACCTGCACCTGCTGAGCGGATAGCGCATCAAACACATGATTCAAACTTTGGCTCTTCTCCAACACCACCTCCAGACAGTGGTCATCCAGCACCCGCAGTTCGACCCCCGGCACGTCGAGGCCAGGCGGCAACGGATCACGACTGTCCAGCACAAAGCTCTCGCGATCCAGCGTTTTCAAAAGATCGCGCATGCTGGAGTGCTGCACAATCGCCCCGTTGTCGATGATGGCGATGTTGCGGCACAGGCTCTCCGCCTCTTCCAGATAGTGGGTGGTGAGAATGATAGTGGTGCCCTGCTGATTGATCTCCTGCAGGAACACCCACATCGAGCGACGCAGCTCAATATCAACGCCGGCGGTGGGCTCATCCAAAATCAGCAAGCGAGGTTCATGTACCAGCGCCCGGGCAATCATCAATCGCCGCTTCATGCCGCCAGACAAGTTGCGAGCACGCTCCTCGCGCTTGTCCCACAAGCCCAACAAGCGTAAGTACTTATCCGCACGCTCGCATGCTAGCGCCATGGGCAGGCCGTAATAGCCCGCCTGAGTCACCAGGATGTCGATCACCTTCTCAAAAGGATTGAAGTTGAATTCCTGCGGCACCACGCCAATGAGCTGCTTGGCCCCCGGAAAATCTACATCGATATCCTTATCGAACACACGCACGGTGCCGCCAGATTTCTGCACCAGCGAACAGATTATCCCGATGGTGGTCGATTTACCGGCACCGTTCGGCCCCAGCAAGGCAAAGAAATCCCCCTCCTCCACATCAAGGTCGATGCCGCGCAGCGCTTCCTTGCCACTGCCATAGACCTTGCGTAGCTGACGGATGCTGAGCGCTGTCGCCATGTAGTCATGCCCCGAAGAAAACCGCTAGTTTCACGGAAAAATGGAGGAAAGCAAATAGCAGATGACGACAACCGCTGCTTCGAAGAACAGAGCTGTAAAGAACGTAGGATTGGTGTACTTCGAAGAGAATTTGGAGCGGGAAACGAGACTCGAACTCGCGACCCCGACCTTGGCAAGGTCGTGCTCTACCAACTGAGCTATTCCCGCTTTTTACGCATCCGCCAAAGTGATATTTGGCATGATGTAGTGGCGTCCCCTAGGGGATTCGAACCCCTGTTACCGCCGTGAAAGGGCGGTGTCCTAGGCCTCTAGACGAAGGGGACCCGGACTTTCTCGCTGGCTGTTCGCCGTTGCGAGGCGCGCATTTTATGGATGATCTCCCACCCCCGTCAACATTTTTTTTAATTTTTTTCAAAATTCAAAATTCTGCCATCAGCGATGATGATCCCGCCCTGGCCCGCCAGAGCACCATGGCGCAGCCGAGCCCATCATAGATGGTCACACAGGCTGAACCATGCCCACGCCTGAAGCTCGCCCCTGCCACGCCGCATTGATAGGGCGCTTTAGACCTGCCCAACAGCCAGACATTCGTACTAACTAACACTTTAGGACTTTAAGCAGATAGCGTCTAAACTCAAACCAGATCCCTGGAGCGCCCCCCTGAGTATGACCACGACCACCATAGCCATCGTAGTTGCGGTTGTGCTGCTGGTACTGTTTGCCGCAGCCTACACTGTACAGGCACTGGAACGTGCGCGCAGCCGCAAGCGGCAGATGGAGTTTGCCTTGCGCAAACGCATCGCCCGGCTCAGCGCCCTCATCGAAGTATTTCCTGCCGGATTTCTCACCAAAGACCTGGCTCAACTGATTTCACGTGGCCTGGTAGATGCCTGGGAGCAACTCAGCGCCCTGGAGCGAGGCAACACCACCTATAGCGAAGGCCTCACCAACGCCAGCAAGCAACTAGAAGCCATACGATCGGGAGCGGCAAGCCACCAAGGAGGCGCGGCACCACAGAACGCTCAGCAATTTAATGATCTGGAGCGCTATCTGGGCGTACTACAGAAGCTTGTCAGCTCTCTTAGCCAGAAAGGCAACATGACGCCAGAAGAAGAGCGTCTACTCAGTAGTCAGATCAAAATGCTCACCGTTCGGGCGAATCTTGGCCAGCATCGTTTCAACGCGGATGAGGCCAAGAGCCAAAACAAACCGCGCCTCGCCGCGCACCACCTGCAACTGGCGGTCAACACCCTCAAGAAAGCAAACAGTGCACACTTCCAAGGTGATCTGGCCGAACTGCAAGATCAGATCATGCAATTGGAAGCCTTAGCGCGCCAGCAGGACGACCAGCTGCACACGCTACCCTCCGAAAGCGAAGCGGTCAGCAAGGAATGGGACAGCTTCAGCGCCCATGCCAAGGAAGACCCCTGGAAGAAAAAGGCGATCTACGACTGATCCTGCGCCTCCAGGTCTAGAGAGGCTGAGTTCACGCAGTAGCGCAGCCCGGTGGGCGCAGGCCCATCGGGAAACACGTGGCCCAGATGCGCGCCACAGCGTGCACACACGATCTCGGTGCGCACCATGCCATGCGAGTGGTCGCTGCTCTCGGCAATACAGCCCTCGCCTACGGGCGCATAAAAACTCGGCCAGCCACTGCCAGAGTCATACTTGGTGGCGGCATCAAACAAGGCTTCGCCGCAACAGACGCAGCGGTAGATGCCCGGCACCTTGGTATCCCAGTACTTGCCAGTAAAGGGCCGCTCGGTGCCCTTGCCCCAGCACACGTAGTACTGCTCTTCGGAAAGCTTTTCCCGCCATTCGGCCTTGGGGGTATTGTCCTGACTCATTGGCACACCTCAGTTGCTATTTGGCGCCCTGGCAGTTTTGAGCGTGAACTACTGCGACTTTCACCCCATTCCGCCTTATAAGCTGCGCGACTAGCGGCTAGAATATCCGTTTTGCCGGTCCATGGACCACGGAGTCCTCCCATGTTCGAAGTCAGAAAGTCCAACAAACTGCTGAACGTCTGTTACGACATCCGGGGACCTGTGCTGGCGGCGGCGACGCGCCTGGAAGAAGAAGGCCACAAAATCCTCAAGCTGAACATCGGCAACCCCGCCCCGTTCGGCTTCGACGCGCCCGACGAAATCATCCACGACGTGATCCACAACCTGCGCGAGGCGCAGGGCTACTGCGAATCCCGCGGCCTGTTTTCCGCCCGCAAGGCGGTGATGCAGCACTACCAAACCCGCAACCTGATGAATGTCGACATAGACGACATCTACCTGGGCAACGGCGTCAGCGAGCTGATCGTGATGGCCATGCAGGCGATGCTGAACGATGGCGACGAGGTGCTGATCCCGGCGCCGGATTACCCGCTGTGGACGGCGGCCGTCACCCTGGCAGGCGGCAAGCCGGTGCACTACATGTGCGACGAGCAGTCCGACTGGTATCCGGACATCGAAGACATGCGCTCGAAAATCACCTCCCGCACCCGCGGCATCGTGGTGATCAACCCCAACAACCCCACCGGCGCCGTCTACCCGGTCGAGATCCTCAACCAGATTGCCGACCTGGCCCGGGAGCACAAGCTGGTGCTGTTCGCCGACGAGATCTACGACAAGATCCTGTTTGACGATGTAGAGCACACCTGCCTGGCCTCCCTTGCGCCCGATCTGCTCTGCCTCACCTTCAACGGCCTGTCCAAGGCGTATCGCGCAGCCGGCTTCCGCTCCGGTTGGATGGTGGTCACTGGCGCCAAACACAAGGCCCGGGACTTTGTCGACGGCCTCAACATCCTGGCCTCCATGCGCCTGTGTGCCAACGTGCCGGCCATGCATGCCATTCAGACCGCCCTGGGCGGCTACCAGAGCATCAATGACCTGGTGTTGCCTGGCGGGCGCCTGCGTGAGCAACGCGACGCCGCCTACGAGCTGTTCAACAGCATTCCCGGGGTGAGCGTGGTCAAGCCCAAGGGCGCGCTCTATCTGTTCCCGCGGCTGGACCCCAAGGTGTACCCGATCAAGGACGACCAGAAATTTGTGCTGGACCTGGTGCTGCAGGAAAAGCTCCTGCTGGTACAGGGCTCCGGTTTCAACTGGCCGCACCCGGATCACTTCCGGGTGGTGTTCCTGCCGCGCCCGGACGAGCTGGCCACCGCTGCCAGCCGTCTGGCCAACTTCCTGAGCCACTACAGCCAGTGAATCTGGGCAGCGCCATGTCGGATCTTCATATCGAGGATTTTTACCGGGATGTGGCGCTGATCCTCTCCCGGCTCTACGCCACCTTCCCGCGCCGGGAAACCCTGTACGTGGAAGACATCAGCGGGCCGGATCAGCCAGACGAGTTCGGCCTGCACGCACCGCGTTTTGCCGCCTGCTTCAGCACCATGCTGTGGCTGGCGCAGCAGGACTATCTGCACTTCGAAAACACCGTGCGCCAGGAGGCGCTGGATCAAGCCGTGCTGAGTCACCGCGCCTTCCTCGCCCTCTCCAGCCCCAGCAACACCGATGACCCCGCTTCCCCGAGCCTGTTGCACTGCCTGCGCCAGGCACTGCGCGAAGGCTCCTCCAGCCAGGTGCGCCGCTGGACTCACCAGCTCATGCTGCAGGCGCGCCTGCTCGGCTGAAAGCTGCCGACCTACACGCCTGCTAAGCGCCAGATGAAATAAAGAGTTTTTTCAGATGCCGCCCTTAGGAATTAAGCACTTAGCCGACATTCCTAATTAAGCCATTAAGAAACAAGGATTTTTTTCTCAGACCCTCTTGCGGCGCCACCCCGCATGGATATACTGAGAACTCAAGAAGTGTGCATTTTTCACAAATACCACGCTTGAACCCCGAAGCACGCAAAAGTACGGCCTTACATAATTCTGTAACAAGCCGCCACTAAGATTCGGGCTGACGACCTAATATGATCCGGAGGCTACACAGTGAACACAGCGCTCGATCTTACTGCCGAAATGGACGAACTGCACTGCGTGGCCATCATTGATCGCTTTGGCCACGAAGTGCCCGTGACCTCAGACATGATTGACGCGATGCTGGAGGCCATGGAGCCACAGACCGCTTATTACGGCCATGTGGCAGCGAGCTGCCTCACCCCAGTGCAAAGCCCAGTGCTGACAATCGTTGGCGCGCCCTGAGGTCCATGCCCGCCAGACCGCATAGCCGGTGTGCCGCAAATTCTCGGCGCACCGGATAGTGTTTTCTCAAATCATCAAATGCTTTTGCCACATCCGCTGATGTCAGCGATGCCGTAACGGCTGATCGCATACGTTCATCATCTGCCTTGATGTCATAGCAGGCATTAACCGCCAGGCGGATTGCCTCGTGCTCCGTCGCACAAGCAGACAGATCCACCAGCCCGGCACCGGGTGCCACAAACGCCTCCCCCTCCCCCAGGCCAAAGTGCTTGCAGGCCGCCAGGTACACCATATGCGTGCCCGCCAGCTTGCCATCCTGGCTGTAGCCGGCAATGTGCGGGGTCGCAATGGCCACCTCAGCCATCAGTTCAGGGTCAATCGCCGGTTCAGGCTCCCACACATCAAGCACTACACCTGGCCCATTAGCACGGCGCAGGCGTTGCAGCAGGGCCAGATTGTCCACCACCGGGCCGCGCCCGGCGTTTAACAACAGCTGCCCCGCCCCCAGACGCGCCAGCCGGTCTTGATCGAACAGGTGAAAACTGGGGTGATCCCCACTGCGCGTCAACGGCGTGTGCAGGCACAACACATCGGCCGCCATCACCTGCTCCAGAGAACCAAGAAAGGCATAGCGATCCTGAGGGATCAGCGGGTCGTAAGCCACCACCGTAGCCCCCGCCGCCTGTAGCAGCGCCGCGACGCGTGCGCCCACCTGGCCACAGCCCACCACGCCGATCCGGCAGGCCGTCAACGGGCCCACCCGGTGTTCCAACGCCAGCAAGGCCGACAGCACATACTCTGCCACAGAACGGGCATTGCTGCCCGGTGCACTGGCAAAACCAATCCCATGTTGCTGTAAATGCGCCCGATCCACATGGTCCTGACCAATGGTGGCGGTGCCGACGAAACGCACCCGACTGCCGGCTAGCAGCGCCGCATCCACCCGCGTCACCGAGCGCACCAGCAGGATATCGGCCTCCCTCACATCCGCAGCGCTCATACCGCGACCGGGCAGGCGAATCACTTCGCCCAGAGGGCC
Organism: uncultured Pseudomonadales bacterium; assembly: GCA_964649985.1. GTDB lineage: Bacteria > Pseudomonadota > Gammaproteobacteria > Pseudomonadales > CAZYQX01 > CAZYQX01. Next base: position 11,371 of record CAZYQX010000001.1, on the reverse strand, counting down.
GAACAGCTCGTCCACCAGCGGCATGTTCTCATCCGCCACGATGCGCAAGCCCTGCTGTGGTTTCGACATGAAGCGTTCCTCAATGGGTCTAGGGCAGTCACATTGGGTGGATACAACGCCCCCACACCATGGCACGACATTCTCGGGGTATCACAACACACGGGATAGCGGCTTCATCGCGCCGGCAAAGGCGCGCTCCAGTCCTTGTGCTTCCAACCAGGCCTGCACCCCATCACGCCTGGGCGGTGACCAGGCCAGTGGTGTGGACCAAGCCTCCGCCACGTCCTCGCGCAAGTGCGTCAGCTGGTGGGCCAGTTGCACCTGGGGCCAATGCGCCAGCACCAAGCGCCCCAGCCGTTCAGCGCTGCGCATGGCAGGCCATTCCCCTCGGCTCAAAGCGGCATGCAGCGCCTCAAGATCACTCACTGGCCCGAGCAGTCGCGCGGCACTGATGCGCCCCACGCCGGGCACACCCGGGATATCGTCGCTGCTGTCGCCGGTGAGCGCCAGCAACTCCGCCAATCGCGCCGGGGCCAGCCCCCATTCGGCCTCGATGGCGCCTCGATCAAGCCGTTGCTCGCGGCCCACCGGCCACCAGCGGTCATGCTCATTGATCACGAGCTGGGCCAAGTCCTTGTCAGCCGAGTGCACCATCACGGCACGGCCAGCCAGCCGGGCCTGGGCCGCCCACGAAGCCAGAATGTCATCCGCTTCAAACACCTGGCTACCCAACGCCGCAACCCCCAGCGCGCGACACCACCCCAGGCACAACTCGAACTGGTAGCGAATATTGTCGTCGGGCATGGGGCGTCGCTGTTTGTAGCCCGGGAATAAGGCGTGGCGAAAGCCAGTGCCCAGGCTGAAATCGAAACCGACCCCGATTTGGCTTACATTCTCGCTGGCCAGGATGGCCGCCAGGGCGCGGGCGAACCCTGCGGCCCCATCCACCGGCTCACCGCGTTCATCCCTAAAACGCCCCGGGCTGGCAAAATAGGCGCGGAAAAACAGCCCCGGGCCATCCACCAGCCAGGTGATGTCAGCCATGCGTGAGCCCCAGGGCGCGGGCATCAAACTGCTCCCGCTGCAAAACCGTAGGGGTGCCATAGAACGCCGCCAGGGCCTGGCGAAATACCTCGGCACGGGCAGGCATCCCTTCGTCACAGTAGCGCAACACCTGTGCGTGAACTGCCCGCCGGAACGCGCTGTCGTCCCCCACCTGGCCATTGAGGTTATCTGCACTCACGGTAAACCGCAGACCACAGGCGTTGGTGAAGATCCATTCCAGGGCCTGAGGCTTTACCTCCACCCGCTCGAAGGCGCGCTGCTGGGCCTCACTGCGGCCATCCGGAGCGTACCAATAGCCGAAGTCCACTCGCTTGCGCCGCTCTGCTCCGGCAATGCACCAATGTGCGATTTCGTGCAGGGCACTGGAGAAAAACCCCCGGGCAAAGACCAGCCGCGCCCAAGGCATGTGGGCATCCGCCGGCCAGTAAATGGGCTCATCCCAACCGCGCAACAAGCGGGTGTTTTCCTGCTCGGCGAACAGGCCATTGAAGATGCGGATCAAATCCGGGTAATGGTGCGTGCTCACGCATCCTCCAGACAACACTGGGAGGCCAACTGTCGATGGTAGGCCGGGCTCAACCAGGCTTCACCCGCCAGCAGGTGCTGCAGATACCAGCGCGCCGGGCGCAGGCCTTCCTCCACCCATGCCGCATTGGCCACGTAAACCCAGGCTGGCACACGCCCCATTTCACTTTCCAGCAGGAATACCTCACGGCTGTAGCGCACCGGCGTGCCTTCAAACGGGTCCAGCCGCAGGATCTGCTGTGGGCACGACAGGCGATACAGCAGGCCTTCCACGACCTCGCCCGGTGCATGGCCGATGTTGGCATAGGCCATCAGCGGGTTCTGATGCGCCCGCTTATTGAAGCGCAGCGCCATGCCCGGCAAGCGCGCCGGGCAGAGTGCCTCGAAGCCCACCCCGCGATCGCGCATGCGTTGGGGATTCATATTGCTGCCATAGGCGAAATAGTGATCAATCAGCATCGACAACCGGGGCTTGCAGTTAGCAATCACCAACTATACTTGTTAGTAAGGGTGATCTGAATGTAGAGATAGACAGCAGTGTGGCTGACCAAGGATCAGGACAGGGACATGCATTCTAACAAAACAACGCGATCCCGTTTGCACGGAGGTGGCACATGAAGGCTTCACTGAAGTCCTCCAAATCCGGAAATGTGTTCGACATTTTCACCGGCCACCGCATGATGGGCGCCCACCCCAGAACGGTGGTGCGCATCGCGCCAGAGAATGACGGCCTAGAGATTCTCTACTCAAACCCAGCCCATCCTGAAAAGCTTTTTACCATGAAGATTGTGTGCTGGGCGTTGCGGCGTGATGGCGTGGTGGTCGCGATGATACCGTGGATTAATCGGGTGATCGCCTGCGCCGAGCTGAAAGACCCGCGCAAAGCCAGCTTTGAGGGCTACTACGATCCGCGCCATGACGATATCTTCTTTGAGCCCCCGCCCTACAAGGTAAACGAGCTTAAAGAAGCCGCCGCCTATTTTGGACTGTCGAAGTCAGACGACCCCAAAGCCGTCATCCAAGAAATACCGGATGTGACTGGCACTCATGCGCTGATGGCCAACGCCAATTTCAGCCGTTTGACGCTATCGGAAATTCTCAGCTGGCGCCTGCACAACGACGGCAGCATCCACGCCATGCTGGTCAATGAGAAGAAGGTCAAGGCCACCCCGGTATTGGTGGGCGACCCCTGCCTGTATCCAGCGGACAAGAGCAAACAATTCCGCTATTTCTTTCAACATCACATCGCTAACCAAATCAAGGATGAAGATCCTGACGCCTTAGCGGCCATTGCCATGCTGCTGCAGAATTGACCGGGCACGCCTTGTGTGGCCAGTAGAGTTGGGCCGCACAGGGATCAGCAGGCAGCCGTGCCCATAATGGGCGTTCATCAACCAGATGGCCCCGCGTTTTCCTCACCTCATGCGTACGTTCGCATCAGTTCTAAACCGCACACGGCGTTACTCCCCTATCCGCCTTACTTGCGGCAATGACGTCAGAAGCGCATATCCCCCCCATCGCGGTAGGTGACGTTCGATCTTCCGCATTGGCCAGCGCATCACCCGCCAGATGCACAGCTATTAACTTTTATTTATATTAATCCTACATTACCAATTTGCGTCATAATCGAAGCATGAACTTACACACCCGTACCGCAAATCTGCTGCAGGACACCGCCCGGCTGGTGCGGCAGCGTTTTGACCAGACCATTCGCCCGATCGGACTGACCGAGGCGCGCTGGCGCGCCGTCGGGTACGTGAACACCTGGCCAGGCCTGACCCAAACCGAACTGGCCGAGCTGCTGGATATCGAAAAGGCACCGGCTGGCACTCTGGTGGACAAGCTCCAGCGCGAGGGCCTGCTGCGCCGGGAACTGGACATGAACGACCGACGGGTAAACCGTCTCTTCCTGCAGCCGGCGGCGGCGCCTGTCATCCAACAGATGCAGTCCGCCTTTGCTCATCTGCATACCGAGCTTGCCGAAACCTTCACTACCGCCCAGCAGGACATGCTCTGGGGCCTGCTTAACCGCCTGCGACACGGGCTGTTGACAGAAACAGACCTCGAATCGCGCCAACAGCACATGAGCAAGGACTATCTCACCGTCATCGGCTCCTTGGCGCGCCTGCTGCGTCGGCGGATGAGTCGCCCCCTGCGCGAGATGGGCTTCACACCGGCGCAATGGTGGCTGCTCTGCGCAGTCCAGTGGCAAGGCGGCCTGACCCAAACCGCCCTGGCCGAGCAGCTGGGCATCGGCAAGGTACCGCTAGGCCAATTGCTGGATGCCCTGGAAAAAGAAGGCTGGATACAACGCACTGGCGTGCCGACCGACCGCCGCGCCAAACAGATTGATGTTGCACCACAAGCCGCAACGCGGCTGGATGCCCTGATAGCCCAATACGCCAGCTTGCACCAGCAGCAGATGTCGGTGTTGAGCGATGCCGAGTTGGTAGCCCTCAATACCTTGCTGGAGGCCCTGCGGGGCTGTCTGGCTGAACTGCGGGCCAACCCGCTTCAAGCACATAACCAGGAAAACAACGGGAGAATAACTTGAGCAGTAGCCCCGCGAACTCCACCAGCAGCATGACTCAGTACGCCAAACACCCAGGCGCGCTGGCGTTGGCACTTGCCACCACCATCGGTTTTTCCCTCTGGATGTGGCACCGCTACACCCATGTCAGCAGCGACGATGCACGGGTTGCCGCCAGCATGATCTCGGTGAGCAGCAAAGCCGCTGGACGCCTGTTTGAATTCAGCGTCAGCTCCGGTGACCGCCTGCAAAAAGGTCAGAAGGTCGGCCAGATCGATGCCCGCGACATCGAACTGCGCACCCGCGAACTGCAGAGCCAGCTCGAAGCCATGAGCGCAACGCTGGAGCGGGCCGAAATGGAAGTGGGCAAGGTGCGTGGCGAGGTCACCGGCAAAATCGACGCGGCCCACTCGGCACTCAAAGCAGTGCAGGCCCGGCGGGCCTCCGCCGAGGCGGATCTTGCCTTCAAAGAGAGCGAATGGAAACGCGCGGAATCTCTACGCGCACAGCAAATCGTGTCGCGCAAAGACTGGGAGGCGGCCCACAATCTGGTCGAGCAAGCCCGCCGTGAGCTGCAACGCGCCGATGCCGAAGTGGCCAGCACCCGCGCCAAGCTGGCGGAAGCCCAGGCCCAGCACTCCGGCGGCGAGATGAGTGAGCGCGACTACACCCGCCTGAAATTCCAGCGCGAAAGCCTGGCCCTCAACCTCGCCCGTGAACGCGTCAACCTACAGGACCGCACTTTGGAAGCCCCGAGCGCCGGGGTGGTGGACAAAACCTTTGTCAATCCCGGCGAATACGTCAACCCCGGTCAGCGCCTGTTCCTGATGCACGATCCGCAAAACATCTGGATTGAAGCCAACGTCAAGGAAACCGAAGTGCGCCACTTGAAGATCGGCAACAAGGTCAAGGTGCACATCGACGCCTATCCCGACAAAGATTTCTCGGGTGAACTGGTGCGCATTGGCAACGCAGCCACTAACCAGTTCGCCCTGCTGCCAGCCCCCAATCCCAGCGGCAACTTCACCAAGATCACCCAGCGCATCCCGGTGCGCATCGCCATCGAACAGGTCGACGATCTGCTCAAGCCCGGCATGATGGTGGAGGTTGCGATTGAAATCCGCTAGCGCCTCGGAGGCCACCGAGGCCTACCTGGCCACGCTGCGCACCACCGAAAACATCAAGGCCATGTTCCGCCAGTACGGTATCAATTACCGCTGGCTGGCCATGTTTGCCAATATGCTGGCCACCGTGGCGACCCTGCTCACCGGCACCATCATCAACGTGGCCATCCCCCAGATCATGGGCACCTACGGCATCGGCTATGACAAGGTGCAACTGCTCTCCACGCTCTATCTGGCGGCGGGCACGGTGACCATGCTGATGACCTCGTGGCTGGTGGCCCGCATCGGCACGCGCGCCACCGTGGTGTGGGCCATGCTGGTGTTTCTGCTCGGCTCGGTGTGGGGGGGGCTGGCCCCCGATGAAAACCACATGATCTTCGCCCGCATCCTGCAGGGCGGTGCCTCCGGCATCATCACGCCGATCGGCATGTCACAGATTTTCCAGACCTTTCCAATGGGGCGCCAGGGCTTCGCCATGGGCGTATCCAGCATCGGCGCCATCCTCGCCCCCGCGCTGGGCCCGACCGTGGGCGGCCTGCTGGTGGATAGCCTCAATTGGCGCTATGTATTCTTCCTCGGCGTGCCCTTCTCCCTGGTGTGCATCCCACTGGCGGTGATGTTCCTGCCCAGCAAGGAAGCTGACGCACGCCAGACCGACTTCGACTGGCGCGGGCTGTGGATTCTCTCGCTCGGCCTCAGTGCCTTACTGCTCGCCCTGGGCAATGGCGAGAAAATCGGCTGGGAATCCAACGAAATTGTAGGGTTGCTGCTGTTTTCGCTGCTAAGCCTCGGCTATTTCATGTACTGGCAGATGCAGATTCCCAACCCACTGCTCAACCTGCGGGTGTTCAGCTACAGCCAGTTCAGTGTCGCGGCGCTGGTGTCCTTCATCTTCGGCGCAGGTCTTTATGGCTCCACCTATCTGGTGCCGCTGTTCCTGCAGATCGTGCAGGGCGCCACCCCCACGGTGGCCGGCCTGACCCTGATGCCGGCCGGTCTGGCCCTGGCGGTGGTCTTCCCCTATGCCGGCAGGCTGGCCGACATGATGAGCCACCGGGTGCTGGTGCTGTTCGGTGTGATCACCTTTGGCGGCTCCTTTGTCTTGATGACCTCGGCAGACCCGGATACCTCCTTCTGGACCTATGCCTGGTGGCTTGTAATCGGCCGCATCGGCATCGGCCTGGTGATGCCGGCGCTCAGCATCGCCTCCATGCAGGGGCTGCCGATGGACATACTGCACCAAGCCTCCGGGGCGATGAGTTTCCTGCGCCAGCTGGGCGGTGCCTTCGGCGTCAACCTGTTGTCCTTCTGCCTGGATCGCCGCACGCAGTTTCACCGGGAGTCCCTCACCGCCACACAGACCAGCGAAAATGATGTGACGCAAAGCTTCCTGCAGGCCTCGGTGGAGCAACTGCAAAGTAGCGCGCTTACCGCCATGGATCAGTGGGGCGTGGCCTACTACCAGTTGGCACAGGCCATCAGCACCCAGGCCAGCATGCTAGGTTTCCGGGACAGCTTCTGGATATCCGCCGCCGTATTTACCGTCACCCTGATACCCGCCTGGTTCATCGGCCGCAAGAAAGCCGGTCACTGACCGGCTAGGTCTGTGGTTGCAAGCGCGCACGCCAGGCGCGACACTTTTTGCTATCGTTACGCCCCGACCCAGGCCCATTCGACCCGCTCGCGATGACTGACGCAGAACAGCACTCCCCTTACCGCACCGACGCCTTGCAGGCAGGCTGGTCAAGCTCAGTCACCTTCAGCAACCGTGACGAGCTTCAGCTGCATGTACTGCACTGGCCCGCCCGCACACCCTCTGCGGGAGCCCCCGTGCTGTTGCTGCACGGCTTCACCAACGACGCCCACATCTGGGACCCCCTGAGCCAACAGCTGAGTGAACACCATGACGTGTTTGCGCTCGACTTCAGAGGCCACGGCGCCTCTGCCTGGGACCCCGAGGGCCGCTACCTTCACCAATCACTGGTGACCGACCTGATCGATTGCATTGATCACTTGCAACTGCAGCGCCCTCACCTCATCGGCCACTCACTTGGTGCGCGCATCGCCATGCTGGCCGCCGGCCAATCGGGCATTCCGATCAGCAGCCTGTGCATCCTAGACACAGGCCCGGATGTGCGCGCCGCGGGTGTGCGCAAGGTACGCCGGGATGCCGAGGCCACCCCCGCCCACTTTGTCTCGACTCAGGCCTATCAGGCGTGGCTGGCGCAGGTGTATATGCTTTCGGATACACATGCCATCGCCCACATGGCACGCCATGGGCTACGCGAAGGCCCAGCAGGGTGGCAGCCCAACACCGACCCAGCCTTTACACGCGCATTGTGGAAACCTGAAAGTTACCAAGGCAGTAGCCACGACCTGGTGGCCCCCCTCAATGAACAACTGTGGCAAGCGCTGACTCACATCCATGCCCCAACACTGCTACTGCGCGGTCAGATATCGGCCATCCTGTCGCGGGATACCGCCAGGCGCATGGTGGAAGACAGCCTGCCACGAGCAGAACTGCAGGTCATCCCCCGCGCCGGCCATGCTCTGATGTGCGACAACCCCAGCCACTCTATCCAAGCCATTACTGACTTCATCCGACGCATTGAAACTTCCGTTCTCTAACAGGCAGGCAAAGAGTCAATACATCTTCTATGCTCCTTATGCGCACTATTTTACGGAGATACATCAGTGAGCACGATGGAAGCACTTTTTGCCCAGAGCCAACACCTGCCCAACATTCCCAAGGTGGTTCAAGAGCTCATCGAAACTTTCGATAAGTCTGAGATCAATACGGACGAGATCACCAAAAAGATTTCGCTGGACCAAGCCCTCAGTGCCAAGGTACTGAGGCTCGCCAATACCGCCCATTACGGCGGCAGCCGCAATGTTGCATCGGTCAAAGATGCCGTGATCATGCTGGGCTTCAATACGCTGCGCACGCTGGTGCTGGCCAGTGGTTTTGTGAGCGCCTTCAAGCCGCCGGCAGGCTTTGATCTGCGTGGATTCTGGAAGCACAGTTTCCACACCGCCGCGATCTGCAAGTGGCTGGCGCGACTGGCCAGGCAGGATGGCGAAGTGGCATTTACCTGTGGCCTGCTGCACGATGTGGGCAGCCTGCTGATTCACATCGTCCACCCTGATCAGTCGGTATCCATCGACAACAGCGTGGCCTTGGGTGGCGACCGCGTGCAGCTCGAAAACACGCTGTTGGGCTTCAATTTCTGCGAAGTGGGTGCAGAACTGGCCAATCGCTGGAAGTTTCCGCTGAGCATTGTTCAAGGCATTGCACACCAGCAAGACCCTCTCGCCACCACCCCGGCCCCAGCGTTGGCAGGCTTGATCTATCTCTCCCAGTATGTGATTCACTCGCTGGAAACGGGCGCCACCCTGGAGCAGCTCGAAGCCAATTTCCCCCAGCCGGTGGCCAATGCCCTGGGCATCGACATGGGCAAGCTCTCCGACAAACTGGAAGAGCTCACCAGCCTGGACGCGGATATCGACTCGTTCCTCAACTGAAATGGCTTGCCTTAGAGCGGTGCTGGGTAACCAGCGCCGCTTTTTTATTGCCTCGCCAATTCCGAAGCGGGTTGTCCATGGGCGATCGCGCCATTGACCCAGCGTTCATGCCATTAGGCGCAAAGTCTTCGTGATATAGAGTGAAAGGATCTAACGCCCGCACTTTTGCGCCCTAAGGCATTGTTGCAAAAGGCCGATAAATTATTCAGGAGCCCTACATTCAAGGTTGCCTGCCATGCATCAGTTAAACGCCAAACGGTCCATTATCCAGCGCACACTGCACTACCTCGGGGTAAACAATGCATCTACCGAATTGTTTGCTCTATTGCTTTTGAGTCACTTCGAAATGGTCGAAGAGGGTGCAGGCCATGGGCCTTTTCAGTTGAGTTTGCAGCAACACCGCCAACTCTGGGATAACTACTTGGCATTCAGGCCTGAGCAAGCAAGTCAGGTACGCGGCCTCGCAAGTCAGCGGCACTTCTTACAAGATCCCGAATTCGATCTAAGCGCCAATCTGGCCTATTCGGTGGCCATCTTGTGGGTGGAACTTAGTGCGCGTGCAATCGTGCCATCCGCATGCCCAACACAAGAATCGCTATGGGACTTGTGGCAAGCCTACTTCTCCAGCACTGACTATCACCCCCACTACACACGCGTCGACTTCGAGCGTGCACAGAACAATCTCACCCCCGGCAACACAAATTTCGTCAACCATATGGCCCCCACACTGTTACATGCAGCCTGAAGCGGCCTATGGTGTTGAGCGAAGCGCGAGCGACACGCGCTGCTGCAGCCAGGCCCAGCACGGCACTGATGAACCAACGCAGATGTCCCACACGTCATGGACCTGCCAACCCACTGCTAACACGTTTTGATAAAAAAACGGCACCCGCTGGGGGGTGCCGTTGAGCGTGGCATGCCTGGATCAGAGATCCAGCCGCCAGGGCTTCATTTGAGCAAGCCTCACGCCTTGGCGAAGCTCAATTTATCCCCTTGCAGCGAGACCATAATGGTATCACCCGGGATAAATTTGCCAGAGAGGATATCCTGCGCCAGCGGGTTTTCCACCCACTGCTGAATGGCGCGCTTGAGGGGGCGTGCACCATAAACAGGATCGTAGCCCACCGCCACCAGCTTTTCCAAGGCCGCCTGATCGAAATCGATTTTCAATTCCCGCTCGCCCAAACGCTGGCGCAGCAGATCGAGCTGAATACTGGCGATGCCCACCAACTGATCCTTGCCCAGGGGATGGAAAACCACACTCTCGTCCACCCGGTTGATGAACTCGGGGCGGAAATGGCTGCCCACCACCGCCATCACCGCATCCTTGATCGCCTCATAGCCCTCCTCGCGCTGGGTCAGCTCCTGGATCAGATCCGAGCCCAGGTTTGAGGTCATCACCACCACGGTGTTGCGGAAGTCCACCGTGCGGCCTTGCCCATCGGTCAGGCGTCCATCTTCCAGCACCTGCAGCAGGATGTTGAACACATCCGGGTGGGCCTTCTCCACTTCATCCAGCAGCAACAGCGCGTAGGGCCGGCGGCGCACCGCTTCGGTGAGATAACCGCCCTCCTCGTAGCCCACATAGCCGGGAGGCGCGCCAATCAGGCGGGCCACGGAATGTTTCTCCATGAACTCCGACATGTCGATGCGCACCATGGCATCTTCGCTGTCAAACAAGAACTCCGCCAGGGCCTTGCACAGCTCGGTCTTGCCCACGCCAGTGGGGCCCAGGAACAGGAAGGAACCGTTGGGGCGCTTGGGATCTGACAGGCCGGCCCGGGAACGGCGCACGGCGTTGGATACCGCCACCACCGCTTCACGCTGGCCCACCACCCGGCGCTGCAGGGCATCTTCCATGCGCAGCAGCTTCTCGCGTTCGCCTTCCAACATCTTGGAGACCGGGATACCCGTCCAGCGCGACACCACCTCGGCCACTTCCTCCTCGGTGACGTTGTTGCGCAGCAGGCGCATCTCGGTCATCTCCACCTGGGTGGCGAGATCGAGTTGCTTTTCCAGGTTGGGAATCACGCCGTATTGCAGCTCGGACATGCGCGCCAGATCGCCGGCGCGGCGGGCAGCGTCCATATCCAGGCGCGCTTGCTCCAGCTCGCCCTTGATCTTCTGCGAGCCCTGCAGCGCGGCTTTCTCGGCCTTCCAGATCTCTTCCAGATCGCCGTATTCGCGCTCGACCTTGGCGATGTCCTCGTCCAGCTTCAACAGTTCTTTTTTAGCCCCCTCGGACTCGTCCTTCTTCACCGCCTCGCGCTGTATTTTCAGCTGGATCAGGCGGCGTTCGAGCTTGTCCATCTCCTCCGGCTTGGAATCGATCTCCATGCGGATGCGGGAGGCCGCTTCGTCGATCAGGTCGATGGCCTTGTCGGGCAGCTGGCGGTCGGTGATGTAACGCTGGCTGAGCTTGGCGGCGGCGATGATGGCGCCGTCGGTGATGTCCACCCCGTGGTGCACCTCATAGCGCTCCTTCAGGCCGCGCAGGATGGCGATGGTGTCCTCTTCGGAGGGCTCGTCCACCAGCACCTTCTGGAAGCGGCGCTCCAGGGCGGCATCCTTCTCGATGTACTGGCGGTATTCATCCAGGGTGGTG